>JAEZUM010000013.1 GCA_023421075.1 Bacillota bacterium
TTTGCACCCTGTGCCATTTTAATCTGTATTTCTCTTGCACTAACCAGATATTCACTCGTTACACCGAAGCGTCCGGAAGCTACCTGCTTAATTGCGGAACATTTATTTAGTCCGTCCTCGCCGATCTTCAGACGTTCCACACTCTCGCCGCCTTCACCGCTGTTGGACTTTCCACCAAGGCGGTTCATGGCAATTGCCAGAGCCTCATGGGCTTCCTTAGAGATGGAGCCATAACTCATAGCACCGGTCTTAAAGCGCTTTACGATTGATTCAACACTTTCTACTTCCTCAATGGAAACACCCTGATCCGGATAGGTAATATCCAAAAGACCTCTGAGATTAATCTTCTCCTGCTCTGCAGTAACAGCCTTAGAGTACTCCTTGAACATCTCATAACTTCCGGTACGCGTTGACTGCTGTAAGAGGTGGATCGTCTTCGGATTATACAAATGCTCCTCTTTCCCACTGCGAAGCTTATGAGATCCCGCGCTGTCCATGGTTAGATCCAGTTCTAAGCCCAAGGGATCAAACGCCTTGGAATGAAGTGCATCTACCTGCTCCTCCATATCCTTTAAGGAAATACCACCGACACGACTTACGGTTCCGGTAAAGTATTTATCAATAATCTCCTTACTGATACCAATAGCTTCAAATATCTTAGAACCCTGATAGGATTGAATTGTAGAAATACCCATCTTAGAGGCAATTTTGATGATACCCTTCAGAACTGCCTTATTATAATCATCCACTGCTGCATAATAGTCTTTGTCCAGCATGTTATTGCTGATCAATTGGCGAATGGTCTCCTGAGCCAGATAAGGGTTAACCGCACAAGCACCATAACCAAGTAAGCAGGCAAAATGATGAACATCTCTCGGCTCTGCACTTTCAACGATCATGGCCAGAGCCGTTCTCTTCTTCGTACGAACCAGGTGCTGCTGCAAGGCAGATACTGCCAGCAGGGAGGGGATTGCTACATGATTCTCATCTACCCCACGATCGGAAAGGATCAGGATATTCGCTCCTTCCTTATAGGATCGGTCTGCCTCCAGACAAAGATGATCCAGAGCCTTCTCAAGAGAAGTATTCTTATAATATATCATCGGAAGAACATCGACCTTGAAGCCGGGTTTCTTCATATATTTAATCTTAAGTAAGTCCGTATTCGTTAGAATCGGGTTATTTACCTTCAGTACCTTACAATTCTCTGCCTTCTCTTCCAGAATATTACCGTCTTCACCAATATAGACTGTAGTTGCGGTTACAACCTCTTCGCGGATCGCATCGATCGGAGGATTGGTAACCTGAGCAAAAAGCTGCTTAAAGTAGCTGAATAGCGGAGGATTGTTTCCTGATAATACGGGGATTGGAGAATCAACACCCATAGCTGCTGTTGCCTCCTGGCCGCTTGCTGCCATCGGCAGGATTGTGGTCTTATAATCCTCGAACGTATATCCAAAGGCCTTCTGAAGTCTGGCAAGCTCCTCCTCGCTGTATTCAATTACCTTTTTATTTGGAATATGAAGTTCCTTCAACATAACTAAATTACTGTCAAGCCACTCGCCGTAGGGACGTTTCTTAGCATAGCTGTTCTTCAGATCCTCATCGTCAATCAGACAGCCTTTGATGGTATCCACCAGAAGCATTTTACCCGGTCGCAGTCTTTCCTTCTTTACAATCTTGTCCGCGGGAATCTCAAGAACTCCAACCTCGGAAGAAAGGATAAGATGATCATCATTGGTGATATAGTATCTGGAGGGTCTCAGTCCATTACGGTCAAGTACGGCACCCATAATATCACCATCGGAGAACAGGATTGAGGCAGGACCGTCCCAAGGCTCCATCATGGTTGCATAGTACTGATAAAAATCAGCTTTCTCTCGGCTGATGGCCGAATCATTGCTCCAAGGCTCCGGAATGGTTATCATAACGGCTAGCGGTAGCTCCATTCCACTCATAACCAAGAACTCCAATGTATTATCTAACATAGCGGAGTCAGAGCCTTCGGTATTCACAACAGGAAGAACCTTATGTAGCTCACCCTTCAAATGCTCTGATTCCATGGTCTCTTCTCTTGCTAACATCTTGTCGGCATTACCGCGGATGGTATTGATCTCACCATTATGAACAATCAGTCTGTTTGGATGAGCTCTCTGCCAGCTGGGATTCGTATTTGTGGAGAATCTGGAATGAACGATCGCAATCGCACTCTCATAATTGTCATCCTGCAGATCTTCAAAGAAGAGACGAAGCTGCTTAACCAAGAACATTCCTTTGTAGACGATAGTTCTGCTGGATAAGGAAACAACATAGGTATTGTCATTGCTTTGTTCAAAGATCCTTCTTGCTATATAGAGCTTACGGTCAAAGTCAAGACCTTTTGCCACATTGGCAGGCTTCTTAATGAAGCACTGTAGAATATGAGGCATACATTCCACTGCTCTCTCTCCAAGGGTAGCTGGACGTGTAGGAACCTCTCTCCATCCAAGGAACTTCATTCCCTCTTTCTCAACGATGATTTCGAACATTTTCTTCGCCTGATTGCGGTTTAGTTCATCCTGCGGAAAGAAAAACATACCTACTCCGTATTCTCGTTCTGTTCCCAAATCAATTCCCAACGGCTTCGTTGCATGCGTAAAAAACTTATGGGATATCTGCAGCAGAATTCCAACACCGTCGCCAGTCTGCCCATTGGCATCCTTGCCGGCACGATGCTCCAGATTCTCAACAATTTTCAGTGCATTTACTACTGTCTCATGGGTTTTGATTCCCTTCATATGTACAACCGCACCGATACCGCAATTGTCATGCTCAAAACGCGGGTCATACAGGCCTTGTGGAATTTGTGTGATTTCCTCTCTGATGTTATGCTTCATACTTACCTACATCCTTTTCTTTTATTGTTCACAACGATTGTCTTCTAACATACCACAAAGGGCGCTTTTAGGCTTACCAAATGATAAGTCTAAAAACGCCCTCGTTTTATTGCGTTGATTATAATATATAATTATGCATAATGCAAGTATATTTTCTACAAAATTTTTATGAAAAGTTAATTTTTTAAATAATAAATAATTTATACCTAATTAATTAAGGTTCTGCCATTTATTTTGTTAACAATATTAAGTTTGAATGCAACCCTTCCATCATTTGACCCAAAGCAATTCGTGAGGTATTATAAACTAATGGGAATAAGCAGTCGATATAATAATTGTATGGATTACTTTCGCATGATTTCACTGAAGTTTTAAGGAAGGGGCCGATTATGGACATTAACCAATCATCACTTTCAAGATCAAAACTGAATAAGCCGGGAATTGCCCGCTCTGCCTCCGAGAATAAAGCAATTACAGAAGCTAATACCCGCAAGGAGGTTCAAGGATCACAGCAATCCTCCATAAAACAACCGGATCTGGCAAATGGACAAATCATAAAAGGGCAAATCATCGATCACAGATATCATGAAGTCAAGATTCAGTTGGAACCGAGTAAACAGATCGTTAATGCGAAGTTATCCGGTGATGTTCCCCTTTCGATCGGTCATGAGGCACAGTTTATTGTAACCGAGGATGGCTCTGATCGTCTAGTCCTTAAATATTTACCGGATGTTGCTTCTCCTTCTGAGGCAACAATTCAGAAGGCACTCACTGCCTCGGGTCTTCCAATGAATGATCGCAACCGAGCTATTGTAGAAGAGCTTTTAAAACATACTCTTCCCGTGGACAAACAGACCCTTCAGACCTTGATACGTCTATCCCATACCAACCGGGAAGCCTCTCCTCTGACCCTGGTTCTAATGTATAAAAACAATATTCCCATGACACAGGAGAATATCAGACAGTTCGAAGCTTATCAAAACGGAACCAGTCACCTCTTGAATGATATCCAGTTGGTCACAAAGGAGCTTGCCAAGCTGTTTCAGACCGAAGTCCAGCCCCTGCATTCTGATGCATTAACGGACCAACCAACAAAGGTTAACCCTGCCTATCACCAGGCCCTTACGATCAATAATGAGATACTTGATATTCTACAGAGTAATCGCAGCTTCTCCGATCGGCTTCCAGGCTCAGTCGCCGATAACTTGTCCTCACTTATAGCTCAGGTGAAACAGGGAAACATGACACTTGAAGAAACGGTAAAGCTTATGAAAGCTAACTATCCTGACTTAGAACAATTACTTTCAACAGAGCTAAGCCAGATCGTGCCAACCCTGAATAACAAAGAACAAACCGCTTCCATTCCTGATATCCTAACGAATCTAATAAAACAGCTTACACCGCCAAATAATGAAATAAGACCTCTTCCCGACCTGATAAATTCCAAGGACCTGGCTTCATTAACCAATCTCCTTCGGTCAATGCCCTCATTAAGTCAGCTTGCAGATCAGGTGGTGGAGGGATCAATCACGACCGGAGAACTCTTCCATAAATTACAGGAAATCCTGCCACAAATGGAACCCTCAGATGTCAATCTCCTTCTTACTTCGCCACAATACCGGACTCTCCTGGAGATTGCGTTTCATGATAAATGGACGATTACACCGGAGAAGCTTGCAGATAAAGCGGCTCTTAGAGAGCTCTATGAGAATCTTCGTGAAGATATGGAACAGCTTTCAGCCTTATCAAAGCTGGTAACATCTTCGAACGAAGAGCCACGCCTCCAAGAACCGACGAAAAACCTGCAGGATAATCTTCGATTCATGCAGAATTTGAACGAGATGTTCACCTATCTGCAGCTGCCGCTTCAAATGAGGAACCAGGACGTTCATAGTGAATTATATGTCTTTACACGAAAGAAAGCCCTACAGAGCAAAGAAGACCTCAGTGTTCTTCTTCATCTGGATATGACTAACCTCGGCTCCATGAATATTCACATCCGCATGAATCACAATAATGTACTGGCTAAGTTTTATATGGATAATTCGGAATCAAAGAACCTGATCTCCGAATTTATGCCATCTCTCTCCGAGGCACTGGGCAAAAAAGGATATCATCTGCAAAGCGAGGTTGTCGCGTCTTATGAGAAAATAGATTTTAGCAAAGATTTTATTGAGGATAATAGTGTGGAAGGTGAGTTAAAACGCTATACCTTTGATATCCGAACTTGATTACTGGCTGCCGGTAAGGTTCCTATTGGTAAAATGTATTTCGATTTAATCGTATACACCGGGCATTTTAGAAAGGATGGGTCCTATTCTTATTAAGAATAAGCCCATCCTTATTTGTATTACTGTTATTAAAATAAATATACCCTACTAATTTGACTCTTGAATTCTCTTATCATAATCATCAAATACATAGGACAGAACATCTGCCATTCCGACAAACTCGCAACCATAGATGATTTCATCTCCATCCTCCTGGGAACGGATGATCTCAACTACAGAATGTAAGGTATCCTCTGTACCCAGATTAATATTAGCATTAAAATAAAAACCAATTGGCAAAACACTCTTAGTACGAAATCCGATTCCCGTTTGCGATACATTAACCACTTCAATGGGTGCATGCAGGTCACTTACCTGAACATGGTCCTGCTTATATAAATTACATATCTCAAGTGTAAGTGTTACCGGCAGCCTTTTTGCTTTTCTTCTCTCTTCCACAGTATACCCTCCGATTACATAATTTTTATCGTTTTATTCTTCCTATATTATAACTGAATGAAAAAAGATATACAATCAAAAATTACATAAAACGTCACAGGCACTGTAAAATACTTTACATCGCATCCAGTATTTCCTTCACCAACTGATTGATCTTACCCGGATCTGCTTTTCCCTTCATCTCCTTCATGGCCTGACCAACCAAAAAGCCCATCGCCTTCGTCTTGCCACTCTTATAATCAGTCACTGATTGGGGACTGTCAGCGATTATTTTCTCTACCGTAGTCCGAAGGAGTCCATCATCGCTTACCATACCAAGACCGTGCTTCTCAACATAGGCCTCCGGGTCCACGTTCTCCTTAAACATCTTCTCGAATACTTCTTTTGCTACGGTACGATTAATTTTATTACCATCCACTAATCCGATCAGTTTGGCTAACTGAGAGGATGTAAAGATTATCTCCTCCGCTTCCATCTCCTGCTCCTTGAGTAGTCGCATTGTCTCGACCATCAGCCAATTGGAGACTTCTTTCGGTTTGCCACAGATTGCAACGGTCTCCTCAAAGAGATCTGCCAGATGCTTGGATCCTGTTATAATGGAAGCATCGTAAGCCGGGATGTCAAATTCCTTCTCATAGCGCAGCATCTTCTCTGCCCGAAGCTCCGGCTGACGCGCCTTAATATTCGATAACCATTCGTCACTGATCTCAATCGGTGGAAGATCCGGTTCCGGAAAATATCGATAATCCTGCGCATCCTCCTTGGATCGCATCGCAAAACTGGTATCCTTATTATCATCCCAGCGTCTTGTCTCCTGAACTACCTTCTTACCATCCTCAAGCAGCTCGATCTGACGTTTTCTCTCTCCCTCGATTGCTCTGGCGATTGCTTTGAAGGAGTTCATATTCTTCATCTCTGTTCTGGTTCCGAATTCCTTTGCGCCAACCTCACGTACCGACAGATTGATGTCGGCTCGAAGGGATCCCTCCTGCATCTTACAGTCCGATACCCCAAGATATTGAAGAATTAATCGTAATTTATCCAGGTAAGCAACTACTTCCTCCTTCGATCGCATATCCGGTTCGCTGACGATCTCAATCAAAGGAACACCACAACGATTATAATCCACAAGGGTGCAATCCTCCCAAGGGTCATGTACCAACTTACCCGCATCCTCCTCCATGTGTATTTCATGGATTCGAATGGTTTTCTTACCTGCTTCTGTCTCGATCTCAATACCACCATCGCGGCAGATCGGCAGATAGAGCTGAGAGATCTGATATGCCTTCGGTAGATCCGGATAGAAATAATTCTTACGGTCAAATTTACAGCGTTGTGTAATCGAGCAATTCAAAGCCAGGCCTGCTGCCATAGCAAATTCCACTACCTGCTTATTGAGAACCGGAAGTGTTCCCGGCATACCTGTGCAGACAGGGCAGCAATGGGTATTCGGATCCCCTCCGAACTGTGTCGTACAGCCACAGAAAATCTTACTCTTTGTAGCAAGCTCAACATGAACCTCCAAACCAATGACGGTCTCATATGCTTTCATGGGCTATGCCTCCTTTCCCTGTGCTGTAAGTGTTAACGGTCGCTCATAGACATACGTCTGCTCAAAGCTATATGCAGCGCGGATAATGTCCTTCTCACCAAAATGCTTTCCGATCAGCTGCAATCCGATCGGAAGTCCTTTTGAATCTCTTCCGCACGGAAGGCTTACTGCCGGTAAACCGGCCAGGTTCACGGATACGGTATAGATATCGGATAGATACATCTTCAGTGGATCGGATAAGCTCTCACCAAGCCCTGGAGCTGTCTGGGGTGCAGTTGGTCCTAAGATGATATCGTATTTTTCAAAGGCTTTACGAAAGCCCTCATTTATAATAGCTCTCACCTTTAAGGCTTTGTTGTAAAAGGCATCATAATAACCTGAGCTTAATACAAAGGCTCCGATCATCATTCTGCGCTTCACTTCATTTCCGAAGCCTTCGGTTCTGGATTTCTTATAGACATCCTGTAATCCGTCAAATTCGGGTGTGCGATAACCGTATTTTACACCGTCGAAACGAGATAAGTTAGAGCTGGCTTCTGCACAGGCAATTACGTAATAGGAAGGAACGGCATATTCTACCGAGTGGAGTTCAAACTCCTCCACGATAGCTCCTCCCTTCCGAAAGTTCTCCGCGGCATTCATGATACTTATTTTAACTTCTTCCTCAATTCCATCTCCAAGGTAATCCTTTGGAATACCGATTCTCATTCCCTTCACATCATTGATTAAAGCTTCGGTATATCGATAACATTCCTGTGACACGGAAGTGGAATCCTTCGCGTCATGTCCTGAGATAACCTCAAGAGCTGCTGCACAATCCGATATATTTCTTCCGATGGTTCCGATCTGATCGAGTGAGGAAGCATATGCAATGAGACCATAGCGGGAAACCGTTCCATAGGTTGGTTTTATTCCTGTTACACCACAGTATCCGGCAGGCTGACGGATGGAACCACCCGTATCAGAGCCCAGAGCATAAAATGCCTCCTCAGCAGCAACCGCAGCAGCAGAACCGCCGCTGGAGCCACCGGGTACACATTTTTTATCCCAAGGGTTCTTCGTCTCTCCAAAGAAAGAGGTTTCTGTGGTGCTGCCCATAGCGAATTCATCCATATTTGTCTTACCGATGATTACAGCCCCTGCCTTCTTTAATCTTTCGATCACAGTTGCATCATAGGTCGGTTCAAAATTATATAATATTTTCGAGGCACAGGTGGTCTTCACACCCTTGGTACAGATATTATCCTTAACCGCCATCGGCACACCGGCCAGTGGTGAATCCATAAGCTCCCCGTTATCGATTCTTCTCTGCACCTCTTTCGCCTGTGCATAGGCTTCGTCTTCAAGCACCGTAATATAGCATCCATATTCCGGATCCCTTTGTTTAATAATTTCAAGCTGCGCTGTTACTGCATCGGCAACGGATATTTCCTTCGCTTTAATCCTTCTGCCAAGCTCCAGTGCAGACAATGACGCAATATCCTTCATATTATAGCCTCCATCTTAAGCTTTATTATTTCGATTGGTTGATTCGTTTTTCCTTACTCAACGGTCTTAGGTACTGCAAAGCTTCCTTCGATTCGCTTCGGCGCATTCTTTAGCAGCTCCTCCCGATTATCCTGATTGGTTACCTCATCCTCACGAAATACATTTTTCACAGGCAGAACATGTGACATCGGTTCGACCCCATCCGTATCCAAACCATTCATCGTCTCTATATATTCCAGAATATGATCCAAATCCCTTGCCGCTTTCTCCTTTTCCTCTTCCGAGACGCTCAGCTTAGCAAGTGCAGCCACATATTTTACTGTTTCTTCCGTTATCTTCATATATAATACCTCCTTCTAAGGCTCCAGCCTTGACAAATCACGAGGAAACATCGTAGTCTCTCTAACATTTGTCTCATCCAGCAGCTTCATCGTTAATCGCTCCAGACCAATACCCAGACCACCATGAGGCGGCATGCCGTGTTTATGAATCATCAGGAAATTCGTAAACTCATCCGGATTCATACCTCTTGCCATCATCTTCGCTACCTGTGCTTCATAGTCATGAATTCGTTGTCCGCCGGTAGTAATCTCCATCCCCTTGAAGAGAAGGTCAAAGCTTAAGGTGAACTTGGGATCCGAAGGATCATCCATCGCATAAAAGGGTCTCTTCTTCGAAGGATAATGCGTAACAAATACAAAGTCACTATCATACTCTTCCTTAAAGTATCTGCCGATTAGCACCTCTTCCTCCGGTTCCAGATCGTAGGGATTCTTGATTTTACGGTCATATTTCTCGGCTACAAGGCGCTTTGCCTCATCGAAACGCACTGCAGGAACCTTTGATACATCCGGTAAGGTAACCTCTAACAGCTTGCATTCCTTCGCATATTGCTCTGCCAGGAAAGCGAATACATATCGAAGCATCTCCGTCTCCATAGCCATGATGTCCTCAAAGCCTTCGATGTATCCCATCTCAAAATCCATACTGGTATATTCATTCAAATGTCTCGTCGTATTATGTTTTTCTGCACGGAATACAGGAGCCGCCTCGAATACTCTGTCATAAACACCGACCATGGTTTGTTTATAAAACTGAGGACTCTGCGCTAAAAATGCTTTGCTCCCAAAGTACTCCAGCTTGAATACATTTGCTCCGCCTTCCGCATTGCCGGCTACAATCTTCGGAGTTCTTATCTCTGTAAAGCCCTGGGAGAATAAGAAATCACGAAATCCTCTGACGATGCCCTCCTGAAGCTTGAAGACTGCTCTCTCTCTAATATTACGCAAGGAAATCGGTCTATAATTCAACTTTGTTTCCAGCGAGGTCTTCATCTTCCACTTTGAGATCGGTAGCGGAAGCATGGACCCTTCCTTGGGAGAAGTTAATATACTCACCTTCGTAAGTCTCACTTCGAAGCCGAACGGCGCGCGCTCTTCGTCATGTAGAATACCTTCCGCCTCGATCGTCATCCCTTCCTTCAACTCTTTAAGATTCGCATCGGTAACGCCTTCCTCATATACACATTGAACCAGTCCTTCTCTTTTGCGAAGTACCACAAAGGCAACCTCGCCCATATGACGGATGGTATGAATAAAGCCATTTACCTTTACATCCCCCTTGATATCCAGAGCCAGAATATCACTGATCTCTTTGACTTCCTTCTGTTTTACGCCGGTTATAAAATCCATAAATAATCCTTCCTTTCCTGTAATCCTCAGATTTGTAACACTACAAAAGTTAATCTGTATTGCATTCTTTTGGGCCGAATGATCATCATAAAGGATTATTTATGAATCAAAAAAGTCCCGAAGAATGCATAACTTGCATTCTTCGGGACGAGAAGTTAAAATTCCCGCGGTACCACCCGCATTGAGAGCATCGCTCTCCACTTACTTACACTTAACGCGTGTCACGCACGAACCTACTGATCGTTCAATTCGCGGGCTCCGGAGTGTTCCGTATTCTACTTATCACCATAGGTGTGCTCTCAGTCGGTGGCTCACCATTCCTGTCGTTCGATTATTCGGTAGAACAAAGTCTCCTTCATTGCCGATTACTGTTTTAGATTATAAAAAGACAAAGGTATTGTAACAAAACAACACCTTTGTTGTTGACTTATATTAGCACATCGTATTTATAAAATCAAGTAGAAAAATTATGAATTCTTTTGAATATAAATTTTGAGTGCCTTAATCGCTAAAAGCAGAGTATATATTACCAGTATAATTAAAAATATAGAAAGGCCATAAACACCAATCCCAATGAAAGACCAAAAACCTAATACACTTGACATTATATTATCCTCCTACGATACATATTCATATTCATTCGTTTTTCATTTACTCCTGAAGTAAACCATTCGCTATCATTCACCTGGGAAAAACATATCGATAATAGTCCTCCTCCAGCATACTCTTTGACACTGAGAATTTGTTTTTGACAATACTGTTCAGATTCTTGATGTAATCCGCAGGCAAAGGCTCCTGTGTAAGCAAAGTGGTCTCTCCGGTTGCTGAATTATACATCACTTTATCGGTGATAAAGCTTCGGTTGGATAATACAACTAACGGCTCTGCATCGGACAGAATATCCTGCCCCATAAGAAGGCGGGAATCATATTCCAGACCAAACAGGTTGGAGAGTGTGGGTAGGATATCCAAACTGGAGCATGGCTCATCAATGACGATATTTTCCTTCATTCCCGGACACCAGAGAATAAAATGATTCTTATAAATCTCAAAGTTAGGATCCAGATCATAACCTGCCAACTCATCCAATTTATATTTTTCCCAACCGTAAGGGTAGTGATCCGCACTGAGTGCAATCACGGTTCGGTCAGCAACACCGAATGCCTCTAGCTTTGACAGTAAGGACTCAAGAGCCTTATCCAATTCGATCTGACAGGCAATATAAGCCTTGGCATCCTCCGAATAAGGAAGGTCCATGACCAGCTGCTTATTCTTCGCCGCCATACTATTTCCTGTGAAGGTATAATTCATATGCCCGCTGACTGTAAGATAGTAGACATGAAATTGTTCTTCCATTCCATATTCATCGACAGTTGCATCGATCATTTCCAGATCGGATTCCGGCCAGCAATCGCTTGGCAGGTTAAGTCCATTGCCCTTTGCTTTCCATAGATATCCCATATTCGTATGTGTTTCGTTTCTTTGATAATAAGTATAGGTATGATTATGGTATGCCTTACTTGCAACTCCTAATTGATTAAATTGGTGCCCTAGAGAAAATGGCCACAGATTAGTTCTGCCGTTGAACATACTTCTGGTACCCTGCGGAATTAATCCGGTCATTGCAACATATTCCCCATCACTGGTGCTTGTCTGCCATAATGGAGTATAAAAATTGTTAAATACAAAGCCCTCTCGTACCAACCGATATAAGGTTGGTGTCTTCTCTTCCTGAATCGCATAGGGAGAAAAGCCCTCCGCCGTAATCATAATCAGATTATAACCCTTGAACATTCCGGTATATTCATTCTTATTCGTTGGAGCAACAGAAGCAAAATAATTATGAAGGGTCTTTATCGTCTTATTCTTCTCCTGCTCCGCTAATTTACTAAAATCGATGTCCATCACATTGGGCGACGTATCAATCGGAGTAGGTGTCGGAGGCTGTGTCGGTGTCGGTGTCGCATCCGGCTCTGCTTTTTTCGTCAGCACCGGAATGGGTGTTATCGTCGGAGACTGAATCGGCGTTGGTACCGGAGTCAATGAAATGATGGTCTTGGTGTCCGCCAAGACAAGCTCATCTTCGGGTGCGAGAAGCTTGGAGATATCTATTCTTGTCATCGTTGTGACCCCAAGCTGCTGTCCGAGCAGATCCTGAACCTTTGAGTTAAAATATAAATCATATGGTGAGTAGTCCAATTTGCCATAGAGTAACAAGGAAGCAAGTGCCACGATATGAAATAACGTTGCGACACCAAGTAATATTCCTTGTTCTTTTAATCTGCGTCTTTGATACACAATACGATTGCTGATTAGGACACCTAACAGCACCAAAGGAAGAAGCAGAATAATTAACCCGCCAATATTACCTTTGATGGCAGTAATAACATCCGAGCCGAATTCCGATATCGCATCGTCTGCCATCCCCATGATCTGAAATGAGAAAAACACCTTAAAAACATTAAAATATACCAATTGAACCAGGTATATTATACATAGGGCGGCCGATAGTATCCAGAGTACCAGCTTGTTCAGCTTAACCGAGAACAAGCCTGTAAGGAAAGCCAATAACGCACCAAATGGTACTGCAAATAAAATAGGATAAATAATTTTACTGTCAAAGCTTCGATAGATCAAAAAATGAAATATCACTTCCAGATAAATGATCAAACAGGCAAAGTACAGAAAAGTGAACAAAGCACCACCCAGGATCGGTTTCGCTGTACTTCGTTCCCGTCCGATCAAAATTCTACCGCACTTTTTTAACTTTGATCCGATGGTCCATTTCATTTCATTTTCGTTTTGCTCATTTTCCGAACTTCCCATAGCTCGATCTGTGTTATCCCCGATATTACTCATCTCACGTTCCTTCCCCATCCACCAATTTACCTTCTTTCAAAATTGATCGTGCCTCTGCCACCTTTACTCTTAATGCATGCAATTGCTCCATTGATCATGGCACATTGCGGTGGCTTGTGTCCGATATCTGCCTCTAAAATAATTGGTAAATTCAAACTGCCCAGTACCGATAATACGGCTTCCTGATAAGAGGTGTCCGTATCCGTTGCATACATACAAGGACGTCCGAAGACAAAGCCCGCCGCATGCTCAAACCACCCGGCTTCTCTTAATTGCCATAAACCACGAATTAGCGCCTCTGAATTCAAAGAATAGCTCTCAAAAAACCAGAGTATTCTGTCCTGTTGATATCGGTGAGCAAACTCCTTAACCCTATCATATTTGGTACCCACCAGATTAAGGCATACATCGAGACACCCTCCGAGCGCCCGGCCGTTTATGATAAGTTCCTCCTTCTGCTCATACAGAGGTGGATAGAGATTAATCCATTGAACCTCTTTCTCCGGAACAAACTCCTCCAGTCCTGTAATTCTGGGATGGTATCCATCCTGATAGTAATCAAAGCTATGCTGAATAAGATCCTTTCCTTCCAGAATTCTGAGATTATCATATAAGGAGCTATGCCAATTCCCCATGCCGAAGGAACTAAAGTTATTTGCATAGATTGTCGCGATATCCAGATTCGTAGTAACGGTAAATACAAGCCCCGTAGTATCGGAAAAGCCTTGAATCCATTTTGGATTCTCCTTCATTCTATCAAAATCAATATAGGGAAGCATCTCCACCAGATAATCTCCGCCGCTGGCTGCAAAGATTGCTCTTACCTCATTATCCTGAATTAATTGTGATAATTCAGCTGCTCTGGTCCTTCCGTCTGAGCTTCTTCCCCTCTCACATTTTCTAACATTGTCGGTTACAACGACCGGATATCCCAGTTCGCTAAAATGCCTGATACCGCTATCCAGACGGATCATATCCGTTTTCTCCGTAAATCCTGCCGAGGTTGCTGTAACCCCAATCTTATAGCCTGATTCCAAGCTTTTCGGATAAATCATAAATAGGTCACTCCTCTCGTTTCTCTGAGCATTAGTATATCATTTCAGGAAAAATTTATCAATCAGAAAGGAAGCAGCAATGTAAATAGGCGGGAATTATAAAGCTGGCTAAAAAACGTTCTATGAATGAATGTATCCATAAAAACTCGCTCATATGTATAGAAAAGGCTTTCGCATAATGAGTATATCTCATCTGCGAAAGCCACATGCTAACTTCTACTTGGTCCAGTCAGCAAGTTCCTCGGAGGTAGCCAGTACATAATGCTGTCCCCCGACATGCTGCTTGGTTCCCTTATGATAATCGATACCGCTGGTCCGATAATCATAGCTGACAGCAGTCCTCTTCTTCTCAGCAATGGGATTCGGCTGAGGAATAGCCGACAGCAGGGATTTTGTATAGGGGTGAATCGGATTGTTAAAGATCTCATCCTTGGTTCCGGTCTCTACCAGGTGTCCAAGATGTAGTACACCGATACGATCCGAGATATACTTCACCATCGACAAATCATGTGCAATAAATAGATATGCCGTATTGGTCTTCATCTGAATATCCTTCATCAGATTAACGACCTGAGCCTGAATGGATACGTCGAGAGCGCTGATCGCTTCATCTGCGATAATCAGGTTTGGATTCATAATCAGTGCTCTTGCAATACCGATGCGCTGTCTCTGTCCACCGGAGAATTGGTGGGGATAACGATCGGCATGCTCGCTGGCAAGTCCAACCATATCCAGGATCTGATATACCTTATCTCTTCGTTCCTCTTGGGTCTTATAAAGATGATGAATATCTAGACCTTGTGCAATGATATCCATAACCTTCTTTCTTGGATTGAGACACGCCATCGGATCCTGAAAAATCATCTGCATCTTCGTACGAAGATGTTGGGTATCCTTGGCTGAGAGCTTCCCTGATATATTCTTGCCGTCAAAAATAACTTCGCCGGAGGTAGGCTCATATAACCGGATAATCGAACGACCGATGGTAGATTTTCCGCTGCCGGATTCTCCTACCAAGCCGTAGGTTTCACCCGGATAGATCTCAAAGGTCACACCATCCACCGCCCGAACGGTAAACTTTCGATTAATTCTAAAATGTTGTTTGAGGTTATTTACCTGTAAAAGAGGCTTTCTTTCATCCATGACTATCTTGCCTCCATTTCTTCGGTTAAATTTGTTTCTGTATGACCCAATGATGCATCCTTTTCATCGGATGCTGTCTCCTGACTCATCATCATATCAATCCTTTTCTTAAGCTCCTCCGGCATAGTAACCTTCGGTGCTTTCTCATGAAGAAGCCAGGTTGCCGCATAATGAGTATCCGAAATCTTGAACATCGGGGGTTCCTTCTTGAAGTCAATTCCCAAGGCATAGATATTTCGGGGTGCAAAGGAATCACCTTCTACCCTATGCAATAAGTTCGGCGGACTTCCCGGAATCGTATACAGCTTATCGTCAGAGCTGTTCAGATCCGGCATGGCAGATAACAGACCCCAGGTATATGGATGTCTCGGCTGATAGAAGATCTCCTCCGTGGTGCCCTTTTCTACTACCTTACCGGCATACATTACCTCAACATAATCAGCAACCTTAGCAACAACACCAAGATCATGTGTAATATAGATTACAGAAATGCCAGTCTTTACCTGAATATCCTTGATCAACTCCAATATCTTTGCCTGAATGGTAACATCCAGTGCCGTCGTCGGCTCATCACAGATCAAAAGCTCAGGATCACAGGAAAGGGCGATGGCTATAACAACCCTCTGTCGCATACCCCCGGACAACTGATGGGGATAGTTTTTCATTCGTTTCTCCGGGTCCGTAATTCCTACCAGCTCAAGCAGCTTTATAGCTTTCTGATACGCTTCCTGCTTAGGCGTTTTGTAGTGGTACATCATCCCCTCCATAATCTGCGCTCCGATGGTCATCGTCGGATTAAGGGAGGTCATCGGGTCCTGGAATACCATTGCAATCCGCTTACCGTTGATATGCCTTCTCATTTCCTTCTTCGTGAGGGTGATCAGATCCTTTGTGACCTCTTCTCCGTCCCGATTGTAGTGAAACATTATGCTGCCGCTATTAATCCTTCCGTTACTACTTAAGATTCCCATGATTGCTTTCACTGTAACGGATTTACCGCTGCCGCTTTCTCCAACGATGGCAAGCGTCTCTCCCTTATAGAGAGAAAGATTCATACCTCGAATAACATTAACCTCGCCGGCAGAGGTGGTAAAGGAGATGGATAAATCCTTAATTGATAATATTTTCTTCTTGTCCATATGCCACCCCCTACATTTCCTTCATCTTAGGATCAAATGCATCTCTAAGACCGTCTGCCATCATGTTAAAGCTTAGCATGATTACCGCAAGTACTATCACCGGGAAGATAATCATGTAAGGATGAGTTGTAAATGATTTAAACGCATCACTGATCAAGGATCCGAGAGATGCCAACGGCTGCGGAACACCGAGGCCGATAAATGCAAGAAAGGCTTCTGTGAAAATCGCATTGGGTATTGAGAACATGGACATAATAATCAACTGCCCAAAAATATTCGGAAGAATTTCCTTAAATATTATAAACAGATTCTTTGCTCCCAGCGTCTTGGAAGCCAGAATAAACTCCTGCTCCTTGAGCTTTAATACCTGGGCTCTTGCAATCCTGCTCATACCGATCCAGCCTGTGATGGCTAAGGCCAGTGTAATGGTTACTAAGCCCGGCTTAAAGACCAGAATCAACAGTGTAACGATTACTAAGGTTGGAATTCCGTTCAGTATTTCCGAAAAACGTTGTAAGGCCATATCTACCTTGCCGCCAAAATAGCCGGAAACCAAACCATAGATCATACCAAAGCACATATCGACAACCACTGCAACCAGCGCGATGTAGAGTGAGATACGCGTACCGGTCCAGGTTCTTGTGAAGATGTCACGTCCCAGAACATCCGTACCAAACCAGTAATAAATGTCCTCCAGACCGGTTGTTACCTTCGGATCCTCGGAAACATATTTATTCTGTGTAATCGAGCCCGTTGAGGTATGCATCTTCTCAGATCCGTCAAAAACTCCAAGCTTCTCGATACCGGGTATTCTCGGCGCCAGATTCTGGTGCGTAATGATCTGAGAATCATAAGTATGACCGTTCATATTCGGACCAAGGATAGCCATAGTAATTACGATGATTATGAATATAATACCTACAACAGCTCCTTTGTTCTGAGTAAATCTCGCTAAAATATCCTTCCATATCGGCTTACTTGGGAAGGTCTCATCGATACGGGATATCTTCTCCGCTCCAATGAGTTCAAAATCCTCCGGGGCAAATTCAAACTCTGTATTATTCATGTCCTTCCCCCTTTGCCAGCCTGATTCTGGGATCGATGACGCCATAGAGAATATCTACGACAAGCATGATACCGATATACATAACACTATAGATAAAGGTTAAAGCAACCACCACATTATAATCATTGGATTGAATTGCTGACACTAGTAGACTTCCTATTCCGGGTATTGAGAAGAGCTTCTCAATAACAAGACTTCCGGTCATTAAGCCTACCACCAATGGTGCTAACACCGTAATAATCGGAATTAATGCATTACGAAGTGCATGCTTAAAAATCAACTGAAAGCTGTTCAACCCCTTACTCTCTGCCAGCAGCATATATTCCGATCCCAATACCTCTAACATCTCGGTTCGCGTAAAGCGTGCAACCGTAGCTACCGTAAACATACATAGTGAGATGGTCGGCATGACCGAGGAATAGAGTGGCGCCTCAACCTGATAGAGCAGAGGGAACCATTTCAAGCGAAATCCGAAGGAATAGATCAATGCCATCGCAAACACATAGGAGGGTAAGCTGACACCAATAACAGATATAACCGTTGTTATGGTATCATAAATGGTATTATGCTTTAACGCAGCAATAATTCCCAAAATCAGTCCAATAATGGTTCCGATTAAAATTGCCTGTCCTCCGATTCGAAGCGAAATCGGTAATCTGGTCTCAAGAAGTGCTGTAATCGGCGTATTCTTTGATATCGTATAGGACACACCGAAGTCTCCGGTCAGCATTGCTTTTATGTAATTTAGGAACCTGATCATAACCGGTTGGTCCAACCCATACTTTGCATTAATGATTGCACGTTGGGCATCATTTAATTTTTCGTCATTAAAGGGTGAGCCTGGCATCAGCTCCAGCATCAGAAATAACACCAACAGGATGACGATTAGAGTTATCACAGAAATCATAACCCTCTTCATAATATACTTTTTCACTTATTCACACTCCTTACCATATTGTGATGGTTTATCCACAGCTTTTTCAGGATGTCCTTATAAAATCGAATTTAGGAGTCTTGCAACGATCGCAAAACTCCTCCATACAACGGCTAATTCATCAAAATAATGTTTCACTGTTGTCTTTATTATTCTCCTGTGAACCAACCTTTTCACTACCAAGAATAGTGACGCCATGCTCGCGAGCAACACTCGCGGCAGCGTCACTATTCTTGTGTATCATCAATTACAATATCGATTGTAATTCATCATGGTTTTTCTTTCGGTTAGTTCATCGTTGCATTCTTATAGATTCGGTTAATACCTACGGAGTGGAATTCAATTCCTTCAACACCCGCTTTGATCATTACTGCATCACCCTTCTGGTATACAGGAAGGATAACCGCTTCATCCATAACCATAGTCTCTGCCTTCTTTAATGCTTCCCATCTTGCAGCTAAATCGAGTGCTAATTCACCCTTCTTAGCTGATTCGATGATCGCATCATACTCTGTATTGGACCAGAAGCCATAGTTGTTCGGGCTGCCGGTGGTCCACATGTCAAGATAGGTCATAGGATCTGCATAGTCAGGACCCCAACGAGTTAAGCCAAGCTCAAAGTCGCCCTGCTGCATTCTTTCAACACGGTTCTTCTTCGGCATTGTCTGGATTTCGATGGTAATACCGGGTAATGTGGTCTGAACCTCGGATTGAATAAACTGAGCAACATTGGTAGCTGACTCGGTATCTTCAACAATCATGGTATACTTTAATTCACTAATTCCTAATTCAGTCTGTGCTGCTTTCCAGTATTCCAGAGCCTTAGCCTTATCTGTAGTCAGATAGGTACCGGTTGTCTCACGGAAGTCTTTTCCATCGGGACCGGTAGCAAGTAACGTAGGAACTGCAAAGTTAGCTACGATAGAACCGTCTTTTAAGATGTTCTTCGCGATTGCTTCCTTATCATAGGATAATGCGATCGCTTTACGAAGATTAACATTCTCGAGACCTGCAACGGTCTGGTTCGGAGATATGTACCATAAATAACCTGCCATAATATTATGGAATTCCGGATCTGCCTGGAATTGTTCTACCTGCTCACCGGATAAAGTCGCAACATTTAAGTCACCGTTCTGATAAGATAACATTGCTTGCTGAGAATCCTTGATAACCTGATACTGAATACCATCTAAAGCAACCTTCGAAGCATCCCAGTAGGTAGGACTCTTCGCTAAGCTGATGGTTGTTGCAGCCGGTTCATAAGCGGTAATCATAAAAGGTCCATTGCTGATGATTGTCTCAGGTGAGGTTCCGAAGCTGTCTCCTGCTGCGGTAAAGAATGCTTCATTTACCGGAAGGAAGGACGGGAATGCCATCAAGGACTCAAAGAAAGGAACCGGAACATCTAAGGTTACCACTAAGGTCTTATCATCCTGAGCTACTACTCCTAACTGATCCGGAGTAACTTCGCCGGCGGTAATCGCTGCTGCATTCTTAATACCTGCAATTTCTGCAATGAAGGCATATTCACTTGCGACGGTAGGATCAACAAGACGTCTCCATGCAAAAACAAAATCACCTGCAGTTACTGCAGTTCCGTTGGACCATTTTGCATCTCTAAGCTTAAAGGTGTAGGTTAAGCCGTCTGCACTTTTCTCTACGGATTCTGCCATTGCTAAAATCGGAGTACCTGCTGCATCTACAGAGTACAAACCTTCTGTAACTGCTGCTAATACCTCAAAGGAAGTACCGTCGGTCGCAATCTGCGGATCCATAGATGCTACCTCTACATCAAAATGTACCTTCAGGATCTTGCCTGCGGTGTTGGTTGCATCACTGGCTTTTTCTTCAGTGGTCTTTGTCTCATTTGTCTCTTTGGTTTCAGTAGTTTTTTTATCTTTACTACTACATGCAACCAGCGAAAACATTAACAAGACAGCGAGCATCAATGCCATAAATCTACTAAATCTCTTCATATATTCTCCTCCTTGTTTCAGCATAAAACATATTTTTGTAAAAAAAATGCAGTCTAAAAAATTCTAACACTTTTTCACGACTACATTGTCTTATGCCTAGATTATGGAAGTTATTATATCTAATCTTAATATAGTTTGTCAATATAAATTTGTAGAGCATTGTAGCGTTAATCCAATAAAGCGGCAATGCATTAAAAAACGAGACGTTAACAATTAGCGTCTCATTTTTTAAACCTAATTTTAATTTCATATTTTTAAGTATCTAAGAATTACTTCGTCAACTTATCCACAATGCTTCTGATTTCCTGAAGCTTATCCTCCGTGTTTCCATTTTCGATTGCTTCCTTCACACACATATCGATGTGACCATGCAATACCTCACGATTGACCTTATTTAAGATTGCTTCTGTTGCTATGATCTGATTCGAGATATCGATACAATACCGGTCCTCTTCAATCATATTCAGGATACCGTCAATCTGACCTCTCGCAGTTTTCAGAAGACGTATGACTTTCTCTCGATCTGCTTTCATAAAATCTCCATTCCGCTGAAAAATTGATGTTCCACACTTACCCTAAGACTGCAAGTTATAATCGTACCTTTTTTGAGAAGGACTAGGAGAAGAGGCCTTTCTTCTCTGAGATATCTACCACTTCATAACCTGCTTCCGTTACCGTATTACGTAATATTTGATCAGAGATATCCTTCTTCAGGTTCACGACTGCTCTGTTCTTCTTTAAATCAACCTTAGCCTCAACGCCATCAATTTCATTCAACACCTTTTCTACTCTTGCCTGGCAATGTCCGCAGGTCATACCCTTAATATCTATTATCTTCTTCATTGAAAGACTCCTTTCGATTCATGAATCGTTATCGTTACACCAAAATACATTCACCCTACACCAGGGGGGGGTATATGATTATAATAATACGAGGATTGACAATTGTCAATCCCCATATTTTCCTCCGGATGTTGATCCGCATTACAACTTTTTGATTCGTTCAATCGCCTCGAGAGTACTCTCATAAGTACCGAAGGCAGTTAATCTAAAGTAACCTTCTCCGCTTGGGCCAAAGCCGGATCCCGGTGTTCCTACGACATTTGCTTTTCCTAACAGATAATCGAAGAATTCCCAGGAGGTCATGCCCTTTGGAACCTCAAGCCAGATATAAGGAGCATTCACACCGCCGGATACAGCGTAGCCTGCCGCTTGCAAGCCCTCACGGATTACCCTGGCATTGTTCATATAATAAGCGATTTGCTCCTTGGTCTGCTTTCTGCCTTCCTCTGAATAGACTGCGGCTCCAGCAAACTGAGTGATATAGGGAGCTCCGTTAAATTTGGTACCATGTCTTCTTGCCCACAGGCTGTTTAGGGAAACATCACCGCACTTCAGTTCTTTGGGAACAACCGTGAAGCCAAGTCTGGTACCGGTGAAGCCTGCATTCTTGGAGAAGCTGCGAAGCTCAATGGCACAGGTCTTTGCTCCGTCACACTCATAGATCGTATGAGGTACATTATCCTCTGAAATATATGCTTCATAGGCTGCATCATAAATAATTACCGCACCCACCTTATTCGCATAATCCACCCATTTTTGAAGGGCATTCTTATCAATGGTAGAGCCCGTAGGATTATTCGGAAAACACAGATAGATCATATCCGGAACTTCCGTCGGAAGCTCGGGAGCAAAATTGTTTTCCTTTGTACAAGGCATATAGATAATGTTGGTCCATTTTCCACTGTCCGCGAGATAGTCTCCGGTTCTTCCGGCCATAACGTTTGAATCTACATAAACCGGGTAAACCGGATCGCATACTGCAATTTTATTGTTCGCATCAAAGATTTCCTGTATATTACCGGAGTCACTCTTCGCACCGTCACTAATAAAAATCTCATCGATTGAAATATCCACCCCGCGGGTCTTAAAATCATGATCCGCGATTGCCTTACGCAAAAATTCATATCCAAGGTCCGGAGCATATCCCTTAAAGGTTTCCTTTACACCCATGTGATCAACCGCTGTATGAAGCGCATCAATCACTGCCGGTGCTAACGGAAGTGTAACATCACCGATACCAAGACGGATGATTTTCTTATCCGGATTTGCCTCGCTAAATTCCTTTACCTTCTTACCGATGGTGGAAAACAGATAGCTGCCCGGTAACTTCAGATAATTCTCATTAATCTTGAACATATATCATACCAACCTTTCCGACGGAATATCAATAATCACTAAGCTCTGACATTCACTTAAACTTTATTATATTTATAACCTAAAATGCAACATTATACAAGACAAATGTGAAAGAAATTATAGCAGGTCTCATAAGTTCGATTTCGCTTGCTACATCTCTCCGTCAAAAACCTTCACTGCTGGACCGGTCATAAATACAGTATTGAGCTTCTCGTCATAACGGATCTTAAGCTCTCCGCCTATCAGGCTTACGGTAACCTCATGATCTGTGTAGCCGTTCAAAATACAAGCTACCACACTGGCACAGGCTCCGGTACCACAGGCAAGGGTCTCTCCGGAACCGCGTTCCCAAACACGCATTTTGATGTGACCTCGATCGATTACCTGAATGAATTCGGTATTCACTCTCTCCGGAAAGATCTCATGATGCTCAAATTTCGGTCCGATGGTCTCCAGTGCCAGTGAAGCGGTGTCCTCAACGAACACTACGGCATGTGGATTCCCCATAGAAACACAGGTTATCTCATAAATCTGCTCCCCTATCGTTATCGGTTCCTTGATTAGAAGCTCCTTCTCGGAAATTACCGGGATTAATGCAGCCTTGGTAATCGGGGCACCCATATCTACCGTCACCCAGGTAACCTTCCCCTCCTCAACGGTTAGATCCAATACTTTAATACCGCTGAGCGTCTCGATCCTCAGCTGCTTTTTATCGGTTAAACCATAATCATAGACATACTTTGCTACACAGCGGATTCCATTTCCACACATCTTTCCCCTGGAGCCGTCATTGTTATACATGTCCATAAAAAAGTCCGCTGATTGTGAGGGTCTGATCAAAATCAGTCCGTCAGAGCCTACTCCAAAATGTCTGTCACTTATCTTAATTGCGGTCTCGGGGATATGATCCATCATCTCCTTCGTACAATCCACATAGACATAATCATTTCCACAGCCCTGCATCTTTGTAAATTTCATATCAATTACCAACCTTTCTTTTTCAGTTAAGTTACTGAATGAAAATATTATAATTCTTGTTATTTCATGGAATTTCAGTATTTGATATTATAGCAAAAACCCACGGTCCGGTAAAGACATCTTTTTTGATACAGCACTAATTACATGCATTAGAGCACTATCTTAGTCTGTGTCAGGTGTGCATCAGATATGCCGGAAAATATAGAAAAAGAGCCTATACCTCCTTTTGCAGATTGCATAAGCTCCTTAACAGCATATATAACTGTATCTATAATTTGTTATTGATAAAACATCTTCAGTACCATCTCTGACATCTCAACCAGATTCGTTCCGCTATCCATACTGGTTTTCTGCAAGTAACGATGTGCTTCTTCCTCGCTCATGTTATTACGATCCATGAGTATCAGCTTTGCCTTCTTAATAATTGCCTTTTCCTCATCCGATCTTTCCTTCGGTCTATCCTTATCCTTCTTCTTACGCCGCTGATATTGATACGACATCATCTGAAGGGTACCCAGTAAATCATGGGTTTTTATCGGCATTGGTAAACAGACGATATTATTCTGACAATATTCCAGCTTCTCAGGCGAAGCAATCATTAGCATTTCAAAGCCCTTAGGCAGATAGTTATACAGCTCGCTGTAATGCATATCTGAAAATCGATAGCCACATACTACGATTCCTTCATCCAAATCATTGGCATGACTGACAATTTGAGAGCCTAGGGTACAGGATTCACTGACATTATATCCGTTTCTGATCAACAAGTTCTTTATATTATTCGCATCTTCCAGCTTTGGGAATCCCACTATTATGCTAAACACATCTGTTCACCTCCGTTCTCTCATCTTAATATATAACGTGAAGTAACAGATTATATGCGATATAAATACTGATCCATTTCCCATTGAGTCACCTGGGTCCGGTAATCCTCCCATTCAACCTTCTTTGCCTCAATATACTTCTTGCTGATATGTTCTCCTAACACACCCTTAACAAAATCGCTGTTTTCCATATCTGAGACTGCTTCACAAAGGTTTAGCGGTAAGCGGCGTACACCCAAGCGCTTCCTCTCCGGCTCCGGCATCTCAAATATATTACCATCGATATGATCCGGCGGTGTCAGCTTATTCTTAATGCCATCAAGACCTGCTGCAAGACACAAAGCCAGGGTCAGATAGGGATTCGCCGACGGATCTGGATTGCGAAGCTCCAGTCTCGTGGAAGCTCCTCGATTCGCGGGAATACGAATTAGAGGACTACGATTGGATACCGACCAGGCAACGTATACCGGGGCTTCATAATTGGGAACTAATCTCTTATAGGAATTTACCAACGGATTGGTAACAGCAGCCATACTCTCAATGTGCTTCATTATTCCTGCGATAAAATAGTAAGCTTCCTTACTAAGCCCAAGCTTATCGCTTGTATCTTCAAAAATATTCTTACCATCCTTTTTCAAGGACATATTTACATGCATACCGGAACCATCAACACCATATTTCGGTTTCGGCATAAAGGTTGCATGGAGTCCGTGACGCTTTGCAATGGTGCGCGCTACTAATTTAAAGGTCATTATATTATCCGCTGTTGTCAATGCATCATCATACTTGATATCAATCTCATGCTGAGCAGGAGCCACCTCATGATGAGAAGCTTCCACGCTTAACCCCATTTCCTCAAGGGTAAGCACCATATCACGTCTAGCATTTTCACCAAAATCGAGAGGTCCAAGATCAAAATAGCCTGCTCTCTCATTGGTGATGGTCGTAGGTTGCCCATTTTCCTCCATATGAAATAAGAAGAACTCAAGCTCAGGACCTACATCAAAGGTATAACCCATGGCTTCTGCCTCTTTAATGGTCTTACGAAGAATGTATCTCGGATCACCTTCGAAGGGCTTACCGTCCATGGTATAAACATCACAGATTAAACGGGCAACCTTACCCTGCTGCGGTCTCCAAGGAAAGGTAACATAGGTATCCAGATCCGGATGCAAATACATATCCGATTCCTCAATTCGCACGAAGCCCTCAATCGAGGATCCGTCAAACATACATTGATTATCCAGTGCTCTCTCCAGCTGATTTGTTGTAATTGCTACATTTTTCAGATTACCGAACATATCTGTGAATTGAAGACGTATAAATTCAACGTCATCCTCTTCTACCATTCTCATAATATCTTCTCTCGTATACTTGTTCATCTGCACCACTCCTTACAATTTATAATATGATTCCCAATAAATAATTACGTCATAAATCGGAAAACTGAAGTACCCTCTTGCTATAAAAAAAGGCAAAGGTGTTCATCGGAACCCCTTCGCCCATATTAAATACGATAATAACAGCAGGAATACCGCTTTGTCAATATATTATTTTCACTTTCCGTCACCTGTAATTCTTCTATTATAATACGGAAAGACTCCTTGCATAAATGTTTGCAATATCTTCCTTTGTCGGCTTCACTCTGGAATTAATAACGTTTTTTGCCTGAATTGCGATGGCCGCATATCGTTCCAGCTCTTTTTCCGTGATTTGCTCCCGTTCCCCAAGCAGTCTCAGAAAAATCGCTTCCAGTTCATCCAGGGAAGTAATCCCCATCGCAGTAAGTACCTTCTTAATCGTATCACTGTCATGCTTTGCTACGAAACGAAGAAAGCTTGGTAAAATAAGCCCATTGGCTCTGCCATGGTCAACATTTTTAAAGTATGTCAGGCAATAACCCATGGAATGAACTGCTGTTGTTCCGGTATGTGCAATCACTACACCCGCTAACATCGATGCATAGAGAAGCTTTTCTCTGATATCAATGGATAGCTTATTGTTCGAATGCTCGGTGGAACTCGGGGTAAGACTGCCAAGACATTGAGCGATCCGATTAATGCTTTCCATTGCCAGGGCGTTACTGGCATAGCCGGCACGAACACAGAGCATACCCTCGATCGAATGAGACAATGCATCCAAAGCCGTATGGATGGTCGTTTCCATCGGCAGACTTTTTGTGTATCTCGCATCCAGAAACGCGATCTTCGGAAATAGCAGTGGTGATGAAATGCTTGTCTTCGTCTGCTTCCTGTCATTGGTCAAGATAGAATATGGGGTTACCTCTGAGCCGGTTCCTGCCGTTGTCGGGATCAGAATAATTGGTAATACCCGGTCACCATAGTTCCCCAGGAACAATTCCTCCTCACTTAACTCCTGCATAGCCAGAAGTGCGATTGCTTTTGCAGCATCCATCGGAGAACCACCACCGATTCCGATTACAAATTCCGCTCCGTTCTTCTTCGCAAAATCGGCACCTTCATATACACTGATTATGGTAGGATTGCTTCTGATCCGATCATAAACATCAAATCCGATCCCCTGACTTTGCAAGGCTTCAACCACATCCTGCAGAGCACCGCTTTGTCTGGCAGAGCTTGCTCCTGTAACAATCAGAGCCTTTTTTCCGAAACAACTCATTAGTTGCGCATTCTTCATGATGCACTCTTCCGACATAATCACTTTCGTCGGCATATAAAAATTAATATTCATCTCTCGGATTCCCTCCTCACAGAAGCCAAATTCATCCAGATACTCATAAATCTAATTATACCTTCATTCCTTCTTCTGTCAACCTCGACGTAACAGAGCGTTTATTCCGCGAATTATAGTGGCATTTGACGAATTTTTGCTTTATTTTTTATTGTATTTTAGACAAAACTGTTATATACTGAAAATATGAATTTTTTGGGGGTGTAGTTTTGCACGTTGATTCAATTGCAAAAGGCGGGCTGATGGAAGTTGAGGTTCGATGCAGCGGTAAGACGGTTAATTTTAAAAGCGAGGTCGCTTATAACGTAAATAGCTCTATTTTAATTGCACCCATCAAAGTGAATGAGCAGACTATTGGTTTCTCGGATAATTGTCAGGTTAATTTTCTATATGTCTATGAGGGCAAGCTTTATCTATGGGAAAATGCCGCTGTCAAGCTCGTTAAGTATGACGGTGCGATTTACCATAAGATTGACATCTTCGGGGACGGAAAACCCTTTAATCGAAGAGATTCCTATCGGATGTATGTGGGAGAAGATATGCCGGTCTATGTCAATACTGCTTCCGGACCTTCTGCATTGTCTGTTCTAGTCAAGGATATCAGCGAGACCGGAGTTGGCTTTATTACAAAGGAAGATATTGATGTTGATCGTACCATTCGTCTTAAATTAAAAGATAATAATTCAATCCTCAATCTGTCCGGTATCATTGTAAGAAAGGAATTTCTGAGCAATCTGGGTTCCTTCCTATATGGATGCCGTTTTAATGAGAAGAACGATAAATTATCAAAATATATCGCCAAAAAACAAGGAGAGGCTCTTCGCAAAAAGAATTCTACCGGCAATGCGCCCCTTCCCCGAGAGATCGGTTCGAAATCCCCAGAGCTCTTAAGTAAATAGTACTTTCTCAAAATGGATGAAAATATACAGAAAACTGTGTTAAAAGGGGGTTTTGCCGAAGCAAAACCCCCTTTTTTATCTATTTTCTTATTATACCTTCATGGAGTCTCTATTTCTTTATCCCTATTGCTCTTCTAACCTATTAACAGTTACATCGTTATTTTCCTGTAGATTTTTCTTACTATCGTCTTCCTTTTGATCCAGGGATACCCCCAGCTTCTCAATTGTGATGAATTTTAATAAGGTATCCATCACAGAGCTGCTGCCATTATTACCGGTACCGTCATTTGCCCCCATATTCACTACGGTCTTAGGTACGATATCAACCGTAGCATTCTTGATCGCATCGGACAGCTTATCCGTAATTTCCTGGATCACTCGAAACTCAGCACCACCGTAAGCCTTTACCTGAGCATCTATCGCACGTGCCTTCGCCAGACCGACATTACTCTCCTTCGACGCCTCTGCTTCACCCTCCAAGGTTATTCTTGATGAATTCGCCTTGGCAAGAGCAATAATCTGGTTAGCTTCCTGCTCTGCCTTACTGGCTAAAGCGGCACCATTGTTACGCTCAATATCAATCTGTATCTTGGACTTGGTCAAAAAGCTCTGCTGCTCGGCAACGGCCTGAGCCTCACGCAGGGATTTCTCACTCTCTGCTGCGGATTGCTGCTTCTGATATGTAACCTTCTTCTCTTCCGCAATCTGTCTCTCACGAAGCTGTGTCAAGATATTTTCTATCTGAATATCCTCTACCGGAGACTTAGGCGTACCGATTAATACTTCCTCCAGCTGTAGGTTATATTTCTGGAATTTCTCCTTCATCTCACCCAGAGCTTTCTCACGGATCTCACTACGCTCCTGAATTAATTCGATTAGTGTCTTTGTCTGTGCCACATCCTTGAAGTAAGCACTTACCAACGGATCAAGGGACTGATTTACCAGCATACTGATATCACCAAAGCGCTGAATAACCCACGGAGCCTGCTTGTAATCGATATGCATAACTACCGATAAAGGTAAGGAGGGCTCAAATGCATCCTTTGTGATAATATCAACCTCCGTCAAATTCTCATCGTATTTGTGAGAACCGGTCTCTGATTTGTTCCATTTCAATATGATATTTGTAGTAGGTACCAAAACGACACGGCCTGCATCCGTATTAAAGGCATATTTACCTGGCATTAAGGGCTTCTCCAACACACCCTTACATCCCTGACCTACCAGCTCACCATGCTTATAATCACTGCCGGTGGTATCCACTCCCTCTTTCCCGAAGAAGGATACGACAACACCGACGAAACCGATCGGAACGACGGTCTTTGGTCTGAACTCTACCGTTGCAAATAACCGATTGATATAATAGGTACCATCGGTTAATACCTGAATCTGCTTACCACGTCTTCCGGCCAGAGTAAGGAACCTCTCCGGATCCTGAAAGCTTGCATGCTCCTCTCCAACATAAGGAGCGATAATCTCTCCCTCTTGCAGAGAAGGACCGTCATGTACCGTTACAATTCCCATCACATCACTGGCCTCACCGCCATGCCCCATGATGATGACCGGGCTGAAGGCATTACGCTCCAGCAGGGTCTTCTGCATGCTGATTAATTCCATACGTTCATTCTTGGAGCTGTTGAAGGCTGCCTTAATATCCGTTGGTGTGATTACAATAAATTGTGCGAGGTTAATTGCGTAGGTACCTTCTCTTAGGATACCTCGCTGCGGTCCCCTCTGTCCGCCATTCTTTAAAAATCCTGTTACATCCTGAAAATTATTCGCTTCCGGAACCACCTTGCCCAAGGTCTGGGTCGGTGCTAACGGTGCTCCGTCACGAGCAAATAAATAAGCGATCTGGCCTTGCGGTATTGTGATAAGGGGATAACGATGAATCTTATACATCAGTGCTGTCTTAAAATGAATACCACCACGAAGTACCTGAGGACCGTAGCCGGCCTCCCCGTTCAGAGCAATAATCGAATCCTTTAAGGATCCTCGAAAGCTCCACCATTTCTCCACGACTGCTACCTGATCCGAGGAGATCACCCTAAGTCCCAGGATCACAAAGATCAGAAGGTATAGGGCTAGCAAAGCACCTGCAACAATTCCTAAAAGTATAAATAACTCCATAACAATCTCCCACTTCTTTCTTTTATATTTTGTACAGAGTCGAAAGTTGATCTTTCTCTCTGACAAGGTTTCATCATAATCCAATATACTCCATCTACAAAAAATTACAACATCCCGGCAATTAAGAAAAGATTAAAATCGGATTAAATAGCATTGTCCCGAAATATGACAAGAAAAAAGGCAATCCTGACAATATGCTTCTGCACAGGATATGCCTTTCATTTTCGATTTATTAATTAGCCTGACTCGATTTTATCAATCGTCACTTCGATATCATCATACATTTATATTCTTCGTAAGGAGAGATAGTAATCACTTATTCTTCCGGAATCCATACCCTCATCTGGTTTAATCCACGGTTGCCCCAGACATAATAAGGGATTGCGGTTATCGTACAGGGCTGCGTCTCGGGGCGATGTCGGGAATACAGCTCCTTCGAGGGCTGCATGCGATATCCCTCCGTCTTCAACACTTTAATACCTCCAAACAACTGACTTGCATCTGCTTCTAAGAGTTCTGACTCTCTTGCCAAACGCAGGCTATGAACCTCACCTTCATTGTCTGCTCCTTCCAGGCAGTAGACCAAAGGACCGCGTTGTAGAGCAGCATACCCTTCATTGTTATGAACCAGGGTAGTGGTATAAATTCGGTAAGGTGCCATATCCAGTACAAGTATAAGCTCATCCCCATCAGAGAAGTTCTTCTTTATATAGGCATACCCATCCTTTAGAGTATTTTTTAAGCTTATTTCTTCTTTATTATAATAAAGCTTCGTATTATTACTGTCGCTCCAGGCGGGAATACGGATCGCCAGCTCAAGCTCTCTCTCTGCCCCTTCTGTGATAACCTTGTAGCTTATTTTATCTCCATAAGGGTATTCGGTTGTTGTAATCAACTTACATCCCTTTGTCTCCATAAAATCAGCTTCTCCGCCGATGAACAGGTTCGAAAAAATTGTACTTTGATTTTCTGACCAGGCATAAAGCTCCAGAGAGGATATCAGTCTGGCTACATTAGGCGGGCAACAGGCACAGCCAAACCACTTCGGTCTCTCAGGTAACGCATGTCGATGGGTCTGTGCAACACCGGAGATTCCCGGCGTCACCTCCAGGGGGTTCACATAGAAGAAACGCTTTCCATCCTGGCTCATACCGGCTAAAACGGTATTATAGAGAGCACGTTCCAGGACATCTGCATACTCACCTCTCGGGGATAACTCTAACATCTTCTGTGCGAAGAAGATTAATCCGATGGATGCGCAGGTTTCTGCATAGACAGTATCATTCGGCAGATCGTAATCCTCGGTAAAGGCTTCTCCGATTACTGTGGACCCGATACCTCCGGTGATATACATACGGCGATTGGTAATACTGTCCCAAAGATTCCCACAGGCTTTCTTAAGCTCTTCATCCCCAAGTTCACCGGCCAGATCCGCCATACCGGTATAGAGATAAACGGCCCGTACACTATGACCGACCGCATCCCTTTGTTCACGAACCGGAGCATTATTCTGAGTATAATTCACATCACGCCAGTCAGAGTTCCAGATGGACCAACCACGGTTCTCTGATTCCTCCTTGAAATAATTCGGTTGGGTTCCACGTTCATTTATAAAATACTCACACAGCCTCAGATACCGTTCTTCTCCTGTCACACGATAAAGCTTCATCAAGGCCAGCTCGATCTCAGGATGTCCGGGAATTCCACGAACCTTACCCTTACCAAAACGGCGATCGATATGATCTGCCATTCGCATCATTACCCTCAGCAGACGATCTTTACCGGTGGCATTGTAATAGGCAACTGCCGCTTCGATCATATGCCCTGCACAATAAAGCTCATGCCCCTCTTGAAGGTCCGTCCACCGTCTTGTGGGCTCCTTTAGAGTAAAGTAGGTATTCAGATACCCATCCTCCTGCTGTGCCTTCTCTATTAATTCAATAATCTCATCTACAACCTTCTCCAGCTTCTCATCCGGGGTATTGATCAAGGAAAAGGCACAGGCCTCGATCCATTTGGCGACATCACTGTCCTGGAATACCATTCCATAAAACTCACCCTGCTTCACACCGGCTGCTATTCTGAAATTTTCGATAGCATGAGACTTTTCGGCATCCGGAATCTGATCCTCTAACATGGCATACTGATAAGGTAACACCTCTTCCTTAACCAGTCTACGGTAGTTCGACCAGAAGCTGTCCTGAATTATAAAATTCTTTATATTGATTGCATGGGTTTGTTTCATACTAATCTCCCTTCTGTCACAAAGCACGAATTCCTGATTTCAAAGTATTTCTCTCTATTATACCTGAAAACGAATCACATTCCAAGAATGCTTATTGAGAGTTGCTGTTGCTATATCCCCGTTTCTCTTTGTAATGCCATTACAATGAGGCTTCACCTTCTCCGACTCTGTGCCGGTGTTCACTGCCTTCAAGTCATCATGCTCCAGAACAATGTGCTCTAATAAAGCAGCACCCTTAAAGTCACGAAGATTAATCTCCAGATCAATACTATCCTCAAGAGAACGATTTACTGCAAAAACAGTAAGCTCGCGCTTCTCATCATTCAGGATACCGATTGTCTCGACAAAGGGTACCTCCTTCCTCTTTGCTGTGCTATAGCTGTCACAGCTTACCACCGGGGACAATGCTACACCACGACCATAATTGGAAGCATGCAGGAAGGGGTAGAAAATGGGCTGAACCCAGGCAGGTCCACCGTTTTCTGTCATAATCGGTGCGATTACATTGACCAGCTGTGCAAGACATGCCATCTTAACACGGTCACAATTCTTCAGCAGCGTAATCAACAGGCAGCCTACCAGCAAAGCATCCTCAAAGGTATAGATATCCTCCAGTTGATGAGGTGCGATCTGCCAGCGCGCCAGCTTCTTATCGGCATTGTTGCTATGAAACCATACATTCCATTCATCAAAGGATAAATTGATGGTTTTGTCAGAGTGTTTAATTGCTTTCACATAATCACAAATCGATACAACCGACTTAATAAATTGATCCATATCCAGGGAGCCTGCAAGGAAAGCCGGTGTATTCTCATCCGCATTACTGTAATAGCTGTGAAGGGAAATATAATCCACATAATCGTAGGTATGTTCCAGTACGGTAGCCTCCCACTTTCCAAAGGTAGGCATTCCTAACCCGGAGCTGCCGCAGGCAACCAGTTCAATGCTGGGATCCAGATCCTTCATCACCTTTGCAGTCTCACAGGCGATACGACCGTATTCCTCTGCCGTCTTGGCACCGATCTGCCAGGGACCATCCATCTCATTGCCCAAACACCATACCTTGATGTCAAAGGGCTCCGCAAATCCATTGGCACGTCTCAGGTCACTATAATAGGTTCCCTTCGGGAAATTACAATATTCTAACAGATTTCTGGCTTCCTCGGGACCTCTGGTACCTAGATTCACAGCCTGCATTACCTGACTACCGGCACGCTTTGCCCATTCCTGAAATTCATCGATACCGACCTCGTTGGTCTCAATGGTGTGCCAAGCCAGTTCAGTACGTCTGGGACGCTTCGCTTTATCACCGATTCCATCCTCCCAATTGTAACCGGATACAAAATTACCTCCCGGATATCTCACAATTGGTACATTTAGCTGCTTCACGAGCTCCATTACATCCCCGCGAAATCCTTGGTCATCTGCGGATGGATGAGTAGGCTCATAAATACCGTTATATACTGCTCTTCCCAAATGCTCAATAAAGGATCCATAGATTCTTTCATCGACCTTACCGATCATAAAGTCCTTATTCAAATTTAACTTTGCTTTCAACTTTATTATCCTCACTCTCTATATGATAATTCGTGCTTTTAAGATATCATATTGACATTGTAATCATCAATGATATATGATGTTTTCGTACTGATCTATCGTACTTTTTACTCAGGAGGCCAATATGAGAATCCATGCCATCGGAATCAATTATACTCATAGTAACCAGTTTTCCATTCACCGTCCCTACGGTTCCGGAGATTATCTTTTTATTTATTTTAGAACCACTGCCTTAGTATGGCTGGATGGAGTTGAAATAAGTGTAGATAAGAACTCTGTCATCCTATTTAATAAAGGGACTCCTCAGAACTATATGGCGAATCAGGGAAGCTATGCCAATGATTATATTCATTTTGATGCAGATAAGGAGCTTGATATCAGAAACCTGCCCCTTGATACCGTAATGAAGCTTCCGGAGACAAAGCAGGTTGGGAAGATAATGAAGGATATCTATCTGGAGTATATCTCTAAGAATGCCAATCGGCATGATTCCATGGATTTATTAATGAGAGTATTATTTGTTAAGATAAACGAATTGGTAGCTTATAAGCCAAAGGAAACGAACTATTATGGGTACTATGATGCATTGCTTAATCTCCGCTCCCAGATCTATCGTCATCCTGAGGAGAAGTGGACCATAGAACGCCTTTCTCATCAGGTGAATCTGAGTCCGTCCCATTTTCAGAGACTCTATAAGCAGACCTTCGGAATCTCCTGTATCGCCGATGTAATCTCCTGCAAGCTTCAGTTTGCGAAGACCTCCTTAATGGCTACCAGCGATACCATACGTGATATCGCTGCACAATGCGGTTATGAAAACGAAGAACACTTTATGCGTCAATTCAAACAGGAATTCGGCATGACACCGACCGAATACCGGCTAACCATGCGATAATGAGGTATTCGTATAATGATTTCGCTAAGAAAGGTAGATGGATACACTGCCATTACACACAACATGACGTACCTTTTCCTATTTTGTATGCTCCCTTATTCCTGACGGTCTGTTTCTGTCTCAATTTCATTGCAATTATAATTTTGTCCCTTTCCTTTTCTGCGGAAGAACGTATCAATAATAAAGATACCGAGCGCGATAGCTCCGGCAATCTGTAAGGTTTCGAAGAAATAAGTGGAGGTTCGTTCGACATTTCCCTCAACCATTCCGGTTACAATCTGATACATTCCCGCACCGGGTACAAAGGGTATCACGCCAGGTATTAAAAACATCGTTACCGGAGTCTTATAGACTCTGGCCAGAATATGAGACGCCAGTGCTACCAACATAGTAGCTGCAAGAGTAGAAAGAACCTTATCCTCCAATATCTCTAAGCCAATCAGGTAGATTAACCATCCAAAAGCACCTGTCATTCCGGAATGGATGATGTATTTCTTGGGCAGATAAAATAATATTGAGAAGGCCGCTGTTGCGATAAAGGCACTGATTATTTGTAGTAACATGATTATAACATCCTTTCTACAAAGTTAAAAAATCCGATTCCCAGACCAACACCGACAGCAATCCCAAGGGAAATGACGAAGGCCTCAACCGCTCTGGCTGTTCCTGAGCTATAGTCTCCCTGTAAGGTATCACGGATTGCATTCGTGATAGGAATTCCCGGCACCAGGGGCATAATGGAACCGATAATGATTAGATTGTGATTGCTTGCGTCAATATATTTCGCAAACATCATAGTGATGAAGGCGAGAACAAAGCTTTTCGCCATATCAATGATGAATGCACTCCCGATCCTTTTGTCAGCTACTTTTCCGATGAGTACGATAAAAATCCCGTTAATCCCGGCGAGAAAACAATCCAACAGAGAACCGCCAAAAATACCAACGAACCCACTCATGGATATAATAGTTGCAAAAGCGATTACCGGATCGGAGTATATTTTTCTATGACGGATTGCCTCCAGTTCGTTGATGGCTTCATTCGTACTAATAATCCCATCGCATAGATTTCTGGAGATTTGATTGACATCATTAATTCGGCTTAGGTTATTTGAACGGTTGGAGATTCTTTTCACACCGGTAATTGGCTCGATTGATGGATCGGAAAGGGTTGCCACAATGCCTGTCGTAGTTGCGTATACCTCTACCGAGGAAAGCTTCGAGGATTTCAAGATGCGAATCATCGTATCCTCCACACGATATGTCTCGGCTCCGCTTTGAGCCATTATCTCACCGGCAAGCATTGCCGTTTTAAATAATTCTTTATACTTCATTCTTCACTTCTCCTACCCTGTCCTTATCTACCGACTATTTTACCATAAAACAGATCATCTATCACGATTTATTTTTCTATACATTTTATCTCACTTCATGTATAATAGCAGAACATATTTCGTTATGAGGAGACCCGCCAATGAAAAAACTTCCCTTTCACAGAACCGGTTTAAATCTGTTCCTGATCAGCGCCTTCACCTACATATCCTTTTCCTTGTATGCACCGTTCTTAAGCTCGTATTACTCGAAGGCAGGTATCAGTGCTGTTGAGATCGGCATCCTTCTTACGCTTGGCCCGGTATCCTCGATTCTGGTTCAGCCGGTATGGGCAATCATAAGTGACAGGACTGGACGACGTAAGGCGGTATTATCCATAGTAGTGCTTGGTAGTGCGTTCGCCGTTCTAAGCTATTACATCGGAAATACCTTCTTAACCTTCTTTCTTGCATCAACCTTACTGGCAATCTTCAGTAATTCCATTGTTCCACTGAGCGATGCAATCCTTCTTCGAAGTGCTCAGAAGAACCATCTCGATTTTTCCAAAATCAGAATGGGCGGAACCATCGGTTATGCAACCTTCGTCATTATAGCGGGAATGATTATCAAGCACAACTCCCATGTGGCTTATCTCATGGGTTTTGCCGGATTTATGGTCCTATTCCTTATTGTACGTCTCCTACCAAAGAGCGAGTCGGACAGTGACGATATGACAGTAAAGTTAAATTCTAACTTAACTTCTGATTCAAAAACAAAGCGGTCGCTGCTTCATATATTCGAATCAAAGCAAATATATTTTCTGCTTGCCATTGCCTTTATCAGTCAGGTAGGACTTAGCTTTAATTTTAGTTTCTTAGGTGTGTATATGCTGAATATGGGATTAACGGAAGGCACCATCGGCTTCACCAACAGCATTGCCGCCCTGAGTGAGTTGCCGATTCTATTCCTGATTAACCGCGTTCTAAACAAAGTCAGCACAGGAAAAATCACGATCTTTGCTTGTCTGCTGCTGGCACTCCGAATTATAACCGTAACCGGTGAGAATCTGTTCTTTGTCATTCTGTCACAGATGCTTCACGGCATTACCTTTATGACAATTTATTTTTCCTGTGCCGTGTTCATCAGTAAAAACGTCAGACCGGAAAACCAATCAAAAGGGCAAAGCATTCTTGCATTAATACAGACCGGAATCGGCAGTATCGTAGGAAATATCCTTGGTGGTTATCTGGTGGATCTATATGGTTTGAAATCCGCTTATGTTATGATGTCAATCCTTATTATAACCATAGCAGGACTCATCGCCCTGCTACAGTATATTTATCAGAGAAAGCAAAAAGCAAGAATCAGAGAAGTTGGATAGAAGCCATTCTTAAGATTACTCTTCTTCCTTTGCTATAGCTCATCAACCAGTACCGGCTTCACACCGGTTTCATAACGAAAGGTTTCTGAGATACGTATCCTCTCCGGCACAGTCATGGGGGCATGATGGATACGTATTTTTTTACTACCGTATTTGGATTCATAAACCAATGTCATATATTTTTCACTAAGTTCTACCGATTTTAGGTTTATATGATCCTGGTTATACTTTATTATCTTGGTTCCCAGTAATAAACCAAAACAAGATACGATCGTCTCTGCTACTGTATCCTTCGTTTGATATTCATTGCCGGCATTTGATAGAATAACCCTGGTCTCTTTTAGATGAATGATACCGTTGTCGAGGATTAACTTAGCCATCATAATCTTCTTATAGGATAAGTTAATCATGATTAACAATATTCCGATAAATACAATATCCGTAATGATTAACGCTTTGATGAAAAGCGCATCCATATAAAAGAAATAGGCAAAAGCAACAAACAGAACGCATATAATACTTCCCGCCAGAAAAAGCTCGGTCCTTCTTTTTAAACTATTTAGCAAATGAACTCCATTCCTATATTTTATCTGGTCCATCTCTTTTCTAATCCCCCTAGGCTTCGCATTTATATATCAACGACCTTATATATAAGCCATGTTTAGCATAACTCAACTCGATATAGAACGCGTCACCCGAAATGGGTGATTCTAAAAAAACCTACTTAAGAGGCTGTACATTCCTTGTCTTAAGTAGGTTGGTTTTATTAAATCCAGATTTAACTATGCTATTCTTCAATCAGTACCGAATGATTCTCAATTAATTCATTAATCAATTCTGTCTTATTTCTTACCTGAAGCTTGGAATAAATGTTTTTGATATGTGTCTTTATTGTATTTTCACTCAGATACAACTCAGCCGCTATCATCTTATAGGTCCTGCCCTGCATCAGCAAGGAAGCGATCTCACTTTCTCTTTCCGTCAGATTCTCAATCATCTTAACCGTCCTGATTATTTCAGTCTGTTGTGTAGCTGCAAGCTCTGAAAATAGCGTAAGGTAAATATGATTCTTTAAAACTCCGGATAATTCATGATGAAGCGGAGGCATCAAAATCATCACTAAAAACACCACTGCCAATGCTATTGTAGCTGAGTACATACTGTCATACCGCATACGAAACACAAAATTACCTATAATGCCACCGATCAATAGACCTAGTACATTGCATGCGATTCCTCCACCGAGAATCACGACGGGGCGTGGGCTGAATTGCAACATTTCTCCGATGATACTCCACCAGAACAAATCAAAAACCGCTCTTGCCATGAATACGATTGAGCAGATTATAATAAAGCTGGTCAGAGAACGATCAAGACTCATAAAACCGACAAATGAAAAACCCGTCATAGCAATAGCAATATAAAGCATATAGCTCCGATTAATTCTTCTCGGCAGGTTACGGATGGCAATCAAGCTAATGATATAAGGGACGGACCAAAAAAAGTTAACCACTATACCAAGATGGTAAAACGAAGGTAGTAATACCTGAAAGACGAGTCCAATATTAATGGATACACTGAAAATAAACAAAAAGAGGAGCAAAACAGCCTTCATAAAGTTCTGACTGCCGCTCTTATTCCCGCTAATTATCGGAAGTTCCAATTCAGTGGGTAAATATCTGATAAAAAACAGACAGACAAGCAGAAGCAGGATTCCAAAGAGCAAGCCTGCGATATAGGATCCATATACAACTGCAAGACCAAGTACTACAAGGATAATATTGTTATAAATTAAGACATCTGCAGCAGTCTTCATCCGCTCATTCGTCGGCGTGAAGCTGATGAAATATAGGCCCCAGCCTGCAAAGCTACATCCCGCAAAGAAGAGTGCGCTCATTAGAAACAGATACCATAAAGCATTTGGCCTAACAAAAAAGATTCCACTGGTCAAAATGCATAATAATGAGGTGAATGCAAAAAGGGCTTTTACCCTTCGTCCATCTTTCACAAAATATGCACTAATGATCGCGCCGGTACAGTAGGCCAGAATTCCGGCATAAATCAACCAACGTATATTATAATTATAATGCCAGGCAATGGCATATAACGGCTGATGTCTTCCTTTTCATATGCGACCAGCTCCAGTTCATCGATCTTACCGTCGGAAAACACATTTGCGAGAGCGACATATTGAGAAAGCTTTGATTTCAGATTCAAACGGTCACCTTCATTTGTTACCAGTTCTACCTTTCCGACACAATCATCAATTACTTTAAATAAACCTTCAATATTCGTAATGTTTGTAACCTTCATAGTATCCTCTCCTTCTAGTTTATTTCCTTTTTATTTATTTTCTTATCATTTCTGAACAGGTTAATTATAACAAATAATCCGAAAATAATCCATCCTATCTTGCACATATCACAGAAGCTTTCTTGTAAGTGTAACTCGAATGTGGTAAGCTTTTTATAGATAATTTATCCAAATATACACCTAACAGGAGGAGATTATGAAAAAAAGAGCCTTTGGTAATACCGGATTACAAACTTCTATTTTAGGCTTCGGTGGTTTTCATTTATTGGAGATACCTGTAGCGCAGGCGAATGAGCTCCTGAATCGATATCTTGATGCCGGTGGCAATTATATCGAAACGGCAGCAAGCTACGGCAACGGAGAATCAGAGCGAAAAATCGGTCTGTGCGTTGCTGACCGAAGGAACGAATATATTCTGGCAACCAAGACCGGAGAACGTTCAAGAGAAGGAGCACTATCCTCTTTGGACCGAAGCCTGTACAATCTTAAGACCGATTATGTAGACTTATTTATTATGCATGCAGTAGGGACGATGGAGGATCTGGAGCAAATACTGGCTCCCGGCGGTGCGCTGGAGGGAGCGGAAGAAGCTCGCAGACAAGGTAAAGTACGTCATATCGGTATTTCGATGCACGGACAACCGGATGTATTGATTCATGCTCTAAAAGTATATCCTTTTGAAGCGGTAATGACAACCATCAACTATTATGATCATTTTAATTTTCCCGAAATCCAACAGGAGTTAATTCCTCTTGCCACGGAAAAAGGCACAGCCATTATCTTAATGAAACCGGTAGCAGATGGACTGCTTTGGCGTTCATCCGAGATCGCATTCCAATATGCATTCAGTCAACCCGTTTCTATTGTAGTGGCCGGCATCAATAACCGGGAGATGTTGGAGGCAGATTTGAATTATGCAGAGACATTTACCCCCATTTCTACTGCAAAAACAGAGCAGCTGTATTCCGAGGCTCCCGAATTAGGCACCTATGTCTGCAGGCAATGCCAAAAATGCCTGCCCTGTCCTGAGGGAATACCCATACAACAGATCTTTCTGTATGAAGGATACTATGATCGGCAGATGGCAGACGGCACTGTGACGAATGCTTCCGATTATGCTCTTAAAGAGCGGCTTCGCTTCTGGTTCGGTAATAAGGATATGGCGATCAGGAAATACAGTGAGCTTGATATAAAAGCGGATCAGTGTAATTCCTGCGGCGTATGTATGCCAAAGTGCCCCTATGGGATCGATATTATTCGAAAGCTTTCTATCTGTGATTATAAGCTTGCCGGGAAGGATATTTTTTAGGAAGATATTATCAAGACAGATATTCCCTTGTTTTACAATAGTTCACGTATGGCATAACCCACCGCCTCATTATATAATAAACTTGCATTGCAGATGTCATGTTAAGGCTTAGCCGGCATGACAATGCCAATAACAAAATCTCAAATGCAATCCTTGGGAGATGTCTGGTAATGGTCCATAAATCTATATCTATTCCTATTGCTATCTTTCAGGCTGGCTGTACACTTCCCCTGTTCGTGCATAGGAGGAGGATACTCTAACTCTGAATCAGGGTGTGAATTCAGAGACAGAGAATACAACTGTGACCGGGGATGAAACCTTGAACCTACAACAGTTGCTTTAGATTTGTAAGAATGTTACCAAGTTTCTTCTCCTATCCGCTCCAAAGCACTATGTACTGGTAGCCAATCTGGCCTCTATGAACAAAAGCGATGAAAGGAACGAAAGATAAGGTACATATAATGATTTCATGTTTTAACAAATAGGATGCCAAAGGGCTGATGCATAAACTGCATCAGCCCTTCTTGGTGATTGTCTCATTGTAGTTGGTTATAGATACGATCCAGTGTCTCTTCCAAAGAGGAATAATATTCTGTGACACCAAAATCGATAACCAGCTTATCGTTCTTATCTCGTTTTAATGCACGGCTCTCTTTAAACAGCCTTTGAATTTTATGGGTAACCTTGATCGCAGACATCAGACCGGTTTCCGGGAGTACAATCAGAAGGCGTCTGTTATCCCATCTACCCACAAGATCAAGCTTTCGAAGATTACTTATCAACAATTCTCCCATAGTCCCCAGTACATGGTTGATAACCTCCTGCTCTTCTTCCACATTCATACGTTTTAAGATATCAATTTCGCATATAATCAGAGAAAACACATTATGATATCGCTCACGACGGAAAATCTCCCGCCCTATGTTCTCAATCAAGCCCCTTTGGTTCATTAATCCTGTGGCATTATCCACACGACTGTGATTCTCTACCAACTCATTGAGCACTGATTTCGCATTTAAGAGTCCTCTAAGATCATTGAGTTTATTAATGATCGGCTCCAGCTTCTCATACCCCAGATATACCTTCCATTCTCCTCTTTCCTGCAGCAGCAGCTTGGAAAAGCTGTCCTTTTGCAGCATATCCATAACAATATTGTGTTCCAGTGTATTCACATTGAACTCCAGAACATCACCATACATCTTCCCCCGGATTAATTTATCCCGGTAGATTCCGTGGAGATCGCATTTAAACTCCTTGATACAATACACCTTCGATACCGCCGTCTGCCAATGGATAAAGTCAGATTTTGAGATGTTTCTTTTATCCGGTTCCGAGATCATATCATAGGAACGAGAATAATCACCCTTCATAAGCCCATTGAAATACTCCTCCAACAGCAGCTTGGCAGATAGAAACTTCATGTCATAGCGCTTTCCGGAATTTGGATTAGCGCTTGTATCCGTTGATGAGTGGTTCGGTTGCTTCGTATTAGCCGCCGGTCTGATATTTCTGCTTTCCCAGATACAATTATATTCTTTGCGTCGAACCGGATCACTGAGAATGGTATAGGCTTCATTGATTAACTGCATCATATCATTACTGTTATTATTCGGGTTGGCATCCGGGTGATATTTTCTGGCCAGCCTTTTATATGCCGTTTCAATAATCTCCGGCTCCGCCTGATAATGTACCTGCAGAATCTTATAGTAATCGCTTGTATGCATGCCTATACCTCCATATCTTATTCCGACCTCTTATCTATATGATAATCCATCCTGTCCCTCGTTACCAGTAATATTTTAAAATTCGACACAATTTGGCAATATTAAAAAGCTCTATTCACAGCAATGATCTTCCCGATGTCATATTACCATACATTAGAAGTCTCGATCACGTAAATAGAGCTTAAGCTCAAAGTATTCTATAATTCTCTCAGAATCAGGTCCGTACTCCCTTGATTAAGGCCAATCTCTATCCGAAGTACCTTGGGATGGCGAGAATATTCTCCTCGAATCAGATCCCTAAGCTGAGTACCCCCCTGATAACCATGTATAATCCGGATACGATAAATATCCTTCTTCGCTTTCTTTAATTGGTTATCAAGATATACCTTTGCCTGGTATCTAGTCATACCATGAATATCAAGTTCAACAATACCCGTATTCAATCTGTTTACCTTCCAAACTCTGATAGTTCTAAGCCTTTGTTTCGGTCAAGAGCAGTCTGGATACTCCAGTTATGACCAAACAGTAACAAAGGATTGCCTTTCAGATCCTTAACTTTCTTAGTATCTGAGGAAACACTCAGTTTGCTTACATCAATATTCTTATTCTCGACCCAACGGATAAATTCATAAGGCAGGGGCTCAAGACGTATCTCCACTCCATATTCTGATTCCAGGCGGAATTTTAATACATCAAACTGCAGGGTTCCTACCACGCCGACAATGATTTCCTCCATACCGGTATTATACTCCTGGAAAATCTGGATGGCACCTTCCTGGGCTATCTGGGAGATTCCCTTTAAGAACTGCTTTCTTTTCATGGTGTCCACCTGTCTTACCTTGGCAAAATGCTCCGGTGAGAAAGTAGGAATTCCCTCATAGGTGAACTTCTTATCCGTAAAACAAAGTGTATCACCAATGGAGAAAATACCGGGATCAAACACACCGATAATATCTCCGGCATAAGCTTCCTCAATAATAGTTCGTTCACTTGCCATCAGCTGCTGTGGCTGGGAAAGACGAATTTTCTTATTACCCTGAACATGGTTTACTTCCATCCCTGCTGTAAACTTACCGGAACAGATTCTCATAAAAGCAATTCGGTCACGATGAGCCTTATTCATATTCGCCTGTATCTTAAATACAAAGGCAGAAAATTCATTCTCCAGGGGGTCAATCTCACCCTCCGAGGATACTCTGGGCAAAGGAGAGGTGGTCATAGCCAGATATCGTTTTAAGAAGAACTCTACACCGAAGTTCGTCAGCGCCGATCCGAAGAATACCGGAGTCAATTTACCGGAGAGAACCTGGTCGATATCAAATTCACTGCTGGCGCCATCGATTAATTCAATCTCCTCGGATAAGATATCATGATTGTCCTTACCAATCAGTGTATCCAGGCTGGGATCACCTAACTCAACCTCAACGGTCTCTACTTCCTTCATACCGTTATGCGCTGCATAGAACCTTGCAATGTGCTTATTCTCTCGGTCATAGACTCCCTTAAAATTCTTCCCGGAGCCGATGGGCCAATTAATCGGGCAGGTACGAATCCCCAATACTGTCTCGATTTCATCCAACAATTCAAAGGTATTCTTTGCTTCACGATCCAGCTTATTGATAAAGGTGAAGATCGGAATTCCTCTCATAACACACACCTTAAACAGCTTTTTCGTCTGCGCCTCGACACCCTTGGATGCATCGATTACCATGACTGCGGAATCTGCTGCCATCAGGGTACGATAGGTATCCTCTGAGAAGTCCTGATGTCCCGGTGTATCCAATATATTTATACAATAATCATCATAATTAAATTGCATTACAGAAGAAGTAACGGAGATACCACGTTGTTTTTCAATCTCCATCCAGTCGGATACCGCATGCTTATCCGTCTTCTTTCCTTTCACCGAACCCGCCAGATTGATTGCGCCTCCATATAACAGCAGCTTTTCGGTCAGCGTTGTCTTACCTGCATCCGGGTGAGAGATAATCGCAAAGGTTCGTCTCTTTTTTATTTCCTTGGTATAATTACTCAATGTAAATCCTCCAAATCCACTTTCTCACTACATAGAAAACTCAATAAACCATCTCATCTTAATATAAAAGAAAGTGGATTGTCAAGGCATTTATCTACAAATATCGCTGCATATTGAATCGTAGGTACCGTTTCTTATTTTACCTTCTCAACCTTCGTAATCTTTGCCTTTATTCCAAGCATCTCTAAATACTGAACCAGGTACTGCTGCATAATCGGTGTAAATTCACCCTGAAGCGTTGCTTTAAGACCAACATCATAGGTGATCCCCTCAACCGCCGGCTCCGAAGCTGACTTAGGATCTTTTTCCGTAATAAAGTCAAAGCTTTTATCCTTTTTCAGTGAATTTCCAGACGCATCCTTAACCGCTCCGGTAGGGATTGTAACTGTATAATTGGTATTATAGGCCAGTTTTGCCTTCGGGGTAATGATCAGCAGATTATCCTTAATCTCATAGGTATAGGCTACCGTCTTACCTAACATTGACTTTATCGTGATTTGTTCCATTGTCTTACCCTTTTTGATAAATTCACTAAAACGGATCACAATTTCACATTCCTTCATGATATCGGTTGCTTTATCCACAGGACTGGTCTTTGTTATGGTAGGTGCCTTGGTATCCTTTGTAGCAGCGAACACTGACGGTGTCATACCACCCAGGAGAATCAGCAGGCATATGACAGAGATTATCTTTTTCATAATATCCCTCCTTAGAAATCAACACTTGTTATGAAAATACCTTCTCGTGGTACTGAAATACTCAGCAGATGCTTTTATCACACTTGTACCTAACCGTATTATACCAATATATGAAATAAGCTGTCAAACATTACAGGTTGATCCGTAAGGCTATTCCATATGGAAATAAATTTTGGAGCGATCATCTTCTTTTTAATACACTGACTCCCGTATTGATACTACTTGGTCCGGTCTCAAGCCCTCGGAGTGCAGCGATTGCTTGTGCTACTCCAAGAAATCCCATCGTATATGGATTTTGTGTAACAACCGCATCCAAACTCCCATTCTTCAATAAATCGAGGATTGCATCGGACTTATCAAAACCAATTCCAATCACATGTCTCCTATGTTCTCTGATCGCCATGCCTACCCCTACCGTGGAGCCTTCATTGGTACCGAATAATCCTACGAGATCAGGATAGTTTCTCAGCATCATGGCAGCAGCTTCCTTCGAGGCATCGGGATCTCCGTTCTCATAATCAGTCGGTACTATGGTATACCTTGCATCAAGCCTCAATGCTTCTCGGAAACCAGCTTCGCGTTTCACTGTAGAATCAGTCACTTCATTAACACCGATAATACCGATTCTTCCACTCTCAATCCCCAGCTCACCAAGCTCTTTGATCATTACCTCTCCTGCCTCTATTCCGGCCGTATAATTATCGGTTGATAAGGTTGTAATTCCTTCTTCATAGGCCGGAGTATCGACATAGATAATTTTTACTCCTTTTGCCTTCGCATTCTCAATGGGTGCAGCCATTCTGATCGGATCGTTAACGGCAAGAAGAACCGCATCTGCTCCATCCTCCACTGCCTGATTTAGTATTGCAATCTGTTGCTCTGTATTCTTCGTCTCAGGTGCCAGCCAAGTATAATCAGCACCTAACATTCCGGTCATATCAAATGCCCCCCGATTCACCTCATACCAATGCTGATCCTTCTTATCAATGGTAATCAGATAAATATCATAAGGCTGATTCACGTAAGCCGTACTCACCTCTACCCCTCTTGCCTCTTTAATAGACTGTAATGTGAGCAATAAAATAACGACTATAATTATCATGAAATCCGATATTATGGTTTCCTTTTTCATTTTCATTCGATTTCTTCCCCACTTTATACCATACATCAAATAAGCTCTGCTTCTATAGCATATTCTTGTCAGTATAGAATTAGATTACTTTTTTGTTCCCTCATTTACCTTTATTGCCAAGAAACCCACATTGGAATCATGCATTCTGTTGCGTTACAATAGTAATTGAAGCTAGGTAATTGTGATATTCACCAATAGAAGGAGAAGCCGATGAAAAGACTTCGCAGTATTGTTCTGGTTGCAGTATGTATTCTTTACGCCATGTTACCGGTTACCGTTTTTGCTGCGGATTATACCGTTGTAACCAATGATTCACTGTTCAAGATAAGCCAGTTATTCAACACATCCATTGCTACCATCCAACAGGATAATCAGCTTATAACGGATACTATCTATCCGGGTCAGGTTTTAAAGGTGACCGCTAAGCTACATACCGTAATAAGCGGTGATAGTCTGTTTCTGATCGCCAAGCAGTACGGGGTTCCCCTGGAAGCTCTCCGTAAAGCAAACAATAAATGGGACGACCGTCTCCTACCCGGTCAACAGCTGTTGATTCCGAGTGTGAAAGCCGCAGGTGGAACCGTTATTCCATATACCTCCGGTGAGCTTGATCTGCTTGCCCGATTGATTGAAGCCGAGGCAGCAGGTGAAATCTATGAAGCTAAGGTAGCCGTTGGTGGTGTTGTGGTTAATCGGGTACAAAGTTTAGAGTGGCCTAACACGATTACGACGGTAATCAATCATGTAACCGGTGGTTATTATCAGTTTACCCCGGTAAAAAACGGAACCATTCAAAAGCCTGCCTCCTCTGATTCCATAAAAGCAGCCTGGGCAGCACTCTACGGAAGTGATCCGAGCAAAGAGGCTCTCTTCTACTTTGACGACAGTTCTACTAACCAATGGCTCTGGTCAAAGACCCGGACCGCGTATATCGATAATATGGTATTTGCGAAGTAACTGTTATTCCTTTGTACCATAACAGAAGGCTCCCCGGGATATACCGTTTTGTACCATCGGTATATCCCAGGGAGCCTTTAATTCTATTCATATTTGATAAATCTTTTCCTGCGTTGTATTACGATCGTTCTGAACCTGTTATGTTATTTTGTTGCCTGCTACATATTTGTCAACCAGATGACGATCATCCGACAGATAGATTACTCTCTCGAGACGCTGCTTCAGTGTTAACGGTTGCGGATGTACTAAACTGGCATCATCGATTACGATTGCATCAAATTCATAACCCGGTTCAAAGCTTCCAACCTTACCAAAGAATTCGCCGCCACCTTTTGTTCCGAGATAGAAGGCTTCCTCCATGGATAACGGAGTCAGACTCTGATCCTGCAGACGCCATAAAAGCTTTGATACCTTAACTGCTTCTGTCATCATCTTAAAGATGGAAAGTGAATCACCGGCAGCCACATCACTGCCTAATCCCATCTTTATACCACGATCAAGATAGGTTCTGACCGGAGCAATACCGGAGGACAGATTCATGTTAGAATCGGGACAATGAGCAATAAATACCTTATTGTCATATACCAGTTCAATCTCTTCCTTCGTCAGATAGATACAGTGCGCCATAATGGTAGGAACCTTTCCTCCAAATAACCCATATTCGTTATAAGCATCCGCATATCCTGCAGTATTCGGAAAGAGCTCCTTCACAAATTCGATCTCCAACAGGTTCTCAGATAGATGGGATTGTACTGGCAGATCCTCTTCCTCACAGATTACAGAGAGCTCCGTTAACAAATCCTCCGTACAGGAGGGTAAGAATCTTGGAGTAATAATCGGAGTAATGTTCTCGTATTTGTTACGGGCAGCGTCCAGCCACTGCTTTGTGTCATGCAACGATTGTTCACTGTCTTCACATAATACCGGTGGACAGTTTCGGTTCATATTCACTTTACCAACCTTGCATTTTAAGCCAGTCTCCTCCAACAGATCCATCAGCAGACCGGTTCCCTCAACATGGATAGTTCCGAATATACATGCTCTGGTTGTAGCGCTTTTCTTCAAATCCTCCGCAAATATAGAATATGCCCTTCTGGCATAATCAACATCTGCATACTTAGCCTCCTCGGGGAACGTGTTATGTTCCAGCCATTTTAGAAGCTCCATATCCATCCCTAGGCTGCGAATCGCATACTGGGGTGCATGGGTATGAAGATCAATAAGTCCCGGTATTATCAAACTGTCCTGATAATCAGAACAATGAATTCCGACAAATTTCTGTGGAAGCTCTTCATATACCCCCTCAACCTTACCGTCTTCACAAATCAGGTATCCATGGGGAATACATACAAGCTCCTTAGGACTCCTGGAATATAAGATGTTTCCTTTTAAAGCAAATAACTTCTTATCCATTGAATCACACCTTTCCTGTATATATTAATAGTACTACGAATGAAAAGATATGTCAATTATGTAAGCTCTGGAACCGTACTTTTCCTTGTAAATAATCCTTCTGAGGGGCTCTTATAATGTTTGACTAATCAGTCTAAATTTATACTTTTTGCAGCTTTCTTTGAATTGCCTTTACGATCTCAACAATCGGTATTACACAGATTGCCAAAAGCATTGCTATTCCATATTCTGCCAAACTGATGTGCTCAAATTCAAAAACACCGCTGAGAATAGGGATATAGATTACCGCTGTTGTGAGTATTAAACTGATTACAGCTGCACCGATTAGTACGATGTTCTGTGTATTCATCCGGAAAATGGATCCTCGTTGACTTCTCATATTAAAGCTGTGGAAAATCTCTGCCATACTCATCGTCAGGAAGGCCATGGTCATACCGTCAGGACTGTTTACGAATTCCCAATTGCCGGACTCTATAAAATGCCCAATCAGATAAGCAGCTATTGTTACTACGGTTACCATCACACCCTGATATGCAACATCAATACCGACACCGCCAGAGAAAATACCATCCTTGGAGGAGCGGGGCTTGCGCTGCATTAAATCCTTCTCCCCCTTCTCCATTCCAAGAGCTAAAGCCGGAAAGCAGTCCGTGATCAGGTTAATCCATAGAATATGTACCGGTTTCATGATGGTGAAGCCAAGCAGTGTAGCCGTAAAAATAGATAAGACCTCACTTAAATTAGAGGAAAGAAGGAACTGGATTGCTTTACGTATATTATCATAAATACGTCTTCCTTCCTCAACTGCTGATACAATGGTAGCAAAATTATCATCCGCCAAAACCATATCTGCAACATTCTTGGTTACGTCCGTACCGGTAATACCCATACCGACACCGATATCTGCACTCTTAATCGAAGGAGCATCATTGACACCGTCTCCAGTCATTGCTGTAATCATACCCTTCTTCTTCCATGCTGTTACGATCCGTACCTTATGTTCCGGCTGAACGCGAGCATAAACTCCATAGTTCTCGATGTTAGCTTGAAGCTCCTCGTCAGAGATTTCATTCAGCTGGGCGCCGGTAATCGCTTGTTTTGGATCCTCAATAATACCAATCTGTGTTGCAATCGCAATCGCGGTATCTCTATGATCTCCGGTTATCATGACCGGACGGATACCCGCACTGCGGCATTCCTTTATTGCCTCGATTACCTCGGGACGTACCGGATCAATCATACCGGTTAAACCAATGAATACCAGCTCCTTCTCCAATGCTTCCGGGGTGAAATCAGAAGGCGCAGTATCATAAGCACGGTAAGCAGCAGCCAGAACACGAAGTGCCTTGTCTGCCATGCGCTTATTCTCGGTCAGTATCTCCTGACGCTTCTCCTCTGTCATCGGGCGGACCATACCGTTCTCTATGTATGAGGTACATACACGAAGTATCTCATCAGGAGCTCCCTTTGTGTATTGAATGAATTCTCTATGCTTATGTACGGTTGTCATCATTTTTCGAGATGAATCAAAGGGAGCTTCACCGATACGAGGATATGTCTTCTTTAGTGACGGTTTTATCAGATTTAATGTAGCCGCATAATTAACCAAAGCACATTCGGTTGGTTCTCCCACGGCTGCTCCGTCTACCAATTCAGCATCACTGCACAAAGCCATTGCCTTACCCAATAACTCCTCATCCGAAGCGAAATGATCTACCACCATCATCTTATTCTGTGTCAGTGTTCCCGTCTTATCACTACAGATGATCTGGGTACAGCCCAAGGTCTCAACTGCAGTCAATCTGCGGATAACAGCACTTCGCTTACTCATATTAGTAACACCGATGGAAAGCACGATGGTTACAACGGCTGCCAATCCTTCCGGAATTGCTGCAACTGCAAGACTTACCGCTACCATGAAGGTGTCAAGTATCACTGCTCCGTTAATATCACCGGATCGAGTCAGACTAAAGCCAAAGATAAATACACAGATCCCGATGACAAGGACGGTGAGAATCTTACTAAGCTGATTCAGTTTAATCTGAAGAGGCGTCTCGCCCTCCTCTGTCTTTGTGATGGCTTCTGCGATCTTACCCATCTCTGTATCCATACCGGTAGCGACAACAACAGCACGTCCTCGGCCATATACCACGGTACTTCCCATATATGCCATGTTCTTACGATCACCAAGAGGGATCTCCTTCTCATTCTTCCCAAGGGTAAGGAAATCAATCATTTTGTTTACGGGAACCGATTCACCGGTCAGAGCCGCTTCCTCAATCTTTAAGCTGGCACTTTCTAAAATTCTGCAGTCAGCAGGAACCGAGTCACCGGCTTCCAGAAGAACCATATCTCCAACCACCAGATCTTCACTTTTAACGCTTACAATTACTCCATCACGCAGTACCTTACTGGTGGCTGCTGACATTTCCTGCAAGGCTTCAATGGCCTTCTCTGCTTTGTTCTCCTGATATACACCAAGAACAGCATTAATGATTACTACGAACAAGATAATGAAAACATCTGCAAACGATTCTCCTGCATAGATACTGGTCGCACCGGATATTGCAGCAGCTACGAGCAGGATAATAATCATCGGATCGGTAAGCTGTGATAAGAAGCGTTTTAGCAGACTATCCTTCTTACCCTCCACCAGTTTATTCTTTCCATTCTTCTCCAATCTTTCTCTGGCCTCAGTGGTACTAAGCCCCTCTGCCTTACTTCCTACAACGTTCAGTACATTTTCCGCTTGCTCAAGATAATACTTCATTCGCGTCAAGTTCCTTTCTATTAATTTGGGTTGAAGTACTGTGGAAGAAGCAACTTATTTTCACCTGCTTACTGAAACGATAGAAAGCACGCTTCGCGAACTTTCTATCTTCATGAATAAAAAGACTCATGTAAATCCTATTCAAGCTGAATAAGAAATACATGAGTCTTGTTCTTTTCCGGATAAGCCAGACAGTTACGTCTTGTTGTTGACTTAGCCACGCAATAGGTTGCGCGAACTACTCCCCCACGGTTCATATATAAAGTTCTATTATCATACTGTTACTTTATTTTCCACAGTCTCTTGATGATAACATAAAAAGGTAAATTAATCAATAAAAAATTATCCTTTAAAGACCTTGATCGAACATCTGCGTGTTCTTCGAAAACCTTATTATTCTAAAAGCAGCGGCTGTTCTTTTCCTTCGGGCAGGATTCCCCTTTGCTGCACTGATAGCATACTTCATTTTCCATTGACCGATTATCAAAAAAGCTGCGACAATTCTTAAGTGTGGTCTCTGCAATATTATGCAGGGCTTCCTTTGTTAAGAAGGCTTGATGCGAAGTAACAATTACATTCGGCAGGGAAATAATTCTGGCCAAAATATCATCTTTCATAATCGTATAGGACATATCCTCATAGAAGAATTCGGTTTCCTCCTCGTATACATCCAGACAAGCGCCTCCAACCTGCTCCTCGATTAAGGCATCCAGCAACTCTTCGGTATTAATTAATGCTCCCCTGGAGGTATTGATTATATAGACACCCTTCTTCATCATCTGCAGTCTCTCCTTATTGATGAGATGAAACGTATCCTTGGTTAACGGACAATGCAGGGAAACGATGTCAGCTTCTTTACAAAGCTCCTCCATACTAACATAGCGGATCTCTGAATTCGGAATCGGATATGGATCATAAGCAAGTACCTTCAACCCGAATCCTTTACAGATATCAATAAATATGCGACCAATTTTACCGGTGCCGATAACGCCCATCGTCTTACCATAAAGATCAAAGCCGGTGAGACCATTCAGGCTGAAGTTAAAATCTCTCGTCCTGGTATAAGCCCGGTGAATCTTTCGATTGAGTGTAAGCAGGAGCGCGATCGCATGCTCTGCTACCGCATAGGGTGAATATGCGGGAACACGAACCACATGGAGTTTTTGATAGGCCGCCTTAAAATCCACGTTATTATAACCGGCGCAGCGCATGGCAATGAGCTTTACTCCGTTTTCGTAGAGAATACGAATGGTTTCTTCGTCGATGGTATCATTTACAAAGGCAACGACTGCTTCATATCCCTTCGCCATAAATGCAGTTCGGGGTCCAAGCTTTGGCTCAAAATATTCAATTTCTATCTTATATTGTTCCTTTAATTGATCAAAGCAGATCTTGTCATAGGGTTTTGTATCAAAAAAACAAATCCTGTTCATCATAATCTCCTCTTTCACTGTATGCTGGGCTATTTCTTATTTCTTTTTCTGGTCACAAGGGCAGCGCCAAGTAGTAAAATGATGGCTCCACCAACATAGTATGGCCAAATCATTCTTTCACCGGTCTTCGGAGTGGAAGCAGCATATAGAATCATATAATCCGTTATAATATCAACGGCTTCTTGTCTCATATCCGTTACTAACCGGGTGTCTTCCAATACCGGCTTGATATGATCTTCCCAGGATCCGTAGGTCAGATCCATAGACTCAACAAGCCCATATATCATCGCGACAGTAAAGCTCTCCGGCATATTTGTTTTAGCTAGCTTCAGATAATGCTGTGCCAGAACAGTATCAAAATAGTCATCCATCGCTAACAAGTAACCAAAACAAAATTGTTGATCACCCGTTAGCTCCTCAATCTTTAATTCATCCAGTGTGGCATCATAAGCTAACTTGCTGTATATCTGTGCATTATCCTTATCCTCGGGACCCCAGGATAGTGCATTAATAATTGCTGCTTTCACATCAATGGGATTCGCTTCGTCTCTGAGATAGGCAGCGATCTCTTCGTCCATAATTCCGGTGTCCGATGCCTTTGTTACCAGTCCGATATCGGAATAAGCCTTATTAAAATCCGTTGAGGTTAACGGAGAATCAGCATATGCCGTATCATGAAATAACAATATTCCTACCATTGTCAATAAGATTAGTATCCACTTCTTCATAACGATATATACCTCCTGTATCATTCTACGTCATCCGGCACCAATTCAACCGGTTACTGTAATTATCGCATAAGTCATTCTCTTCTGCAATAGATGGAAATACCAAAAGCCTCCAGTTCAGATATGTGAAAAGGTGCAGTCGGATAACTTTATCCAACTACACCTTTATGCTATTTATTGTCCGGTGATTCTTATTCCGGAACAAAGATATTATAAATTGCCTTTGTTGCTTCTTCAAAATCCTCTTCCGCAACACCGATAATGATATTCAACTCGGAGGAACCCTGATCAATCATCTTCACATTAATCTTAGCCTGAGCCAATGCAGTAAAGATCTTTGCGGCAGTACCTCTCGCTTTACGCATACCTCGTCCAACAACGGCTACTAAAGCAAGATTATTCTCTATCTCGATGTTATCCGGATGTGTTCTTACCCTGATCTCATCCAGAACGGATTTCTCCTTACCACGGAAGGCTTCTGTGCTCACGATTACACTCAAAGTATCGATTCCGGAAGGAATATGCTCAAAACAAAGGTTATTCTTCTCTAAGGCACGCAGAACATTTCTTCCAAATCCAACCTCAGAATTCATCATATCCTTCTCAATATTGATTACGGAGAAGCCTCTCTTACCTGCAATGCCGGTTACGGTATATGGGCTACTATCGACTGTCTGAGCCACAATCATGGTACCGGGATCCTCCGGATGGTTTGTATTCTTGATATTAATCGGAATACCTACGGTACGAACCGGAAAGATTGCATCCTCATGAAGTACAGTTGCACCCATATAGGAAAGCTCGCGCAATTCGCGGTAGGTAATGGTCGTTATCGGCTTCGGGTTCTTGACAATTCGAGGGTCGCAGATTAAAAAGCCACTGACATCCGTCCAGTTCTCATAAATCTCTGCATTGACAGCTCTCGCGACAATAGAACCGGTCACATCGGAACCGCCACGGGAGAAGGTCTTAATCGTATCGTTGGGCATCGATCCATAGAAACCGGGAATTACTGCATTCTCCAGCGTGGCAAGCTTCGGTCCCAGCTTAGAGATGGTTCTGTCCAGATCAAATTCACCGCTTTCATTAAAATAAAGCAGACCAACGGTATCAAGGAAGGGAAAACCAAGATATTTTGCAAGAAGAATACTGTTCAGATATTCGCCACGACTTGCAGCATAATCACGCCCTGCGCTATGAGCAAAAGCCGCCTTAATAAACTTAAACTCCTCTTCTAAGGAAATATCCAAAGACAGATCCGATATTATGGTATTATAACGTTCTTCAATGGCAGCAAAATCCTTCTCAAAGTCGTCTCCCTTTGATGCCTTATCATAGCAGTTATATAGCATATCTGTAATCTTAATATCCTTATCAAAGCGCTTGCCGGGAGCAGAAGCTACAACAAAACGTCTGGACTTGTCAGCACGGACAATCTCAGCAACTTTCTTAAATTGATTTGCATCGGCCAGTGAACTACCGCCGAATTTCACAACCTTTGTACCGTTCATAGATTAACCTCTCTCTTTTTTATATTAATGTATTAAAGTATTTCTATTATATATGTAGTATGCAATTTAATCAATAGAAGATTTGAAACAGTTCAGCAAAGCAAATTTCCACCACGATATGTAGTAGAAAGCTTGCTTTCATACTCATATTGTGATGAAAATTTGTAAGGCTGAACTGTTTCAAAATTTTCATCATAAAAATTTCTCACAATAAGAAGATGAAAGCTTACTTTCGTCGGATTATTGTGTTAATGATTTGTGGGGATGAACTGTTACTAACTTTTCATCCATGCAGAAGAAAAATAGACCGGGTGCAAGCACCCAGTCTATTTTTACAAGAAATATATTTACTATTACTCAAAACAACATAAACATTATTCAACGTATTTCGCAGCACGCTCATCAATGACAGACTGAGCACCAGCAGCTAACCACTCCTGAATATTTGAATCCCAGGTGGCATCGAAATCAGCGGGTTTACAGGTAATAGCTTCAGCCAAAAGAGTCTTACCCATATCAGATAATGTCTGGTTAACCGGACCAGCTGCACTAAGAACTACAGGAACAACCGTTGCAGGACGACCATTTCTCATGGAATTACCATAAGCATCGATAATCAGTTGAGGATCAACTGTGTAGGACTGTGCAAGTGCCTGTGTATACTTGCTGTCATCGCCAATATCAAGTCCATTGATCATGATTGTATAATCAATATTCTGAGCAGAGTTCATAATCTTCTCGTTGGTAGCTGGAATCATCTTCGGTACGCCGTCAACTATTTCATGAGTCACGCCTTCTTCACCAATTTGTAAGAAGTAACGATTCTCAAACTTCGATAACCAGTTAATGTAGCGAAGTGCACCTTCAACATTCTTACTGGAAGCGGGAACAAACATATTAACACCTGCTGCATCATAGGTAAACTTCTCGGTTACACCGGCGCTATTTTGGAAGCAGTCAACGGTAACGATCTCAGCCTCAGGTACATTAACCTTAAGATCACGTAATAATCCGGGAGTATCACGGTAAGCCTGATCCCAGTTATGAATGAAGGCACCAACTACACCGCTCTTGATCAGGTTATCGCTATCAGTATCATCATTGTAGAGAGCGAACTGTGTATCAACTAAACCTTCGTTATACATTTTGTTTAAGTAACGAACACCTTCCTTGTATCCGGGAAGTAAGAAATTACGCTCGATAACGGTATTTACCCAACGATCTTTTTTGCTGATGGTAGGGTCGATGAAGGAATCAAGTAAAATACTGGCTCTCCAGCGAACATCACTGGTCATAGTGAAGGGAACCACCTTATCCTTACCAACACCACCGGGATCCTGTGTCTTGAATGCAACAAGAGCATCATAGAATTCCTGAGTAGTTGTCGGTAATGGTAACCCAAGCTTATCCAACCAGTCCTTACGAATAAAGGTATTCGCACCAGCTGTATTCATACGACGTGCAGGAATGGAGAATAACTGTCCTGTTTCGGTATTCACATTACGCATGATCATATCTCTTCCCTCTAATGCTAAATCGGGTCCGAGAAATGCTTTCAGATCAGGTAATAAAGTATCAACGTAAGGAGCTAAATCAGCAAGACCACCTAAATCACGATAATTCGCGATCAGGTCACCGCTGTAGGTAAGACATACATCCGGTGCAGTACCGGAAGCCATAAGGTTATTCAGCTGTTCGGTCTCTTCCCAACGGGATACTGCTACAAAGTTAACTCCGATGTTCTCATCTTCCAAAACCTTCGCTTTAATCCAGTCTGTATAAAAGTTATTGGTGGGATCTGTCTTTCCGCCGTCTGTACCACGGTCGAATACTTCGACAGTTATCTCACTGTATTCCGGCTTTGCCGCTTGGGCAGGAGCAGAAGTTGCTTCCGGTGCCTTTGTCGCCTCGGTAGTTGTTGTTTCTTTTTCTGTCGGTACAGCATCGTCGGTTTTAGCTTTACATCCCCCCAAAACGCTGACAATCATTATACACACAAGTATAAGTGACAACCATCTTCTTTTCATTAATACATCCTCCTAATATTTTTTTATAAATAACAACGTCCCCTACATGAAACGTTGAAATCTAACATTGTTCCTTGTTAATTCCTTAATTACAATATAATTTGAAGATTATTCCTTAATCGCCCCCAGCGTAACACCCTGAATAAAGTGCTTCTGAAGAAACGGATATACAATTACAATCGGTATCGTCGCAAACATTACGGAAGCTGCCTTCAGGCCTTCACTGGCCATTGGTGCTGAGAAGCCTTCCTGTTGCGCAGTCTCAATGGCGGAGAGATTATTGATGACCTGATACAGCTTTAGCTGGATTGGCGCATATTTTGCATCCGGCACATACATCAGTGCATCCGAGAAACCATTCCAACGACCGACTGCATAAAAGAGAGCCAGAGTAGCTAAAACCGGTTTTGATAAGGGTAGATAGATCTTGGTGAGAATCGCGATTGGTCCTGCACCGTCCAACTCTGCAGATTCACGAAGACTATCCGGAATACCGTATAAAAAGCTTCGAAGTATTATCATATTAAAGATGGATAGACAGTTTGGTATAATTAATACCAAAGGCTTATTAATCAGATCCAGATCCTTCATGAGCAAATAATTCGGGATGGTTCCTGCACTAAAATACATGGTCAGCAGCATCATGCCGTTTAAGAATCTTCTTCCTTTTAAATGATCGAAGATTAAAGGATAAGAACACATTATTGTCATGAACAAGGACACTATGGTACAGATAAAGGTAAGTAATGCTGTCCACCAGAGAGATCGAACAAAGGCGGCATCCTTCAATACAAAATTATAGGATTCCAGAGTAAAATTCACCGGAATTAACGACACCCGGTTATTAATCAGTGCCTGGGTTGAACTTAAGGAACGAGCCAGAATATTTAACACCGGCAATAAGCATAACAAAATAAATACAAAACAGATCAAAGCAATTATAAGATCTTCTATTTTTCGTTTGGTTGATTTTACTATCATCGCTGCGGCCCCCTTACCATACTCCGCGCTCGCCGAACTTCTTTGCTATGGCGTTTGCGGTAAACAGGAATATTACACAGATTACGGATTGGAACAGGCCCACTGCAGCCGTCAGCGAGAATTGAAATCCTCGAATACCGACACGATATACATATGTACTTAATACATCCGCAACACTCATTACAAGGCTGTTGGAGAAGGAATAAGGCCGGTCAAATTCACTACCTAAGATACGTCCCAGATTCATAATCAGAAGAACCACGATAGTGGAGCGGATTCCGGGCAAGGTGATATGCCAGATCTTCTTCCAACGGGAGGCGCCGTCTACCTCCGCAGCTTCATAAAGCTCAGGATTGATTCCTGTAATTGCAGCTAGATAAATAATGGTATTCCATCCCATCTCCTTCCAGAGTCCAAAGGCGATATAGGTTCCTATATAAAGCGTAGGGTTTGTGAGAAAATCAATGGACTCTAAACCCATTCCGTTCAGCATAACATTTACCATACCGGAGCGGGGAGCAAGAAGCTGCTTAGCGATACCGCTGATAATAATCCATGATAAGAAGTGCGGCAGATAAACGATTGTCTGGGTAACCTTCTTATATCGTTTAAACGCAAGTTCATTTAATAAAATTGCAAGGAAGATCGGCATCGGGAAGCCGAAGGCCAGATCCAGGGAATTCAGCAATAAGGTATTGCGAAGTGCATCCCAGAAATCCTTCGTTGTAAAGGCTTTTTCAAACCATTTGAAAATAGGTTCTGACCACGGTGATGCCCAAACACCCTTGAACATGTTGTATTCCTTAAATGCCATCGTAATATTTGTCATCGGCAAATAACGGAATACGACGGCAAACGCCACCGGTAAAGCCATCATCAGATACAGTGTCCATGTCTTTTTGAAGTATAGAATGGTTTTGCGAGTGACACTTTTTTGTTTCATATATATCCCCCTTAATACGCAATTCAGGAATGTCAAATCACCCTCCTGAATATCCCTGAAGTTTCCAATTGGTTCGATACAGCATAGGTATAATTCATAGGATCAAGGCATAACATTGCAAGATATGAGTTGCATTAACCCCAAAAATAATGTATAATTTTGCTATATAATTTACTAAATAAACCAATTATGCATTCATTATATCAGCAAAACTCACAATAAAACATGGGCAAACTATTGAAATCATGTACAAATTATGGATGAATTATAGATCGCTTTTTGAGAATGTTTCAAAGGATGGGGAGAGGAAAAATCGATGGGAAATGAAAGTCTTGACACAATCGTAGCTACCGTGGATTATTACAATCACAGAAAGAGAACGCCGAATTGGTGCATTGAGGATGCAATTATTGATTTTGTAGATCTGACCTATGTGGTGAACGGGCAGGCGGAATATACCATAAACGGCCAAAAATATATTGTATCTGCAGGGGATCTTCTGTGTATCCCCTCCGGTAGTCGCCGATCTGCCCTTACTTATCCCGATTCTTTGATTGAATCCTACTGTGTAAATGGTATGATACGGAATATCGACGGAGAAGACATTGCACTCCCCTTCCCCTTGATCAGTAAAATCGGGATGCATAAGGATATCATATCGCTATATAGTGATCTGACCTGTGTATGGCATCTGAGGGATCCGGGCTATTTTCTTAAGGCACGTGCAATATATCTGATGATTCTTCAGAGATATCTGCAGTTGATTGTATATCAGAAGGATACCAATATCAGTGACAAGAGGATCAAGAAAGCCCTTCATTATATGACAACGCATTATCAGGAGCCACTTACCGTACAGATGATGGCGGAACATGTGAGCTTAAGCAATATGTATTTCGGAAATCTGTTTAAGCAAGAAACCGGGGTGTCCTTCCACAAATTTCTGACTTCAATCCGCTTAAACCGTGCAGAGGACATGCTATACAGCGGTGAATACAAGATCAATGAGATTGCAGATGCCTGCGGCTTCTCCGATGTTTTCTATTTTAGCAGGCTGTTCAAGGAGAGTAGGGGCTTTGCTCCTTCTAATGTGATCCGTACCAGAAAAGAACACAGTATAAATGAATGAACTGAAGCTGTGCCTTAAAAAATGGCACTTACACATAAGAATAAGAAGAAGGGTATCGTACCTCGTACGATACCCTTCTTCTTATTCTTACGGCTAAATTTTTACTATCCAGATACTAATACAGATGACCCATCTTTTCTTTTTTCGTTTCAAAGTACCTTTTATTATGCATATTGGTGTCCATTATGATCGGTACACGTTCCACAATCTCTATACCGTGGCCCTTCAGACCCACCAGCTTCTTCGGATTATTTGTCATTAAACGAATCTTTCTGACCTTCAGTTCACTGAGGATCTGCGCTCCAATTCCGTAATCTCTCATATCTGCCGGGAAGCCCAGTGCGATATTCGCTTCTTCCGTATCCATTCCCTCTTCCTGCAGCTTATAAGCTTTAATCTTATTGATCAGACCAATTCCGCGACCCTCCTGTCTCAGATAGAGCAGGACTCCCTTTCCAGCCTTCTCGATATTCTGTAAGGCTGCTGCCAATTGCTCGCCGCAATCGCATTTTAAGGAATGAAAGGCATCACCGGTCAGGCATTCGGAATGTACCCTTACAAGGACCTCATCCCCTTCCTCGATGGTACCCTTCACCAGGGCAACATGGTGCTCACCATTCAAGGTATTCACAAAACCAACCATCCGAAAATCACCATATTCGGTCGGAAGATTCGCTTCTGCTTCTCTAACCACATAACAATCCGTCTCTCTCCGATATGCAATAAGCTCTTCTATGGTCACGATCGGTAAGCCTTCTCTCGCTGCATAGTGATGAAGCTGCTCTCCCTTTAATACCTCCCCTGACTCACCCAAGATCTCTGTGAAGGTTCCGGAGGGATAGTATCCTGCTAGTTTGGCCAAATCGGAGGCTGCCTCCGCATAGCCTGCTTTCTTCAGGACTCCGCCTATCACAGCCTTCATAACAAAGACATGCCCCGGTGTCTTAAAATGACTGTGATCAAATGGATGCTTTAACAACCCCCGGATTGTATGAACCCGTTCTTCCGGCGTAATGCCGGTCTCACTATTGATAGCATCCAAGGATATCAGATAAGCATTGGGATTGTTATGGCTTCCATAGGGATTAATCAAGGGCAATGTGATCTGTTCTGTCTTCTCCGAAGGAAGTGAGATGCAGGTGAAGCCGGTGCCATGCTTCATCATAAAGTTTATATTCTCTTTCGTTACCAGTTCACTTGCAACGAAGAATACTCCCCCACTTTGCGCTTGTTCGTCGTCCGTAATGATCACAATTTTATTCATCTTAATCTCTTCGACAACATCATGTAATTTAACTGTCATTTGTTTATCCTCCTTAAGCTGATCTACTGCTTTATTCTGAAATTTAGATCTTATATTAAATATCCTTTTACAATTACATCGGGGCCGACTATTTCATGGGAGACTCTCTTTAGAACAAGGGCATCTCTCATGTGTTCGATTCCTTCCCCTCCGACCGGAGTATAAGCGGATCTTCCTCCGATAATTTTTGGTGCAATCGCGGTATAAACCTTATGCACACAGCCACTCTCAAAAGCGGAGGCAAGTATGGAGCTTCCCCCCTCAATGTATAGGGAATCGATTTTCATACCTCCAAGCAATCTCATAATTTCATGAAATTCGATTCGATTATTATTCTCCTTAAGCTTGGCAACCTGAACCCCTCTCTGACATAACGCCGCCTCCCGTTCCTTGGAAATATTCTCCGAGGCAATGATTATCGTCTTTACCGACTCATCTACCTGCAAGATCTTTGCATCCGGTGGAAGGTCGCCAGATTTCGATACAATCACTCTGAGTGGGTTGGATAGCTTTACCCCGGGCAGCCTCGTCGTAAGCATCGGATCATCCATTCTTACGGTATTCTCACCAACCATAATCGCAGCTACCCGCTGCCTTAATAGGTGAACAAATCTCAGGCTGTCATCGGAGCTGATCCATTTCGAATCGCCTGTCTTCGTAGCAAGCTTTCCATCTAGCGTCATTGCCCATTTTACGAAAACGAAGGGCTCTTTGTGCCTAATGTAATAGGAATAGATTTCATTCTGCTCTTCACATTCATCAAGGAGAATTCCTGCCTTATAGCTGACTCCAAGCTTCGACAACTCCTGTAAAAAATCAATTTTCTTATCCGGGTTTGGGTCCAGCATACCTATATATATCTTCGTTATTCCCTTCTCCTTAATCAGGTTAAGGCTTTCCCTGATCTGTAGCTCGGACTGAAACGGTTCAATATTAAGATAGAGCTCCGCACCGGTCAGATCACCGGAAGCCTTTCGCAATACGATTGCTTCCGCACTGTCAGCTCCGTAAGCTTCATACCAGCCTTCTGCAAGTACCGTTCCATCCTTCACTAACAAGGCACCGGATAACGGATCCGGGTTAACAAAACCACTCCCCTGATCGGCGAGTTCCATGACTCTCTTCATATAATCTATATCCATAGGCTACCCCCCCTAACATCTCAGGATCTGGTTCTGTCTTATACTGTATTATATTAATTTCTGTTAACTGTGTCAAATTGAATGTTATTTTCTAACATCATTTCAGCAGACTCTAAAAAGCACATACAAAAGAGGCATTTCTGTTCTCTTCCACCTTCAAGTAAAGACCCTTTACAGAGTATCAATACCTAACAGCTGCTTCGCCAATACGCCGATTACAAAGGAGATTGCGGCAACGGACAGAGAAATAATAGCCATCTCGCCAAATCTTCGTAAAAATGCTTCCTCCTTCGCAACGGACAGATAATAATTAAATGCCAAAATAATAAGCAGCACGATACCAAGCATTACGGCAAATGCTGCTACATACATCCGTGAAGGAAATAATAAATATGGCAGAACCAGAAATGCTACGGTAACAAGATAAGCAACGCCTGTGTATACACTTGATTTTATAGCATTTTTGTTACCTTGAGCCCGTTCCGCAAGATAATTTGAGGCTGCCATAGAAAGTGTCGCCGATACTCCGGTAATGATTCCCGTCATTGCAACCAATCTGGTATTGGCAAGAGCAAAGGTTACTCCTGCGATGGCTCCGGTCAGCTCCACCAAGGCATCATTCAACCCCAACACCATTGCACCTATGTAATGCAGACGCTCCTCATCCAACATCCCGTAGAGCTCTTTTTCATGCCTTCTTTCCTCATCCAACATTAACGCAGCCTCAGGAAGCTCCTTCTTCAGCATATCATACGCAGAGGAAGAAAACCGTTCCTGCTTCTGCATGGTCTTTACCACAAAGGTAAATCCCAATAGTATGGTTAAAAGCTTCATCCAGATCAGTAATCCAAAATTCGGTTTCAAGATTTCGTTGGTATAATTTCTCCAGATGGAAGCGTGTCTCTTTTCATCTCTGGCCATCTGCAGTAAGAATTCTTTATTTACCTGATTTTTCTCTCTCTTCGCAATATAGGAATAGATTTCTGCTCCGTACTCTTCATCGATCTGTGCTTTTCGCACCTGTTTCAGTACTGTTATACTTAATTTATTTGCTTCCAATACCATATCCTCCTGTTCTTGATATGTTAGCTATCTTACCCAATCTTCTTCACTCCGATCGCATTCCTACAAGCATGCTTGCTTCGCAAGTTCTTGCTTGCTGCGTAAGTGTTTTGCTTACTGCGTAAGTGTCTTGCTTACCGCGTAAGTATCTTTCTTACCGCGTAAGTGTCTTTCTTACCGCGTAAGTGTCTTTCTTACGCTATGCTCACTACATATTATATACCTCGCTTCCATAATATTCAAGTTTATGGTATAGAACAGGCATAGGAAGACCGAATGCCGACTCCCTATGCCTGTAGTTTATTTATGACCTATTTTATCATGACCCGTCTCATGATTTTTTCTTCAAAGAATTCCTTTACCTGACTCGGCTCTATTCGAAACTCCTCGTCATCCACCTTAATGGACACTCCCTTTGCCTGGCACTGCTTCATGCAAAATATTGCTTCAAAATTAAGCTGTTCATGCAAGGAATGCTGCTCGATCAGTTGTTGAATATCCTGGACCACATTATAAGAACCGTTCAGATGGCAGGAAGTACCGACACATACTCTTACTTCAACCATATTACTTATGCTCCTTTCCATGGGTGTAATCAACATGTAACAGTTCATGAACTCTGCCCTGCAAAATACCGCGATACAGTGTCATCATCAAAGGATTCTCTTCCGCAAATTTTACGTTACAGAGCTTATCAGCCGCATACAGACCTTTTCCTCTGTTCTCCCTGGTCTTGGTCTCTGCAAAGGGCTGACCGGCACCGCATACACAGCCACCGGGACATGCCATGATTTCTACAAAATCATAATGCTCTCCTGATTTTATCCGCTCGATCAGATCACTGGCATTTTTGAGTCCACTGACAATGGCAATTCTGACCTCTTTGTCACCATACATTACGGTGGTCTCCTTCACACCCTTCATTCCTCTGACGCCCTGATAAGCGATGGACATCAACGCTCCTTTGGATTTATCGGTTGAAAGTCTGCGAAGCACTGCTTCGGTAACACCACCGGTAACACCAAAGATAACTCCTGCTCCGGTCATTGTTCCGAAGGGCATATCCACAGCCTCCGGCTCCAGCTCCGTGAATACAATACCGGCTTCTTTGACCATCTGAATCAGTTCCTGTGTTGTTATGACATAATCCACGATGGGACTTCCATCAACCGTAAATTCTTCTCTGGTTGCCTCCTGTTTCTTTGCTGTACAAGGCATTACCGCAACATGCACATGACGGCGGCTTGAACTGCCGGACTGGTCTTTGATAATGGAGGCCAGCATCTGCATCGGAGATCGGCAGGTTGATACACTCGGGAGTAACTCGGGATAATTCTTCTCACAGTACTGAACCCAGGCAGGGCAACAGGACGTAAACAAGGGTAACTCTTCCTTTTTTTGCAGTCGGTTCAGAAATTCCGAGGTCTCCTCCAGAACCGTCAGATCGGCACCGGTGCTGGTGTCGTAGATTTCATCAAAGCCCATACGACGAAGAGCTGCTACGATTTTACCCATTGCATTTTCATCGGAATTCACACCCATCTTTTCGCCGAGACCGACACGAACAGCCGGAGCAATCTGAACCGTCACCTTGGTACTCTCATCATCCAGGGCTTTCCATACCTTCTGGGTATCATTCTTTACCACAATGGCACCGGTAGGGCAAACCGCTGCACATTGACCACAGCCCACGCAGGGTGATTTAGAAATCGGAATGTCAAAGGCGGTACTGATGGTCATCTTAGAGCCACGGTGCGCAAAATCGATGGCACCGACATTCTGTATCTCATTGCACATCCTAACGCAGTCTCCGCATAGAATGCACTTATTCGCATCTCTGGTAATGCAGACCGAAGAATCATCGATCATCGGATGTTCTGCAGTGTTTGGAAAACGTACTCCGGTAATATTAAATCGCATTGCCAGATCCTGAAGCTTACACTTTCCGTTATTACCACAGGTCGTACAATCTCTGCAATGATTCGCCAGTAGCAGTTCCAGGATATTTTTACGGTATCTGCGAAGTCTCTCAGTATTCGTTTTGATGTTCATTCCGGACTTCGGTATTGTGGAGCAGGCCGCATCAATTCCACCCCATTCATTTTCGATCATACACATACGGCAGGCACCATAAATGGAAAGCTCTGAATGATAGCAGAAGGTCGGCATCTTAATACCAACTTTGCGGATCAGCTCCAAAAGGTTCTTCTCATCGCCTATTTCCACCGGGATACCATCAATTGTCATAATTTTATTCTTATCCATTTCAAATCCTCCTATTATCACGAAAGAATGTGAAGCCCAGCCATCGGGCCGCTCACACAATTCTTCTCAGTGAGTTTGTCTCTGTTACACACTTCATTCCCATTCCTATGCGATGGCATGGAAAGGACAGGAGGTGATGCAGGCACCGCATTTGATACATGTTGTGCTATCAATACAGAAGGGCTCCTTTACTTTACCGCTGATTGCATTCACCGGACAGGATTTCTGGCATTTTGAGCAACCTTTACACAGAGTCGGATCAATTGAGATCGACTTCAATTTTGTACAGTTACCGGTAGGACAACGCTTTTCAAAAATATGAGCCTCATATTCCCCCCTGAAATGCTTGATGGTACTCACGATCGGGAAGGGTGCTGACTTACCAAGTCCACAGAGTGCTGTAGAGGATATGGTATCCGCCAGCTCCAGCAGCAGCTCAATATCTCCGTCTTCTCCCTCTCCTGCTACAATTCGTTCCAGAATCGCAAGCATTCGCTTCGTACCTTCACGGCAGGGTACACATTTTCCGCAGGATTCATTTTGAGTGAAGTTCATAAAGAACCGGGCTACTTCCACCATACAGGTACTGTCATCCATTACAACCAATCCGCCGGATCCGATCATTGCCCCTGCCTTCTTAAGGGAATCGAAGTCCAAAGGGAGATCCAGATGCTCACTTGTAAGGCATCCGCCGGAGGGTCCACCGATCTGTACTGCCTTAAACTCTCCTCCATCCTTCATACCGCCGCCGACATCAAAGATTACCTCTCTGAGGGTAGTTCCCATGGGTACTTCGATCAGTCCTGTATTCTCAATATTACCGGTCAGAGCAAAGGCTTTGGTGCCGGGGCTGTTCTCCGGACCGAGGCTTTTATACCAGGCTGCTCCGTTATTCAGTATCAGTGGTACATTGGCGTAGGTTTCTACATTATTGAGTACCGTTGGCTTATCGAACAAGCCCTGTTCCACCGTTCTCGGAGGCTTAACTCTCGGCATGCCTCGTTTGCCTTCGATGGAAGCGGTTAAGGCACTGCCCTCACCACATACGAAAGCACCTGCACCACGATTGATATGTATCTTGAAATGAAATCCGGTTCCAAGAATGTTCTCACCCAGAAGTCCATATTCCGTTGCTTGTTCAATCGCCAGCTTTAGTCTGCTTACCGCCATCGGATATTCAGCTCGTACATAGATATAGCCCTCATCCGCACCGCAGGCCAGACCTGCGATCATCATACCCTCTAACATTCTGTGGAGATCTCCCTCCATAATGCTTCGATCCATAAAGGCACCCGGATCTCCCTCGTCTCCGTTACATACCACATATTTCTTCTCTTGCTTCTGTCTCTTAACCTGAGACCATTTACGACCGGCAGGAAAACCGCCGCCCCCTCTGCCCCTTAAATTCGATTCTGAGATTTCATTAATAATATCGTCTGCGGACATCTCAAACAGTGCCTTTTCGAAGGCAATATATCCGCCGATTCCAAAATATTCCCGAATGGAGGTAGCATCGATCTGTCCACAATGCTCTAAAACGGTACGAGTCTGTCTGCTGTAAAACGGAATGTCCTCCTGCTTTTCATAGATGACTCCGTCTTTCTGATAAGAAAGTCGTTCGATATATTCTCCCCCTATGATTGTTTTCGCAACGATCTCCTCACAGTCCTCCACCTTCACTTTGGTATAAAGCCATCCCTGGGGCTCAATGCGTACCAAGGGTCCCATCTCACAAAAACCATGGCAGCCGCTCTTTTTCATTCCTACGGTATCGTCATGAGGCTCCTCGGCAAGCTCTACCGAACAGGGAACCTTTTGCTCCTGTAGAAGCTCCGCTAATCGGTCAAAGATAATCAAGGCTCCGCTGGACACACAGCCGGTTCCGGCACAGATCAGAAGCTTCTTTGTCTGCCGCTCCAGTGATTGTGCAAATATCCTGCGTACCTGTACCAATTCTTCTCTTGTCTTTAGCATAATAATTCCTCCTTCAGTTCCCTTAAAAGTTCAGAGGTTTTTTCCGGTGTCATTGCAGGATATACCTTTTCATTAACCGTGATAACCGGAGCCAGTCCACAGGCTCCGAGGCAGGATACGGTCTCTACGGTGAAGCCCAGATCATCGGTAGTAGCCTTCAGATCGGACAACCCCAGCTCTTCTCTGAGCCTTTGCAGTATCGGGATGGACTTTCTTACATGGCAGGCAGTACCATCACACACTTTTATCACATACTTTCCCTTCGGCTCCAGAGAAAAATTCTCATAAAAGGTAGCTGTGCTATAGATTCTAGCTTCACTAACCCCAAGCTTTTTTGATAAATGCGGAAATATCTCTCTCGGCAGATATCGGTAATATTCCTGGATCTCTTGTAAGATTGCAATGATCGCACTTTGTCTGCTTCCATGCTCTTCGATGATTTTATCAATCATCAAATAATCAAATACTTCGTTCATATCGTTCCTCCATTCTTCCACTTGTGTCTATATAATCTTATTTATTTTATCTTTTCTACCAGATGATTGGACAGGATCGCCAGAGAGCTTGCCAGATTCTCATCCTTTACAATAACATGCCCAGGGACCTGTAGATGAACCGGTCCAAAATTCCAGATGGCCAGAACTCCGCAATCTACCAGCATATCACAGGCCTTTTGAGCATCCTTAGAGTCCACTGCGATAATTCCGATCTTAATTCTCATTCTGGAACAGAAATTTTGCATTTTACTAAGAGGCAGAACTCGTTTATCAGAATCATACTTTGTCACAAAATTCTCCTTGGTCGCATGGTTCTCCTCTATTGCAAAGGCCGCCACAATATCCACCCCATAAGCCACGAAACCTTCATACGCTAGCAATGCTCTAGCCAGACTCCCGGCACCGATCAAAACCGCAGATTCTACATTATCATAACCAAGGCAATGCTCCAGATCCCGGATTAATTCATCGATCCGGTACCCGATCTTCGGACGACCATTCCCACTAACTCTGGCTAAGTCCTTCCTGACCTGGACATCATTCAGATGCAGATCATGTGCTATGGCTGTGGCTGATATATGAACCGATTGATCCTTCGATAATGCTTTCAGGTAATTTACATAGAGTGGTAAGCGCTTCACCATCTGGGTAGTCAAGGTATTTGAAGCCATTTTCTCACTCTCCCCGAAGAGATAAATACTCATCCATCGCAGCCGCCGCACTCTTTCCGGCACCCATGGCCAGAATCACGGTTGCTGCACCGGTTACTGCATCTCCACCTGCATATACCCCGGTTCTGGAGGTAAGACCGGTAGCCTCATCTACGATAATGCCTCCCCATTTCTGTGTCTCAAGCCCTGTTGTAGTCGCTTTAATCAATGGATTGGGAGAGGTTCCGATGGCCATAATCACACAATCGGTATTCAGCTCAAACTCACTGTCCGGCTTCGGGACCGGCTTTTGTCTTCCTGATGCATCGGGTTCTCCAAGCTCCATCCCCTGGCATATAATACCGCTTACCCAGCCATCCTCCGTCCCCTTTACTTCCAACGGGTTGGTCAGAAACATAAACTGTATGCCTTCTTCCTTCGCATGCTCCACTTCCTCCAGTCGTGCAGGAAGCTCCTTCTCGGTGCGTCGATAGATAACGGTGACTTCGGCACCAAGGCGCTTAGCACATCTTGCAGCGTCCATGGCTACATTACCACCACCGACCACGGCTACCCGGTTTCCTCTTTGGATCGGCGTCATAGCCGTCTCCTCATAGGCTTTCATCAAATTAATTCTGGTAAGGAATTCATTGGCGGAATAAACCCCCTTTAAATTCTCACCCTTGATATTCATAAAATTCGGCAGTCCCGCACCGGAACCGATGAAGACAGCCTGAAAGCCATACTCCTCTATCAATTCATCGATGGATAAGGTCTTACCGATGACCATATTCGTCTTAATCTCTACACCTAACTCCTTCAACGTATTGATTTCCTTCTTCACAATATCCTTTGGAAGTCTGAATTCAGGAATGCCATAGACCAGAACCCCTCCGGCCAGGTGCAGTGCTTCAAATACAGTGACCTCATAACCCTTCTTTGCCAGATCTCCGGCGCAGGCCAGTCCGGAAGGACCGGAGCCGATGACAGCCACCTTACGACCATTGCTCTGAGGTCTTATGGCTTTTTCCTCACAATACGCATTATGGTAGTCCGCTACAAAACGTTCCAGTCTTCCGATTGCAACTGCTTCTCCCTTGATTCCTCTGACACACTTAGCCTCACACTGGCTTTCCTGGGGACATACCCGTCCACAGACTGCGGGCAGGGAGCTGGCTTTCGCTATCACTTGAAATGCCTCTTCGAAATTACCGGCCGCAACCTCCTGAACAAATGCCGGTATATCGATACGAACCGGACATCCGGTAACACACAGCTTATTCTTACAATTCAGACAACGCCTTGCTTCCTCCATCGCCTGCTCTTTGCTATAACCGAGGGAGACCTCAAGGAAATTACTATTTCTGATTTCTGCCGGTTGTACAGGCATTTCGTTTTTGAGTAAAGACATATTTGCTGCCATCATTACACCTCCACTTTCAGGAGATTACAGGTAGTCTCATGTACTCTCCGCTCAAAATCCCGATACATTGCAGACCTTGCAATTGCTTCATCAAAATCAATCTCGTGACCGTCAAATTCAGGTCCGTCTACACAGGCGAACATCGTCTTACCGCCTACGCTGAGACGGCAACCACCACACATTCCGGTTCCGTCTATCATAACCGGATTCATGCTTGCTACCGTTTTTATGTTATACTGTTTGGTCAGCCTGCTAACAAATTTCATCATTATAAGCGGTCCGATGGTAATCACTTCATCGTATTGCTCACCGCTGTCGATCAGCTTCTTTAACGCATCGGTAACCAGTCCCTGCTCCCCGCAGCTGCCATCATCGCTCATCAGCAAAAAGCGGGTGCTGTTTTTCTTAAATTCTTCCTCCAGAATCACAAGATCTCTGGTGCGGAAGCCTGCAATTGTATGAACCTCGGTGCCTAGCTCATGAAATTTCTTAACCACCGGATAAGCAATGGCACAGCCTACTCCTCCTCCGACTACTGCTACCTTCTTCTTACCCTCGGTCTTGGTTGCACGTCCGAGAGGGCCTACAAAATCGGTGAGACAATCCCCCTCCTCCATATGATTCAGCCTCTGTGTTGTCGCTCCTACAATCTGAAATATAATAGTAACAGTCCCATTGTCTCGGTCATAATCCGCAATGGTCAGAGGCATTCTCTCTCCGTCCTCGTCGGTACGCAAAATAATGAACTGCCCCGGTTCCGCTTTCTTAGCTACCATTGGTGCATCTATCTCCATTAGGGTAACCGTAGGATTTAATATTTGCTTTTTAATAATTCGGTACATAAATAGCTCCTTTGTTTTACCCGGTATCCCGTAACTCCCGGGCTATATATTAAGTATCATATATTCATGAAAAGAGCTGCGGCCTTTTACAGCTGCAGCCTTTATAATAGAATGAAGACTTGAGGCAACAAATCCCACTCCTATATTCTAAATCGATAACCTATCTTGCGTGGCGACACAATTTTAAGTTAAAGATTAGAAAGCAACGTCTGTATCGTAATAACAACAATACAGTAATTTTTCCATTACCTCGGGGGTAATCGTTCTGGGGTTAGAGCCTGTACAGGCATCCCCCACAGCCAGTTCAGCTACCTTAGGCAGCTTTAATAGAAACTCCTTCTCCTCGATGATACCACCATCATATTCCTTAATACAGGTCGGAATGTCCAAAGCATGGTTCAGATCTCTGATATGCTTGATCAAAGCACCGGCGCTTGGTTCTAATCCCAGAAATACAGCAATTTCAGCATATCTTGCTGCTGCGGTCTCATTTACGGCGTTATACTTAATGACCTTGGGAAGATACATCGCATTTGCACAGCCATGGACAATATGTCCACCGGAAAATGCAGCACCGGTCTTATGTGCCATGGAGTGTACAATTCCAAGTAAGGCATTGGAGAAAGCCATACCTGCAAGGCACTGCGCATTATGCATTTTCGCACGGGCTTCTAAATCGCCGTGATAAGACTTGACAAGGTTCTCACTGACCATCTTGATGGCATGAAGTGCAAGGGGATCGGTATAATCGCAATTCAGGGTTGATACATATGCCTCTACAGCATGAGTCATTGCATCCATACCGGTATAAGCGGTAAGCTGTGCCGGCATTGTCTCTGCCAGCTCCGGATCCACAATAGCAACATCCGGTGTAATATTAAAATCAGCCAAAGGGTATTTAACCCCTTTTGCGTAATCTGTAATAACAGAAAATGCGGTAACCTCCGTAGCGGTACCTGAGGTTGAGGGAATTGCACAGAACTTTGCTTTGGTGCGGAGTGTCGGAAAATTAAAGGGAATGCAAAGTTCCTCAAAGGTTGTATCCGGATATTCATAAAAGGCCCACATCGCTTTCGCTGCGTCAATCGGCGATCCGCCACCGATTGAGATAATCCAATCCGGTTCGAATTCACGCATTGCAGCGGCTCCCTTTAACACGGTCTCTACGGACGGATCCGGTTCTACGCCTTCGAATAACTGAACCTCCATTTTGGCTTCCTTCAGGTAACTGATAACCCGGTCTAGGAATCCAAATCGTTTCATGCTACCTCCGCCTACTACTACAATTGCTTTGGACCCTTTGAGAGACTTTAAAGCCTCAAGGGAACCCTTACCATGATATAGATCTCTTGGAAGTGTAAATCTAGCCATCGTTCTATCTCCTTTATAAATTAGTATTTTGTTAATGATCTGTCTCTTTGAATTGTTTATATTTTAACAATCTCTACTCGTGTTGTGAAATGCAAAATGCGTATATCGATATTCTATTATCGATATACGCATTTTTTATACATGTTTCGTATTATATTTTACTCGCTGATATCAGGTGAATTTCATGTGAAACTTGTATTATTATCACGGCTCTGCTGATCTAGTGCTACAATACAGCTTGTTTCTAATACTATGTCCATTTTTCTACCGATAATTTTTTACCATTTCCTTCCGATAATATCCGTACTTGATATCCAGGCCTTCCCTCATTCGTATTCAATATGGTGATATCGATATTCCGATATCGATATATCAAGATTGATAGAACACTCATCCCTTAATGATATTCTCGAAAGGAAACCTCATTCTTTGCTTCGGATAATCGATCAATGAACCGCCTGTCCAGCTCGGTAAGCTTATAATTCTTGGGATAAACGAATACGTCCTTATATTTGTGCCCGGCAGCATTACATTTGCGTTGCACCAGATGATAACGCTTCAGCCACTTATCCGGAATTGGCGAAACCCACATGTAAGTCGAGGGTATTTCTGATAATAAATCATATTGGCTGCATCGATCATATACATAGATGCGCTTTGAGGTAACGGAGGGAGCTTCTGTTTTCAAGCTGTTTTGAAGAAGATAAGGGATCGATGTATCGCCATGGGTTACCTCTGTATACCGGAGAAGCTCCTGATCATTGATGCTTTCACAACAAGCCAGGGGATGTTCTTCTGACATAAGTGCCAGATATTCGAATTCCCAGATCGTTTCATAACGAAGCTGTTTTTCATTCAGATAATCCAAGAAATAGTTCTCATATTCTGTCTGATATCGTATAATGCCCAGATTAAAGGGTCCGTCAATGATATTATTAACAACCTGGATGGAATTCGTCTCTTGGACATTGGCATAGATGCCTTTATTGGTATCGAGATCGGACAGAAAATTTGTGATTGCATCTGCGATATAGCTTCCCCTTGGAATGGATATATTAAAATTTTGAATGTCTGCATCTGCCTTATCCGACAAGGCCTCCATCTTTTCGAGCTGGCTCAGTACATTTCTGGCATAGGATAAGAATTTGATTCCCTTCTGAGTGGGGGTCACTCCCTTGGAGGTTCGCTCAAAGATAGTAAACCCGAGAGAATCCTCCAGTTCCTTTATCGCTTTACTCAAACTTGGTTGTCCCATAAACAGATTCTCTGCCGCCTGTGAGATTGAGCTGGTTCTCTCGACCTCTATTACATATTTTAAATGCTGTGTATTCATGTTCATACCCTGCTTTCTCTTATTTGACCAGCCTCATACTATTCTATGGATTTCATAGCCTGCTTCAGATGATTCGATAGAACAGCCAAAGAAGCAGCTAAATTTTCATTATGGACCAGAATATGGTCCGGTACGGATAGATGGATGGGTGCAAAATTCCAGATTGCCAAAACGCCACCGGCAACCAATTGGTCACATACCGTCTGTGCCTTATGTGAAGGGACCGTTATAATTCCGATGTGAATCTTCAAACGCCTGCATAAATTGCTTATTTTATCGGTTGGTAACACTTTTATACCGTTAATCTCTGTATCAACCAAATCTGAATTATGATCGAAGGCGGCAACGATTTTCAGACCATACTCCTGAAATCCCTCATGCGCCATTATGGCACGTGCCAGAGAACCTGTTCCGACGATTACGGCATCTTCCGCATTATTATAACCAAGCAATTCCTCCATCGCTGTTAACAACTCCTCCACCACAAAGCCGGTCTTCGGTTTTCCTTTGGTAATATAGACAGCAGCAAAATCCTTTCTCACCTGCACCTCGTTCAGATTCAATAATTCCGCAACCTTAGGGGCAGATATTGTCTCAATGCCCTGGCTCTTTATGCTACGCAGCTGTTGTATATAATAAGGCATTCTGTTTAAGGCCTGCGTCGTTACGGCTCCTTTTCCCTTTTCATTCATAAACCATCCTCCGTCTAATCAGTATCGTATTATCGATATTATAATACCGATACATTCCTTCGTCAATGACGGAATAACATGTCCAACAAATTGTATGGTTCGACTATAATTCTCTTTGTATTTATTGTTAATTTATTATTTATTTTTTAATTGTTGTTTTACTATTGCAATTATTCTTATGTTGTGTAATAATAATAACACGAATTATATTTTAAACAATATAATTGTTATAAATCCATTAAATCATTTCATTGTAAAGGAGTGCATATATTATGTTTAAACAGATCGAATTAAATTACAATTTTAATGCATTGGAGCCTCACATCGATGAGCTTACCATGATTACTCATTATACAAAGCATCATACTGCCTATACCAATAATCTAAATACAGCCTTAGAAAAGCTACCCGAGAAGTCGGATGCTTCCATCGAAGACCTATTGAAGAACCTTTCCGATCTACCCGATGAGGCATTGCAGGCAGCTGTCAGAAATAACGGTGGTGGATTCTTTAATCACAATCTGTATTTTACCACACTACAGCCCGGTGGAAGTAAAGAGCCTGTTGGAGAACTTGCCAATCAGATTACGAAGGATTTTGGAGATGTCAATGCTTTGAAGGATAAGCTGGCCAGTGCCGGTGCAACAAGATTTGGTTCAGGCTGGGCATGGCTCTCTGCCAATAAACTGGGCGATCTTAAGGTATCCTCCAGTCCGAATCAGGACAATCCGATTATGGAGAGTAAGGGGGAATGGTATCCGATACTTGGTATTGATGTATGGGAGCATGCTTATTATCTGAAATATAAGAATCTGCGTGCAGATTATATAAAAGCATTCTTTGAAGTAGTCAATTGGGATGTTGTCGCTGAAAATTATTCGAGAATTACTGAAGGTTAGATAGGATAATAATTTAAGAAGTAGCTGTCTGATGATATCTCATTAGGCAGCTACTCTGTTATATCTGTATTGAAATAGACTAATATATCAGGCAAATTGGCGGTTACTATCAGACAAGCAACTTGAGTTTTTCATTTGACATTCCCGCTTTGAATATACACCTAACCGTTTCAAATTCTTCCGGGCCAACCATCTGATTTTTTGGAAACACATAGACATGCTCTGAATTAACGAATATATAAAAAGCATGCTTTGTTTCTCTTACTCCTCCTATTTTATCAAAGGTTACATGCACTGAACCACTCTCGGTTTTAGCAGAAATTCCGCTTTCATTCATCTCGATCTGCTGCTTAAAGGGCTTGATATTTCCTCTCTTATAGAATAAGTATAGTTTATATTTGACAAGAATATAATTCACACTTATAAAAAATAGAATTCCCAGAATACCATAACCAGCGCCCATAAGCAATGCATAGATCAGTTGATCCCCTTTGGTCAGCTGTGTGAGTGTTACCATGAAGGTGATCACCAGAAATACCATGCTGCTCATTCGGAAGGTCTTCCCTTTCATATTGAATAGATTAAATCTTTCATTATCTTTCTTTCCGACTTCGAAGGTTTTGTGATAATTCATAGTCTCCTCCAATGATATAAGATATTGTATTCCCTCTACTAACCAATCGGTATCCTGTAATAATCATCGCATACCATTACGGGTTAAACCAATAATGCGGTGATAAGTTACCACCGCATTATTGCATCTGATATTCGCTGCAGTAAATAAACTATTATAGATTTATTTACTTTTTTCTATGTAATAAAATCAGGCTTTTTGTTGCTCTCTTTTCACTTTGTAGTATTAATTATGTTTCGTCAATCTTAAACTCATAATCCTTACCAGGTAATATGGCATTTACCAAGATTCCGATGATCGCTGCGGATGCAAGACCTCCAAAGGTCAGGGTAGCAGAGCCAAGGGGGATCTGGATCGGATTGGCATTAAAACCAAGACCGCATACGAGGATTATAGCCATAATAATGATATTTCTCATATTTGTAAAATCAATATTATTTACAACAATGGTGCGAACACCGGTTGCCGAAATCATACCGTACAAAACGATGGAAATACCGCCGATAATCGACCAAGGTATCGTGTTAATAAATGCATCAAAAATAGAAATGAAGGAAACAAGAATTGAGATACATGCTGCAATAAACATTACCTTAGGATCATATACCTTTGTCAATGCAACTACACCAGTATTCTCGGAGTATGTAGTGTTAGCAGGTCCGCCGATTGCTCCGGCCATGGAGGTTCCGATACCGTCACCGAGTAAGGTTCTGGTAAGTCCGGGATCTGCAATGAAGTTCTTGCCGCAGGTTGCACCGATTGCGGCGATATCTCCGATATGTTCCACAATGGCAGCTACGGAAACAACTACAAAGGTTACAATTGCCGATACTTCAAACTTCGGCAGCATGAACGGCGGCACACTGAGTATGGATACACCCTTCATATTAGAAAAATCAATCCAGCTAAGCCCCAGAAAATTAGGATTAATTAAGGTAATGATACAACCAACAACATACGCTCCCATAATTCCGCAAAGAATCGGAATAAGCTTCAGCATTCCCTTGCCAAAAAGATTTACGCAAACAACGATGATGATTGCAATAATAGCAAGAATCCAATTTCCTGCGGCACTGCTTACCGCTACCGGAGCCAGGATCAATCCGATCAAGATAATAATCGGGCCTGTCACGACCGGCGGAAATAATCTCATAATCTTCTTCGCTCCGAAGATTGAAAATAACCCTGCAAGTACGACATAAACGAGACCGGCACAAACTACACCGCCTGTTGCATAAGGCAGTAATTCCGGATCACCGTTTGCAACTGAGGCAAACGCACCTAAGAATGCAAAAGATGAGCCGAGGAAAATGGGGACTTTTCTTTTAGTAATGAAGAAGAACCAAATCGTTGCAATACCGGCGGCAAATAGCGTAACGGAAACACTAAGTCCGGTAAGCAGGGGTACAAGTACAGTTGCACCAAACATAGCAAAAACATGTTGGAGTCCAAGTATCATCATTTTACCGGTTCCAAGTTCCTTAAAACCATCATAGATACCATCAACCTTTTTCTCCATAAGATAACTTGTATGAAGTCATTCAAAGCTCGAATGCTTCGATACGCTCCTTTCCTCAACACATGATTTTTTTGCATAAAATATTAGACAATAATTACTTTGCTCCCATAAATATATTGCCCATACATTTTTGCCAAGCGAATAAAAAACCTGATTTTACAACTTCTTATATCTCTAAATCAGCCTGTTAATTCACACCTCCTTTTTCCTTTAAAGCTTTTAATATATCCTCTGCGGTAATCGGCATCTTGTGGAAACGTACTCCGATCGCATTATAGATCGCATTTGCTATACACGGCGCACCCGGTACCATAAGAGGTTCTCCTACCCCGCGCGCTCCATAAGGTCCCGTCGGTTCAGCATGCTCCACATATCTTACGATTAACTCAGGAATATCGTCTACCGTCGGTATCTTGTAATCGACAAAGCTCTTATTCAGAACCTTACCATCTTTTAATTTGAGCTCCTCAAAAAGCGCGGTTCCTAATGCCTGCACCATAGCGCCTTCGGTCTGAGTTGCAAAAAGAGTCGGGTTGATTACCTTACCGGCATCAAAGCAGGATACCATCTTAAGCACCTTACAGGCTCCGGTATCGGTATCTATCTCAACCTCACAGCCATTCACACCCATGGTCCAGAAGGCGGCGGGATGATGTATCGCCACACCGGTCTTCTTATCCGTCTTGATGTTGTTCTCCAGAGTAAAGGAACCGACTCCGATTGCCGGACCACCATAGCCGCTGCCATCCTCGAAGGATACTCCGAGTGCAAAATCAGAAATCGGAAGCTTTCTATCCGGATAAATCTTATGTACTACGTAGCCATCGCGAAACTCAAGGTCTCGCTTCACTACACCCATCTTAAGCTGCGCCAAATCGAGTACTTTATCAACAAGATCCTCTGCCGCAAGCTTCACTGCATTTCCTGCACAATAAGTAGTCCGGCTTGCAACTGTCTGCCATTCATAGGGTGTAACATCGGTATCACCGGAACAGAAAGTGATCTGATCTGGTGATACAGAGAGAACCTCAGCCGCAATCTGAACCAATACGGTAGAAGAACCTTGACCTATCTCCTGCGCACTACTGAGCAGGAAGAAGGTGCCATCCTCATTCATTCGCAAAATAGCAGAGGAGCCGGCGTTGCTTGGCATAGAAGGAGATTTCCATCCTGCTGCAATCCCTTTCGCTCTGACCTTATGTGGCCCAGCCGGTTCGCTGGGTGTGTCATAATCCATTTCCTTCACGACCTGATCGATACAGTCCAGAAGACCGGCTACTTCCATCTTCTCTCCCATACCGGTAAAGCCACCCGGTCTTATTCCGTTCAATCGTCTGATTTCTACCGGTGACAAACCTAATTTTTCAGCGATCATATCCATATTCTGCTCAATGGCAAAGTGGATTTCGCACATACCAAATCCGCGATAAGGACCACCGACGGGATGATTGGTATAGACGCAGTAACTATCTGTCCATACATTATCGATATCATAGGGACCGGCCGATGCCCATCCGCCAGCCTTCGTTATATTTACTCCGTATTCGGTATAAGCTCCGCCGTCCCAGATAAACTCATTATGGAGTGCTGTTATTTTACCATCCTTACGTACACCGGCCTTAATCTTGGCATGCATTCCCTGACGTACATAAGCATTCACAAACTCATCTTCTCTGGAATACACCAGCTTAACCGGTCGTCCCTTGCAATACTTCGCCAAAGGAATAACGATTCCCTCCAGAGTCGTCCCTGCCTTGGAGCCAAAGCCTCCTCCTACCGTGGGGGCGATGACTCGTATCTTGTTCAGAGGCATAGCAAAGGCAACGGATAAGGCTTGGCGTACTGCATAGGGCGATTGACAGCTGGCCCAAACCGTCAGCTTTCCATTGGCTTCGTATTTTGCAATTGCAGCATGTGGCTCTAATGGAACATGTTGAACATGCGGAACATAGAAGGTATTCTCAAATACATAATCCGCCTCAGAAAAAGCCTTCTCTGCATCTCCTTTTCTAAGAATATAGTGATGGGAAATATTCGTTCCCTTTTCCGGATAGAAAATCGGGGCCACCTTATAAGTATGTAAATCCGGATGAATGATCGGAGCATCCGGCTTCATTCCGTCAACTGCATTCGTAACCGCCGGGAGTTCTTCATATTCTACCTTAATCAAAGAGCAGGCTTGCCGTGCTATCTCTTCGGTCTCCGCTGCGACGGCAGCTACGGCTTCGCCCATATATTTTGCGGTATCGCCTACCTTGGCCATAAAATACCGGTCTTCCAGATAAAGTCCCGCACGATTTGGGTATTCATCACCGGTTATCACGCATTTCACCCCGGGTAACTTCTCCGCTTCGGAGATATCAATGGATAATATCTTGGCATGTGCATACGGGCTTCTTACGCACTGAGCATACAGCATACGAGGTAGTCTTATATCATCGACATATTCTGCAGTACCTGTCACCTTCATGATGGCATCTTTCCTATCATAGGATTTACCAACGTGCTTTAATTCCATTACTGCCCACCTCCCCTTAGTACCTCAGCCGTCTCCTCGATTGCTTCAAGAATACGGGCATACCCGGTACATCTGCACAGATTTCCGACGATCGCCGTCTTGATATCATCTCTGCTTGGATTAGGATTTTCCAGTAAAAGCGCTGTTCCGGACATAATAAAGCCCGGTGTGCAAAAACCACACTGGAGTGCAGAATGCTTAATAAACTGCTTTTGTAATTCGGTTAATTCTCCGTCCTTTGCTAGTCCTTCAATGGTCGTTATATGCATTCCGTCAAGCTCGGGGGCAAGTACAAGACATGCATTCAGCGGCTTACCATCTACAATAACCGTACAGGCACCGCATTCTCCGGCTCCACAGCCTTCTTTGGTACCGATCAGGCATAGATCTTCTCGTAAAACATTTAGCATGGTCCTGTTCGCATCCACATAAAGCTCTACCGGATCTTCATTGATAAAGAAGCTCACTTTATATTTCATGATACGGCACCTCCCTGCATAAATTGTTCCAGGCTGCGTCTTACCGTAACCTCTACAACATCATAGCGATATTCCTTCGATGCCCTGACATCACTGATCGGTGACACTTCGGTACGGGCAAGCTTCGCTGCTTCTTCAATCAAGTCAGGTGTAAGCTGTTTTCTATTGAGTAATGCTTCTGTCTTAGTCAGTCTGATTGGAGTTGGTGCCACTGCACCGAAGGCGATCCGATAACCGTCGCCCAGCTTAAGAACAGTAGCACAGATTGTAGATAAATCAACTTCTTTTCGTCTCGAAACCTTTGTAAAGATGCCTATCGCACCTTCTGTGTAAGGTACTTTAATACCGGTTACCATTTCATCCGGTTTTAGCACGGTTCTTCTTACAAAGGTAATAAATTCTGAGATAGGTACCTCACGTTCGCCTTCCTTACCTGCAATACACACTTTTGCTTCACATACATATAGCGGTGTTCCGGTATCGCATAACGGAGAAGCATTCGCAATATTTCCGACCAATGTAGCACGATTGCGAACCTGCTTGCTTCCTACGGAATATGCTGCTTCCTGGAGGAACGGATAGTATTTTTTAACATCTTCATTGTCACCAAGTTCATTCATTGTTACGCAGGCACCAATATAAAGTCCATCCTCTTTATGGAACGAAAGCTTTTTCAATCCCGGGATATGCTTAATATCGATTACAAACTCTGGTGCGATAAGGTGATCGCGAAGCTGGATGATAATATCTGTTCCACCATTCAGTAAAACAGAACAACCTTCATGTTTCTCACGAAGGGCAACCGCTTCTTCTACTGTCTCCGGCCTCAAATACTCGAATTCTCTCATTTGACCCTCCTAACAGTTATTAAATAACCACTGGACATTGACGAAACCACTTGCTGCTTATAACATTCCTAATATGTTTGGTACAATCCTTCTGTATTCAGTTATGTATGTCGTTTACCCTAGTATTACACTCCTTTTTGCTTCCCGGCTCATAATGGCTGCCAGGGTTGTACTGCGTAGAAAATCTTGTTTATGTAAGAAGAAATGAATGTTCTCCACATCCTCCAAGGTCTTTATCACAGAATAATCATTCAAGGCACTAAAGGATATATTCGCTATATCGTAGATTCGATTCAGTGCTGAATTATATTTCTTATCGATCATATTAATTGAGCTGAGATAAAGCTGGGCACCATCCCTTTTGATATGCATGGTCTGAAAGCGTTCAAGAACAAAGGAATCAATTCCGTTCTGAAATAATCTCTGAAGCGCCTCAGGCTGTTCTTCAAGAGGAGCCAAGCTTACCGGTATTTTTTTCTTATCCCTTATTTCTCTTCCCCTGCCATCCACCGATGACACTATGGTATATTTCAATCTTTCATCCTGCAATGGAGCAACAAGGATATGATCTGTCGCTTCAACATATGCTTTACCGAATTCATCCGTAAATTCCTGTACCTTCTTTTCACGGATTGCCGACATCCAAAAAATCAGAGCAACAATTCCTGCGACTAACAGCATCGGAAATATCTTATCCATAATACCCCCATCTTAAATGGCAGTACTGCCGGCCGTCTGATCCTGGCTCAGACCGGCAGTATGCCAAGGTTATCTCATAAGATTCATCATCTATGTATCTTGTTATTACTATTATACATCATCGAACCCATCAAAAGCTACTATTCTTGCAATACAACTTTCGCCATCTACAAGTTTCCAAGGGAAACAACCGATTACTACTCGTTTATTGCTGAGTTTATCAATCTCGCCGCCAAGACATTCTGCATGAATTGCCTCATAAGGCTTGCAGAATAACTCAATATGCATTGCCTGATAGTGATCCGGCCAAGGGTATACCTCATCGAGACTCTTCCCGTAACGCTCTTTAAACAGCTTATCACATCTGACAGCTTCCATCGGCTCCCAATCACGTATCTTGGTATTCATCGGATGATCGGCACTTCCGCAATCGACACCTAGCCAACGTAGCTTCTTCTCACGAACCCAATCGATGAAATCAAGACTGGGACCCGGATGACGGAGCATATAACGTCTCTCATCTGCCGTAGGCTGATCCCAACCGTATTTATGATAGCCGGTATTGATAATTACGATATCTCCTTCTTTTACTTCTACTCTCTTCTCAATATCTGCCGGTGTATAAATACCAAAATCCTCAGCCTGATCGGATAAATCTACGACAACACCGGGATGGCAGAGTTTTGTCAACTCCAGAGATGCCACATCTCGCCCTGCCGTATCAAAATGCAGTGGCCCGTCCAGATGGGTACCCACATGATTACTGTGAGTGATCAGCTGACCATTGGCACCATTCGGCGACAGACGTTTGAAGAATTTCATCTGAAGCGGCTCATAGGTAGGCCAAGGGGGGGTATTGATTCCAATCGGTATTGATAATTCATACATTGTAATATCTGACCATTTACTCATAACGCATACCTCCATCTTTTATCATTTCATCATATTCTTGCTACACTAATTCCTTTTTTTATTCGTTCCATTTTGTGGCACATGCATCAAGGGCTTTCCGGAAGCAATCCTCAGGGGGATGAACGATACCGGCACCAACCTGACCGACACCTGCATCCTTGTGGGCAATACCGGTATTGATGACCGGTCGTATTCCGGTCTCGATTACCTTCATTAGATCAATGGCTGTAGGTCCGCCTCTGAAATCCAATACCGGAATTTTATACGCCGTGCCTTCTCCAATGGTTATCTCATACATCTGCTTGGTATAATTAATTGCATCCGACACCTGACCGCCGACAAATTGTACGATCGCCGGTGCTGCTGCCATACAGAAGCCACCAATCCCCGCGGTCTCCGTGATACAGGAATCTCCCATATCCTTCGCCGCATCTGCTTCGGTAAAGCCCGGAAACAGAAGTCCTTCGACCTGTTCTGCCGGACCGGTAAACCAAGCATCCTTTCCCATACCCGCGATCCGTATTCCAAAATCCGTCCCGTTACGGCTCATCGTTGCCAGTACGGTACTGTATTCAATATCAAGGATCGGATCCATGGTACATTTGCAGGCAGGCATTGATATATTAAGGAACGTGTGGTCATTCCCGTTTATAAACCTCAGAGCTTCAATTTTCCATACATCAGGCAGCTCAGCGGCCAAGATAGCCGGGGTCAGTTCCCGGAACAAAAGAGATGTGCCTGCCTTGTTACGGTTATGTCCTTCGTCTCCCATCTGCAGTATCTGGGCAAGCATACTCTTAATATCAATCTCACCTTTGATCTCCATACCTGCTTTTAATACCGGATAGAGTACTTCCTTCATCCACCGGAGCCTTGTGAGTACCTCCTCATCAAAGGCACCAAAGCGGAGCACCTTACCCAGACCTTCATTCAAGGTACAATAAGCCCGGTTACCAAAGGCCTTATTCTCGAGAATCCATACCGGCATAGAATAGGTTATAACACCTGCCATGGGTCCGACTGCATCATGCATATGACAGGGATCAAACAGAATCCTTCCGGATGCAGCCAGAGCTTCGGCTTCTTCCAGATTACCGGCAAGCCCTTCATAAATCAGACCTCCGCGAACAGCTCCCTTCTGTGGGCCACACATACGATCCCAGGTTATGGGCGGACCGGCATGTAGTATGGTCTCCTTCGTCATACCGGGAATTACCTCACCTGCAATCCCCAAACCGATTAGGGTAGGCTGAGCCATCAGTATTCGTCGCAATGCTTCCTGATTGGCTTCTTCTATCCTTGCGAGAAGTTCGGGAGTTTTTAACAACCTCAGCTTCTTTGCGACCTCTTGATCTCCACCGGCTGCCGGCTTCCAGTCCACGTGTACCGCCGGATGCCCCTGTGCCTTCAGATCCTGATAAAAAGACTCAAGACCAAAATTTACAACATGCAGCTCTTTTTGAAATAATTCATTTAATTTACTCATTCCATCCCCTCCTTACCGCATAATACCAGCATGGCAAATCGGGTAGCCTGTGCATTGGACGGCATAACAAGTGCACCTGCCTCGGTTAATTGTTTTCTGGTTCTGCTAAGACTCTGAGGATCTCCCTCGGTGCCACACACCGACGCAACCACCAACAGATGTCTCCCATTCTCCTCTGCCGTCCTCTTTGCCTCACGGATTGCCTTTGATAGATCCTCTGCCGGATTCTCATGGGAACCGTAGCCGATCACACAATCAACCATAATTATTGCGCATTCCGGATCCCGTGCCTCCAATCTAACCCGTTCAGCCCGCAGAGAAGGATCAATCATGGGATGCGGTCTTCCTACCGTAAATTCATCATCTCCAAAATCCAGGAAGGTATGCTGATAGCTCTTGCCGTTTCTGGCATCTTCCAGCTTATCCTCCGGCTGTAGTGGAATATTACTATAGATATGGTTAAGTGTGGGTAACATCAGCTTCATTGCCTCATCACAGAGTGTTCCTCCTGTATAGAAGCCACGAACATACTTCTGGGTTTGTGTTAGTTTCGATGCTTCTTCTCCGGCTAACTCCAGTGCCTTCTCACTTCCCATATCATATTCCATATAATCCTTGGCCGTATCCCCTCTTGATAAAGCCACGGCTTTCTGTGCCGCATCTTCCAAGGAGATGGCAGCGGTTAAGCCATATGCTTCAATTTCTTTACGGTCTCCGCCGATGAAGCATACCACTACCGGTTTTCCTGCTTTCGCTGCCAGTGTCAGCATCTGTGTTGCAATCTCCTTGGCCGGGGGTTTACTGATCAAAGTAATTACCTTTGTCTCCTCATCCTGTATCAGCGCATTCAGTCCCAGTTTCATCATAAGACCGCCGATTTCTTTCTTCAGATCGCGACCGCCGGTTCCAATCACCTGAGATACACCACCTCCCAGTTGGTCAATGATGGAAGATACCTCCTGTGTACCTGTACCTGAGGCGGCTACAATACCGATATTCCCGGACCTTACCACATTGGCAAAGGCAAGGGGCACATGATTAATGATGGCTGTTCCACAATCCGGTCCCATAACCAGCAGACCTTTTTCATAGGCATATTCCTTTAATGCCTTTTCCTCTTCAATCGTTACATTATCCGAAAAAAGCATTACATTAATATCTCGATCCAGACAACCCTGAGCAACATCCGCCGCATATTTACCGGGAACCGATATGATTGCCATATTGACTTGTGGATCAAGCTTAATCGCTCCTTCTAAGGTCGGAGTGTAATAATTTGCTTCTTTCGCTTTCGACTTCTTATTCAGAAGCTCCTCAACCTTCTTGCAGACAGTATCAAATACAGCCTCATTCATACATTTTACTGCAACAAACAGATCATTGGCGGTAACTGTCTCAAATTCCTGCGTCGCCAGCCCGATATTGTGTGCTATCTCACAGTTAAGATCCGTCCCCATACCGGTGAGAGCTTCCTCGACACCTTCTAATTTTTTTATTTCATTGCTGATTAACATCAAGGTTACCGAATCATAATAAGCATTTTTTCTAATCTCAAGCTTTACCAAAATAATGTCCTCCATAATTATGGACCGCGTTCAGGCATTGTTAAAATTCAACATTGATAGGATCATTCCCGTAAGTATATCCGTTCCGGAAGTAGAACCATACTCAAGAATACGCTCTCCACATAATCGGATGGTCTCTTTTTTTGAATCAGAATACAACGCAATTACAAGCTTTGTCATATTCTCTGATATCAAGCCCATTCCGCATTGTTTTAAAAAAGTCCCGCTTATTAAATTAGTATGTTTTGCAGCTTCCTCTCCGATCGCCTTCGTCAGTCTTAATGCATCCTCCAGACGACTGGGGTCTACTGCCAGTGACCGGGCAAGATATATGGTCATATATCCTAGGATAAGGTCATCGGAGGATGGGGTTAATCCTACTCCTCCTCCGGCAAACGCTCCTGCAAGCTCTGCCGCCCGTATATTATCTTCTCTTACCGCTCTGCCAAATTCCGGCAGATATTTCGTAATTGCCTGTGCATATGGATTATCAAATTCTCCGGTAACAAGAGTACTAAGGTCGTCCCTACATCCCTTCGCTCTTACCAGCTCTTTGAGCACTGCAGTCTTTTCCTCCAAATCCTCCGGAATGTATAAGCCTTCCAGCTTACGGATGGATAAGTCCAGAGTATTACTACCCAGCAGATGAATTACGAGATCTGCCTGAGGAATAGAGATACTGTCCTCGGATACAATAACACACATGCCTGACCTTAATCCAAGCTCTGTCAGTGGTAACATCTCATCGATTCTGCAGGACATCGGATACAAGCAATTTCTTCTCGTCACTATGGAGAAGAATAAATCCTCACCGAATACATTGATCGTTGATGCAAACACCGAATGTATCACTAGCTCTTTATTATATTCAGATACTACACTGCGTAGCTGCCCACATATCTCAGTTGCATTCCACTCTTTCATAGGGAACCTCCATATTCCAAAAGGCCTAAGCCTTTTGGAATATGAAACCATACTGGGGAGCAACTACTGTCTCTTTATACAAAATAGATTTTTCTCTAACAACACCGACGGTTGCGATCAACTCCATACCTGAAGCTATCCCATCATCAAAGCCAATCTGGCCGGTAACGCGTACACCGTTCTCGAATTCAACGATCCCAAAGTTTAACCAAGGGCACATGTACCCCTCCGGAAGATTATATACTCTGGTCCAGGTCAATAATTTACATTTCCCGTCCAAAGGAATCTTCTCAAACTCTCTGCCATCGCAGTCGGGATTCTGGCAAACGACGTAACGAGGATGATGGAGCTTTCCACATTTGATGCATTTATAAGCATACATTTGTTCCATATATAAAACCTCGCCTTTCTCATACCTTCAAAATGTGTAAGTATGTGCCGAGGATGACGCTGGCACAAACTTCTCGGTATAAATTATGCTTGCATAATTTATACTTTCCTCCTTACTTCGTTGTCAAAACGGTTGATACAACATTATTACCAAAGCCTCCGAAGTTGACAGCCAGACCGGTCTTCGCGCCTGCAACCTGTCGCTCACCTGCCTCACCTCGTAGCTGTCGAACCAGCTCAACCACCTGTGAGACTCCGGTTGCACCGAGTGGATGCCCTTTCGCTTTTAAGCCACCTGAGGTATTAACCGGTTTGCTTCCGGTAAGAGCAGTCTCCCCGTTACGAGCAGCAATATGGCCTTCTCCTCGTCCGAAGAAGCCTACTTCCTCCGATTCAGCAATCTCAAGTATCTGGAAGGCATCATGTAATTCAGCGACATCAATATCCTGCGGTCCCACTCCGGCCATCTTATAGGCCATGTCAGCACTCAATCGAACTGCCAGCAGATCAGACGGAACTTCACGATTGGCTACAACATGAGTATCCGTTGCTGAGCCGATGCCTGCTATTTTAACAAATTTTTTATCTGCAAATCCCAGTGCTTCCTGCTTATCCTCTGCAACGAGTAAAACAGCAGCAGCGCCATCGGAAACGGGACACATATCATACTGTCGAAGCGGATCCGCAACAATGGGATTCGTAGCATTAATATATGCTTTATTCGTTATACGCTCCAGTACAACCGGTGCCTGTATATGAGCACAGGGATTTTTCATTGCATTTGCATGATTTTTTACGGATACGATGGATAAATCCCTGCTTTCCAGACCGTATTTATCCATACATAATCTTGTGAATAGCCCTGCAAAGGCAGGAAGGGTAAGACCATATTTATATTCACCCTCGGGATGAAGCATGGTAGCAACGAAATCAGTCCCTTCCCAGCCACTTACCGCACGCATGCCCTCTGCTCCGATTACCAGAACACAATCGCACATTCCGGAGGCAATTGCCATGTAGCCAAGCTTAATTGCAGAAGCACCGGAAGCAGGACCGTTTTCGATCGTCTCTGCCATCGCCGGCCGAATATTCAGTGTGTCCACAACTGCAGAAGCGATTCCGCTGATACGGCTGACCATTCCGGCACCCATTGTACCGACAAACACCTGATCAATCACATTCTTTCTCCCCGTCTTGGCACCTGCATCATCCATTGCCTCAAGGGCTGCGGCACAAACCATATCGATAAAGGGAAGATCCGATTTACCGAATTTGGTATGCCCAACACCAACAATACCTACATTCCGCATGATAACCTCCATTCTTTATCAGACACTGATCTTAGCGGGCTTATGTAATACCTTGTTCGCTTCGATAACATCTTCGAAGGCAGGACGAATACCAACGTTTTTATTTTCTCTGTGCTTCTCCCATAACGCACGGGTAAGTACATAAGTAGGAACGCCGCCTAATTCATGAGGACACTGAGGACGGGATTCCAATTCATACTCGATCATCCAGCGCTTGAAGCCGTTGGGGCTCTCTGCAACGATCCATACCTCATCCTGATTCATAAAATCAAAATGATATTCCATCTTAGCTGCAAACAGCTGAGCTCCGACACGCGCTCCACGCTTCAATGTCATGGTATGATAGGACATACCTACCTTCTCATTTACAAAACGTCCGTTTACAATACCTGCGATTTCACCGTTAACAGCACCGACGAAACAATATTCATCCTGTACACGATAACGGTACATTCCGAGAAGCTCTGCATAAATGCGGGAAGCAACGATATCATAAAAATCCTTAGGCTGCTTCATCAAGGGTTCGATTGTCTCCATTAATAAAGGGATTTCATCATAGGTCACTTCACGAACCAGCATATCCTCTCCTGTTGTTAGTGGAATCACCTTCGCCTCATAAGGCTTCAATCCGATTGACGGGGGTCTTAATTTGCCTTCCATCTCATCAATAATAATACCCATTCCAATTCCTCCTTAATTATATTGTTTATATTCACCCTCTGTACAGGGCATTAAAAACTGCATTAAAAACCTCCAACCTTCGATTAAGTCCGGTTAGTTGTTATCATAGATCCGTACATTATAAAGAAAATGAGCTCATACCTATATTATAGATATGAGCTCATTTTCTTTCAACTTCTTTGTCAAAAGGAGTAGAAATACTAAATTAATTTTTTATCCTTGAATATTCTGACAAATTCTGCTCTGGCATATTTAAAGACACTATCTTCATATTCCATATATGCTTGCAGAAAATCCAAACCCTCATCCGTCAGCAAGGTCCTTCCGACCCGACTTCCACCTTGCCGCCTCTGTATAATTCGATACCCGACCTCTTCTTCGAGTTTATTCAATACATTCCACGCTTTTGCATAGGACATTGACATTAATTCACAAGCTTTACTGACGGACATTGTTTCCGATATCAGATAGAGTAAGAGCTTGGCCCGGTTATCAAAAAATATCGTTTCCTTCTCTATACTAAGTCCGACAGAAGCCTGTATCAGTGCTTTATTATACTTCTCTAAGAGCATCTGCAGCTGTTCGTAGCTATGGATATCCTGAACAACTCCCTCATCCTCCACTTCCACCCCGGCATGATTGTCACGCAGAGAATAAATCGTATGCTTAAATTCCTCCTCGTCTTTATAACTCATAATCTCAGGGATTACATCGTTCCTGATAAGGATAGGATACCCAACCTGCCCCAAGTATACCGGAAATGCTACGTCCCGGGCTGCTTGTAACAGCTTCATCAGGGTCTCCGGTGTGAATACAGGTGAATTAACCGGAGCGATTGCCATATGACTGCACTTATCCTGGAGATAAGTAAGCCCGATTTTCAGGGATTCATACATTGTTGCATCCACACAGTTTTCATTTTTGATAAAGATAACCCCAAACTCTGAAAGTTCATGCCTTACTTCTTCTTCCTGCGTTCCGGTTATTACTACAATAGGAAATACTTCTGCCTGTTGAAAGGTCAGAACAATTCTTTTCACAACCGGAATCGAACCAAGCTTAAGCATCGGCTTGGCTCTGCTTGTACTGGCTGCAATAATAATACCCCCAATATTACTTTTCCTCATAGCTATCTCCGATCTGTCTAAGTACTGCAGTAAACGAATGAAACCCCATCAGACCTCATAAATAACGGTTTTTCCATCCAACCGATGTGCATAGATATATTCTCTTACCTGCTCATGATAGGGATGCTTATCATAAATAGCCACCGCATCCATATCCTTGAAGGTACAGATCAGCGCCAAATCATAGCTTCTCTCACCGTTATGCCAGAGATCAGCACCGGTCTCCATGGACAGGATCTCAGGTATCCTTCCTTCCATGCTGTGCAGCCTCTCGATTACAGTAGGAAGACATTCCTCAGGATCCCGAAATTTAAAAAGAACAATATATTTCAACATAATTCCATACCTCCTCTTTGTATTTATTATACAGAATTTTCATATTAATTTCAATTCTCTTCCCCGATTTTAGTATACTAATACCGACCGGGATACGCATTACACCTCTCCGATCAGACAGGTACAATCCAATCATCCTGTATCGCGTATTCAAGAACGATCTGTCTTCCTAAGTGTTATGGAGAATGTATTAAGGCAGTACAATTACCAACATTGGTTATGTACTGCCCTACATCTTAACATTCTGTTCATTACCGTCTCATCTTTACTGGCTCTTTTTTACAGGCTCTTTTATTGTACAATAATCTCAAAAGGAAACTCACCCAGCTGTTCCTTTATGATTTTCATCTGTTCCTGATTACAATATACCCGTTTCAATTTCTTAACACCTATAAGCGGTGTATAGTCAGCACATACTGAATCCTGCAAATTGATTTGCTCAACGTAGGATAGCTTCTCTATTCCCGTAAGATCAAGCTTTTTCATAAATGAAATATAAAGCTGACTAATCGGTATATCACCCAAATCCTTCAGATTACTACTACCCCACATACCACACAAATCGATTAAATATAGTGATTTTAAAGAAGAAAACTTCGATAGGTCAATACTGTCACTGCCAAATATCTTTAATATCTTCAAATTAGTCAACTTGCTTACCCGGTCTATGGCTTGATTCGTCACCGCATTATTCACACCGGTTATGATCAGATTATCCAAGGAAGTCATCTCATCCAGACCGATGCAATCTCCCATTTTACACTCAAACAAGGATAGATAGCTAAGCCTTAATTCCTTTATTCCAAATACACTACTTACCCTTGTAGCACCCAGATCAAGTCCCCAAAGATAGGGCAACTCCTTTAAGACTTCCAAATCATCGTTCATAATTGGGTTTGCTGACAAATCAAGATAATTCAGGCTTTTTATCTTTGTAATCGATGTCAGATCACTAATATTATTACTTCCTAAACCCAAATAGGATAAATAATGCAGATCCTCAAGTGGAGAAAGATCATTGATTTTCTGATGATACAGAGCTAGCTTATCAAGATTAACCATTTGGGAGATATCCTCGAGACTTGTAATTTCTCCATTCACCTGATATAGCTGTGTCCCTGTATATTTCGGATCTGTCATATATTGATTAACACCATAGACAAAATGCTCATCCCAACGCTCATAACGCTGCTGGCCGCAGACTAATAGCGAGGTGATTTGCTGCAAATCCCCATAGGTCACCGAATCCTTCGATGATTTGCCAAGCTGCTCTCGAACGGCAGCTTCAATCAAAGGTGATTGGAACTTGTATATTTGTTCATCCTTGGTTACCGGGTCAGATTTCTGAGAATTCGCTGTTTCCTTCAGGGTGTTCTGTTCCTCTTGCGACACAGATGCCGCTGATTTATCCCGGTCTTCTTCTCCTGCTCCTAAGTCTGAGGATTGTGCTGTACGTTCACTCGTATCTGAGGTTTCGATAAGGGGAGAATTCGTAATCTGAGCAGCTCCTTCGGATACCTTTTTTTCCTCTATCTCTGAACTCTCGATATCCGATGCAGTTAATTCTGCGGGTATTTGCTCTGCGGACACCTTAGTTCCACTCTCCGCCACCTGTACCGGATTCGATTGGGAAACTTCGGTTGCAGGAGACTCTGAAGCAGGCTGCTCTTTCGTATGATCAGAAGCATCGGAGCCATACCCATACGATGTAATATCGGACAATATCTCTTCGTTTATTTCCTTTGGTACTGGTCTATTCATGAAGAAGAAAGACGATCCTAATATAAGGACTGCTGCGGCAACAGCGATGGCACCTGTATAAAGCACCCCACGCTTTTTATATAACAATGGATAACTGATTAATTTACTTTTTAATTGTTTTACAGACCCGTACCGTTCCTTCGGTGAAAATTTGGTACACTTCTTGATAATCCTACGGATATCTCCCGATATATGATATTGCTTGAGATCTCTGATATCCATACTCCCGGTTGCCATAAAGAACATCAGAACCCCGATGGAGTAAATGTCACTTCTCTCATTGGTCTGAGCAAAACCATATTGCTCCGGGGGTGCCGAGTACTGAGTACCCATAACGAAGGTATCCGAATCTAAAGTCACTTGATATCGTCTGGAGATACCGAAATCAATGAGCTTACATTCCTCGTGTTTCGTAATTATGACGTTATCCGGTTTGATATCCCGGTGAATGATGGGTGGTTTTTGTGAATGAAGATATTGCAGAATATCACAGAGCTGTAACGCGATTCGACGAAGCTCCTCCGCTTCAAGATGTCCCTTCTCTGTCATCTCGACCAGCTCTGTAGCAGTATACCCTTCCACATACTCACGAATCAAATAATTATAATCGGTACCTTCAATATATTCAATTGAAGCGGCAATTCCGGGATGCGACAACTCTCTGGAAAGCTTATACTCCTCCTCCAGGCTCTCGTGGCAATTCCTTGATAAAGCTTTAAGAACGTACTTATTCCAATTTGTTTTTGAAGTAACCAAATAGACCTGTTTCTCTTCATTCATCTTTAAACAGGCCTTGATCTCATAGCGATTCGTAATGTCATCCGGTATAGAATGTCCGACCCAGTCACTATTGTGGTATTCATTGTAGAAATCTAATACTGCGCCCATCGAAGTAATCCTCAGTAATATCATGGTTAACAATTTAACATAATTATAAATCGACAAAAAAAGGATAGCAACAAAATATTTTAAGTATTTTGAGCTATCCCATATTTTTCACTCATATAGGTATAATTTACTACTCTTCGTCAATTCAGCACCACTATAATCTATTCCCGGAGCCACTATCATGGACAGTAGCTCCGGTTTCCCCAAATATGGAATATCATTCATAAAATCAATGCCGAAGTTGACGGGTAAATCATGCTTTCACCATTAATTATCCAACTGACACTCTGTGACAATATCCTTCAGGATATAAATAATATGCTCGATATCTGTGAATTTCTTGTCCACCTTATTCAGATATTGATACAGACCATCCGTCTCCTTATTGGCTTCTTGTTCGATTCTGGAGGCGCAGGTGCCAAGATCAATCAAGCTTACACCCGAACCATCCACCGGTTGTTCATAGAATGCCCATTCCTCTGCACGCTCCTTCATCATCTCCGAATAGATCAATACCAAACCATCCTTCACGGAAGCTTCTGCCATGATTGCCGCCGAGTTGAAAAGATTATGTAGGATCGGAGTAAAGAAGGCAACTCTCTCCTTGTCATGACGTGGTATACCGTCACAGTTATAGATAATATTTTTCAGACATTCCAGGATAACTTTCTCCTGATCTGCGGACAGGGTATCCAGGTTGTTTTTGTAACAATACAACCAACTGCCCTCTCCGTTACTATATTGTGCAGTGGTAAGACTATACCGGATGCTTTGCTGTATTTCAGTTATATAATTGTTATCAAGACTGAACTCTTGTGCATGAGCAGGGTCAAAATACACCTTCCTATTTGCAGCATTGATCAGTGTATTCAGTGCAATAGCAAAATCACTCACATCACCTTCTGCAACAGCAATTAGAGCATCCAGATTCTCCTTCTGATTACCTACCTCATTACGAATATCCGTATGATAATTGTAAAACGCCTCGTTTAAAATATTACCTTGAACATAGTAGATGGCATTCCGTATATATTGCTCTTCCTCAAGTGACAGATGATCAAATGGAACGCCACCATTGCGTTCGCTAAATATCCGTAAACTATTATCTTCAGCAGGGTCGGTTAACATCACTCCCATGTCTGCCATGTATTGAGAGATGTAGGAGTAATCCAAAAGTCTGCTGTCACTTTTCTGATAAACATCATTAAAGCAATCATATATTCTAGCAAGTGTCTCATATACTGCTTCCGTATCTGTCGCATGATATGCTTCCATTAACCGGTTCAGCGTAATCATATGATCGCATAGCAGTATGCTTTCTACAAGTTCTCCAAAGGTTCGTTCAATCACATCAAATCCCGGTAGCTCCCCGCTTATAATTGCGATATCATAGGTGTGGAGACCATATTTATCATAGGTATAATCCTCATAAGTGATCTGACTGGCATCCTCAATGCGTGGTGTTAAGGCTCCCCAATAAGACCATACCAACAAAGGATCCGGATGAAAGGCTCCAAGACCCTGAGCATAATTTGCGAAGCGTTCTATGAAATCCTGATCCGATCCAAGCATAGTGAAAATATCCTGCAGTGCCTGTAATCTCTCCTCATCGGTAGCGGATGGCTCCTCAGGAAGAGCTTCATTGGCCGGTTTTCTATAACGGAAGATATCTAATTTATTCATGATTGGAGTCCATTGATCATAGAGCTCGAATTCATGTCTGAGGAAATCATCCTCTGCCAGTAAATTGGTATTCATCAACCTGGCAATATCATAGCATAATGCATTCCACTCCTCCTCACCCAGATCTCTGCTGTAAGGTTCATTGATAGAATTCCTATGATAGAAACGACTGAATGCACTATCACCATTCTCCAACGACTCCTTCAAGAGGCGACGATAGAGCGGAGCATAAAATGCTTGCTTTAACTCAAAACGATCATTCACCCGCCCATCTTCATTCACGAAGAGACAGATTGCCTCCAGTGCTTCGTATACCTTCATTGTGTTCTTTTCGTCAATACCGCTCATCAGCTTTTGCATTGCTTCAAGGGAGTTATCATAACCATCCTTTGTTACGATATCAGCCTCCTTTACAGCATCCTTAAGCTGTTCTACCGCTGCATTTAAGTCTTCGGGAGTTGCCTCATCCCCCAGATTGTAAAAGACATACAAGGCAGAGTTTCGAGGATCCCCATTCTCTTCCTGCTCGGAATTCTCCTGCAGCTTATTCTTAATCACCTGCAGGAAGTAGTCCTTGTTAATTCCCGGCTGACCATCCTTAATCGGAACCTCTTCACGTCCCCAGTTATCACCCATAAATTGATATAGTGCAACAATAGCTGAATACAGCCGCTCTGTGTCCTCGTCAATTACTGCTAAATAGAGCTCATCCATGTGTACGTAATAATCGCTAAGTTCATAGTCCCAATTCATCTGATCATGATATATCCAATTCACTAATGAATTATTACATTCATACATCTCCAATAGCTTCTCGCCTTCATTGAAGCTCTCCCGGTTCGTGGAATAATAATTCAAATGGCTAATATCACCGTTCTCATAGGTTCCGGTAAAATTCAATTCGGATAGCAGATGTTGCTTCAGCATCGGAATATATTTGTCCAGAACTTCCGAATCCACCGGCACCTCGTAAATCATTTTGTCTGCTACTGCATAATATGCTTTGAGTGCCACACCGAAGGTAGTCATGTCATCCCCGGCTATTGCATTCAGTAAGGCATTCAGCTCCTCCTCGCAGTCTTTTGCATCTGTAAATCGCGCCTCTAGCCATAGACCGGATTCTGTGGTTATGAATCCCTGGCTGGCATAGAATGCATCTCTCAACTCATACTCCTGATCATTGTCGTAGTTCGTAAAATCATGATTTTGATATCGGAAGTAGTATCTGGTGAAAGGATTATCCAGATCATTTCCATGATTATATTCATTGATCCAGAAAAGGAATTCCCTCAGATATGCCTCTGCATACTCTTCGGTATGTATCACATTATTATCCGACATCAGAACCTCCTTCATCATTACAAACAGCTTCGTCAGCGTCTGATAGGTAGCTGCGGGGTTCTTCGCCTCTACATTGTCGCAGAGTTCATGAACTATTTTCCGTTGTTCCATTAAAACGATAGCTCTTAGAATATCCGAAGCAGCTCCGGGTATCCTCCCATAATCCGGAATACTGCCGGACAGGATAATTTGATCGTATTCGTAAAGGGGATAGCGATACCAGGAATCTGTATGATCCTGATTCTCATCTCTGGTACCATCTGTTCTTCTACAGTTGATTGCTTCAAGATAAAGATTAAGTTCCGAATCGGAATAGTCCAGCGATCCAATCCCCGGAATATCGCCAAGGTAATTGGTAATAAAGGGTTCATTGGCACCCAGCTTTATTATGATATCCTTCAATGCATTATTCTTATCGGTATTGCTTGCTGCGGTGTCATAAATAGCGGTATAGATATCCTTTTTAATCGGTTCCCAGGTGATATAATCCTGACTTGCCTGCATTAGATATTCGGTATCTGTTTCTTCCGACATCCACCATGCGATACTCCATAATGCTCCGTTCTCAACTTCTCCAAGGAATCTGCTATAGTCATCCGGTCCAACCTCCAGCTGATAGAAGCGCTTAAGATCCGAATCCGAGTCCGGTCTCATCATGTTATCGCTCAGGGCCAGCATATAACCGGAAGCATATTCGGGCTCCAGAATTGCAAAGTTCTTGCCTTCAGTCACCGAATAGGTATCCTGCATGTAATTACAGATGTTGGATAACGGTACATATAATGCTTCGGGATTCTGGTTCTCAAGGGCAGACATCAGATCAAATACCCATTGTTTCGTTGTATCATAGTTATTCTTAAGCCAACCGTTGCATTCCTCAACGGCACTCTTTAGAACATAGATTGCCTGACCCAGGTCATAAGCGGTAGCTGCTTCACCCATCTGGTCATAACGATATAGCATTGAGTCGATCGGTTGTCCATGCTCATCCGTATCGGACAACGGCTGAAGCTTACTTTGTATAAAGCTAAGATAGTAATCCTTATCTACATAAGGAGTATGATCCTCCTTCTCAGGATAAGGATAATTCCTCCAGCGGTCAGCAAATTCCGGGTCAGCAAGCTTTGCATCATAGAGAGCCAGCAGTGCTGTATAAACCGCATCTGCTGCACCTGCACCTCCGATTTCTGCTGCGGTAATGATGTCCTTTGTCAATGCTTCATACTTCGATAAATATCCTTCATGATATTCCGGTACATCTTTAACGCAGCACACGACCGCTACGATTGCTTCGCGTATAACATGTTCGTCCGGATTCGCAGCTAAGGCACCACGATTTAGGCGATAATAGTTGAGCATCTCATACTCACCGCTCTCATAGATCTCAGTGGTAAAGAGCTTACGGATGATATCCTCGATAATCAACTCTTCATATTTACCACGTAAGGTCAGCGTCACCTCTGTATCTCCCCAGATTGTATGAGGGTCAATGCCATTCATAATCGCTTCAATATTAGTAAGAACCACTTCCTTCTTACTGGTCAGATTATAATTCGCACCGTTATAATGACCCTCCGGATCATATATCGGATCAATCTCAGGAAGAGAATCGATCAAATTATTCAATAATGTCTGATACTGTGCAGTCTTATCATGACCATCCTTTAACACGCCATAATGGCTGTTAAGCATAAGGAAGCAATTCATAGCCTGGAAGAAGGTTAAGGAGTCTGCTTGATAATATGCCTTCACCGTAGTGTCCTGATTTATGAAGTCAAGCATTCCATTTTGATAATATGCTGCTTCGCTCTCTGCAAAGGGGGTAAACTCTTCATTATCGGTTAGCAGTTTGTTCATCGCTGTTCGAAATGATGTCGTACTACCGGTCAGTGATGCAAACACATCTGCGACATCTGTCTTAAACATCGATCCTTCGGTATTGATGCGGTACACCATGTGTATCAAACGATTTGCCGCTGCAACTGCCATCTGATAGGTCTGGGAGTCGGTTGCAGCATACTCATAATACTCACGTATCGGAAGGCCGTAATTCTTGCCGCTTGCAATTAATATCTCCGCATAATCTGCGTAATCGTACACAAGACTTGTGCTGTCACTTATTATAATCTCAGGGAATGAAGGATCCAACTCCCCATAATTCGTTAAGGTACTCATTAAGTCCACAAAGCTGGTTTTCACGGCCGAATAATTCGTTGTATTCTGAGTCGTAAGCAAACTTGTGCATGCTGTATGCAAGTCGTCCAATCGACCCTTATATACCGTCAGCTTTTCCTGTTCCGTGGGAATGGGGGTAGGTGACGGGCTCGGCGACGGCGACGGGCTCGGGGACGGTGATGGGCTCGGCGACGGTGACGGGCTCGGGGACGGCGACGGGCTCGGGGATGGTGACGGGCTCGGTGTTGGTGATGGGCTCGGGGTTGGTGTATTGGCCGGACCGGATGGTATATATGGCGGATTTACAATCGTTCCTGGAGTCGGAGTAGGTATCTCAGTCGGCTTCGGGGACGGTGTCGGTGTGGCCGTCGGCTTTGGTGACGGTGTCATCGTAGGCTTCGGGGTTGCAGATGCCTTCGGAGATGGTGTTGCGGTAGGCTTAGGCGTCGGTGTTGTCGTCGGCACCGGGGTCGGGGTCGGTGTTGCAATCGCAACCTTATTCTCTTCCTTAACCTCAACTCCGTTAACAGTTACATTTGTTGTACCAAGTGCCACCTGCACATTCGTTACTTCCGTATTAATCTTTGCATCATTACCGGTAATGACTGCTTCCTCGACCTTACCGGTTCCTTCGATTGCAGTGCTGTTGCCATACGCATTAACCTTCTGTATGGTAGCTCCTTCGGATAAATTCACCTTTGTATTATCTGCTAAGGTTGTAACATCCTTAACCTGAGCTCCTGATTTCAGGTCAACACTTGTCTGAGCTCCTTCCACTCTCAGACTGGTTACCTTCGCTGTATCACCAAGAGATACCGCCGTAGCATTACCGGTCGAGGTCACACTCTTAACTTCGCTGTTAATCGTCATTGAGGTCTGACTACCTTCATTTGTGAGCTTCGTAACAGGCTGCGATATGGTGATATCCGCCTGTGATACCTCTTTGGCTATCATTACCTCTTCTGCTTTTATATCTACCTTTAAGGCAGCATTTGCGGCCATATTCACTGCTTTTATTGTTGAAGCCTGTTCTGTTCCGGCATTCGTATCAGTTAAGCTGATTGGCTGGCCGGCGGTAGCATTCTTAACCGTTGCGGAATTCATCTCACAGGCTGTGGTTGCTATATTGATTGCAGCGGTGGTTGATGAATCAATCACAAGATCTCCTTTGAAGCCTTCCAGGGAAATCTTTATGGATCCGTCCACACTCGTTGTAACACTGAAACTTTGAATCACTGCTCCGTTCGACTGCTTCACACTGATATTACACTCAGAATCTATCGTGACGATGATAGATCCATAACCGGCCACCAAAGATGGGGTTGCATCCTCTGCTTCATCCCCCACTGCAAAGCTCTTAACGAGCGTATTCACTGCTTCAACCTTATTAATGGTACACTGATTGGTCATAACCGTATAAGAAGCACCTGATTCCATCCGGAGCCTTCCACCTACGGTTACATTGTTAAGGACGATCTTAACATCACCCACATTACTGGAGATTGATAAATCACCATAACTTTTATCGGATAAGGTGATGGTACCGTTTACGATATCCTTCTTGGTAATCTCCCCTTTTTCCTGCCCAACGACATAGACTACGATGCTGTCGCTGTCTTTACTGGTTGTAGCCGTTATGGTTGCCAGACCGAGACTCTTAGCCGTAATCACACCCTTTTTATCAACACTGAGAATAGAAGGGTCGCTGGTACTCCAGGTAGTAACTTCATTTGCCTTTGTCGGCTTAAGCTTCTGGTTGAGATCGTATTTATCACCAATTTTGAGATAATCTATTTTATTACTGATTGATACTTCCTCTGCAGGCTGTCTGACTGTGATGCTGCATTCCAGCTTATAGCTTTTTGCCATCGTATCAATCTTACATCGAATCGTAGCCGATCCTTTTCTTAATCCGGTTACAATGCCTTTCTGACTAACCTTGGCAACAGCTTGATCTGTACTGCTCCAGGCATAGTGCGCTCCGGCAATTTTGTTTTTCAAATTAATCGTATAGGTATCCCCCACCAGAATACTCTGCGATGTCTTCCCAAACATCGGTGCGGCAGCAGCTTTTACTGTCTTTGCCGGTGACACCAGTGTGAGAACAAGTGTCAAAATAAGCAAAATTGATAAAAACCGATAGCCTACAATTTTTCTCTCCGATTGCATAATAAAACTCCCTTCCTGATACTATAATCCGATTGTATGTTATATCAGGATTCAGTATATCAGTTTGGGAGTTTGAATTGGTCTGCATTCTGTGTACTTTTTTTAATCTTCCTTCAGTAGAACCGCTTCACCCAGATTCTCTAGTAATTCATTGGTATCGATCAAGGAATAGCCGTGCTGGATACAGAAGATAATTGCCGCATCCCTCTGTACTCGGGGATATAATTCTCCTTTTTTGGCAATACGGAGCAGTCTCTGAGTATCCTCTACATCCAGCTTTAGCACCAGTGCAATACGAATCACCAGATTACGATTTGGCACTCTCTGTCCGTTGAAAATCTGATAGGTCAATGACTTTGCGATACTGGCTTTATCCATCAGCTGTGCGATTGTCATCCCGGCCCGTTCTGTCAATTCATAAAGATAGGTATGCAATTCTACTTTACTTAACTCAGCCTCATGATTTAATAAAAACTCATCAATATGCTTTGTTTCGGTTAGTGCATTGAATAGTTCCTTCGTCTGTAAATTCTTCTTTTCCCTGTTCATCTGATGTTTTCCCCTTATGCCGTTGTGATTATGGTGTTGTCCCTAGGATGCCTGAGATTTCATGCAGGCATTGTTCTAATTGTTGTTTAAATTGCGGTGACAATCTTGCAATTTCATCTTCCTGGCTTTGCTCAAATGCCTTCTGTAGCTGGACAGCTATCTGATGCAAGCTACCGGCACCAATATTGCCTGTACTGCCCTTTACTTTATGAACAATTTCAGCTGCACGTTTATAATTTTTATTCGTGATTTCCAGATCCAGCTCATCACAGGTTGATGCATTTTCTGATTGATACTCTTTCAGAACCATATGATAGATCGGAACATTGTTACCAAGAAGCTTTAGGGCTGCTTCCTCATTGATCAGTTTCTTCTGTTCAGAGGCAGGATTGGTATGCTTCGGCATCTCGACACCCTTCTTCTCTGTTACGTCAGAATGCATTTCCAGTATATTCAACACAGTATCAATAAATTTATCCGGATCAAAGGGCTTGCTGATATAATGAGTGATACCGACTCTTCTGCATTGTTCTTCAACACCGGTGATGGCATCTGCCGTCATCGCAACGATAGGAACTTTATTATCCTGTAATCTTATCTTGCTGGAAGCCTCATACCCATTCAGCACAGGCATGTGCAGATCCATCAGAATAAGATCAACATCCTCTGAATGCTGTAAGTAATAATTCGCTCCTTCTTCTCCATTTTCCGTAATAATAACACTTACTCCAACCTGCTCAAGTATCGTTTTCGCAATCAGCTGATTCGTCTTATTATCCTCAACCACTAGGACACGATAATTCGCGGAGGCCTTCGTTTTCTCAAAAGAAACTGTACTTGGAAGTACCCCTTCCAGATCCTCCTTTTTAAACAGCTCCTGAATTCCGTTAAACAAAATAGACGGTATAATAGGTTTGGTAATACCAAGATCAATGCCGTTTTCGGATAATTTCTCAAAAAGCTCCTCCCGCATAAGCGGTATGAGTACAATTGATTTCAGGGTCGCCTGGCCTTGTGAGGCTGCAATTACATTCTTGGTATATTCAAAACAGCTGTCATCCAAAACATCATAATCAATGATAAAGAGATTATACGGCTTTCCATTCCTCCGGTAAGCATCGTCCAATAATTCAAGAGCCTGATCCGGCGACTTAGTAAACTCAGCCTTCATCCCAAAGCTACTCATATAAGCATCCATCAAATGAATGAGAGTATCATTTTGAGCCAAGACCAATATTCGCAAATCGTGAACATAAATCGAAGCCGCTTTATTCCTTTGTTCAAATTCACTCACTTCGTCAATCTGCAGCGGTAATTTAACGATAAAGGTTGAGCCTTTCCCTTCCTGGCTGGTAATATCGATTTCACCATTCATCATATCTACGAGACTTTTTACGATAGATAGTCCTAAACCGGTGCCGCCAAAACGACGGTTAATACTGGAATCCGCTTGAGAAAATGGCATAAATAATTGCTGTATTTGTGCTTCAGTCATGCCGATCCCGGTGTCCTTTACAGCAAATTCTATATAATATCGATCCTTTTGCTGTTCAATCAGGCGAATGGAGAGAGACACCTCACCTTTTGTAGTAAATTTTACAGCATTGCTTAATAAATTTAACAGGATCTGCTCTATTCTTTTTGAATCGCCTATAAAAAAGGTAGGTATCATTGATTCCTTTATAAAGGAAAAATCGATCTTCTGCTCTTCCACTTTAAAGGATATAACACTAATCACCTGTTGTATCACTTTGTCTAGGTTAAAGGGTATTGCTTCAATCTCTATTTTTCCAGCCTCGATTTTAGAGAAATCCAGTATATCATTGATGATACCTAGCATATTATGAGCTGACTGATTGATTTTATCTACATACATCCGTTGTGTTAGTGTGATTTCACTTTTTTTAATAAGATAGGACATACCGATAATCGCATTTAATGGAGTACGAATCTCATGTGACATCCTTGCCAGGAAGGTAGATTTCACTCGGTTCGCAATCTCAGCTTCTGATTTTGAGCTTCGAAGCTCCTCTTCGATGATGCGTCGTTTCTTAATTTCTTTCTTCAAACGTAGTATCCAATATCCCGATACCATAAAAAGAGCGATAACAAAGAGTCCAAAAACGATGACATATCGAATGATTTTGCTATAATCCACTCTATTTTCCAAACCGATCCATTTATCAGTAATAGCCATTTTCTCTTCTTCGGTAATGCTTGCTAAGCCCTTATTTATGATACTCACCAGCAATGGCCAATCATTACGTACGGCAAAATACAAATTCTGCTTATCTTCTTCTTCCAGCGAAACATACTTCAGGCCGGTTAAGCCATAGGATTTTATCATGTAAGCAGAGGTTGCCAGATTACCGACAAAAGAGGTTTCATATCCTTTTGATACAGCAATCAAGGCCTCTTCAACCGTCGGATACAGACTCAGATTTATTTCAGCAATTTTGCTGAGATAACTGTGATGAGAGCTATTCTCCTGCACGGATACCGTGGTATATTTCAGATCCTCCAGCTTTTTAATCGAAGCATCGTCCTCCCGTACAATTATTACACGTTGAAACGAGTAATAGGGTTCAGAGAACAGAAAATATTGTTGTCGCTCTGTTGTTTTTGATATACAAGGGAGAACATCCAATTTCTTTTCAACTGCACGCTCATAAGCGTCAGACCAGGTGATGTCCTTTTCAATCTGAAACTCAATTCCGGTGCGCTGACTCAATAGTTTGATATAATCAGCCGCGATCCCTTTATAGACACCGTCACTATCAATGAATTCATAAGGTACAAACTCCGGATCAACACCCAAGTGAATCGTAGGATGTTCTTCTATAAATGATTTCTCTTCTGCGGTGAATTGAACTTCATTGGCAGACGAAGCAACTGCAGTTATGGAAAGAGGTTGCCATAACAGGACTACAAATAACAGCATCCAAAGGATCTTTTTCAAGGTGGTTCCCCCTTATCGTCTACTTAAAATTTTTTGATATATTAATGATCTGCTGTTCAATCTCCAGGAAAGCCGCTACTAAGTTTGGATCAAAATGCTTACCGCTTTCCTCCCGAATGATATCCATTGCATATTCATGTTCATATGCCGGTTTATATACTCGCTCGCTGGTCAAAGCATCATACACATCAACAATAGCCATTAATCTACCGGCTAATGGTATATCACAACCGGATAATCCATTCGGATAACCGGACCCGTTAAAGCGCTCATGGTGTGTTCCCGCAACCTCAATCGCTGTTTTAATGAAGGAGGGAATCTTCTTTTCATTCAGTCCATAGCTCAACGCTTCCACTCCAAAGGTTGTATGCTTTTTCATAATTTCAAATTCTTCCGGACTCAGTTTCCCAGGCTTCAGGAGAATACAATCCGGAATTCCAACTTTACCAATATCATGAAGCGGAGAAGTATTAACCAACTCTTCGATGTATTCCTTCACTAATATCTCCTTGAATTCTGTTTTATGACTGAGATGTTCACATAATACATGAAGCATAGCCTGCGTTCTTATGGTATGGTTACTGGATTCAATGTTTCGGACTTCTAAAAGCCCGATTAGTGCATGAATCGTTGTATCTCTGGTTAACACCAGTTCTTCCGTTCTTTGTCTCACGATTCCTTCCAGCATTTTGTTTGTGAGCTCGATTTTCTTTTGCTCATTTCGGATATTAGAATGTACTTCAATTCTTTTTCTTAAGGACTCTATATTAAGCGGTTTTCTAATATAATCTACTGCACCGAGAGATAACCCCCTCACTTCATTATCCGTCTCATCATAATTCGTAAGAATTAATGTCGCAATCTTGCTGAGTCTTGGATCATTCCTCAGCAACTCCAGAACCTCAAACCCGCTCATTCTTGGCATATTTAAATCCAAAATTATGATATCGACCTCATTCGTTTGAAGAAATTTCATTGCCTCTATCCCATCACAGGCATCATATATCTCACAATCATTCAAGATATTACTGATAATTAACCGATCTGTTGTCGAGTCGTCAACAATTAGTATTTTTGTATCCATCAAAGCCAGCCTCCCTAATTTACTGCATTTAATATTCTATTTCCTTGTTCCTCAATGTTTTTCAGAAAATCCTCGATTGATATCTCCTCAAGCATTACCTGATGCAGCCCTGGCGCATAGTAGGTATCCTTAATCTCTTGCCAAAGCGGTGTAGGAACATCAATGCTCGGGTGATTAAAACCGGATAGAAACTTGGAGAATTCAGGATAGGTATCAAAAAAATCATCATTACCGCTATCCATTCGTACCGGTAACCGAAATGGATAATAGGTATCCTTCTCCGGGCTGTATTCTCCTTCCATAATCTGCTCCTGAGCTTCCTCAGATATCAAATAACGAATAAAATCAACTGCTGCAGCTGCTTTCTGTTTCTCTAAATCTGCAGGTAGAGCGATCATCATCGGCCCAGCCTCCGGATACAGATTTATCGTTTCTAACGGTATCACACCTGTCTCAAAGGAGTTCCCATTTTTCCAAATATCCGTTATTCCCCATAAGCCTTGAATTTCGAATGCTATTTTCTGTTGGCGGAAAGCATCCATAACCTCTACACCGGTATCATTTTTCCAACTGCTCTGGGCATGAGGACCAAGTACATCCTTATAAAATCGCAATGCTTCCTTCGATTGGTCTGAGTTTATCGTTACCGACAAACCGTCATCACTCACAAGTGATCCTCCGAACCCATAAATAAATTGATTAATCATCCACGAAATATCATTATGCTCTGCACCAACCAAGCCAATCCCCATAGCTTCGGTGGATTTTTCAACTTTTTCACAGGCACTGACGAGGGAAGCCAGATCGGTAATATCCTCCGGCTTAACCTCTGCTTTATCCAGCAAGGCTTTGTTATAAATAAGCCCCATTGTATGCCCAAGCCATGGAATACCATATAAACTTCCCCTAACATTGCTCAGTTCCCATAAGCTCGGATAGAATATTTCCTTTTCCGCAGAGAATTCATCCGAAAGCTCCATCAGCATATTCTTATTACCGAAGTATTGAATGTAACGATACGGTAGCATATAGAGATCAATTCCGGTGTCCTGTTCCTTGGTTTGAGTACTCTCGGCAACACCCCGGTTATGCAATAGCTTCTCAATACTTACCCTGTCTTCATCCCCGTCCGTTATTACAATTCTGTAGGGGATTCGGCTTTGATCATTATATTTATTTACAATCCGGTTAATTGCCTCGCCACGTCCGGAGTACGCCTTCCAGGTAATGCGAAAATATAAGATTTCTTCTGTTTCTTTTGATTCAGTTACATTACTTTCCTGTGAACCATTCTTCTGATTACCGTTTTGTTTACATCCTGACATGACCAATAACAGAATAGATATTAATATTATGATTCCGATTCTCTTCATCAGTCTATCCAATTGGAACCCTCCTTCTGATTGGTACATAATCAAAATAAATTCTCTTATATTTTATAAATGATGATTGATTTCATTATACAACTTACTCAATTATTAGACAACACAATCTTCCATAAAGTGTCATTAATTTCAATAAAATAACTAGTACCTACAAAGAAGTTGTCAGTGATCTTATTATTCACTGACAACTTCTTTTTTCTCCATATCACGGATATAAAATGCGACCTGATAAAGAAACAGCTCATCCACGCTTTTAAATTCGCAGCCGACGATTTGCTTAATCTTCTGTATTCGATAATTTGCTGTATTCCTATGTGTGTAGGTATCCTCTGCAACTCGAAGTATGCTTCGGTCATTTTTAATGTAGCTTCGAAGGGTCTCCATATAGGAGGTATGATGCAATTTATCATATTTCTCCAGAGAACCAAGTATTTCTCCGGAATAGCTTGAAAGTATCTCTGTATCTTCTATGGAATATAGGATTTTATAAAAACCCATTTCATCAAATCGAACGATAACCTGATTCGTTCCGATTGCCATCTTCATTGCAGTTCTTGCTCTTTTATATCCCTTTGACAGCTCCTCGATTCCCGATATGGTCGGACCGATTCCTAAAGCAAAACAATGCTTTTTCACAAAATATTTAAAGCTTTGCAGAATTAAATCCGGTAGCTCCATAAAGTATTTGTGTTCCATATTATTTAGTACCAATGCGATGGAGTCTTCCATTCGAACAAGTCCGTAGGAAATATTTATTTTCTTATTCCCCTTCCATAAACCGAATAAATTCTCCAGCTTAAACAATGCCTGATTGAGATTCGTCTCCTCTTCGATTGTCCTCTTCACGTTAAGACAGAAGAGACGAAAGGTTCCTGTGATATCATATCTTTGCTCCAATACCTTTCGATAATCCGCTTCGTTACCACGTCCCAGAATAACCTCACGGAAGGTATGACTAATCTTTTTTTCGTATTGCAGCTGATCGATAATTCTCATACAATAATCCTGGATCAGGCTGGTTATGGAGATCTCCCAAGGCATCTCCAGCAAAGGAAATCTATGTTCATCGCACCACGCTATTACATCCTCTGGAATCCTTTCCAGATACATACCGGTATTAATGATAATTCCGGCACATTCCTCTCTGGACATCTCCTGTACCAACTTTAATAACCAGTTGGGTTGTCCTGCCTTCATACCGGTTGTGATCGCGAGCTCCTCCCCATGAAACCTTGATACGATTGTTTCATCCTCCAGCATATGAACCCAGCTGACAACCGTATCCATTCCTGTCTTTCCGGCTACAATCTTCAGTTGAAACTGTTCTTTGGTTTCTTCGTATATCTCCCAGAAACGAATTGCCATACCCTGCCACCTCTTTTTAAACGCTGATACAAACATATGTTTTGTATCAGCAGTACTAATTTTTGTAATAATTTTAGATTAGCAGATTATATACAGTAAGTCAATCGATGTTTATAATATATGTATAAATAAGCTTTTATTACCACTTTTAACAATAATCACACATTCAAGGAGGACAATTATATGTATGTCAGCAGCACAAATATATATATCAATCCCTCGGAGTATACATCAAATATTCCTAACAGTTTGATTACCTCCGAACGTTATTATAATTGTGAAAATTTCTTTGCAAACACGCACCACAAAAAAAGAGGATTGTTTCATATCAATAAGTCAATCAAGAAATAGAGAAGAATACTTCCACTTCAAACATAAAAATAGGTGATAGATACAGAGTATTCCCAATTGTCAGCTTCGCAGATCTTGGTGAATCATGTAACAAATAAGAGAGAACAACACATCAATGAATGGTTGTTCTCTCGTTGCATTTAATTCGCTATCGACGCTCCGGATAGGATAAGCGAATATAATCCAGCTTCACGCTCCCGGAGGTACAGGACACCCTTAGGTAATTCCTTTCAAAGTTCGGTACCTTTAAAGCTACATTATACTGCTTGTTTACTGATACCGGAATAATCTTCTCTTCCAGCCCGATCGATAACTTCAGCTCTCCTTCACCCTGTACCACAATATCCAGACTTATCTGACTTTGCTTGGAGTAACAAAGATAACTTACCTCATCTCCCGCTTGCAGTTGGAGCATAAGATTCTCTTGCACCGGCTGTTCCTCTCCACCGTACCGCCGATAATCTACGTCACCGGTCTTTCCGTTCTCGAAGATGATACTTGCCGGTTCTGACATCCTAAGCTTCGCCCCCGGGACTCGGGGTGACTGAATTGCACACGAGTCAAAGGCTTCGGCAGGGATCTGAATTGGAACTTCTCTCTTAAGGGCATGAAACACGTCCCCATTCACTCTCGTATCTTGAATACAGCTGAGGAAACAATCAAAGATTGCTATTGCCTTCACTGCCTCGAAAGTTTCCTTTGTATCAATCCAATTAATCAGAGCATTCCAATCCTTCGGAACATCGAAGGTAATCGGTGAATTCGTACAATCCATCTTCTTATAACTCCAGAAGGACCAGCTGATATTGTGTCGTTCATATAAGGGAAAGGCAGTGGTATACCAGTCACAATTATTCTCTCCTCCCTCACCCATCAAAAGCGGAACATCCAAATTATCACCATATCGAATAAATTCCTGCAGACTCTCAACATCCGGGTTACTCCAGTACTTATGAAATTGCAGCATGATATTATCAGCTGCTTCCTGCTTCGTAAAGGGATCAAAGATAGAAAAATCCGTAGCCCAGTGCACGCCCTCCAGAATAATCATATGATCCCGGTCAATCTCTCTGATTGCATGAATCAGTCTCCGATATAACGGTAACACTTGATTATTATACTGACAGAAAAAATTAGGTACCGGTTCATTTAGAAGATCATATCCGGCTATGATCTTCTCCTCCTTATAACGTCCGGCGATTTCTCTCCAGAGGGATATTAACTCTTCTTGATAATGTTCTTCGATAAATAAAAATGGATGATCCGACTCACTGTCATCAATGTTCTGGCCTGTCTGCCCTCCCGGTGCACCGTGCATGTCAAGAATCACATAGACCTGGTATTTCCTGCACCATTCCAACAATCGATCAATCCGCTCAAATATCGTTTCGTTCCAGAGAAGCTGCTTCTCCCTCTTCTCATACAGATGCCTTGCATTGAGCGGAAGTCGTACCGAATTAAAGCCCTCCCTTGCTATTAATTCAATATCCTTCTCCGTGATATAATAATCCAAATACTTCTCCCAAAAGAAAGTTGCATATTTATTACCGCATAATTCAGATATCATAGCCTCCATTCGGCGGGGACGGTCACATTTGGTATAAAGCTTCCACATATAGCCTTCCGGTAAGAACCATCCGCCAAGACCAAATCCCCTCAGCAAAATCGGTGTTTCTCCTGCATAGATCTTTTTCCCAACCGCCTTTAAAAATTCCATACAAACCTCCAACTCCTCACAATTTCTTTAAAACCATTCGTAAGGACGACTCCTACACGCCTCTTATTTCTGATTTCTCATTTTTCTCAAATTTGTATCAACCCTTCACCGCTCCATCACCAATTCCCTTCAGTATCTGCTTCTGGAAGATTGCATAGAAGATGATGACCGGAATTGCCGATAGAATTAATGCACTAAGGATTGCCGACCAATCGCTGCTATATTGTCCGAATAGAATATTCGTTGAGAGCAGCAGACTGTATCTCTTATTGTCCGATAAGGTGATTAACGGGAGCAGAAAATCATTCCAGACCCACAACACATTGGAAATACCGATTGCCACGGTCACCGGCTTAAGCATCGGGAGAATGATTTTATAAAATATCATAAGCTTGCTACAGCCGTCGATAGCTGCCGCCTCCTCAAGCTCGAAGGGAATTCCCTTGATAAAGCCATGGTATAAGAAGATAGCCATACTGACACCGAAGCCTGCGTACACAAAGGCCAGACCAATCAACGAATTCTTGATATGAAAGGCTAAGATCACCTTATACAGAGGAATCATGATGGAACTGAAGGGAATCAGCATGGAGAATACGAAAAGTGCAAAGATCACCTTAGATAGCTTCGTCTTCGTTCTGCATAGTCTCCAACCAGCCATGGCTGAGAACACTATCATCATTCCAACCCCCAGGGAGGTTAACAATAGTGTATTAAGGAAGCTTCGCAGGTAATGCATTTTTTCAAAGGTACGTTGATAATTGTCAAGATTCAAGGCAGTCGGCAATGCCATTACATTGGTTAACAGCTCTCGGTTGGATTTGAAGGAATTCATGAATGCCATCAAGAGAGGAAAAAGCCAGAAGAACAGCAGAATAATAAGAGCTGTATAAATGATGAGGTTATTGATTTGTCTTTTTCTTTTCATCTTATAACTCCTGCTCCTTTCTCTTCATGAAGGATATCTGAAATACGGTAATGATAAACACAACCAGAAATAGAACCATGGATTTTGCAGTCGCATAGCCATAGCGGATATTTCCCGAAAATGCTTCTTCATAAATGTTGATTGCCACAGACTGAGTGGCTCTGCCCGGACCGCCTCCGGTCAGAGAATAGATGACATCAAACACCTGGAACATGGAATTTAAGGTCCAGAAGATACATATGGTAAGGGAGTGACGGATCATCGGGAAGGTTATCTTACAAAAGCTCTGCCAGCCAGTTGCACCATCGAGACTCCCAGATTCAATCAAGTGAACCGGTACTCCCTGCAGTGCGGCCATGTATATAATCATTAGATACCCGATAATTCCCCAGGAGCTTACAATAATAATCGCGATAAAGGCATACTTCGGGTCACCGATCCAGGACTTGTCAAGGAAAGTCATACCCCAATGATCTACCAGATAATATAACACCTTCGTAAAGATAAAATTCCACATATATCCACCGATGATCATACTGATCATATTGGGCATGCAAAACAGGGTTCTAAAAACACCCTTTGCCTTACTCCGACTCTCAATCGCAACGGCCAGACTTAGGGCAATCACATTGGCAACCACCAGCATAACAACAACATACCTGGAGGTGAACAGCATAGACCGCCAAAAATAGGTATCCGAAAAAATCTCCACATAATTGGCGACTCCGATAAACTGCTTCGTTTTTGATAACCCGTTCCAGGAAGTCATGGAGTAATAGATTCCCGAAAAGGTTGGATATAGCTTAAATATAAAGTATACAATGAAGGCAGGAGCAACAAACAGCAACAGGCTGAGGTTCTCTTTTCTTTTTCTAGTCATTTTGCATATCTCCTTTTTTAGTGCGAAAAAGGCTGCTGCAAACCGTAAGCTCCTTTATACCTACCTTCTGCAACAGCCAGTTTTATTTCATCTTAGAGCTTGTGCTCCGTTCTCTTATGAACTGATTTACTCGGCAGCCTTACTTAATTTATTTGCATCCTTGAACCTGGCATCCAGAATCTTAATCATCTCATCCTTGGTTACCGATCCAACATAATATTCCTGTAATAGCTTTCCTTGCTCGTCGGTAACCGCTGAGGGTAATACCAGATCCTGATAGGAACGCCCTGCTTCCACATACTCATATGCCTCTTTTACCCAGGATGAGGTCTCATAATCATGTACCGTAGCAATAGGATTGAAGCCGCAAGCCTGGAATAATGCAGAGGAATCCTTATCATCAAGTACATAATTGGCAAATTTTAATGCGATATCCAGATTCTCGCTGTCCGGATATACCCCAAGGGTGGTAGAGGTAGATAAGTTAATCAGAGTACAAGCTTTGTTGTTGTTTACCGGAAGCGCATAAACTCCCATATTCATCTCCGGATTGGTAGTCATAATGGTATTCGAAGCCCAGGTACCCTGAAGGTACATGGCAGCCTTCCCGTTGGCAAAATCAGCACTTCCTGCCTCACTGCCTTCCTCCATCGCACGTTCGGTACCATTTTGCATAACAACATCAAATACCTCAAAGATATCACTGATCTCAGAATAAGAACCGTTATCTGCATACATACGATCCAGCCAGTCCACAAGCTCACCGGATACTTTACCTCCGATGGTGAGTGCTGTCATCAACTGAGGAACCCACTGCTCCTGATAAGCTAACAGGAACGGAGTATATCCCTTCTCCTTCAGCACCTTACAGACATTTCTGAGTTCATCCAGGGTATTTGGAACCTGTAGACCGTATTCATCAAAAATATCCTTATTGTACAATACGCCCCATGCCGTGCTTTCGATGGGAAGCGCCAGTAGCTTGCCATCCACGGATACAGTCTTTTTCACATTATCAAAGATTTTACCGGCTAACGCTTCCCCGGACAGATCCGTAAGATATCCTGCTTCGTTATAGGTCTTAATGTTATTGCTGTGGATTGTGTAGAGATCCGGAGCATCATCACCGGTGAGTCGTGCCTGAAGAACACTGTCGTATTGGTCTGAGCTTGGCATTTCCAGATTAACCTTAACCTTGATGTTCTCCTCGGAAAGCATCTTATCCTCAAACTGCTTACAATAGGTCTCCCATTGGTCCATATACTGGGGAAAACTCATCATAATGCTGAGTTCTGCCTCTCTTGGTTCGGTTGTCTCTTCCTTCGTTGTTTCCTCCTTGGACGCCTCGGGTGCCTTTGTAGCATCTACTCCTCCGACTTCACTACTCCCGGTGCTCTTGCCGCATGCTGCCAGTGACAATATCAGACATACCGTCACCATTAGAGATATTATTACTTTCATCTTATTCATATCGAACCCTCCTACAATATGTAATTTTTAACCGGCATCAATTCCTGCCTTCACCGCAATACCTTCTCTATTACGGTAAATCAATCATATAACTGTTTCAGGTAAATTACATTTTCATTTGCAGGCATTATTTATTGTCAATTATTAAACCTCTTACTTCACCGGGTGTCTTGCCGAAGTAGCGCTTAAAGGTCTTATAAAAATGGGCCTGATCTACGTAACCCACCATCTCACCGACATCCTTTAGCGGTACCTTATAATCAAGAATCAGTTCCTTCGCCCGTTCCATCCGAAGCTCGGTCAGATATTCCAGAAAGCCCTTACCGCAAGCAGCTTTAAAGGCCTTACTCAGGTATTCTTTGCTAACATAATAGGAGGAAGCCGTCTGCTCCAGTGTGATTCCTTCCGTATAATGCTCTTCAACGTATTTTTTTATTTTGCTGATGTCCAGACGATTACGAGTTCGATTATATTCCTGTATCTGCAAGGAAGCTATGCAATAAAGATTCTGAACGTAGTCCATCATCTCCTTCGCGGAACAATCACGACTGAACACAAAGGAAGAATTATTATTCTTAAGAATTTCCTTGGGAATAAAATCTCTGCTGAGAATAAAATTCTCCAGGGTATTCATTAAGGTATAATAGATGCAGACAAGGTTGCCCCTGGAGAGCTTCTCGTCCTCACTATTATCGATCAGCTGATATATCTCCTTGCATTTTTGCTTGATAATATTGCTATCCAAAGAGTTCAAGGAGCTTAACAAATTATCCCGTAGCACATAGAATCTACTCGCCCAGGACGCTTCGATAAAGCCGGGCTGGGTGTTCTTACTATCTCCCCGGTCCTCCTGCCTGTCTGTAAGAAGCTTAACACAGTTGCTTAACTGATTATTAAGCTCCTCCGGCTTAATCGGTTTGAGAAGATAATCCACCGCATCCAGCTTCAGAGCACTCCGAATAAAGGAGTAATCATCATATCCACTGATGAAAATAACCGGTGTATTATTGTTTTCCTGCCGTAAGGTATCTATCAATTCGATCCCGTTTAAATGAGGCATTTTTACATCGGTTAGAATAATATCCGGTGCGGTAAGACGTATAAGTTCTAACCCGTATTCGCCATCCGACGCTTCGCCCGCCAGCTCCAATCCCAAGGCTTCCCAATCTGCCAACGTCTTGATAACCTCTCTGGTCCAGGGTTCATCATCAATTATCACAACTTTATAGCTCCCCATAGCTTCAGCTTCCTCCCATCGAATTGCTTCAGATCTCTCTCTTTAAGGCTTTCGTCAATACCCGGACAATGGTTCCCTCACCATAATTACTGGTTATGTCGATCCCATACTTATCCTCTGCGAATCTCAGCTTAATTCTCGAGTTGACATTGCATAGCCCGATATGGGAGCTGGATTTTAAGGACCGTTCTGCCTCATATCTTAAGTTGTCCTGTATCTGAAGTAATCGGTCCGCTTCTATTCCGACACCATTGTCCTCCAGTGTCAGTAGCAGGTCTTCCTCGACTGTCAACCTGCCTTCCAGCACAATCCGCCATTCTCCTGACTTGCCTGACAAGCCGTGTTCCAGACTATTCTCGATCAGAGGCTGAAGAATCAGCTTCGGAATCAGATAATCCAGTAAGGGATCCTCCATATTAATCTCCAGCTTAATCCGATTACCAAACCGTTCATTCTGTATCATCAGATACGCTTTAAAATATTCAATTTCTTCCCGAAGACTAACCATTTCATCCGAGAAATTCAAGGAGTATCTCAGGATATCTCCTAAGGCAGTGGTGATCTTATAGACCTGCGGAACCTCCTTCTTTAACGCCATTCCTCCGATTACCTGGAGGGTATTATACATGAAATGAGGATTTATCTGAGCTTGCAATGCGCGGATCTGGGCTTCCCGCTTCTCAAGCTTACTCTGATACTCGTTTGCGATCAATCGTTTGTTACGATCGATCATGACACCAAAGCTGTCGTGCAAAATACCAATTTCATCCTTTCGCTCATTCACAATAACATCACTGAAATCATCAATTGTGATGGTACGCATCATTGCAGAGAGCTCGATGATGGGCTTGCTGAATACTCTGGAGAATAGCATAGAGCCGATGGTTGAAATGATTACTGCGATGATACCGATGGTGATACCGGCAACCAGGGTACTGTTTAATGCATCCAAAATCGATTGAATCGGTACCGTCATTAGTATCTTCAGCTTTCCTCCGCTTACCTCCCTATAGAACCAGAAGTTCCCATCCTGAAAGAACTCCTGTACTTCCATACCACTGAGTTTATCCGTTATATCCTTCAACTTGTCCTGTTCAAACTGTGCTCCACTACCATATACTGCTTCTATTATTTCATTCTGGTCGTTAAAGACCAGAATTGATTCATCCTTCGTTGTCTTGATATCCTCCAGAATTTCTTCCATATCATAAGGACGAAGCTTCATAGTAACCAATACCATTGGTTTCTTATCACTGAAGTTATAGATCTCATGGGACACCTCTATTTCCTTCTCATTACGAAAGAATACAATATTCGTCTGTAATTCCTGATTACGTGAATTCCATTTATCCAGACCGTCTCCAATCTCCTCGACAGATGCTCCGGAACGTTTCGCCATTAAAACCTGTCGCTTTGCGAAGTTATAGATTTCGATCGAATTCAGATTCTTATCCACACTGATGGTCTCATTCATCATCGTAATTAAATCCAGCTTTACGACGTAATCGATCTCCTGATCATCATTACACCAGGAAGCAATATCCTTCTTAATCTTTTTATTTACTTCAAATTCATAAAAGCGATCCGAATAACGATCTACCTCTGAATTTAACCGGTCCTGAAGCCAACGGATACTCATCCGTCGGTTATAGATTAACTGCTCTCGCATGGTCTGATAAGAAATAAAGCCGACGATGGAAGTGACAATGACAACTAAAGAGACAGAGAAGGCTAATATTCCGATAAATAGTCTTCTTCGTATTGAGATATCCTTTGCTTTCTTCATGATCCAACCTCCCTCGACCAACATTTATCATTCAAAATCATATTAATGCAACGCCTGTCCGAAGACATTTGTTCATCAAGTATAATTGCATTGTACTATAATTCGAGGAATCCTGCATCCATTTTTGAATGATAAACAAGTATCAAAAAAACCGAGAGCAATAAATCACTCTCGGTTAACCTTCTATTAAATCTTTAATCGATGGAATGTGTCTGATAGCATGGAGCAACCCCACTCATAAGCACCTCTTGTATCATAGCCGCGGTAATCGCATTCCAGACAGCTGATCACGAACAGATAGATATCATACCAAAGGATTCTTCTCTGCTCTGACTCGGACAAATCATCAATGCCATAGCCCTTAATAAATGCAGGGTTCGGGAAGCATGTCCGAAATCCTACTTCCATCAGTACATCTCCCCAGAGACAACGCTCAAAGTCGATCAATCCCGTAATCTCCCCGTCCTTCACAAATACATTCCCGGGCCATAAATCCCAATGAATAAACCTTGGGATAGTTACCTCTTCAAAATGCGACTTATCTTTCGTTAACAAAGATAAGATCTCCTCTTCCTCTACGGGAAGAAGGATCGACTTCCTGTTGGCGTCATGAATGGCGTCCTCCAATATACTGTAAAAGACAAAATACCAGGAATCTCCCTGCTTATCCTCCTGACCATAGTACCCGAATTTTGTTCCGGTAAGCTCATTGATTCTCCGATTCATTGCCCCAATCTGGCTGCTTATTCTGTCCTGCTCCTCCTGGCTGAGTACCTCCATCTGGGATACGAAGCTGCTTCCGGGAAGCTTTTTCATAAAAAAGTAATCCGACGGAAGGATGGATCGGCTAAAATCAGCCATAACCACCTCCGGAACCGGCACGATATCCAGCTGCTTTATCCTTTTCATGGAATTAACTTCGCTGAACATTATATTAATTTCATGCGTCATCACATCCATATCGGCATCCGGCGCTATCTTTAAAATCATTTCCTCTCCATCCTCAAACCGGACATAATATGCAACATTAAAGAAACCTTCTGTCAGCTCGGCCCACTCTATCAGTTTTCGATCCGGAAATGAAGTATGAATTAAGTGTATCAGAGTCTCTTCCTTTAGTTTATGTTTTGTAATACTGTTTGGCATATTTAGACCCGCTTTCTGAAAAAGTATAATACTTCTTTCAAAGATATAACAGGAAGCTCAAATTTTCAATGACATATTATGCCAATTCACTGATAAATCTTACTATTCTAATTGGAGGATGAAGCATTATTTGTGTTGTTATTTCTCCAGGCTTCAAATATCCCACGCACTGCACTTTCCTCTTTTACAAATGCGATAAACTCTTCGATTGATGCATGCACTCTTAGCCTCTGATTTCCGTCGTATCTCTGCATATCCATCACATTCATCCATCTACCCTCAGGAAGATAGACTTCTCGTTCTTCGCAGCCTTTCGCTGTAATCGGTGCAAATAGGATATCCTCACCAAACATATACTGATCTTCTAAGGTATAGCATATAGGATCATCATAATAGTCAAAAAACATCGGACGCATAATCGGTGCGCCTGTCTCGCTTGCGATATCCATATACTTACATATGTATGGCTTTAATGCTTCTCGGAGCTCCACAAGACTCTTCAAAATCGGATAGTTCCGTTCTCCAAAACTCCAGATCTCATTGTCTCCACCGCTGATCTCCTTGACCTCAGGATGACGGGGTATATAATTCTTTGGTTTCAGACGTGCTCCATGAAGTCTCATAATCGGAGAAAACAAACCGAATTGAAACCATCGTACAATCAGCTCTTGAAAATATTCACTTTCAATGTCACCACTATGGAAGCCACCGATATCGCTGTTCCACCAGGGAATACCGCACATAGCCATAGATAAGCCGCTTTTTACACTCATTCGCAGAGCCTCGAAGGTAGAGGCGATATCTCCATTCCATACAACGGAGCCAAATCTCTGACTGCCCGGATAGGCACAACGGGTAAGAGATATCACATTGTCTTCTCCGATTGACTTCAAACCATCAAAGAACATTTTCGAATAGTAATAAGGATATAGCATGGCTGCCTCAGCGCCATTTCCAATATAAAAATGCAGATTACTGAAATTCTGAGGATGAACCTCCGGTTCCGCTTCATCCAGCCAGAAGGTCTTAATCCCATACTCATAATAATTCTTCTTCACCTTATCCCATACATAATCTCTTGTCGCCGGGTTAGTGGCATCGATAAAGGTCTGCTGACCATAGAAATCAAAGGTACCATATTGTCCATTTTCGGTGCGGATCAACATATTCCCTTCACTCATGGCAGAGTAATTCTCACTGGCAGGGTTGATGGTTGGCCAGATGGATACAATCGGTTCTACTCCTAATTGATGCAGCTCATCACACATTGCTTTCGGATTCGGCCAATACTTGGGATCAAATTTCCATTCTCCCTGCTCCGTCCAATGGAAGTAATCAATTACAATAGCAGCAAGTGGAATATTACGCTTCTTATATTCACGAGCCACTTCCAGTAAATCCGCTTGACTTTCATAACGAAGCTTACACTGCCAAAAGCCTGCCGCCCATTCCGGAAATTGTGGTGCATACCCTGTCAGATCATGATAAATAGTCATAACCTCTGCCGGAGTATCACCCACATAAACCAAATAATCTGCCTGATAAGCAGCCCCTGAGTACCATAAAATATGATTATTGGTCGTCTCACAGCGACCAGGAGAGGGATTGTTCCAGAAAAATCCATACCCCAGGGAGGAGTAATATACGGGCAAGGCTGATTTTGTATTGTAATGAAGCATATTACAGGAGCTTCCCTTCCGGTCAAACTGATCTTCCTGCTCCTGTCCCAGGCCATATATATGCTCGCCATCATTCGCTTCAAAAATCGTTTTAACCTCGTAGAGATTACCGGCTCTATGTATATTTTTGGTTGAGTAGTCACCTTCGTATTTTGTTTTAAGAATTAGCTTTCCTTTACGATAATAGGAGATAATGCCTCCATGCCAGGGATTTCCCACATCAATTTTGCAGGCAATATCCCCATTGATTATCGTAGCAACATTCTCATCTCCTTCTGTTATACAGGTATCCTCAGAAGCTGGAGGTAGAAGTGTCCACCCCTCCTCCGAAATACTGCTATTTCTTGTGGAACGACAGCGAAGGCAATTTCTCCCGTAGGGTTCTATCACCGTAAGTTCATCTTTTCTTTCAAATACAAGTTTATTCTCATATACTGTAATTTTACCCATGCCAATCTCCTTTTCAATCCTTATAATACACATCAAAATACTCAATAATTTAGTGGTTAATTACATTATAAAAGACAAATCAACTGATTTCCTCTCCTAAAAGGTACAAATATGATACTATATTGACTTTGTAGTGCTAAATAAGATAAAATAGTGGACAAAGGAAAGACTTATCGGAAGGGAGTAATTATGAACTACACGGATCATAGTCTCAAAGAGCGGATAGTGCACGGAACGGCAGCTCAGCCGTATTCCTATCACCATACCCTTATCACTGCGGATAATGACAACGTACTATACAATCATTGGCATGCTGAGATGGAGTTTATCTATATGGCTAACGGTGAAGCAACCTTTTATGTAGAAGACCGTGTATTTCATCTTACCGCCAACGAGTCCCTTTTCATCCCCTCCGCTTATTTACACCATGCAGAAAATTCATATCATAATAATTGTGAATTCTATGCTCTTGTCTTTCGCCCTCAGACCATTGCAGTGCCGGAGCAAACTTCTCTTTACTCACGCTTTGTATTACCGGTTCTATCTGCTAATACATTATCCGCCTATCATTTTACCTCCAAACGGGATTGGGAAGGTCTCGTCTGTTTTTATCTCTCGCAAATGACTCACTTCTATTTAGAGGATTTTCGTGAGAATGAGTTAGCAATCAAAGGTCTTCTATTAATCGTTTGGCAGCTCTTCTTTACAAATTATCAGGCGGATCAACCCTCGAATATGGTAAAGCTAAGAAGTTTGGAACGTCTTAGCTCTGTCATGGATTATATCGAAGAACATCTCATTGAGGATATGACACTTGAGGAACTTGCTAGCGTCGCCAATGTGGGAAAAGAACAGTTCTGTCGAATATTCAAAAAGGCAATGGAGACAACACCCTTTGTCTGGATTAATCGGAAGCGTTTGCAAAAAGCTTGTGTTCTATTAACAGCAACCGACAAAAAAATAACTGATATCGCAACCCTATCCGGCTTCAATAATATCAGTTATTTTAATCGTTCTTTTCTAAATTATCTAGCCTGTACTCCTCACGAATATCGCTTTCGGATGAAAACGAGCCAGAATGCCGAAGAGCTTCTGGGAACTATGAGAAATGAGGTGAAGTGATGCAAGATGTTCTTGGATTGATTAATTATGGGTTAATATTCCTATTTGGGCTACTGCTTTCTGTTATGTTTGCCGGGATTGATAACACACAAAGGAACCGTAAAGCGATTCTTTGTATTGTTATACTCCTGTGTCTGGTACAAATCCTCAGTTGGCGTTTCCTTGGGTATGATATCACAGTAAAAATATATCCTGTTATCATACATCTTCCACTGATATTATTGATCACCTTTTATTTTAAACGTAGTTTGCCGATTTCGATTGTCTCCGTCCTCAGTGCTTATTTGTGCTGTCAGACTCCTCAATGGTTTGCTACAGTATCCCTTTACCTGTTTGACAGCAGAGTTGCTTACCTGATAACGAATTCTCTGGCACTATTCCCGGTGTTCTATCTTCTAAGGAGATATGTTACTGCATCTGTTAACCGTTTGATGAACCTGTCCAAAAAATCTCTGCTGCTCTTTGGTATTATTCCTATCTTCTATTATTTATTTGATTATACGACGACCATATATACGGATGTATTGTTTCAGGGTATCAAAATTGCAGTTCTGTTTATGCCCTCGGTTGTATCAATGTTTTACTTTATCTTCATTAATTTTCATTATAATGAAATTCAACGTCGCAGCATTGCTGAAAATGAAAGTATGCTATTATCCATACAGATGAAGCAGGCCAAGAAGGACTTGAGTGATTTCTGGAATCAACAGGAAGCGACAGCGATTCATCGCCATGATATGCGACACCACCTTAACCTGATAACCGGTTTTCTCTCCGAAGGTGATACCGTGAAAGCCATTGAGTATATAAATCAGGTTCAGTCTACCATAATAGAAGCTACTCCGATCCGTTATTGTGAGAACAGTACCGTTAACTTAATTCTTTCTTATTATGCAGGAAAGTCAGAGTCCGATCATATTGCTTTCTCTGTCAATGCTCAGGTCCCAAAGGACATATCCATCGCAGAAACGGAGCTTTGCGCCTTGCTTTCCAACGGTTTGGAAAATGCCTTCAACGCTTGTACTAAGATGGGAGAGGAGCAAACCAGAAGAATTCATTTTCAATGCAAGGTACGCAAAGAAAAGCTTCTGATTCTTATAGAAAATAGCTTTGATGGTACATTAATCGAAGAAAACGGATTACCAAAAAGTTCGCAGTCCGGTCACGGCTTTGGAATGAAAAGCATGATGATGATCATTAAAAAGTATCATGGTTACCACTCCTATTCCGCAAACAAGGGGATATTTACCTTGCGAATACTACTGCCGCTTACGGATAACATGGAGGAATTACATCCCACCTCTCCACTCCTATGATAAAGCTATCGTAAAGCAAATGCTGAGGCCACCGTACTCATTATTCTCAGCCCATATCTCTCCGGAATGAGCCCGAATAATATTCTGGCAGATGGATAGACCCAGTCCTGAGACTGCACGGCTCTGATCGGAGGTATAAAAGGGTTCAAATATATGAGGAAAGTCCTTCGCATCAATCCCCTTACCGTTGTCGGCGATAACAAAGGTTACGGCCCCGTGTTTTTTACTAATATCTACCCGTATGGATAAGTTCTTCTTTTCCTTATTGTGCTTCATCGCATTCCCGATTAGATTGGCAAATACCCTTCTTAACTTTGCCAAATCCACCTGAAGCTTCTCCGAAGAATTGCAATGATTTACAACTTGAAAATCGATTCCGGAGGCAATAATTTCATTCTGATATTCCATACAAAGTATTTCCTCAATATAGGCGATCGGATAAGTTTGCAGTTGCAGCTCCGTAGAAAGCTTTCCTTCAATATATCCGTCAAAATCCAATAAAATCGCCTCTATATCCTTGGCCCTGCTATGGATCACTTTAAGATATTGCTTTATTCTTTCTTCCGGGAGATCCTTCTTAATCAAGTTCTCACTATAGCCTAATACACTGGTTAACGGGGTCTTGATGTCGTGGGAAATACTGGCAATCATCCTGTTCTGGGCTTGTTTTTCTTCCATCAGCTCTGCGGATAGTAGTGCAAAGGAATTCTGTAGTTGCCCTATCTCGTCCTTTCTTTTGGTCCGTTCAATGGCATGACTCTTATACAGCTTTACACTTCTGTTAAGCTTGGCTAAAGGCTTTGAATACATCACGAAAATGATTACTCCGAGAAGGATTATCATAAAAATCAATATAATTAATTCAAAATGAATAAGTTCTCTGCCAATCTTACTATTACTCAGGGTAGCCTTAGAAATCTGAAAGCCCGTCAAAACCTCCAGCTTTTGAGCTAGCTCCTGAAAGAAATAATAATCAATATAAAGATATAGAGCAATGGTATTGAATATCAGAAGTATAATTATGATAATTGGTATCTTGATTTTTAAACTCATAGCATCACTCCATTTACTAATTTATAACCAACACCCCATACTGTCTTAATATAACGATTATCCGGATCGATCTTATCTCGCAGCGTTTTTATGGTGACCGTAACAGAGTTTACATCAAAATAATCCATTCCCCATACCTGATCAAATATTTGCTCTCTTGTCAGCACCTTTCCGATATTTTCATATAAATATACGAACAGCTTAAATTCTCTGGTTGTAATGTCAATCCTGCTATTATTTTTATAAACCTCATAGCTGTCTTGATTAATTAAAAATTCACCAAAGGAAATAATCTTATTGGTTGTCGAAGCATTTCTTTGATCTCTTCTTATATGAGCTTTTATTTTGCCGATCAATTCTTCGACGATGAACGGCTTTGTGATATAATCGTCCGCTCCTAATTCAAGTCCGACCAAGGTATCTAAGGTTCTGCTTTTTGCAGTAACAAAAATAATGGGGCATTTTAACTTATCTCTTACGATTTTGCATACTTCATGACCATTCATACCCGGCATCATGATATCCAGTAAGATTAAATCAAACACCTCACCGGACTGTATTGTGGTTAAGGCATCGATTCCATTATATACCACAACTGTTTCAAACCCTTCATCCTTCAGATTATCCGAGATTAAACTTACGATATTTATATCATCGTCCGCGATTAAGATCTTCGACATTAAGTCACCTCCTGTATATACTCCACATATTCCTTAATCAACTTTAGCATACTCTCCAGTTCAACGTTCAGTTGATCAATATCCTGGTTCTGCTTTGCTGTTAATATCTTTTCTTTTTGATTGGTAAAGTCATCCAGATAATCAGATGCCTCCTGCTCATAAGCATCCAGTTTCTTCCTATCGTCACATTCCTGAATACGCTCCAATGCCTCCGCTTCTTTCTGCATGGCTACGTCGGCTTCCTGTGCAATTGCCTCTAACTCATCGGAGAAGCCAAACAGCTGTGCCATCACATTACCGCTGCCCTTCGAGCTCTTTTTAAGAATTGCATCGATCTCTGTATAGATGGCTTCAATCGCTTGTCTTTTTTCATTAATAAGAGCCTGATCCAACTTAACTTCCTCGGGCTTTGGCTTGCCTGGTGTTGGAGATAGTGTTGGAGTTGGAGATGGTTTCTCCGATAGCTGTGGTGAAACCACCTGATCAATATCATCCGATCCCTCACTGTTACGGTCCGTATCCGGTATTATAATATCCGGGGTAGGTGTAGGGTTTGGTGTAGTGGTAGGTGTAGTAGGGGTAGGTGTATTATCCTCCTGCCTCTCAACAGAGGAGTTGGCAGGTTCGTCCACCTCATCAACGATCGGTTGGGATGTAGTATTCGTTTCCTCCGTATCCTCGGAGCCAACCACAACACGGTCCTTTGCTTCGGTTTGATTGAATTCTATAAAGGTAATGATACAAATTAATAATACTACTACTATCATTATACTGTAAATCGTATTTTTTCTCATCCTGACCTCCTGCGAGTATATCCTATCATTATTCGATACTTTTTAATGCCTCGATCATATTGATATTTCGAAGCTTCTTCTTCATGATAAGATTCGTTATGATTGTGATTATCAGTGTTATTCCAAACGCTGTAAGGATCGTTGCAGCCTGGATGTCTGTTGGAAGTATCACCCCGGAATTCGAAAAGGAATCTAAAATGATCCGGAACAACAGAACACCACAGGGTAGGCCCCCGATACAACCCAAAGCGGTAAGAAGCATATTCTCTACAAATAGAAGCCGACTGACCTCAGCATCGTAATAGCCTAGTACCATTAAGGTAGCAAATTCTCTGGCTCTTTCAAAGATGTTAATGGACGTAATATTATAGATAACTGTAATGGTCATTATTCCGGCTGCTACGATAATGATTAGTATGATGGTATTTAACATCTCCAGGTTTTCCTCTACTACTTTACTGAAATCATCTCTGGTGTTAACCGCCTTTACATCCTCCTGCTGGGTGAGCTGTTCCTTCAGCGATTCCAGCTCATTTTTATCGATTAGTTCTACCATGGCGATATTATAATCAAGTGGTAGCTCAGTCTCATTTGCTTCCGCCTCTGAAATATAGATTACATTTGAGGTATACTGTACGGAAATATCGGATATGGTAAAGGTATCGGTTACCGAGTCGTCCTCCAGTGTTAGGGTATCCCCTATCTCAAGACCGGCTTCCTCCGCCAGGGATTTCGGGATTATTACGCTATTCTCCCCAACGGTCAGCAAATCCCCCGACTTATCATATAGCTTAATAAGTTCACTACCCACAGCAAGAATCTGAACAGTCGTCGATGTGTATTGATTCTCTTTGATCCTGGCATGATAGGTCTTGGTCAATTCGAGCGTCCGGATATCAGTACCCGGGAACAGTTCCTCTGAAGCTACAATCGGATTTTGATATACTACCGAAAGATCATATGCAATTCCTCGTTGTCTTGCTTCTAGTACTTCATTCGCCGAATCTCTTAGGGATATTCCGGTTATCATCAACATTACACTACCGATTACACCGATACTGCTTAGAAAAATTCTAAGCTTATTCAGGAAGATATTACGACAGATAAGCTTCGTTGAATAGCTCAGTCTCCTCCAAAGCCATGTTATTCCTTCGATGAGTATGGTTTTTGATTTTTTTGGAGGCTTCGGACGCATAGCCTGAGCCGGTACCTCCCTCAATACACCCCTTACAGCCATATTCGCTGCCGATAAGCTGCACAACAATGACAATAGGAAGGGAGCGAATATTAACTGCCAGCTTTTATAAATGGTTAATTCACCAAGAGCAAAACGATTATAAAACATTCTCACCAATACCTTAGGAATTGTAATGGTTCCCAAATATGCAAATAGAATGGTACCCAGCAGACATGCAATGGCAGCATAAAACAGATAGGAGCTTTTGATTCTGGCTTTACTGATTCCCATTGCCTGAAGAATTGCTATTTGCGTTCTCTGAATCTCAACCATTTTTGTCATGGTTATCAGAAGAATAATCGCTGCAACCAGGAAGAAGATAACCGGAAATAGATAGGATACGGTACTGATGGTATCAATTCCGCCTTGAACTGCAATCACACTGGCATGCTCCTCTTGTCTTATTGTAGCTTGATAATTTTCCTGTTGCTCCAATAACCGGAGCGTATCATCGATCTGATTGGACTTCACCAACACCTCCTGATAAGCTTCCAGGGATTTCTCCAGCTCATTTATGGATGCTTGACGCTTCTGCTCATTCTTCTGCTCCATCAGTGTCGCCTTCTGAGCCACATATTCTTCTGAATTCTCTAGGATCGTTACCATGGATGCTTTTGTTGTATAGACGATACCAAAGGTCTTATGTGACACATGAGTCGTGGCACTATCCTTCACCTTATAAGCATTCTCCGGACTGTCACCAATTCCCACGATCAGGAAAGAGGTATGATTAAGCTCAACGGTTTCTCCTACTGCAATCTCATTTGCCTTCGCAAACTTGGAGTCAATGATACATTCATAATCCTTCTCAGGCATCCTTCCCTGCGATAGATAGATTGCATTAAGGCTTGTTAAGCTATGTAACAGCAAGGATACATCATGATCCTTCACTACCGCGTCAAGCCCTGCTGTATAGCGACCTTCCAAAACAACATCCTGTCCCGGCTCCAGCTCTCCCAGCTGATCTTCTGTGATACCACGAAACATCACCCAAGCATCAGCCATATTCTGCTCTATATAATAATGATCTACTCCTTTATGAATTGATTGGATGGTCGCCAGCATACCGGAAAACATAAAGGACCCGATTGCAATAATTAAGATAATGGAGATAAATTGTCCAAAATTATTCTTTATCTCTCTGAGCATGCGCAAATAAAGTTTTCTCATAATTACCACTCCAATTCTTCTACTTTCGTTTTGGTCTCATTGATGGTTATACTTTCTACCTTACCACTCTTTACTCGAATTACCTTATCGGCCATAGGAGCGATCAAGGAGTTATGGGTTACCAGGATCACGGTCTTATGATATTCCTTATTTACTTCTTCCAGTAAGGTAAGGATCTTCTTGCCTGTAACATAATCCAGGGCTCCGGTTGGTTCGTCGCAAAGCAGGATCATTGGATTCTTAGCAATGGCTCTTGCGATAGCTACCCTTTGCTGCTCCCCACCGGATAATTGGGAGGGAAAATTCTTACTTCGCTCCGATAGCCCTACCTTATCGAGTATCTCCGACGGAGATAAATGCTCCTTGCATACCTCCGCAGCAAATTCAACATTTTCCAGGGCAGTTAAATTCGTGATAAGATTGTAAAATTGAAAAATAAAGCCGACATTCTCTCTTCGATAAATGGTCAATTCCTTCGCTCTATACTTGGCGATGTCTTCTTCCCCGATCAGTACCTTCCCTGAGGTTGCCTGATCCATTCCTCCTAAAATATTGAGGATTGTAGATTTTCCTGCACCGGAGGCTCCGAGAATAATCACAAATTCTCCCTCGTTAATCGTAAAATCCACTCCGGAAAGTGCATGTATTGTGATATCTCCAATCTTATAATCCTTCTTAACTCCTCTAAACTCTATTTGTTTGCTCATGGTATACCCCTTTCTTTCTTCTCAGTGTTTACTGATGTTTCAATTATTCGTTAATCCGATCATGCAATTCATCCGATTGACTAATCTTATTGTAAGGAGTATTTATTAAGTGACTATGGGATAAAAATTATGAAAAATTAAGAGAGCCAGCCAAGGATGGCATCTTTCGAGCTTTGTATTGACATAAAAAAGAGCTGTTAAGCAACAGCCCTTTCCGGTTCTACATCTTTCTTCGTCTCACATAATGAGTATGAAGGAGCTCATGTGCTTTATCGCCATAAGGCTCACCAAGGTATTCCTCGTATAGCTTTTGGATATAAGGATTTTCGTGTGATTTTCTTAATTTCTTATCCTTATCCTCTTTAAAGATACCCTCCATACGTTTTTTGATAACATCGATGTCACCATGGTGGTAGGGTTGACCTCCTCCGCCAACACAGCCGCCGGGGCAGGCCATAATTTCTATTCCATGGTACTCTGCCTTCCCATCTCTTATATTCTCCAGAAGTGTTCTGGCATTCCCGAGACCGTGGGCTACAGCGATCTTGACATCCATATCATTGATTTTTACGACTGCTTCTTTAATTCCATCAAAACCTCTAAGGTCATGGAACTCTACTTTCTTCAAGGTCTTATTCGTTAACCATTCATAGGTGGTTCGAAGAGCTGCTTCGATTACACCGCCGGTGGTTCCGAACATGACAGAAGCACCGGTGGATTCCCCAAGTGGATCATCGTAATCCTCGTCCTCCAGCTGCATCAAGTCGATATTCGCTTCCTTCAACATTCTTGCCAGTTCTCTGGTTGTGATTACTTCATCTACATTCTGTAGTCCGTCGTTGGATAACTCCGGTCTTGCGGATTCATACTTTTTCGCTAAGCATGGCATGACAGAGACCACACAGATATCCTCCGGGTTTATCCCCATCTTCTCCGCGTAATAGCTCTTTGCAATTGCTCCAAACATCTCATGTGGTGATTTGCTGGTGGAGGGTATATCCAGCATGTCATTGAATTGATGTTCGAAGAATTTCACCCATCCGGGACAACAGCTTGTAAGAATCGGCAATTTCCCTCCATGCTTAAGACGGTGAATGAACTCGGTGGCTTCTTCCATGATCGTCAGATCCGCAGCAAAATCTGTATCAAAGACTTTATCAAAGCCAAGACGGCGCAGTGCAGCAACCATCTTCCCGGTCACGATTGTACCGGGCTTTGCCCCAAATTCCTCGCCCAGAGCAACGCGAACAGCCGGTGCAGTCTGAACCACAACATGTTTCTTCTTGTCATTTAATGCATTCCAGACATTATTAATATGGCTGACCTCCGTCAATGCTGCTGTCGGACATACCATAACACACTGTCCGCAGAAGACACAGGTAGAGTCATTCATTGACATATTCAAGGAGGCTGCAATATAGGTGTCAAAGCCTCTATTAATCGCCGAAAGGACGTTAACGGTTTGAACCTCATTACACATCGTCTCACATCTTCTACACATGACACATTTATCCATGTTACGAATGATGGCTCTGCTGGAGATATCTATGGGGTGCTTTGCTCTCTCTCCCTCAAATTTGATCGTCCGAATATGATATTCTGCTGCCAGTGCCTGAAGCTCACAGCCCAAGCTCTTCTCACATACGAGACAATCCTTGGGGTGATTCGACAGAAATAATTCGATAATCGTCCTTCTTGCCTGAATGCACCGTAAGGAATTCGTCGTTACTACCATACCCTCCATCGCAGGAGTGGAACAGGAAGGGGCTAGATTTCTTCTTCCCTCTACCTCTACAACACAGATACGACAGCTGGCCCCTCTGTTCACCATTCTTATATCATGCAGATCCAGATGACATAGCGTCGGAATTCTTATTTTTAATTTTCTGGCAGCCTCCAGGATGGTGCTTCCATCCTCCACCACAACCTTCTGATTATTTATTGTCATATTTATCATAGTATTATACCTCCTTTCTTCTTAATGTTTCTCTATCGCATTGAATCTGCATTTAGCATAGCATTGACCACACTTGATACATCTCTCCTGGTCAATCTCATGAATCTTTTTTACCTCTCCCAAGATACAGGATACCGGACATACTCTGGCGCAAGCGGTACAGCCGACACAATTATCCGGAATAATTTCATACTTAAGAAGGTCCTGACACACTCCGGCCGGACATCGCTTATCGATTACATGAGCCTTATACTCCTCATAAAAGTATTTCATCGTACTCAGCACCGGATTGGGTGCTGTTTGTCCCAAACCGCAAAGAGAGGTATCCTTGATAATCTCCCCCAGCTCCCGCAAATCAGATAGATCCTGTTCCGTACCTTTCCCCTTGGTGATATTTACCATAATTTCAAACATTCGCTTATTACCGATCCGGCATGGAGTACATTTACCACAAGATTCATCTACCGTAAATTCCAGATAGAATTTGGCGATGTCCACCATGCAGTTGTCCTCATCCATAACTATCATACCGCCGGAGCCCATCATGGATCCGATACTGCTAAGGGATTCATAATCAATCGGAATATCCAGATTTTCTTCGGTAATACAGCCTCCGGAGGGTCCTCCGGTCTGAACCGCTTTAAACTTTTTATTATTCTTAATCCCTCCACCGATGTTATAAATCACCTCTCGCAGAGTGATTCCCATAGGAACCTCGACCAAGCCAACGTTATTAACCTTACCGGCGAGTGCAAATACCTTTGTACCCGGTGATTTCTCGGTTCCAATGCTTCGAAACCACTCTGCACCCTTTAAGAAGATTGGAGCGATATTCGCCAAGGTCTCGACATTATTGACACAGGTAGGCTGATTCCATACACCGCTCTCAGCGGGAAATGGAGGCTTGGTAAATGGTTCACCTCTATCTCCCTCGATAGAATGAATTAAAGCAGTTTCCTCTCCGCACACAAAGGCGCCGGCACCATATCGAAGTTCAATATCAAAATTGAAGCCGGTCCCGAGAATATCTTCACCAAGCAAGCCAAGTTCCCTTGCCTGATCAATTGCTACCACTAATCGATGAATGGCCAGCGGATATTCTGCTCGTATATAGATATATCCATGCTTTGCTCCGATTGCGAAGCCAGCTATTGCCATCGCTTCCAGGACAGAGTGCGGATCTCCTTCGAGAATTGACCGATCCATAAAGGCACCCGGATCTCCTTCGTCTGCATTACAGATAATATACTTTTCATCCGACTTACTTTTTCTTGTATATTTCCATTTTAGTCCTGTGGGGAAACCACCGCCACCCCTACCCCTAAGTCCCGACTGAACCACGGTCTCGATAACCTCATCCGGGGTTAGCTCGGTGAGACATTTCGCAAGAGCCTGATAGCCATCCGCTGCCAGGCTCTCATGAATATTCTCCGGATCGACGAAGCCACAATTACGTAGTGCAATACGGATTTGTTTCTTATAGAACGGAAGATCCTTTTGCTCCTCCAGCTTACCCTTGCCCTGAGGATCTGTGAAAAGCAGTCTGTCTATCTGACGACCCTTTATGATGTGCTCCGTAACGATATCATTGGCATCCTCCGGTTTTACCGATACATAAAATACATTATCGGGATATACCTTAATAATTGGTCCCTTTTCACAGAAGCCAAAGCATCCGGTAACAACCACTTCAACCTCATCAAGGAGCCCGTGCTCTTTAATACTTTGATTCAGATTCTCCACCAGCTCTAGGCTTCCCGAAGAGGTACATCCAGTTCCTCCGCATACCAGAAGATGCATTCTTATATTACTCATCGTTCATCCTCCTTTCTCTATTTATCAAATGAGTTCGAAATGATTGCATTTTGCAAAAGACGCCCGTTTTTAATGTGTTCCGTTACAATCTCCCGTCCCCTTTTGGCATCAACATGACCATAGATTACGGAGGGGATATCTTTACTGATTACCTCAACAACCGGTTCCTTAGCACAGCTTCCCATACATCCGGTCTGTGTTACTGATACATTTGTGATATTCTGTTTCGCAAGCTCATCCATGATCGCCTGCATCGTTTCTCTTGCTCCGCTGGCAATACCACAGGTTGCCATTCCGACTCGTATTATGATTCGATCCTCTGTCTCAGCTATGGTTCGAAGGTCCATTTTATCCTTAGCTGCTTGACGAATTCGTTCCAGCTCTTCGATTGATTTTAATTTACCCATTCATCTCCTCCAGTTCTGCCCCCACCATCACAGCACCACTATTTTCTTCAATAATTTTCTTCACTTGATCTACTTCCACTCTGCCATATACCTTATCATTCACCATAACTACCGGAGCAAGACCGCAGGCTCCGATGCACCGAAGTCCGGATAAGGTATATTTCATATCTGCGGACGTTTCCCCGGCATGAATTTTTAGTTCCCGTTCGAATTCCTTCATGACAGCATCCGCTCCTCTTACAAAGCAGGCTGTTCCCAGACAGACATTTATGACATTTTCTCCTCTGGGCTTGGTTGTAAAATAGGAATAGAAACTGATTACTCCATAAATCTTTGAGACGGGTAAATCCAATTTTTCTGATATAAAAAAAATAACCTCATCGGATAAATATCCGAATATATGCTGCGCCTTATGGAGTACAGCGATTAATGCTCCTCTTTTGTCTTTTATGCTGTCAATATAGTTTTGTAGCTCCAGAAAACCTCCATGTATTTTTTTACCTGCCATATCTAACCTCCTATTGTCAACTATCCTTCTCTAAAACCCATAGTTAATTATTTTGCGAAACACTATGTACTATTATTGAATAATACTTAATCCTTTATGTATCATTTACCAATAATTATTTAAAATTCTATTTTGTGATAATAATAGTGAAATGCGAGTTTTTATTATATTGCTGTTGTATTATGGGATAAATAATACTAAAATAGTTAATGAAATTTAGATTGCAACAGAAAGGAAGAAAAATGATTATAGAAAACAAACAACTTGGTATGACCCCTGCTATGGGTTGGAATTCATGGAACACCTTCACCTGGGATATTAATGAAAGACTGATTATGGATATCGCGGATAAAATGGTAGCGGAAGGCTATAAGGATGCCGGTTACGAGTACATTGTAATTGATGACTGCTGGAGCCTGAAGCAGAGGAATTCAGAGGGTAGGTTGGTTAACGATCCCGTGAAATTTCCGAGTGGGATGAAGGCTCTAGCAGATTATATACACGCGAAAGGTCTAAAGTTTGGTATGTATTCCTGCGCCGGTACTCATACCTGTGCCGGTTATCCCGGAAGCTTTGAACATGAGTTTCAGGATGCCAGAGATTTTGCGGAGTGGGGCGTTGATTACCTCAAATATGATTATTGCTTTAAGCCTAGAAATGTCTCCGGTGAGCTGCTCTATAAAAGAATGAGTCTGGCACTGAAGAACTGCGGACGAGATATTCTATTCTCCGCCTGTAATTGGGGTGAGGATAATGTTTATCAATGGATTCGGGAATCCGGTGCACACATGTACCGTTCTACCGGCGATATTCAAGACAACTGGGAATCCATCAAGAAATTAACTCTGTCGCAGCTTGATAAGGAATGCTATACCGGCTCCTTCTGCCACAATGATATGGACATGCTGGTGGTAGGTATGTATGGTGGTAGTAATGACAATTTCATCGGAAGCAAATTGGGTGGCTGCAATGATAATGAATATAAAACACATTTCTCCCTGTGGAATATCATGGGTTCACCATTAATGATCGGCTGTGACATCCGAAATGCCAACCAGACAACGAAGGATATCTTAATGAATCAGGATATCATTAAAATCAACCAGGATATCGAATGTCGCGGTGCCTACCGCATTAAACCAGAGCCACAGTGGTTTCATACGGATGACGTATTCATGCTGGTTAAGGTATTAACGAATGGAGATCTGGCAATTGGTTTCTTTAATCTGAGTGATTCTCAAAGAGAGATTTCCCTACAGTTCTGGGATATCGGACTTCCTTATGCCTCCGGCTTCTCCTTATCCATGTATGATTGCTGGGAGCATAAAGAAATTGGAATCTTTAAGGAGCGCTTTGCTCCTACCGTACCGGCTCATGACTGTGTTGTAGTACGTGCTAAGCTGGTGAACTAAATGATTAATAACAAAACCTGCCGAGAATGCGCTGCAGTACTGTCAGCAGATGATATTGCTATTTATATGAAATTGGTTACACGAAATGCTACCGATTTTCTATGTATCGATTGCCTGGGCAAGCAGCTAAAATGCGGACGAGGACCCATCGAGGAGAGAATAAAATATTATCGTGAATCAGGCAATTGTACACTGTTTCGCTAACAATAACTTATCTTCCAATGAAGCGGCATACACATCCTGCCCGGAGGGCTTTTTATCGTGTAGGACGAAATTTCTATACGATAAGAAAGATGGATACACTTCCCAAACATACAGGAAGTGTATCCATCTTCTTTTTTTAAGATATACACAATTCTACACACGAACAGATTGCTCTTAATAAGATTGTACAAACATATTGTCTTATTCACTATTTATTAATTAACCGGTTATTTCAATTGTTGTAACACTCTTAGCAGGTAGAATAATTTCATTGTTTTCACCGAGATTTCCTAAATTCTTAAAGCAATGCTCATCTGACAGAGCTTCATCACCAAAGATAGATTGGTATATACTACTTGTCAAAATCGTATAATTATTACCGTTTATTCGGTACTTTTTCTCCACGTTATTGGTATTAATTAATACCAATACGACCTTAGTTGCATCTGAATTCATATAGGCTGAAGTGGATACTGTCCTATCCTTTGTCGTTGCCTTTATACGAATATATCCTGGTCTTACAAATTCGGAGAAATGCCTGATGGCATAATAGTTGGCACTAAGTCTCCATCCTGTTCTCGTAGTCCCGTCACTAAGACCACGCTTCAAACCCATAAGATAACCGGCTTCAAAATCTTCCGTCTCATTGATCCAGGTTCCGCTCCAATAAAGATATGCATTGGCTTCTTCATAGGTCATACTGTTATTAATCAATAAGGCTGTTTCCAAGGCATGCCCAATATAGAATTCCGTCTGCCACATTTTATATCCGTTTGAGCGAGACTTCAGATCCATCATATTAATAATAAAGCTGCCCGGGTCAACTCGATTGGTTTTCGCATCACTTTCACCGCCAATGTATAAATGATGTGCCAAACCATAAATACTTTCCGGTTCAGCATCAATGATATCTTTCATATAATAATTAACTGTAGTAAATAAAAGCGACATAGTTTCCGGACCTAGCATTTTAGGAGCTGCATCACCGAAACGATCCTTAAATGCATGATAGACTGCCAGATAAGCTTTGGCATAAGATGCCGTATCTTCCGTTTCGATCGGCTCAAATCGGCAACCATCATAGCTTGCAGCAAAATCAGCTTCATTCTGAATACTGACAAAATCTACCTTGATACCCTGTGACATATAATACTCGAGGGCTTCAACCCACCACTTGGCATACTCTTCATAGCAGAAGTTTCCATTCTCATCTTTTTTTAAGGTTGCATTACCGGAAATATCATTGTCTGTTTTCAATCTTGCAGGCGGTGACCAGCAGCTCATCAGAACAATCGGTTCCTCACCATAAGCATTAGCACGTTTTTTGGCTGCCTGATAGTACTTCAGCATGGTTCTTGTATTACCTGCAAAGTCATCAGTATGATATTCATATTCATTCTTAAATCGAAGTACCGTTAACTTCGCATCAGAAAATAATGCGTCAAATGCTCCTTCCGGATCTTCAGCCTGATCAATCAGGTCTGAGTACCAGGTATATGCAGCGCCAAAACCATCTATTTGCTGATATTTTACGGATAGATCAAAGCTATATTCCGCATAAGAGGCATCAGGCTCTACTGTTTTTGTTTCAGCTTCTGCTGTATTAGAAGGTTGTGCTGTATTCGCTTCCTCTGTTATTGAATTATCATCTGTTGAATCATTTTTTTCAATTTTACAGGAGATTAGAAGAGAGCACATAATAATAATTACCATGATACTTATTTTGTGTTTCATTTTTCCTCCATTATCATAATGGTAATCATGAACAAAAAGGGGAGGTGACAAAATACCTCCCCTTTCATATAAGGATTTATTATTTATTTGCGTCGTCGATTAAGGATTGCCATTTTCCTGTAAGCTCATCAAGCTTTTCAGCAGGAGTCTTTGCTAAAGCATACACATCCCATTCGAAATCAGGACCACGATCAGTACCATATACTAATTGTATAAAATCACTATTAATGATAGTACTCGGTTCATACATCATTGCTAATGTTTCATCAACTGCTCTTTCATCTCTAAATCTTGGATAATAAACATCCTTCCAAGCATCCGTCTGATCCTCATATCCAGGTGTAGGATTTGTCCATAGGTTGTAGGCAAAAGCAATTTTCTCTGCAGTTTCTGCATCATAACAGGAAGGGATAACTACTACGTTATCAAAATAGTAAACTGAAATCGGGCTTTCTTTCTTCGGCTTCGGAGGAAGAACATAGCCCCAGTCATCCGTCATATCTGCCCATGTTCCAACCTTATACTGCTCACCAAAGGTCATAGCAACCTTAGCATCATGGAATGCACTAATAAACCAATCCCAGTTAGCGCCTTCCGGTTGAGGCATCTCATAACCCAAAGTTTTTAAACCAATTACCCACTGAACAGCCTCGAGGAATTGCGGTTCTAAAGCTCCATTATAGAATTTTCCGGTTGCATCTCTACCAATATAACGTGCATCATTACCTGCTAAAATGCTCGAGAAGACTTCTTGAGAGAAGTTTGCCATTGCATATGTATCAACAGTACCATCATTGTTCGTATCTCTGGTTAATGTCTTACAAATCTCTTCGAACTTTGCCCAGGTCCATTCACCATTCTTCTGAAGGTCATATGGAAGGTCCGGATCCAAACCAGCTTCTTGGAATAATCTCTTGTTCCAGAATACGCCGCCTCTCGGTTCCGGTTTTCCTACTGCCATACCATATATTGAATTACCCATTGTCATTTCATCTTTCACTGATTGATTCCATTTGCTTTCTGAAAAATCGAAGACATTCAAAGTCGATAAATCATAGAACAAACCATTTGCTAAAGGTTGTGCAAGCCAACGTTGATCTAAAAGGAAAAGCTGCGCTGCAGGTTCTCCTGCCATAACAGATGTAGTATATAATTCTTGAAAATCACCCCAGCCACCGATATTAACCTGTTTCATTGTAAAGTTATACTTTTCTTGAATCATATTACGATATGCCAGTGTATCTTCTTCTTGCTGATTAGTAGGTTCAGCAGGAGTCTCAGGCGACCACCAGTCACCAATCGTAATTTCTATACCACCAAGATCACGAGCCGGTTCCTCTGTTGGCGCTACTGTAGGAGCAGTGGTAGCTTCTGCAGTATTATCAGGAGTTTCTGTTACGTTATTGCTGCTTGTATCATCTGCTTTTTTTGATGCACATGCCGTCAACATAGTTACACTGAAAGTCAAAACTAATAATACTGATAACAACTTTTTAATACTTTTTTTCATAAATATTACCCTCCTTATTTTTAATTTTATAGTAAAGTGACTAGGGGCTGTTGCAAAACGTAAGTTTATGCTGAAGGAAAGGATAACATGCATCCCATAATACACTGTTTGACAGACAGATTGTTGATTTTGTATGACAATAGCAAACATTTATGTTTGATAATGGCATACAAAACAATAAGATGTCAGGCAACCTGTGTGTGAGGGATGCATGTTGTTCTTTCCTTCATATATACCATACCTTTTGCAACAGCTCCTTCACTTAACCATCAGTGTTACATTTTTATTCCGGTCTGACTTAGACTCTCGACAAAGCCTTTTTGAGCCACTATGTAGATCATCAATAATGGAATGATCGCCAATATCATACCTGTAGAAATCATCATCTGCCCATACGCAACGGACGGTTTTCCTGAACCATAAATTGAAACGATATAATCCGTTAAAAGTCCTACAATGGATGGTAATCGATTTGATAACAAGGCAATTTTTCCCAAAAACATTCTGGTATAGAACGCATCCGTCCATTGCCATACAAAAGCAAACAGGAAACAGGATGTAAGTATCGGTGTCGCATCCGGAAGCATAATACGTATAAAAGTAGATAGATTACCACAGCCGTCAACGTAAGCTGCTTCTTCTAATTCTTTCGGAATCCCTCTGAAATACTGTCTGATCAGGAAAATATATAAGCCGCCCTTTAGTCCCATACAAGTCATACATAGCATCATATATGGAATAATTGAATTTTGCAGATTAATGGTGCTCCCTGTAATCATTTTGATTACACCAAATATATCAAAATATCTGAAATTCAAATACAAGGATGATACAATCGTTTGAGGTGGAACTACAATTACAAGAATCACACATGCAAACCAGAAATTCTTTAATGGAAATTTAAATCTTGCAAAGCCATAACCAACTAAGGTACAGAAGGTTATCTGAAGAATACTCGATAGTGCAGAAATCCCTAAGGAATGACCTAATATCTTCCAGTAATCAATCAAACTAATGACAAGCTTGTAATTTTCCGTTGTAAAATTTCTTGGTACAACCATAATAGTAGGATCATATAAATCCATTTCCTTCATAAAGCTCAATGAAATCTTATTCATCAACGGCTGCAGGATTAAAAAGCAAAGACCGAATAATAAAACGGCTCTTATAAACTTATACGATTTTTCGGCTATTACTTTTTTTAGTAGATAACCTCCTGATTTTCTGTTTCTGATTACAAAACCATTCCACTTACCCCTAATCGTTTTACTCATAATAGTACACCCACCTTGACGTTATTGCACTGAAGACACCAATGATCAGGATAACCGCTACAAAATAAATCCATGCCATAGCGGAGCTAAAGCCATAATCCATTTTTGCTATCATTGTACTGGTGATCTTGGTCATTACCTCGCTATTACTCTTCGTAAAGAAATCAATGATTGTGTATACAACATTAACGATAATTACAGGACTTACCATAGGTAAGGTAATCTTCCAAAAGCTCTCCCATGCTGTGCAACCTTCAATCTTAGCTGCTTCAAACATACTTTTCGATATGGTCTGTAACCCGGATAGGAATATGATTATTTGTATTCCTGAAGCTATAACAACATCATAAACCCTATTTACAATATCATATATAATTCCAAGAAACCTTGTTCCAAGTCCGCTATTAGACAGTATATTTTCGAGAATTTCTGTTATATTTGATGTTTGTGTATTTTCCTTTATGTAAGCCTGTAAACCGGATAGTAGGCTGTTATTGTATTCCAGTCCGACAAGAACACCGGAGGAAAGAATAACCGGAAGGAAGAATATAGCACGTACCAAGCCCCTTCCTTTAAATGTTTGATTAAGAAGTAATGCCATAAAAAAGCTTATAATAATCGTTGTCGGAACCTGGATTGCCATTCGTGATAGTTCATCCGTTAGAAAACGGTTGAACTCTGAATCTACTAAGAATGCTGTTTTATAATTCGCCAATCCGATAAATTCCAGTTTAAAACCACCGTTTCCGGAAGCAACAATAACATTGCTGAAGGACATCCGAAGAGATTCAAAAAGAGGCACTATCATGAAAGCAACAAAGCCGATAATAAAGGGTAAAATAAATAGATACCCAGTTAATGCTTTTCTTTTTTGCATATTCTTATGTTTAATTTTGGCCACTCTTCTTACCTCCCTTCCACCACATAGTCTCTGGCAGGAACTATTAATCCATTATGTTCATAATCAGTAGGTTTATAATTAACATATACTTTGGTACCATCCTCATAACTGGTAACAAATACACCATCTGCTAAACATACATGATCGGTTATATATTGATCAAAGCAATGTCCTAGTTCACTCTGATATCTGCTGTAGATCTTATTGGCATTATCCTTCCACTTATCGTATTCAGCAGCAAAAAGAAACGTATAATTAGAATCCTGTAAAATAGATGTATCTTCTTTCATATAAGTGAACGATAATCCGGCACCAGATTCGGCACTTTTTAATACCATATCTTGATAATCACCCGATAAATTTAATGATGTTCCCGAATAATCTACCAGACCATGAATTGCCATTGAATAAAACGGAACCATATAATCAATAATCTGATAATTGTATCCATTCAGATCCATGTCTGAGATGAAATCCACATAAGGCAGAA
>JAEZUM010000034.1 GCA_023421075.1 Bacillota bacterium
TTATTCAAGGAGGTACGGATTTGATCAGCAGCGATGTAATCCGGGGATATAATGATACCATTATCCTATATTTACTCCTCGAAGGAGAGTCGTACGGGTATGAGATATCGAAAAATATCAAGGAGCTAACCGAAGAAAAATATATTATGAAAGAGACAACACTCTATTCTGCCTTCAACCGCCTGGAAGCAAACGGTTACATTGAAGCTTTCACCGGCGGCGAGACCTTCGGAAAGCAGCGTACTTATTATAGGATAACCCCGAGTGGTTTAGCGTATTACAAGGAAAAATGTGTGGAATGGGAACTGACCAAAGATGTTATTAATCGATTTATTAAGGAGTGGAATGTGTAATGGATACAATCAAGAATTATCTGGACAATTTATTTGCCAGCCTGCCTAAGACGGCGAAGGTAAATGAATTAAAGAGTAATATCCTCTCAAACATGGAGGATAAGTACAACGAATTAAAGCGTCAGGGGAAAACAGAGAATGAAGCCATCGGTATCGTTATCTCCGAGTTTGGCAATATTGATGAATTAGTCAGTGAGCTTGGAATTTCAACAAATGACGGAACACCGTCACAACCATTAGTGACAAAAGAAGAGGTTGAGCAGTATCTGAAGGTGAAGAAGGTGATGGGCATACAGATTGGTATCGGTACCTTCTTATGCATCCTGGCACCTGCATTATTAATCCTGCTATCCGTTCTGGTGGACAGCGGTGTAGTCTTCTCTTCCCTCAAGGGGGATGCGGCTTACATTCCGGGGCTGATCGTACTCTTTGTACTAATCGCTACCGCCGTCGGAATCTTTATCTTTTCCGGTATGAACTTTGAACAATATAAATTCATGGAGGAAGGCGTACAACTTCCAATGGGTGTTGCAGCAGATCTTAAGAAAAGACATCAGGCCTTCAACCCCACTTTTTATCTCTGTATCGTAGTCGGAGTATGCCTGTGTATCATTTCTCCGGTAAGTCTGTTCTTAACCTCGATGATTAGCGGTGAAGCAAGTAAATATGGCGTCGTGATACTACTGATTATTGTTGCAACCGCTGTATTCCTGTTCATCTCCTCCGGTACCGTAAGAGAGAGTTATGAGAAGCTGTTGCAGATTGGCGATTTCGCTCCCAAGAAGAAAAAGGAGGATAAGGTGATCGGTGCTGTTGCTGCCTGTGTATGGCCTTTGGCAGTAGCTGTATTCCTGTTCTGCGGTTTTGTCTATAATCTATGGTATATCGCCTGGGTTGTATTCCCGATTACCGGAATATTATTCGGAATGTTCTCGGCTGTATACAGCATTGTAACCGACAAAGACAATAAGTAAGATCATTTTCACATCATGCTATCAGTTCCTTTAACCCATGTAATATCAGCGGTCCTTTGGAACAAACCGGGTAACTAACCGATATGAACGATAAGCACCTATACCGATGATATACTCTCTGTTATGAACCGGGAGATCAATCAGTCAGTATAGGTGCTTTCTTTTAATTTATGTATCTATTTATTCAAGGCTCTCCACTCTTCAGAGAGTAGAGCGTATTCATAGGTATCCTGCCAGATTGGTTCTCCGGCTTCATCCGTCTTAAAATAAATATTTTGAAGCAGATGCCCTTCTCTTCTCATCCCCAGTCGTTCCAACAGCTTCCAGGAGGCTTCATTCTCCGGATTGCACATGGCTACGATCCTTCTGGCTCCAAGATGATCAAAGGCTTCTCGTAATACCTCCTTCGCACCTTCAGTAGCATATCCTACGCCCTGATAGTTATGGTTGAACACATAACCAAGCTCCCAGGTATTAAAGTCCTGCTCCGAAAAATATATATTACCGATGAGTTTATTTGTGTCCTTTAAGCATACTGCTAAGAAGTCATCGTTTTTGGATCTCCTGATCGCTTCATGCTTACACTGCTCTTCACTGAATACGTCATAAGGCTCATAGCGTATTACCTTCTCATCGGATAGATACTCATAGAGATCCTTCCAATCATTCTTTGTAAAGCTGCGAATTAATAATCTCTCTGTTGTTAATTGTCTCATATGGATTAATAAGCCTCCCCTTTCCTTTGATCCCCTGATGATACCCTATTCATTAAACGCCTTTATACTTACATACAAACATTGCCAACTCTATTGTAATACAATTACAAAGAATCGGCAATGCTTTTGGTTTGGCTTATAAAATCCGAACTTTTATTTATCCGTAAAAAGCTCGTTATAATTACTGATACAATGATTAATGATTCTGATTGCTTCGTCCGGCCCGCCAATCTCATTGACCGCGGTCTCCTTATGTTCCAGCTCCTTGTACACACTGAAGAAATGTCTCATTTCATTAAATACATGCGGTGGCAGCTCATCAATATTTTTATATATGTTGAACATCGGATCATTATAAGGAATTGCAATAATTTTCTCATCCCCCATCCCATTATCGATCATATTCATAACGCCGATCGGATAGCAACGAACCAGTGTAAGCGGCTCCAGTGATTCCGAACATAGCACCAGCACATCCAATGGATCCTTATCATCGCCATAGGTTCTGGGAATAAAGCCATAATTGGCAGGATAATGAGTAGAGGTATAAAGAATACGGTCCAGGATAATATATCCCGTCTCTTTATCTAATTCATATTTTTTCTTGCTGGCTTTAGAAATTTCGACTACCGCAACAAAATCATGAGCGTTTATTCGATCCGGGTTCATGTCATGCCAAATATTATTCATTCCTTCATCTTCCTTTCGAATCAATTAATCATTGAGCCACGCATTAAAAGAATCAACTGCCATAAGTAGATAGCTTACCCAGTTAAACACATTAATATACGCTTCTATATCAGATTCTATCATAGAATTAGGGATTTTCATATCGAAAAATAAGTTATTTTACCGTTCAAGGATCAATTTTGACCGTTCATGGCGACAAAGTTTGCCAAAATTGTCAAAAAATATTATAGTGTAATTGTACTTAAAGCAAATCATATATGAACCACACTCTCCATTAGAATAGTTAACTATTCTCCTCTGTAAAATAGTGTACCAAAACAAAAAGCAAAATCTGCCCCCACAGGTTTTGCTTTTTTGTGGGCTGCAATTCCTATAATTGGAATCTTTATTGCAAATAGCACTACAATAATGTATAATATTGTCAACTATTGTAATTGCTGCACGTAAGGAGGAACTCCACTGTGAGGATTGCCGTATGCGACGACGATAAGATTATCCGTAATATAACAGTTCGTTTATTACAGGAATACAGCAGACAGACGTCACTTGATATTGAGATTATAACCTTTGCCTCCGGTGAGGAGTTGCTGAATTATTCCGGAGAACTTCACATTGTTCTAATGGATATCGAAATGGATCATTTGGATGGAATTACCGCTACCGGGTTACTGCATCACAGGAATCCGGAGCTGATTGTAATTCTGGTTACCAGTCATGTAAGAAGATTTAAGGATGGATATAAGGTAAATGCCTTCCGTTTTATGACGAAGCCAATCCATAAGGATGAATTTACAGAGTATATGAATGATGCAATTGCCGAGATACTCGGCAGAAGGGTTGTCACCTTAAGAAAAGACGGTGTCGATGTAACCATTAATATGAAAAGCATCCTATATATCTCAGCACAACTGGGCTATACCGAGATCTGGACTACCAAAAATACTTATCGAAACGAGAATAGCTTGGTTACCTGGGAGGAACAGCTGGATCCAAAACTATTTTTTCGCTGCCACAAGAAATACCTTGTTAACATCAGTCAGATGGAAGATCTATCGGACAAGATCAAACTAAAGAACGGGGATGTAATCGAGGTTTCCAGACGAAAGCTTGCCAAGCTTCGTGAGTTATTTATGAATTACAATGTTACACATTAATGGAAATGAAATATAACCTCAGCATTTTACCACAAATGCTATCGTAGATATAACCAGAATACAGAACATGGGGGTGAATGTATGATTGGTATCTATCTTCTTACGATTACAACGGAAATTTTACGGTTTCTTCTAGTTTTCCATGGATTTCTCGGTTTTACCTATCGAAAGGGTATCTATAAATATATCCTTATTCTTATCGCTTCGACAGCCTTTTGTCTGTTGCGTTTTGTTCCGGAGCTTGATACCTTGTACCTGTCTGTCATTATCATAATCATCAATTTCTTCACAACACTGTCATTGTTCCGGGAAAAAATCAAAATACTCCTAAAAATCTATATTTGTATCTCTGTGGTATTCGTGACCTGGGATAACCTTTTTATTCAAGTGCTCAGTCTCTTTTATGAGTTCAACGAGACAGTAACGATAGGTGCCTTGCTGCAGCAATTGCTATGCAATGTTATATTAATCATTATACTCGCATCTACGTGGATCATAATAAAACGGCTTGGTTTACTGCACAAATTGAATTACAGTCATTTGTCATATACCGTGTATTTTCTTTTCCTGAGCAGCGCTGCTCTGAGTGCGTATATCAACTCATTAGCCTATATTATTTACGAAAATATGATCCCGGAAAAAACAGGTATCTCTTATGTATCCATGATTGCCTTATCGATCCTCTTTCAGATCATCTGTGTCACACTAATCTTCCTGTTTTATTCAAGAGAACAGTACAAGAGACTTAACCGACTGAGAGAAGAATATAGCGAGAAGCAGATCGATTATTATAAGACTCTTCTTAATCAGGAGGAGGACACCAAGAAATTTCGCCATGACATCAGAAACCATATCATATGCATCGAAGAGCTCTTGGAAACCGGTAAGCTAGAGGATGTTAAGGGCTATGTTCGGGATATTCATCAAAGATTAGGGGAAATATCCTGTATCCACGATACCGGCAACGATATTATCAATGCCATAATAAACTATTATGCGAATAAAGGTAGGGAGGAGCATATAAGCATTCAGGTAAAGGGACGGATTCTGCAGGATCTTAACATACCGTTGATGCACCTGGGCACCATTGTATCCAATCTGATATCGAATGCTTACGAGGCTGCTGTTAAGGTGGATTCCGAGCAGAATAAAATGATAAACATTGAGATCCGTTCCGGAAGTAAGTATCTGGAATTTATTATCCAGAACCCTACCATTACAGACCGTGAAAGATTGGATGAAAGGACAACAACCTCAAAAGCTGATCATAAAAATCATGGTTTTGGTATACAGAATATCAAGGATGTATTGTCCAAATATGACGGAGAGTTCCAACTTAGAGATGATCTCGATCATGTTACCGCTCGAGTGACCATGAAAATAGCCTAAAGTACTACTTTATTCGTTTGCTGATTCTACGATTCATGCCGTTCATGGACAAGTTTTGACCGAATAACAGTTTATCTCTTGATTTTTACAATTATTTCCATATAATTAGATTATACACCTTACAAATGATAAGCCACATAATCTAATTATATTAATCAAGAGGAGGCTGATTCATATGACATTATTCTTCCATTGTATTATCAGACTTATCTACGGGTTTTAAGTAATTCATGCAAGTTATAGAAAACGGAGAAGCGTTTGGGGCGGTTGAGATTAATAAACGAAGGCAAGAACAACAGCATCCCTCACACACAGGTTGACGGACATCCCACTGATTTGTAAGCTGTTTATCAAACATGTATGTTTGCTATCAGCTTACAAACTCAGTATTCTGTTCGTCAAACAGTGTATTATGGGATGCTATTATCCTTGCCTTGTGTTCATTAATTATTACCGCCTATTTTAGAGCTTTTTTCGACGAAACAACGCAATTGACAGTAGAATACTGCCAAGGATCAAGCCACAGGTAATGAGTACACAGGTCATTAGTTCATCCACGCTCGTTTCACCGGACAGGATTGCCATATTCCTTGAGGCAAGTGTAATCGGGTTATATCGCTCCATATTCGGAACGGCATTAATAATCAGCATAAGTACAATCGAGCAAGCCGATAATACCAACCCGCCGAAGTTCCCCGAGGCTATTGTACTTGACAAGAGAATCAGGACCAATATAAGACAGCCAAAAAGCCATAAGCAAAATGCAGAAAAGAATAGGTTACTCACCGAGGTCTCGGCGAACAAATACTCTGTATAACCATAGTTTACTACTGCTGACATCCCAAAAGCGAATGTCCAAAGAACCACGGCTGCCGTGAATTTTGACAGGAGCACCGTATGTCTGGGCAAGCCTTTCGCAAGAACGGTAACCAGAGTACCTCTTGACAATTCTCCGCTCAGCATTCCGCCAAAGACCAGCAACAATACCAGTATTCCCATCTGTGTAAGGTTCTTAAAGAATTGGCTATAGGCATCCATTACGGTAGGCTCCGGCAGGATAAGCTGCATTCCTTGCATCTCGATCCCTGCTAATATCTCAGGCATTAGCTTAGCTAAGAGGGGGCTCATCATACCAAACAGAAAAAATACAGCGAACAAAATCAGACAACGGTAGGTACGAAGCCCTTCTAACAATTCTTTATTTGTAAATGCTATAAATCCTCTCATTGAACCACCTCCAGAAATACATTTTCCAGGGAAGGCTCCAGGAGCTCATAACGAAGCAATGGAACCTGCTCCTTCGCAAGAAGCTCCAGAATATGGTGCGCCTCCGCTTCCCCGCCGGAGAACTGTATATCAATACACGCTTCATGGTTGTTTATACCGGCTACAAAGGATTCCTCCTTCAGCTTCATCAGGAAAGCTTCCACCGGGTATCCCGCCCCTAGTTCAATCTGAATTACATCCTTGCGGTAATTATTCTTAATATCCGCTACTTTTCCTTCAAGCGCCAAAGAACCCTGGTTAAGAATTCCGACACTATCACAGATACGTTCTACATCGGACAGTATATGGGTGGAAAATACAACTGTGGTCCTCTCCTTGGCAAGTGCCAATATATCCAATATCTCTTTTCTTCCAACCGGGTCCAGTGCCGAGGTCGGCTCATCGCAGATCAACAGCCTAGGTTCATTTAACAATGCCTGTGCTATTCCGAGTCTTTGCTTCATTCCTCTCGAGAAGCCGCGTATTCTCCGATTCGATTCCTCCAGCCCAACCAATCTCAGCATTTCACCTATACGGCTTTGAAGAAGCTCACCCTTTAGTCCGGTGATATTCCCACACAGCCTCAGATATTCCTTTGGGGTCATGTACCCGTAGAATTCAGGGACATCCGGTAAATAACCAATATATCGGTTGGTCTTTGCATTCCCATAGGTTACTTTCTCATTGCATACTCGAATCTCTCCGGAATCCGATTGTAGAAATCCAAGAATCATCTTCATCGTCGTGGTCTTACCGGCACCATTCTTACCCAAAAAGCCGAAGACAGCATGCTCATCAACCGAAAAGCTTAGATCCTTGACTACCGCTAAGCTTCCAAAGCCTTTATTTACCTTATTAAGCTCTAAAATTGCCATTATTCCTCTCCCCTGCCGATTGTGAAATACAGAATCGGTCCGATGATCTGAAGACAAACTACTATAATGACCCAGATAATACGGTTGCCAAAGCGATAATTCTTATGTCTTAAAACATGTACCAAAGCAATCAGCATCAATGCTAATTCAATCAATAGAATCGGTATCAAAAACGGTAAGTATTTCATTATCTCAGTGGTTGTAATTGCATTCATTTCTACTCCTCCTTGCCATTCGGCTTCCTTATCTCTCTAATTTTCTCTTGATCTTCAGAAAACGTTCCTCATTCTCAAGGCTTGCAAATGCAGGATTCGTGAGGATACTACTCCTCATATCCTTTCGAATAAGCTCCATTCTCCTAGGTGCGTCTGTCTCAACATCGACAGCTGCAAAGTAACCCTCCAGGGCATCAAAGATATGATTGCCATGTAAGTAAATCGTCTCTTTATCCAACCTGAGTATCAGGTCAGAATAAGGCTCCAGAATATCCATTGCCTTTTCTTTGTTCCCTTGGCCGGCATAGGACATCGCCCCGCTCAAATAAATATTGATCAGGGTTGCCGGTGATAACTCCTCCAACTGAAACAACCGACATACCGACAGGAAGATCTGATAATATTCGTCCATCCGGTCCGGTTGATCGGTATACATCGAACAATAATCCGGAACTGCACCCAGCATCGTCACCAGGTTGACAAAGGTATAGCCTTGCAAATATTCTATGGCCTTCGCCTTGTCACCCTTCATCTGATAAGCCTTCACCAGGATACTTTCCGGACTGATTAGAGGTGCAACCTGGGTCTCCATCAAATCGATTGCTTCCTGGGGTCTTCCTAGACTCATGTGGCAAACTGCTTGCATTTGTATGGATAGCTTTGCCAGATGTGGTTCTTCACAGGATTTTTCAATTCGAACAAACAAATCCAGTACATGCTCCATAATCTCTTTCGTGCGAACCATTGAACCTGCCAGATTACAATGATTAAGTAACAAAACACCAATCTGAAATTGTAGCTGCCAACAGGAAAAGTATTTGTGCAGGTAATCCTCACATTCCTGGTACACCTTATCGAATGGCTCTTTCGTAAAGTCCTGTGTTAATCGATAACAGACCTTTCTGATATCTTCTTTCGTCATTTGTGGTTCATAGCCAATTAACTGATCAACCGTAATATCAAAATAAGAAGCAAGTATCGGCAATAGCAGTATATCCGGATAACTTTGCCCGGACTCCCATTTTGATACCGCCGGTTTTGATACACCTAGGTGGTTGGCCAGCTCCTCCTGAGTGATCCCCCGTTCTCTTCGCTTCGTGGCAATCACATTTCCTATCCGTATATCCTTCATACCTTGCACCTTTCTTCCTGCTATTATCTGTATATAACGAATTTCCATTCCTAAAGCTATTGTAGATCATTGGTGAAGGATTGACAATGGATTTACAGTTAACTTTAGTTAATATTTTTAACCACAGGTTAATCGGAGTCAACACAGTCAGGCAAGAAAAGCGGGTATTGGCTATAGCCGGATTAAATTCTAGTCTGCAAGAAGACAAGAACAACATGCACCCCTCACACACAGGTTGCCGGACATCTTATTGATCTGTAAGCCACTTATCAAACACAAGATGTTTGCTATTGTCTTACTAATCAATAATCTTTCCGTCAAACAGTGCATTATGGGATGCATGTTGCCCTTGTCTTCTTCAGAAATGTACTTGACATAAAACAGCCGGGCTTTCGCCCGGCTGTTTTATCTTGAACACACAAAAAAGAAAGTTATATCAAAAGTTTCCTAATAGACTGTATACTTCGGCTATTGTCTGCTTCTGACAAGCTTCCTCCGCCAGCTGCTTTGCCTCTTCATAGGAAGAGGAGCGTATGATATCCTTGGCATTCCATATTGCAGAGCCGGACATACTGAACTCATCGAGGCCAAGGCCTAACAGTAATTTCACCGCTTTCTCATCACCGGCGAATTCACCGCACATTCCAACCTTTACGCTGTATTTATGACCTGCGTCAATTACCCGTTTGATACTGCGAAGCACCGCGGGGTGGAAGGTGTTGTACAGATGGGAAATTCTTTGATTTCCCCTATCTACCGCCAATAAGTACTGAGTCAGATCATTGGTTCCGATGCTGAAGAAATCTACCTCTGCCGCAAAATCCTCTACCATAAGAACGGATGCGGGTGTCTCAATCATCATTCCAACCTCGATCTCCTCAGAGAAATCAATGTTCTGCTGACGCAATTCCTCTTTACATTCCTCCAATATCTCCTTCGCCTGGCGTAACTCCTCTAAGGATATAATCATGGGAAACATGATTCGTACTTCCCCAAATACGCTTGCACGAAGAAGGGCACGAAGCTGAGTCTTAAATACCTCCTTCAGCTCCAGCGAGATACGAATTGCTCTCCAGCCAAGGAAGGGATTCTCTTCCTTCTCGAATTCATAATAGGACAGTCCTTTATCCCCACCGATATCTAAGGTTCTTATGGTTAGTTCTTTACCACAGAGGATGGCTGCCTCCTTATATACGACAAACTGTTCTTCCTCCGTAGGAAAATGGTTGTTATCCATGTATAGGAATTCACTTCGGAACAAGCCTACTCCATCAATGCCATACTCGATTGCCTTCTTAATATCCTTAATTCCACCGACATTGGCACACAGCTGAACTTCCCTGCCATCCTTACTGATCGCAGGTAAGGCCTTGAGCTTTGACAGCTCCTCCTGTTTCTTTCCTTGTTCTTCAATTAATTTCTGATATTGTTCTACTTCCGTTCTCTCGGGTTGAATTACAATCCTTCCCTCTTTCGCATCCATAATTACAATATCATCCTGTTTTACTTTGCTAAGTATGCCCTCTACACCAACCAGTGCAGGCAATCCAAGTCCTTTGGCGAGAATGGAAACATGACTTGTAACTCCACCCTCTTCTGTAATAAAGCCTTTAATGTGAGTCAGGTCTAAAGCAACGGTATCAGAGGGAGTCAAATCCTTCGCAACCAGAATCACCTCACCGGTAATCCCTTCGAAGGGATCGTTCTTCACACCTTGGAGGATACACATCAGACGATGACTGACATCCTTAATATCGGCTGCTCTTTCCTTCATATACTCATCCTCCATACTATCGAAGATGAATATAAATTCTGCTGCCGTTGCTTCCAAGGCTGCTTCCGCACATAGCTTATTCCCTTTTATCTTCGTAACAACACCATCATAGAGGGCAATATCCTTCACCATCTCCAGATGCGCACCGAAGATCGCATTTGTAGCCTCCAGGGTACTCAGCTCCTGCTCGGCACAGGCAACTGCCTCCTTATACCGATTGATCTGGCTCTCTACCTCCTGATCGGTAATCGGGTCAAATACTTTCTTCAACTGCGGTCTCTCCACGATAAAGGCTTTACCGATTGCAATTCCGCTCGATGCAGTCCTCTCAACATTAATAGCTAACATAGCTTAGCCTCCATTATTCACCCAATCCATCCTCAATCGCATTGATGATTGTCTGCAGGTCTTCTTGCTCTGCTTCTCCATTACATTCTACAACAATTTCGGTACCGCAACGGATTGCCGCACTCATCAAGATCAGGATGCTCTTCGGATTTATTCTCTTCTCTCCTACTACAATTGCAATATCACTGGTACACTTTGTACAGATCTTTGCTAGTTCACTTGCCGGTCTTGCATGAAGGCCGGAAGCATTCTTAACGGTTATTTTTTGACTTACCATAATATCCTCCTAACTGATTATACCCCAAAATGCTCGAATAAAATCTTCTCTGCTTCACTGTTCCATAGACCTTTATGACGCTTACAGGAATCTGACAGCTTCGCAAAAAGAGGATCCGTCTTACCCAATGTATCAAAATCCTCAAGCGCTGTCAACGGTAGGTTTATGTGCATATAATTTAACTTCTTTCCACCGGGGATATGAGGAAGATTTAGTGTCGCTTCAGCAACGCTGTCAATGCCTCCGATATGAGTAACCATTACAGCGGGTTCGATTAACTTACGGGAAGCCAGGTCAATTGCCTCTACTAAGTCATCGGTATTGCCACCGGTTGTTCCAATAATATGGGTACTGGTATAATGCACATTATACAGATTAATCTCTGCCTTAAACTGATTATCGGTCGGCCCTGCAAAGAAGTTCATGCAGCCGTCAAAGGCTAACAGTGCGTCACCCATCTCTGCTACCTGACGAATCGGAACATAGACGAATACATCATCATAGCCTAAGCCCTCTGTCAGCTTCATCAGCTCCTCGAAGGGATTCTCCATGGTCTGTGTGTTCACATAGATTAACTCAACACCATGCTCTGCTGCCGTTGCCTCAGAGATTACTTCGCGAGCTCTTGCTATTCTATCATCGCTGATATCGGTTACCACAAGTCTCTTTGGTTTGTTCTCTATGCAAAGCCCATAGCTGACTGCACCCAGACCCATCGGTCCGCAACCACCCATAACCAGGAGATTTCCCCCTGCTTTTACACCCATGGAATGCTCATAATTCACCTTATTGGTGTGATAATTAGCATGGTATCCTCCGATGATACAGCTCATCGGTTCTCCAAGAGACGCTTCAAAATAACTCTCACCGTCATAATTAAGCAAACATCCTAACTCCATAACCTCCTGCGGGATGATGCAATAGGTACATGCTCCGCCGAAGAATTCATAAGAATAACCGGGAGATGCCAGACTTCCCTTATAGTTCAATGCAGGCTGAAGTGCGAATTTCTGTCCGGGCTTAAACTGATCAGCCCATTTGGAACCTACCTTCACGATATCTCCGGCAAATTCATGGCCGATGATAATGGGATTGGTATCAATATTCTGAGGAGCACGTTTGTGCTTCTTTCCTTGTTTCACTAATTTATAGGTGGACATGCAGATACTGTCACTGATCACCTTTACTAATATCTCATCATCCTTAATCTCCGGTAATTCAAATTCTTCTAATCTTAAATCATCCATACCATACATTCTGACTGCTTTTGTTTTCATATGCTGTTTATTCCTTTCTCCATCGAATATCCGATATTCGTCACTATTTATAGGTTCTTTTCGCTGATTCATCAACCAATGGTAATGACCTTCGCTTCATATAAAAGAGTATCTACCAGCTCCCGTTTCGGAGGCTTTGTACCCTTCGTTGTAACCGCACCTGCCGAGGTAGCAATTCCTAGCTTAGCACATTCCTCCAAGGATAATCCTTGATTATATCCAAAAGAAAGAGCTGCTACCATCGCATCTCCCGCTCCGACCGTTGAGTGAGCTTCCACCTTAAGTCCCGGGCAACGAAGTACCTTTTCCTTTGTCATAAACAGGGCACCCATCTGTCCTAAGGATATGGCAATCATGCCGATTCCTTTTTCCATCAAGGATCTTCCCATGTCAACCAATTCCGCCTCATCCACACGATAGTCCTTATGAAAATATTCTTCCAGTTCATGTCGGTTGGGCTTAATAATATCCGGGCCTGCTTCCAGGGAATGAATGAATAATTCTCCGTCGGCATCAACAAATACCTTTGCGCCTTTTTCTTTCAGCTTAGCGGTCAAAGTCTGATATACATTCTTACTAACTCCGTTCGGAATACTTCCGGCAAGAACAAAGAGAGCCTTTTCATCAGCATAACCTAACAGCTTCTGCGTTAATGCTTCCAGCTCATCTTCCGATACCACCGGTCCGGGTTCATTGAATTCCGTCACATTGCCATCTGCTTCTACAACCTTAAGATTGGTTCTGACTTCATTCTTAATCTCTACAAAGTCAGCCTGTATTCCCAAGTCCTGCAGAACCTTCTTAATCAACATACCGCCGCTACCGCCGACAAAGCCGGTTGCAATTGTCTCGCCACCAAGCTCCTTGATTGTCTTTGATACATTGATTCCTTTTCCGCCGGCATCAATAATGACATTCTTAAGCCGGTTTAATCCTCCATGTACCATATTGTCCAGATCCACGGTCTTATCGATCGCCGGATTCATTGTTACTGTAATTATCATCTAACCCCTCCATCATGCAGCAGGATCAATAGCATATGTCCTGCTTGTGATATTTCATACAAAATCCGAAAAAAGTTTAAAATGAAATTCCTATCGCTTTCATTTTAGAGTGCTTTCCGTGTGAAGCTACTTTACTTCACACTACTTCCCTGTAAATATACTGTAGATCTCATCCACGCTGCTATGAAGCATCTCTTCCACTGCTTGTTCTGTGGATAATTTATCCGCGATATTTGCAAGAATATCAAGGTGCTCCTCACCTTTTGCTGCGATTCCGATTACAATCTTCACGGTATCCTCATTCCACACTACTCCCTCGGGAAATACCATTACGGCAATACCGGAATTCTTGATCTTACTCTTAGCAGCCTCTACTCCATGAGGAATCGCAATCTGATTACCGATATTCGTGGAGAAGGTATTCTCTCTCTCCAACATTCCTTCGATATAGCTTGCCTCCACATACCCGCTGTCACATAATACCTGGCCCATCTCACGGATGACCGCTTCTTTCTCTTTTGCTTTGCAGTTTATTAAGATGTTCTTTTTCTGTAATAATTCCATTCGTCTGACCCTTTCTATCCTATCAATCCTTATGTTAAGTATCCTCTAGTTCATTCTATTTACCTGATGACATTTCTTTCTCTCAGAATCTTTTCCTTTGTCTGATTATCATTATAAACTCGTTTCTACCGTAATATCAAATAATACAAATATGAGTTTGACACCATCCATTAGCGACATTTCTAAAAGTCGCTTATACCCGGTCTAAGTACTGACTAAAGTACCTCTTCAGCTCCATAGCAATATAGGTACGGATATTTTCCTTGTCCCCGGTAAAGATGGTACTTAGAAAATCATTGCTCTCCACCAGCTTGCTGCTGAGATATCCCATGATGCTGGTATTCTCCTCCAGATGGTCGTCCTCGGGAATCAGCATGATAATAACAGCACGGATCTTCTTAAAGTAAGGATCCATAAATTCTCCCAGCTCCTTCGTCAAACACACAGAGAAGCAAGGCTTTAAAACACCCTTGGTACGACTGTGCAAAAGCGCAAAATCATATTCCGGGATGATCTGAGAGGCGATTTTCTCCCTACTCTTGATATCCTCCTGAATAATCAGACGCTTCTCATTATAAGAAGTGAGACGCTCCGTGATCGCAACCAGAAGCTCATCAAAGGAGATATGGCTATTCACCTTCATACACTGAAAATCATTAATGATACAACGGATCTGAGTTACTGTATAATTTACCTGCTCCAGCTGATTCGTGAAATCATTCTCCACCTTGGTGGTCTTAGGTGTCTTGGCATACACACGAACCTTTGCCTCGATTCGCTCCAGATCATTTTCCAAGAGCAGCGGACTGACTCTTATCACATCCGCATCAATCTCATCCAGATTAATACTGGAAATCAGAAAATCCATCTTCTTAAGCTGTAGAGGTGTCAGATCTTCCTTGCCAAAGGTAACAAGCTCTGCACTGTCCCTTAAGAATCGTTTCAGCTTAGAATGCATGAGTCTGGAGATCCCGATACCGCTGGCACACACAATGCCAATGTCTACTCTGCGCTTGCTCTCTCGATTGTTCTCGAGTCTCACGCAGGCAGCACCAAAATGCATTGCCAGAAAACCGATCTCCTCGTCCGGAACCTTGAAGCCATATCGCTCTGTAATAAGTCCGCCTACCCTCCTGCTTTTCTCGTAGATGCCCGGGTAGGTATCTTTAATCTGATGCAGTAAGGGGTTGGTAATAATCATATTATTGCGAAGTCTCACAAAGGTCGGCTGCAGATGGGTTAGTAAACCGGCGATAAATTCCTCATCCAGCTTAAGATCATAGGCGATCTCTTCATCATAGATATCAATCATATCGTTGATAAAGCTTAAGATCTCCTGGCGCTCTCTCTGATTCTCTGACTCAACCTCATCCTCATCTATATATTGCAATTTGGATCCCTTGATATGCAGCAGAATATAAGCAATCTCAATGTCCGGAATATCAATCTGAAATTCCTCCTCCAAGGAGCTTGCGATATGGGTGGCCAAATTGTAGTCTTCGTTTTTTACCAGCTTCTCCAGAAGCTCATCATTCGGTTCAATAATCTCCTGCTGCAGGATCCGGTTTACGGCGATCGTTACATGAAGAATTAATCCGATATATGAGTTTTCTGTCAGTCTTGTTAATCGTTTATCTCGGATACTCTGAAAGCAGATTACAACCCGATTCAAAATATCATTATTTAATAAGGAGTAGATATTCGGTCCTTCTTTATCCTTTAAAATATCGATAATATTACGTTCATTTTCTTCGGTAAAGCTCTTGATCAATTTGTTATCCGAGTTCTCATCCACGAACTTACGTACCGCCAGGCGGTAGTCCTTCTCGCTGCCCTCAAGAGCAACCCCATAGCCCTGCCTGCGGATAATGGACAGATTAAATTGCTTGAACCAGCTTTCCAAGGCTTCCATATCATTGCTGATGGTCGCTTCACTTACATCAAAAATATTTGCATAATAATAAAGCTTCTTCGGGGTACGGTCACGGAGGATCTCTAATATCAGACGCTTTCTACGATTCTCCTTATCACCGGAGTCTACGGTATCCTCTGCCCGAAGCAGTTCATACAGCTTTCGCTTATCCTCACCTTCACCCTGAAGCCATATGCCTATGCCGGTTCTCGTCTGGAGTGAAATATGATATTGATCCAAAGAAGAGCCGACATATTCCAACTCTCTCTGTACTGTTCTTTTACTAACCTTAATCTCATCCGCCAGCTTCTTAACGGATATGATTTGCTCTTCCTTTAATAATATCAGCAGTATTTGACGAAGACGCGGTGTAAAAATCATAATATCCTCCATTCTTATGCTGCACTAATGTGCATGCGGATTATAACACTTCAACGCACGAAGAGCGGCAGTTGTGCCGCTGTTCGTGCGTATAGTTATAAACTAATACTGTTATTTAATAAATCAATGGATCTTTCGACCCCTAAAACACGGGATTCAAATTATTTCTTTAATTCCTCAACCAGAAGATCATATTCCGGTGCGGCCATAAAGTTGCTGATTAATACCAGCTTTGCACTGGGATTGCTTTTTGCTGCTCTTTCCTTCAGTGCGGTATGTGTAACGATAACCTGAGCATCTGCCGGAATGGAAGATACCGGTGTATGAATTACATTTATATTACCAAGTCCTGCTTCCGTTAACTTCTTCTTCAGGATGGTTGCGCCCATTGCGCTGGAACCCATGCCTGCGTCACAAGCGAATACGATGGTCTTAACATCCTTAGCATTCACCTTAACATTAGAAGAAATACCCTTGGATTCATTCTTCATTTCTTGAACCTTTGCTTTTGCTGCATTGATATCTTCATCTTTGCCAAAAATCTTCAACAAAGGAATAGCAACGATACAAGCAACTGCTGCAGAGATAAGTACACTTAAGATAACTGCTACATAGCTACCTCTATGAGTCATTGCTAATACAGCGATGATACTACCGGGAGATGCAGGAGCAATTAAACCACCACCTAATACAACGTTTGTTAATACACCACTTGCTCCACCTGCCATAGCAGCTAAGATTAATACAGGGTTAGCTAAGATATAAGGGAAGTAGATTTCATGGATACCACCTAAGAAGTGGATCACAATTGCGCCGGGTGCGGAGCTCTTGATCATACCTTTACCTGCGATCATACAAGCAAGTAAGATACCAAGACCAGGGCCGGGATTAGCTTCTAATAAGAAGAAGATTGATTTTCCTGCTGATGCTGCCTGTTCCATACCCAGTGGTGTTAAAATACCATGGTTTAATGCATTGTTTAAGAATAATACCTTAGCAGGCTCAATGAAGATACTTGCTAAAGGAAGTAACTTGTTGTCTACGAAGAAGCCAACACATACTTCCATTAAATTATTTAATGCTGTCATAAGCGGACTGATACCTTTAAGGCCGATCAGAGCTAAAACTGCACCGATGATACCAAGTGAGAAATTATTCACAAGCATCTCGAAACCAGCTTTGATCTTACCCGCTAATAACTGATCGAATTTCTTAATAATGAAACCAGCGAACGGTCCCACTAACATTGCTCCTAAGAACTGAGGTACGTCAGATCCAACAATAAGACCCATCGTTGCAATCGCACCGATAACACCACCTCTAACACCTGCTA
>JAEZUM010000043.1 GCA_023421075.1 Bacillota bacterium
TCCATAATCATTTCCTTATCTGTCTCTCCGGAATAATAAGAGCGCAGAAGCTTAGCCTTTTCAACAAAGGTACCCTCTCCAAACCATAGGATAATATCAGAGCATTCCTGAATACACTCCTTCTCCATTCCTGCCTTATAATAAGTTTTGGCTAGCTCATAAGCCCATTTCTCCATATACTCTGTATTTTTCAGTGTTTCCAGAGTCTCGATCAGAGTCTCATAAGTCTCACCTTTCAATTTATCAATCTTATAACGAAATATATATTTATAGAAATCCTTTGAGGCGATCTTCTCATAATCTTTCAAATAATATTCGGCCTCCTCATGTTTCTGGAGCTTGATAAAAAGCTCCACCAATTGAAACAGAGATTTTCTGGATTTTGATTTCTCATATATTCTAAGATAAAGCTGTACGGCTTCCTCATATCGTTCATTTTCGGCATAGACCTCTGCGATTAAGCTAAGGTCAGACATGTTCTTTATTTTCTTGATTTCCATTGTATCAAGAACCTTCTGAGCAGACAGGGTATCTCCCTCTTCCATACGTCTTCTCATCTCTTCTATCTTTACAATGCTTTCGTAGCTACCCATGATAAACCTCCTTTGTATTTTTAACCCCCAATACAATTGCATAAGGCTCTTCTCTTTTTATAATACTACCATTTGTCTCCTGTTTAGACAAGTATAAACAGCTGGAAGAAACAAAATAAGACAGAAGGTTGTTGAACAAATCCTGCACGGAGTACTTTTTATTTCATAGGAAGCAATTTACTATGAAATAAAAAGAGGTTGCCTTAAGAACCAACTTAAAACAACCCCATACTTATTCATTTATTCGCTCTGCGTCTCTTAACAAATAATTTCAATCCTAAAGATCACGATAGTATTCTAAGGTATCCGTCAGCTCCTTTGGAATCTCCAAATTATCCTTCTGGAGCATACGAACCCTTCCCTCCAGCTCACGAACTCTCTTCTGCTTCTCTCGATAATAGCGAGCCATTGCTTCTTCAAATAAAGGCTGCATTTTAATTTGCTCTCGTATTTCCTTTGCAAAGGGGCAATAGGTAGCCAGCATCTCTCTAACCGGCTTGTTTAATTTTATTGCTCCCATTGCCTCATAACTAATCCATAGCTCATAATCAATGACAAAAATCTCTCGGCTGCTATTGCGACCTTTTTGGATTTGTGCCTTAATTTTCTCCTTCTTCTCTTCGGACAGCTCCTTATTCTTTCGATAGAATTGCAGATAGTCGCTATATTCAGAGGTAAGGGACTTGTTCTGTATATCATTCCAAGCAACTCCCTCAATGGTACGGCACAGCTCCCAGCGAAATCTTCCCAGAATACGAATTAATAATAGGCCAAGATTGACATCGGTGAATATCGGCAACAGGAAACGAGCACTGGCATCTCTCTTCTTTCCGGCGATCTCCTGCCACATAACACCATTGTTACCTACGTTTGGCAATAGAATAACATCCGGATAAACTCTTTTAATTACATATTCCTTTACGATATTTTTATTCGAAAAAATTACCTCTCGATCAAATACAGAATAATCAACTCGCATGATTTTATTTATAACTTCGTTTACTTTTGATGTGGTTAATAACAGCTTTTCGATTCCGTTTGCCCATTGATCTTTATGCAAAAAGGGCACAAAGCTGGTGATCTGACCATTAGTGGTACGATTATTATAACGGAACATGTTCTGTATCTCATACTTAAGTTTCTTTAATGGGTCAGAGAGACACTGTGCCATTTCCTTTTCTGTAATCTGATTCTGTTTCCGAAGACCTGCGAGATGATCCGGGTATTCTAAGTCAAATTCATTCTTCGAGGGTTCTTTCTTCCCTTCGTAAATCTGGGTAAGCCATGCCTTGATATCGTATACTTTACATAAGCTTTGTGGAGTTTCCTCATCCTTTAGAAAATATACGGATAACATTTGGTCGTTTGTCAGTAACCTCTCATCAGCAAACCCATACTTAAGAAACATATCGATCAAACGCGGAGGATTCTTCTCCTGGTATGCTCGAAGGAAAACAGGAAGGTAAATTTCATAATGATACTCACCCATTTTTTTTCGCAGGTTTCTTGCACTATCATCGGAGGAGAACTTGTCCTTCATATGAACAAAATCCTGCATGGCAGTCTGCATTTGAACCGCCTTATCCCCTTCAATTCCAGCATACTCAAGGATTTTTGCGAAGGCGTTCTTCATTGACTCCATCGCTTCTTTGGTATCCTCCCCAGAGTATTTAAGCATGGAGGCTGTACTAACATTTTCTTCTTTATTATTGGTAAGAAGCAGATGATATACCTCCTCCATCTTCTTACGATTTGCTTTATATCGAACGGAAAGCATTCGCTCTGCAAAGGTCTCTGCCTGATTTACCTGTTCGATGATATCATCCATCATCTCCATTACTTCATTGCTGGTACCACTGGAATTATCCATGGATATCGAAAGCTCTGCTATCAGATGGAATAAACAGCTATCGGTATCATCTACAAGACACCCCGCCATAGAAACAAAATCTTCCGCCATCTCCTTCAACGCATCAATTTGTTGATTTACCACATTTACCTGATCCTCAATCTGAAACAGGGTAATTGCATTCCCATAGGAGTAGAAGGTTTTTACTGCATCAATCGGGAGATTCTTACACTCAATATAGTAATTAATTCGATCCTTTAAAAGCTCCAGATCACTATCCATAAGCTCCAGCTTATTAATTCGCTCACTAACCGATACCTTTAAGCCTTTTCGGTTAGCCATTGCAAGATATTTCTTATGGTACTCCGTCAAAAACTGATAAAGAGTCGCTCTGCATTTGATCATTCCACGATAGATCATATCAAATTCATAAATCATTTTATAGAAGGAAGCAACCATAAATCCATGATAATCTTTATTCACGTTTAATATGGTATCCAATTCCTCTACCCGATTAATTGGGTACACATAAAGAAGCAAATCATCCACAGCCGTATAGGAACTAAGATATTTTCCATGATATAAATCATTGATTCCCAGAAAAGAGCCTGATCCTGCAATGATCTTTGCCCCTTTATTGTGTATCATAACTCGCCCTTTAATAATCATTCCAACGCTAAATACCGCTTCCTCTTGGGTATAAATTGTACTACCCTTCGGGATTTGATTTACCGCATTCGGATTTAACTTCCATTCCATATTTGCACCGCCTAATTAACGACATTCTATTACAGTATGCTCTTATTATATACCAATTTTGACGATTCACAAAGAAGAATGTAGCTAATTAAGTATAGTACAAAATACTTATGTTAAGTTTGGTGTAGTCCGATTTCGCCGGACGAAGAACAAAGTGTCAGCACGCTGACACTTACGATGCTTGCATTGCAAGCATTGCCTGACTGCGGGTTGCGAAGCAACTACTTCCATTCCGCGAAGTGCGCATCCTGCACGGAGTGCTTTTTATTACATAGGCGCAATTTCCTCTGTAATAAAAAAGAAAGCCTCAAAGAAAGGCTTTCTTATATATTTAATCCGTGCGCTCTGCTTCGAATGCTTACCATAAGCGTTACCCTTACAGTTAACTCGGTTCAGGCAGCCTTACGGCACACAAGAGCTTTTGCTTAGTGCTGCTTCATTCCTGACCTGACACGGTTCACAAATTCCTGTTGCGTAAGACCCAAACGTCAACATCACTTATAAGGGGCGGCCTTACAGTAAGTCACCCTAGGCAGAACATCACCCCTGCTGTAGCGGATTGCAGGTACAGGGCACCGCTATCTCCCCGGCTGCACGGAAATCTTATGACAAAATAATAATTTCATCCTGATCGGATTGTATATTTAATGTGAAAACAATCAGCCATAAAAAAGCTGTATGCCAAGTATAAAACATACCGAGGGGAATGTCAACCCTCAAGCATTTCCTTTTTCCGCAAGCTTTTCCTTCCTGTTACGAACACGCAGATCTTGAAAAAAATCCTGTAATACCTTTGTACACTCTTCTTCCAGGACTCCTGTCTCCAATTCTACCTGATGATTAAATTCCTTCATCTGTAACAGATTAAGAATTGACCCGGCACAACCGGCTTTGGGATTCATAGTTCCAACGACAACCTTCTTGATCCGTGCCTGTACGATGGCTCCGGAACACATCTGACAAGGCTCCAACGTTACATACATAACGCAATCCTCCAGACGCCAGTCACCCATCACCTTACTTGCCTTTTCGATTGCGATTAATTCCGCATGTGCCAGGGCTGTTTTTTTGGTGTTTCGTTTATTATATCCTCTACCGATTATTTTATCCTGATATACGATGACGCATCCGATTGGAACTTCGCCCAGCCGAATCGCCTTCCTTGCTTCCTTTAATGCTTCGCGCATATATTTATCATTCATGCCCTCTATCATTCCTTTGCATCTGGACTAGTTCCTTACTATTTGATATAGTATTTACAGAGCTTCAACTATTCTATCACAACACTGCGGAGGTGACAATATGCAGATCAACGGCTTTCATAAAACAACCCTGCTCGATTATCCAAAGCATCTTGCCGCAACTATTTTTCTTGGCGGCTGTAATATGAGATGCCCCTTCTGTCATAATGCATCCCTAGTAACCGGAGCCTCAGCACAGCCGGTGATACCGGAACAAGAGGTGTTATCCTATCTTGCTAAAAGAAGGGGTATTCTCGAAGGGGTTTGCATCACCGGTGGAGAACCTACACTCTATACCGACCTCACTGACTTTATTGCCAGAATAAAAGAACTTGGCTTGAAAGTAAAGCTGGATACCAATGGTACCAATCCGGGTCTGATCAAGAGCCTCGTTGCAAATCAGCTTGTTGATTATGTCGCTATGGACATTAAGAATTCCAAGGAGAAATATGCCTTGACCGCTGGAATTGATCGACTTACCCTTGACCCAATCATGGAAAGTGCGGACTTTCTATTGGCCTCACCTCTTGACTATGAATTCCGTACAACCATCGTAAAAGAATATCACACCACAGAGGATATGTTATCCATCGGAAGCTGGCTAGCCGGAGCTAAGGCCTATTATCTGCAAAGCTACAAGGATTCCGGAGATATTCTGTTACCGGGTCTGCATAGCCATTCCAAAGAAACACTGGAGAAATATATTGCGTTACTTACTCCTTTCATACCCGCGACAGAACTACGCGGAGTTGATTAAAGAAATGGAGGTGCATCTATGGGTAAAACCTATGAGACAGAACGTCTTCTTATGAAGGCACCGGATAAAGAGTCCGCTTCTCTCATCTTATCCTTTTATGAAGAGAATAAAGAGCTTTTTGAACCCTGGGAGCCTGTACGAAGTCATAATTTTTATACCCTGAGCTATCAGAAGGCCTTTCTGACGGCAGAGCATAATCAGATTCTGGAAGGAAAGCTGATTCGGTATTGGGTATTTCTCAAGAAGCATCCGGAAGAGTTAATTGGTACTGTCTGCTTTCAAAATATATTAAAGGAGCCTTATCACAGCTGTAGCCTTGGGTACAAATTCAGCCAAAAGTATCTGCACCAAGGCTATGCAACAGAAAGCATTCAAAAATGTATTGAGCTTGTATTTCATGAGCATCACATGCATCGGATTGACGCTTATATTATGCCAACCAATACAGCCTCCTTGAAATTAATCAACCGTCTTTCCTTCCAATATGAAGGCACCTGCCACTCCTTTGCTAAAATTAACGGAAGCTGGTCCGATCATATGCACTATGCAAAGATCAACCCCTTCCAGATAGACTAAAAGCATACCGGAGTATACCAATAACCAAAGTCACCTTGTCGGAGTTCTCTCTTGCGAATCGGCTTAAAGCCCTCAAAACCGAACATTTTTGCCATGAACCTCTCACGATTGTGATATATTCCCGGAACTCCCAGAATATATCGACATCCCGAACGGTCCTTCATTTTCGCAAATATCAAATGATGATAGCAGTAATATCCGTGTATCAGAAAGCTGTTATTACTCAATGTCCATAGCTCCTTCGGTAACAAACCGATGTCTTTGGGCTCAATTTTTGCACATAATAATATTTCATTATCTTCAAAGGGATAGATTCTGGGATATTTCTCAAAGATAGATGCTGCGACACTGGGGTCAAGGGTTTCCTCTGTTTCCTGTATTGGTGTTGTATCCCCCACCAACTCCTTCGCCTCTTCTGCTGATATCCTGTCTGTCTCCTCGCTACTTTCTACATCAACTACTGCAAGCTCTGCAGTTACGATGGATGCAGCTTCCATCGGAGTCCTATCCTCCTTCGTTTCCGTCAAATCCATGACAGCTGACGCTTCTTTCTTCTCTTCAGGATGCGCTGCCTCTAGGGTCTCTGACTTCATCCAGTTCCTGGTCTCACCCGCCATAAGATAGGAACCCGGCTGCTGCAGACGTTCGATGGTTTTGAAGCCTCTTGGAAGCTTATATTTCGGGATTAATAATTCCTCCTCCAGGGTCAGCTTCGGCTCTCTCTTTGTCTTCGGCTTCAGTGCTTCCAGCACCTCGCTGGCCAGAATCGGTTTATCATCCCATTCCGTTGCAAAGAATATATTGTCATTCAGAAAAATCAGTAACCCTCCCATATCTGACAACGGATATCCTGATTTCATAATATTACCTTCCTCTGTAATCAGCTTGCTATCCATGACCTGGTTCTTGAGCACCGTATCTCCCAGATAGACCAACTCCAGATCAGAGTATTTCCTCAGAAGTATATAAGTTGGAAAGATACTGTCGAGTTGACCAAGCAGCTGCATATGTAGTGTGATTTTACATTGTCCGTCCTTCGCTTCCACCCGGGCAAACCCCACATTCTTTTTCTTTACTCCGTTTTCATATTGATACATGTAAGAAACCATTCGTTTATAATCAGCCACACTCATTCCCTCTCTTTCCGGATTCCAATCGGCTTGTTTCATAATTCTATTTAATATATTCCTTCTAAGTTGTCATTATTCCAATGAGGGGGCAGAAAGAAAAGGTTGTCTCAAACTGAACTCTAACCTATTAGAGAGAGGGAAGGGCTCCCCTTCACAGGGGTAGCCCTTCCCTCTCTCTTCCTTTTTTATATCTAGATACAGCCTCTGAACAATTTGTCATTTTAGTAATTCTATCTATCTACTGAACAATTTCCTTATGGAACTCTTGAAGAGATTTTACCCCGACATGATTATTCTTCACAGCCATAATTCCTGCTATGGTTGCTTTTGCAGCTGACATTGTCGTTACATAGCTAATCTTACCCTTAATCGCAGCCTTTCTGATATAGCTGTCATCATAAGCACCCTTCTTGTCATCCGGGGTGTTTACTATGATATCAATCTGCTTATTCGCAATTGCATCCAAGATATTGGGTCTTCCCTGCTGAAGCTTAAATATCTTCTCTGCCGAAATACCGTTTTCTGCAATCATATCATAGGTTCCACCGGTTGCTAGGATCTTAAAGCCACATTCTGCAAAGCCTTTCGCCACCTCGATCAGTTCTGATTTATCGTGATCATTTACACTGATTAATACGGTTCCACCCTCCGGTAGCTTCGTCTTTGTAGCCTCCTGTGCCTTATAGAAGGCTTCTCCAAAGGTCTTCGCAAGTCCGAGCACCTCACCGGTGGAGCGCATCTCCGGTCCGAGCAGGGGATCCACCTCAGGGAACATATTAAAGGGGAATACCGCTTCCTTCACACCGTAGTGAGTAAATTTACTTTCCTTTAAATCTGCTACCGGAGAAGTCTTACCGGTCAGCCGACTGGTTATGATATCCGTTGCGACCTTCACCATCGGAATGTTACATACCTTAGATACCAGCGGAACGGTTCTTGAGGCTCTCGGGTTCGCCTCTAGTACATACACGACACCCTTCTCTATTGCATATTGCATGTTCATCAGACCGCATACCTTCATTTCCTTTGCAATCTTCATGGTATATTCTTTTATCGTCCTTAAGTTCTCATCACTGATATTAAGGGATGGAATGACACATGCCGAGTCACCGGAATGAATTCCTGCTAGCTCGATATGCTCCATAACAGCCGGCACAAAGGCGTCCACACCATCACTGATTGCATCGGCTTCACATTCCAGCGCATTATTCAGGAAACGGTCAATCAGGATCGGTCTGTCCGGTGTAACACCAACTGCAGCCTTCATATATTTATCAAGACTTTCATCATCGTGAACAATCTCCATGCCACGCCCGCCTAGTACATAGGAGGGTCGTACCATAACCGGATACCCGATCTTCTTGGCAATGGTGAGGGCTTCCTCCACATTGACCGCCATACCGGATTCCGGCATCGGGATATTTAACTTCTCCATCATCTCACGGAAGCGATCTCTGTCCTCCGCCAGATCGATGGTCTCCGGTGTGGTTCCAAGGATATTGACTCCGTATTTCTTCAATTCGGCTGCCAGGTTAAGCGGTGTCTGTCCGCCAAACTGAGCAATGACACCAAGTGGCTTCTCTTTCTCATAGATACTTAGCACATCCTCCAGCGTCAAAGGCTCAAAGTATAGCTTATCAGAGGTATCATAATCAGTAGATACGGTCTCCGGATTACAATTTACGATAATGGTCTCAAACCCTTGCTCCTTAAGTGCAAATGCAGCATGCACACAGCAGTAATCGAATTCGATACCCTGTCCGATCCGATTCGGACCTCCGCCAAGGATCATTATCTTAGGCTTATCCGAGCAGGGGGATTTATCCTCCTTCAAGTGATAAGTGGAATAATAGTATGCTGCATCTTTTGTTCCGCTTACATGTACGCCCTCCCATGCTTCCTTGATGCCTGCTGCACTTCTTGCCGCACGAATCTGATCCTCCTCAACCTCCAAAAGCTTACTCAGATACTTATCCGAGAAGCCGTTCAGCTTTGCGCTTCTCAGTGTCTTGGCCGGCGGCACATCTTTCTGATACGCCTTCAAGGCTTCTTCTTCATACACCAGCTCCTCCATTTGTTCAATGAAGTAATGCTTAATTTTGGTCAAGGCATGCAGCTCTTCAACGGTCGCACCCTTTCTGATGGCCTCGTACATGATAAATTGTCTTTCGCTGGTCGGAATATGGAGCATATTTAACAGCTCCTGCTTGGACTTCGATGCAAAATCCTTCACATAACCAAGTCCATAACGCCCGGTCTCTAAGCTTCGGATCGCCTTCTGGAATGCTTCCTTATACGTCTTACCGATGCTCATTACCTCTCCCACTGCCTTCATCTGTGTTCCGAGCTTATCCTCAGAGCCTTTGAATTTCTCGAAGGCCCAGCGCGCGAATTTGATAACAATATAATCACCCTCCGGAACATACTGATCCAGTGTGCCGTACTTTCCACAGGGGATATCACAAAGATCCATACCGCTTGCCAGCATTGCAGAAACCAATGCAATCGGGAAGCCCGTTGCCTTGGAAGCAAGCGCAGAGGACCTGGAGGTTCTCGGATTGATCTCTATTACTACGATTCTGCCGCTTTTCGGATCATGAGCAAATTGTACATTGGTTCCTCCGATGACCTGAATTGCATCCACAATCTTATATGCCTGTCTCTGTAACTCCTTCTGAACCTCTGCAGAGATAGTAAGCATCGGAGCTGAACAGAAGGAGTCGCCGGTATGAACACCCATTGGATCGATATTCTCAATGAAGCAAACGGTAATCATCTTACCGGTCGAGTCACGAACCACCTCCAGCTCCAGCTCTTCCCATCCGAGTACCGATTCCTCGACCAGTACCTGACCAACGAGGCTTGCCTGAAGGCCTCTTGCCACAACCGTCTTTAATTCCTCCACATTATATACGAGACCGCCACCGGCGCCTCCCATCGTATAAGCCGGACGAATTACCACCGGATATCCCAGATCTTCTGCTATGGCACATGCTTCCTCTATGGTATAAGCAACCTCACTCCTTGCCATTTCTATGCCGAGTGTGTCCATCGTTTTCTTAAATTCCACACGGTCTTCTCCACGCTCGATGGCATCCACCTGAACACCGATTACTTTTACATTATATTTATCAAGTACTCCCGCGTTGGCTAATTCTGCACAAAGATTGAGACCTGATTGTCCGCCCAGATTCGGGAGCAGACCATCGGGTCTTTCCTTTTCGATAATTTGTGTCAACCTATCCACATTCAGTGGTTCAATATAGGTTACATCAGCCGTCCCCGGATCTGTCATAATTGTTGCAGGGTTGGAATTCACCAATACAATCTCGTACCCCAATTTCTTTAACGCTTTGCACGCCTGTGTACCGGAATAATCGAACTCACAGGCTTGACCGATGATAATCGGCCCTGAACCAATAATCAATACCTTGTGGATGTCATCTCTTTTCTTCATGCTATATCTCCCTTCTAATTTTTAAGGGAGATATTGTTCTCCCTTCCTTCGTTACTTCTCAGAAAACAGAAACAATGTTAGGTTTTCTGCCTATAAAACAAGATGTTCTAGTATGCCAATAATAAAATTATTGGATGCATCACCTTCACATCTTATGGGAGAATTTAAACGCCATTGTTTAATCGCTATATAGTTATTTCTGAGACCGGACTTAAAAATGGGCAAAAAAAATTTACGAATTTTTCTTTTTCTACGGCCCATATTTTATTGCAGGTTCATTGTTATCTATCATAATTTATAATTAATAATTATGCAACTAGATGACTTATTAAATTTAGAGCATCCATTCATAAGCAGCTCTTATACTTTAACATCTGCTATATTGACTTGATGTCATCATAGCACACGCTTTATATTTATGCAACACTGTAATTAATTATTACTACGCAGAATATATATCCACACAACAAAAGCCGGGTATCGCTTCCCGGCTTTGATTATAGATATGAAAATGATCCTTCGTAAGCTTCCTGCATATTTATAACTTTTACAGGTCTCGCTACAACACAAATATTACTTTGTTGTCAACCGATTCGCAAGGGCAGCAAATTGCTCCAGAGTCAATGCCTCTCCTCGTATGTTCTCGGATAGCCCCAGTGCAGTTAAGGCTTGTCCAACCTCCTCCTTGGAGAAGGAGATCTCCGGGGAATTGTTCAGACCATTCATCAGAGTCTTTCTTCTCTGATTAAAAGATGCACGAATCATTCGAAATAGCAGCTTCTCATCTCTAACCTCAATAGGGAATTCTTTATGTAAGGTTAGGTTAATCACTGCAGAACCGACATTTGGTCTCGGCATAAAGCAATTCGGTGGTACATTGGCTGCGATATAAGGCTTTGCATAATATTGCACTGCCAGAGACAAGGCACCATAATCCTTGCTTCCCGGAGATGCCTGCATACGATCAGCAACCTCCTTCTGCACCATAACCGTGATATTATCAAGGGGAAGATGGCGTTCAAAAAGGTCCATTATGATCGGTGTTGTAATATAGTAGGGGAGATTAGCCACCACCTTAATCGGTTGATTGTTGTTACGCTCCTTCACCAGCTCGTTCAGATCCAGCTTCAATATATCACTGTTAATCACAGTGACATTATCATATTCGGATAAGGTATCCTCCAGAATGGGAAGCAGCATCTTATCGATCTCGACTGCTACTACCTCTCTCGCATTTTCACAAAGATACTGCGTCAAGGTTCCGATTCCCGGACCGATCTCCAGAACAAAATCCTCCTTCGTTATTCCTGCTGCCAGGATGATTTTATCCAGTACGTGTGTATCGATCAGAAAGTTCTGTCCGAACTTCTTCTGGAAGACAAACTTATACTTATTTAAAATTTCTATTGTATTCTTGGGATTTCCCAACTGCGCCATATCGCTCTCCATTCTTATATATCACCTAATTAACCATACCCTGCTCTACGAAATCTTCGGCTCTACTACTTTAGATCCTTATACAGGGACCCATCCTGAAGTTAGATTTACCGAACCTTCTAGATGTGGTAGAATCTCTTTGCATTTTCTGAGGTGATTCGGACCACCTCTTCATAGCTTACCTTCTTAAGCTCTGCGATCTGCTGTGCCACGTAAGTCAGATAAGTGGAATCGTTGCGTTTTCCACGGAAGGGAACCGGTGCCAGATAAGGGCAATCCGTCTCAAGTACAAGCTGTTCCAGAGGAGCATATTCTACCACTTCCTTCAGCTTCTTTCCGTTCGTGAAGGTGATGACCCCTCCAATGCCAAGATAAAAGCCCATATTCAGATACTGTCTGGCTTGCTCCACACCATAGGAGAAGCAATGAATGATTGCACCCAGATTATCTGCCTTCGCTTCCTTCAGCATATGATAGGTGTCATTCGCCGCATCTCTGCTGTGGATGACCAGGGGCAGCTTAAGCTCCCTCGCCAGTTCCATCTGACGCTCAAACCACTTCTTCTGTGTATCGCGATCGGAGGTATCCCAGTAATAATCCAGTCCGATTTCACCGATGGCGATATTCTTCGGATGAGATGCCTTTTCTCTCAGCCATCCATAATTCTCTTCATTCAATTCCTTGGCTGCTTCCGGGTGAATACCGACTGCGGCATATATATACGGATATTGCTCTGCCAGCTTCAGAACCCGGTCAACGCTGTCTACACTGGAACAGATATCAACAACATATTCTATTCCTTGCTTGGGAAGCCTTCCTAGTAGCTCCTCCCTGTCTATGTCAAATGCTTCGTCTTCATAATGTGCGTGTGTTTCAAAAATCATGTTTTCCTCATTCCTTTGTAGGTTGATCCATCAGGTTTATTTTAAGTATACCTCGCACCCTTAGGTCACGAAGGTTTAACTTTATCATTATCGTTTCATGTCGGTATTATTCAAGTATCACTCATTATACAACAGCTTCCTCATCATTTCAACCTGTGTTCGATTTCGATGGATGATTATGGCATTTGTAAGTCCTACAACAGATATTGTATATTTCTAACATTTGAATTATATTAACAGTACACTGGTCGTCACAATACACATAATGGCATGTATCGATCGATACATGCCATTAATCTATAACAGTCTAATATTATACATAATCTTTATATATTTGGTTTCTTTCTACTCTTTCAGCAGGGCTTAATCTCTGTGCATCAGCAATTTCATAGCCTCCAAAGGTATCATATAATCTTGCGGAAGGATCTATTTCTACATAAGTGCACCAAGGTAACCAGTGGTATTGACTTTGCAAGGTCTGACTGGTAAAGTTACCACTTTCATGTCCAAGACCGGGCATAATATAACCGCAGCTACCATCAACATCACTGGATTGCCTGGTGTTTTTATGGATAAACTCGGCAAAGTCGAGATAATGCTCATCATTCGTGATCACATATAGTCTGTAATAGGTATATGCACAGGCTGCCATATATACATCGGCACCGCCTCCTATGGTGATAATACTCTGACCGCTTATAGAATATTTATTAAACGGATGCTTCGGCCAAATCGTTCGTACCGGGAAGCTCCAGGCATAGGTCCAGGTCTCCGTGTAATCAGCAGCTCCAATAGCACCCTCCAACCATTTGTCTTCACCGGTGAGATCATAAAGTGCAAGGAAACCGAACATAGCATATATTCCAGCCTCTTTATCCTGGATGTCAGAATTATCGCAGGTACCTCCACGGTATTCCAGATTTTTATATGCATATACAAAGGACCAATCACCTGCCTTGATTGCTGCAGCTTTGTACCTTACATCACCTGATACCAGATAGAATTGTACCAAGAAACGTATTACGCTGGGCGTATTGGACTTTGAATTCATTCGGATGGAATTGTCGGTATTATAGGAGCGATAAAAACTGCCGTCCTCATTCTGAATATTGATTAACCAGTCAGCGGTTTTCCTACAAAAATTATACCACGAAGGGCGCTCATCACCTTTTTTTCTCATATATAGATAGGAGTCCAGAACGGCTTCGATACCGTCCGCCAGCATTCGTATATAATGAGGATATGGTTCAAATCCTTCTATATTCGGATTATAACACATATGAGGAAGACCAGATTCAGTCATAGCTGTCCGTACCCAAAAATCTATGATGCTGATCCCTTTTTGAAAGGCATCCGACAACTTCTCCTTATCACCGTACCGAAGAAGATGATAACCAATGCCTGGTTGCTGACCTACAAAGCCAAATTGAAAGGATATACTGGATATATCCATATCGGGCAGCTGGCAAGCAAAGGGTAAGCCATAGGAATCTGCGTATTGTCTGGTATATTGATTCAGTAGCTTCATACAGTTATGGTAAAAAAGCTTGTTATCCACATCAAATAATTTATCCCTCAACCGATCATAAGTCACCCGCCATATATCTCGCATCATTGGTTGGAAGTCATCATAGTGACCAAAATTAATTGCGACAGAGTAATTCTGCTCAAAGCCTACGATAACCGGATGGTTAATGCGCTGAAAGGTCTTAATCTTATTATTATAATCTAGTCCGGAGTAGTGCTTACCATTTACAGGAGGAAGTTGACCGTCAGCACCAGGATATACATAATCAATAGACAAACCGTCAATTGGTGAATTCGTCTCCGTTCTTACTGCATATCCATAGTATAAATAGTTCAAGGTCTTCGATTCCGGCCTACTCATGCCAATCGCACCGGTGGTTATAGTAGGGTCCGTATAATTTTCCGAGCGCATTAGATTAAAATCGCGCATCGTAACATCTGCCGCCCATCGCGAAAGTGCTGCAGTCTCACCGGAAGCAATATTTTGCATTGCAAATACAGGCAAGGCATAACATGTTTCCATACGCCAGAAATATTCACAATCCAGGTCTTTCCCAAATGCTTGATCTGACGCAAACTCATTCTGCTTGTACCAAACACCGGGGGCAAAGCAATTATAATCACGTGGATTGTCTGATTCTGCAGTGACAAAGGATACCTTCGTTGAAAACCCCAGATCATCCACAGCCTGTAATACCTTAACACTACGCTGTACCCGAAACCCACCTTCGGTTACAGAATAGACATCTGTAAAGGAAAATTCCGAGCCCGAGGGAACGATTAATGTGCCCTCTGCTAGAATTTCATCCCCCTTCTTCGTTATCTTACTATATGCCTTATCATAGAATTCGCTAATGGCCATTACTGTCTTAACAGTAACAAACATCGGACGCTTATTATGATATAGAATCTTGTTATTCTTTTGTATTACCAGTCCACCATCTTCAAATAGTAACGTATAGTTGCTATACTCCAGTTTCATAACTAGCTCCTTCCCAAACACCTTATTCCTCTTCTGCTAATAAGATAAATCACAGTAAACCATTTGGTATCATTCAGACACTAATACAATTTAGTATATCCCATTATGTTTTATTTCCTTAATAGAATTATTGTATTGTATTGCTCCGGTAGAGACAATGGCTTATATTATCATATAAATGTTATAATTGATGGGATAGTAAATATTATGGGAAGAAATAGTTAAAAGGGAGCTGTATCTCCACTAATTGATTAATTAGAGGAGATACAGCTCTTATCTTAAAGCATCCGATATAATTTTATTGAGTGTTACTCAATAACGAAAAGTGAACTTCACGAACTTACTGAAAACTATATTTCTCAAACTATATGAGAACTCACAACTGTTACCGACTTATAATTTACTTATTCTACGGTTACACTCTTCGCAAGATTTCTGGGCTGATCAACATTGAAGCCACGATGTACACAGGTATAATATGCCAGTAACTGAAGCACGATTGCCGACGTGAAGGGCGTAAAGCAATCCGAGGTCTTCGGTAATTCGATATGATAGTCATATGCGGAATCTTCTACCTCTGCTTTGCCGTTGGTAATCATTACAACGAAGGCTCCTCTGGCGCGAACCTCACGAACATTGGATACCATCTTGGAGAAGACTCTTTGCTGCGTTGCCAAGGCAACAACCGGAACCCCTTCGGTTACCAGGGATAAGGTTCCGTGCTTTAATTCACCGGCAGCATATGCCTCGGAGTGAATGTAGCTGATTTCCTTCAGCTTAATGGAGCCTTCCCAGCACAGAGCATAATCTAATCCGCGGCCAATGAAGAATAGGTCTTCTTTATCCACAAGATTCTTACAGATATCATCCACCGTCTTATCAAAGGCCAAGGTCTCCTCAATCATAGGAATTACACCTTTTAATTCCTTGATATAGTCTGCACATTCCTCTTCGGTAATCGTCTTACGAATTAAGGCGAATTTGAAGGCCAACAGATATAAGCAGGAAAGCTGTGCGGTGTATGCCTTTGTACTTGCAACCGCAATCTCCGGACCGGCATGGGTATAAAATACATAATCACTCTCACGGTCGATGGTGGAGCCCTTTACATTTACAACGGAAAGAGTTGTTGCTCCCGCTTCCTTCGCCAAGCGAAGTGCCGCAAGGGTATCTGCTGTCTCTCCGGACTGGGAGATCAGGATTACCAGAGAGTTCTGATCCATGATCGGATCCTTATAACGGAATTCAGAAGCAATCTCAACCTCTACAGGAATTCGAACCAGCTTCTCAACCATTGCCTTTCCGACTAATCCGGCATGCATCGCTGTACCGCAGGCTGCAATAATAACACGATTTACCTTCTCAAACACTCCATCCGGAATGTGATCTACTGTAAAATCCGGTGTATTGTTTGCTGATATTCTTGGTGTAATGGTGGAACGGATGGAGGTCGGCTGCTCATAGATCTCCTTCAGCATGAAGTGAGGATATCCGTTCTTCTGTGCTGCTGTAATATCCCAGCTTACATGAAGCATGGTAGGCTCTACAATATTCTTATCAAAATCTACGACCTTAATTGCTTCCTTGGTAAGGATCGCGATATTCTTCTCCGGTAATACAAAGTAATCCTTGGAGTAATCCATTAAGGCTACCAGGTCAGAAGCGATAATGGAGCCATGCTCTACATGGGAAGCGACCAGAGGGCTGGCATTACGCAAGGAATAGATTACCTCCGGCTGGTCTGCAAACAGAATACAGAAAGCATATGCCCCTTCAATTCTATTCGCTGCTTTCACAATTGCGTCGATTGCATCTCCTTCATATAAGCTGTCAAGAAGCATGGCAACGATCTCTGTATCTGTCTGAGAGATTGGATATCTGCCTGTCTTCGCAAGCTCAACCTCCAGGTTATGATAATTCTCGATAATTCCGTTATGAAGCAAGGTCACCTTACCATGCGTATGAGGGTGCGCATTGATATCTGTTACACCACCATGAGTCGCCCATCTGGTATGACCGATTCCACACTTACCTTTGCTTGCATCTGCTTTGGTTGCCTTCTCTACCAGCTCCGATACCTTGCCGATGCTTTTTATCGTATGTACTTCTCCCTGCTCACAAAGTGCGATTCCTGCGCTGTCATACCCACGGTATTCCAATGCCGCAAGACCTCCAAGTAATATATTCTTAGCCTCACGACTTCCTGTATAACCAATAATTCCACACATAATAATCCTCCATACTGCCATCGGCAGTTCCAATTTAAAATAAAGCCACATGGGCAATAACCCGTAAAATGGGCATAATTATAGCGTTCTTCTTGAATCTGTTTTGTAAATTTTACGATTATGGTATGAATTCATAGCGAAAGAAAGCTTTGTAAACGCGTACAAAGTCAGAATCCCGCCTAATTCATTTTCTTGGTTATGCCGCTGTTGTTCTATTGTTACCAATAGTTTTTTTCGACATATCACATGCCCAAGAGCACGAGAGAGCATCCGCCGAAATCTTCGCTAACTCTCTACCTCGTTAACCTTCAAACTACATATCCCAATGAAGGTGCATGGCGCTAATATAAACATTTCTGTTAATCAGATCTTGGGTTGATCTTGTGAATGGGTACCGGTATCACAATCACATTCTATTCTATGTAGCTACCCTCCTTTTTGTTATTATCCTTATGTAACTATTTCATTAAATTTAATCTCATGGCGATTCGTTTCCTGAAATATTAATCCTGATAATTGTGATGAGGTCATGTTATCATCTGACAGTGCAAATGTCAATACCAGTATTTTACATACATCTAAATTATTATTGTTGTGTGTTCGATCCTATCATTCCATCGACTAGAGACTTCTAACTGCAGAAGAACTCACGCTTCTACTTCCTTGCAGAGTAAAAACGTGAGTTCTGTCATTATGAATCCAAGGCTGATTATCTTTATTTCCTTATAGCACCTTATTCGTCGCGGTATTTATTGTTCTGTCTTCCGACACCTTCCTTACGCGTATTATGCGTCTGATTCTGGTTCTCCGGCTTCACAGATCCTGTAACACTATTAAACTTATCCTGCTCCTTCTTCTGGTGCTGTTTTTCATTCTGCTTTTTATCCATACTAACTCCTTTCCATCCGGCTTATTAACATTCCTGCCACTCTATTAATGCTTACTTGGTAAGCCAACTATTCCGGCAACAAGATAATTCAACGGACAGGTTTGTTATATTAGTATGGAGTACTTTTTACATAATATGTGAAACAGATACTTTTTTATATTATCTCTTCCCTTTGTACTTTCTATCTCTTATAGGAGCTCCCTTGCAATCTCCCAAAACCCAACATTGAAGCTTGCCATTACAAGCTAACAATTTCCCTCATGTACATACTTAAGTTTCATTTTGGCAACCTCAGCCAGATGATATACACGCTCCACCGGAGTAGCATCCCTGTCCTGCATCTTCCACCTGGGAAAGAATCTGGAGATATGCAAAGGAATATCAGGCCTCAGACCGGCCAGCCAGCCGGAGAGCTCCGCCATCTCCTCCTCACTGTCATTCTCACCGGGTATAATCAGTGTCGTCACCTCAACATGACTCACCTTCGCTGCCAGTTCAATCGTCCGCTTTACGGTTGCCAGATCTCCCCGCAGCTTATGATAGAATTCATCACGAAACCCCTTGAGATCAATATTAAAGGCATCAACATAAGGCAAGAGCTCCAGAAGCGGTTCCTCACAGATATAACCATTGGTCACCACAATATTCTTCAATCCATGCTCCTTCGCTGACTTTGCGCAGTCACGGACGAATTCAAAACCAATCAGAGGTTCATTATAGGTATAAGCAATGCCGATATTCCCTCTCGTCTGTAGCTGCTTCCCCTTCGCGATCAGTTCGTCAATGGTAACCTCTTCTGTCTCAAGTTCCGTGCCGCCAACCATAGAGATGTCACAGTTTTGGCAGAAGGGGCAGTTTAGATTGCAGCCATAACTGCCGATTGATAGTATCTTGCTTCCGGGATGAAAGTGATACAAGGGCTTTTTCTCGATCGGATCCAGCGCAACCGCAGTCAGCTTGCCGTAATTGTCACTGATGATTTCTCCATTTTGATTTGTTCTGGCATTACATAACCCAAGATGTCCTTCCTCTATTTTGCAATGATGGGGACATATTCTGCATTCTGTTCTCATTTATGTCTCACCACCTCGAAACGCTCCAGGGAGACCTTCTCATTATCATAGATGCCTGCTTTCTTCTTCGCAATCGCTATCTGCTGCTCTATCGTATCCACTCCCTCAAGATTCGGAAGCAATAAGCCTCTCTTTCTTCCAGAAGAAACAATGACTCCATATCGTTTCACATCCAGCTCCTCCATGGAACCAATCGGCTCTGCCGGAGAGAGCACATCCACACTGTAGATCAGTTCCTCCAGCTCGTCCTCCGTTACCGGTGCAAATCTGGGATCCTCCGCAGCAGCACTCACCGCATTACGAAGGATTTCCTTGGCGATGCTTTCCGTAACCGGACTGATGGTCCCGATACAGCCTCGCAGACTGCCATGCTTCTTCAAGGACACGAATACTCCCGCTTTACGCGTCATCATTTCCTCCGGCAGTCCATCCGGTAGTGCAGCATATTGACCGGTACTGATATAGGTCTCCAACGAATGTCTGGCCAGATGAACATAGGGATCCTCCTGCTTCTGAAGCTCCCTGGCCAGTGCTCTCTGTTTCTGAGTAAAGATCTCATCAAAGTTACGATTGTCCGCTTCTCCGGTGATCTTATATTCACAAACCCCATAGCCGACTCCGAAGGTTCCCTCATAGGACAGAAAATTCGCCTCCACCGCTTTCCCACTGAGTGCTCCTGCCATGATAATAAAGGAGCGTAAGCCACATTCTGCTGCAGCTTCACAGAGATCCGGAGTGAATTCCAGTAATTTGAGGAAATCTCCCTCCTTCATCGCTTCAACAATCTGCCGATCAAAGTCCACACCCTCCTCGGCAAAGCCGTAGGGTCCATCCTCTTTTAGCTTATGGGAAAGGTCTCCGCTTGCCACAAAAACAATCCTGCGGTTAAGCTTTTCTGCTGTTTTTTCAATGCATTTGCCGAGACGGTAATGCAGCGGCAGGGACAGACCGGAAAGACCGATTCTGACCAGTTGATACTCTTTATAATATTGATTAATAAAATAGAGCGGTACCATCGTACCATGGTCTAGCTCCGGATTCTTCTCACCAAGGGTCCCTGCTTCCACGCCGTCTCGTTCCGCACAGGCCTCCAGGGCTCTTACAAATTCTTCATCATATTCCACCTGAAAGGATACGTCCTTTGCTCTGAAACCACCGAAATTACCCTTGGCCTTCTTACCGGGGGAGATATGAAAATAATCCGAATATAGAATGGAATGGGGTGTTGTAATGATTATTGTATCCGGCTTCAGTTCTGCAATCCTCTTCGCAACCTCATGATAACTTTGAATCGTCTTCTTCACCTTCGTCTCTTCGCCTCTCCCCACCTCAGGAACGATGAGCGGCGGATGAGGAACGATGAATGTACCAACCAGTGCCATAAAATCACCTCCGAAATTTTTATCTCCGTTATAAGAATTTATCTTATTTAGATTATAACCCTTTTTATCAGATATATAAATACATGATTAAGAGTCTGTATAACGACCTCTATCGCTATACAGACTCTTATCATTACACTGGCAGGTCATATAATTACAAAACACACAGGCAACCCTGCTGCTTCTTTCTTAGGTTATACATAAAGCCTGGTAAGAACGGCTTCGATTAGTTTGGTACAGTCCCTGTTATTTTCAATCTCCTCCTCCAGTACTTCTATTATCTTAACCAGCTTTCGAATGGATTTCCTTCGCTTCACCAAGCCGGATATAACGTACTGCAGTACAGAATAAGGGATCTTTTCCGGGATGACACCCTTTACAGTAGCAGGGTATCTCGCCGCTACATTATCCAGCAGCAGCTGTAGCATCTCCCGGTTAATAATTCGATCAAAGTGATCCGTCACCGTCTCTTCAATTTGCCGGCAAAGATCATCTAAGGTGATATCCTTGACATCTTCCCGCTTACAGGAGTAAATAACCTCATCATAGGTTAAGATCCGGTACTCTGTTTCATCAAGCTCCGAGTTATCTCGAATACGAAGGACCGGAAGAAGGATCCCATAGGTTTTTGCCATAGCTTCTCGTAATGCATGAATAGCCGGAAAATGATTTTGAAACTCTTCCTTCAGAAGCTCAATATATCCATTGCCTGCCTCAAATACCAACGGCTCTGCCAGTAATTTTTCAAAAAGCTTAACCGTCTTCTCCTTATCGTTGTCCTCCGTTACCTTAGTCATATACTCTTCCCTGTTTATCAGGTAGTCGCTGGAGCATGCCAGGATATCACAAAGATAATACAGCATTTCAAGATCCGGATATCCGCTTCCTCTCTCCCACTTTGATACTGCCTGAGGAGTTACACCCAGACGGGCAGCCAATTGCTCCTGACTCAATCCTTTTTCTCTTCTGGCGACAGTAAGCCTCTTTCCAAAAGCATTCTCTTCCATTATGTACTTCCCCCACCTTATCTTATTTCGTGTTTAAGCCGTACTTGCTTCATAAGCTCATCTTACCACAGATAAAATCATTCGTACAACAACGCTTTGTTTATCTACATCTCAACCAGAAGTTAGAAGACCAGCTTCGTCATAATTACACTAACGATAATTCCCGTCAGGGTCGTAAGCAGACATCCCAGCAAGGTATATCTTGTCTTCTTAACTCCTGCTGCCATGAAGTATACTGCAAGTGTATAGAATATCGTCTCCGTACTGCTCATCATAACGGATACCAGACGACCCAGGAAAGAATCCGGCCCATACTCCTTAAAAATATCAAGTACCAGACTGGTAGCAGCCGAAGAGGAAAACATCTTTATGATAGCGACAGGAACCAGCTGTGAGGGGAAGTGCAACAGATCGGTCAGCGGGCGGAGGAAATCTGATACAATCGTAAGGGTCCCTGAAGCACGTAAAATGCCTATAGCGACCATCAAACCGATTAACGTAGGTAAAATATCAAATACGACTTTAAAACCGTCCTTTGCGCCTTGAATGAATTCATCAAAGATATTTGTCTTCATCAGAAGGCCAAAGCCAACGATATAGAAAAATAAGAATGGTATAATGTAATCCGATATGTATATAAGAAACCTCATATTAACCTCCCAGTCTATGTCTATGATCGTGTTCACAATCCTATCGATTCCCTTTTCGACAACTTAGTTTTCTCGCAATAATCGAAAATGCAAAGCCAACGCAGGTGGAACACAACGTCGCCACCAAGCCAGCCCCCAGTATCTCTGCCGGATTCACTGATCCATACTGGCTGCGGTAAGCAATAATATTGACCGGAATTAGCTGTAATGAGGATATATTAATAATCAAAAGAGTGCACATATCGCAGCTTGCAACCTCCGAATCCTGATTCAGCTTCTTAAGCTCCTTCATTGCAAGTAGCCCCATGGGTGTGGCCGCCCAGCCAAGGCCAAGGATATTTGCAATCATATTGGAGGCGATATATTCATTTACCACATGGTCCTTCGGGACCGTCGGATATAGAATTCGAAGAATTGGTCGCAGGGCCTTCGTAAGAGAGGCAACCAGCCCACTTTTTTTTGCAACCTGCATGATACCGGTCCACATTGCCATGATTCCAAGCATGGTAATACACAGCGTTACTGCCTCCTTAGAAGAATTTATCGTAGCCTTACTTACTTCCCCGATCTCTCCTCTTAACACTCCTACCGTAACCCCTAATACAATCATAATACCCCAAAGGTAGTTCAGCATAATATCTCCCTTCCATTCTACTAGTATCCAAATTCGTTACAGTTCAGCCATAAGCTCGATTTCGCTTCACTACATCTCGCTTAGGCAGAACGCCCAACAAATTAAAACACGATATCCATGCGAAAGAATGTATTCGCCTGAATTTCATGTATAAAATTTGCAGGGCTGAACTGTTATCCAAAATTCACGAAATTTGTTATGGTTTTTTGGCTATTTATTATAACTATATTCCTGATTATGTAAGAAATACCCCTGTTTCTTTGCCTTTTATGGTATAAATTGTATCTCATTTACATTTATTGTTTAAATTGTGCTATGTTTTGACAATTATTTTAGTTGACTTTGAAAAAATCCTATGATATCTTATTTTATGCTATTACAAATAATGTAAGCTAGGATGTGTATGCGCATTCCTTGTCGATAGCAATCTATTTTATTCCCCAATACACTTAAGAATAGGAGGCCTACTATGAAAAGTACAGGTATCGTAAGAAGACTTGACGAGCTCGGAAGAATTACTCTTCCTATCGAGTTAAGAAGAACATTGGATGTTAGCGAGAGAGATCCATTAGAAATTTTTGTTGATGAAGGAAGAATTATCCTTCAGAAATATGAGCCCACTGATATTTTCAACGGTAACAAAGATAATCTGCTTGAGTATCAAGGAAAGAAAATCTCTAAGGACACAATCGTTGAACTTGCAAAGCTTGCAGGAATCATTGAGTAATTAACATATTTAGTAACGTACTCCAATATTCTTGCCGAGTGTTGGATAACGAAATATTACTTAGCAAAAAAAGCCTGTCACAATATTGTGACAGGCTTTTTACGTCCTCTATGATTTCCTGCTTCGAATAAAGGGATCAACACCCCAAATTACATTTGGTTTCACCAGATAGTCTTCTCCGGTATTTTGGCCGTTACGATACAGTTCTCCGATGCTGTAGGGCTTCGATGCCGGTGTAGGACTCGGTACTCTCTTTAAAGTACCCTTCGATAGCGGTATTCCGTTCTGAGCAATGTACTGAATTCTTCCTGTTTCATTATCATTCTCATAGAAATACTTTTTCATAATTCCGTCTTCTAATGCATTATAATAGTTTCCTTCGGTAACCGTTTTACTAATATAAAGATCACCGGCATCATTTTCTTCCCGACTGACACTTGTAACCTTACCGGCTCCACTTGGAATATCGTTATTCCATTCACCCTCGTAATAGTAATAGCTTGAACCGTCTTCCTTTCCGGTCAGCATAAAATAAGTTCCAATCCCCTTTTTGACACCATTGACCATACCGCCATAATACAACTGATTATCCTTATATACAATCAATCCTTCGCCTGTTGAGATATCACCTTCACCGGTCCCATAATAAACCGGTGCATCCGGGGAAATCTGCTCCAGGTAGACATTGGTCTGCATAATAGCAAGGATCTGCTCAATATCCCGGTCATTCATGGCTTTATACAGCTCCGACAATACATTCATCCGTTCTTCTTCGTCTGCCTTCAGCTCTATGGCAGTCCCTAAAAGCTCACGCAGCTCCTTATCCCCGGTAAGACCGACCGCCTCTGTCAATAGAGTTACCGCCTTGTCATAATCCCTCTGTTCCATATATATCTGCGATAATGCTTTATACGCTGCGGTCTGAGAGGGAAGAAGAAGGATTGCTTCTTTATACTTTGCAATACCGTCATCGTAATTTTCCTGATAGATATATTCTTCTGCCTGAACAACCATCAAATCATAATCCTCTTTTAGAAGATAAGTATCAATGGTTACCATGAGCTTCTCCAGCTCCTTACTCCCGGTAATTTCAATTCCCTCCAGAACCTCTTCTCTGGCAAGGTCATATTTACCCTGCTCTATATAAGCTTGCGCGATTCTCGCATAGGAGGTATCTTCTTTACTCTTAATCAATTTTGCCTCTTCGTAGACCGAAATCGCTTTATCGTATTCCTTATTCGAGAAATAAACGTCTGCACGGGAAATAGACTGAAGAAATTCATAATTCAGCTTCTCTGCTGTGACCTCTTCAATCTCTTTTTCAAGTCTTATTGTGGATTTTTTCTGGTAACTGGTGCGCAAAACCTCCAAAGCTTTATCAAAGTCCTCTAGCCCCACATAGGCTTTTGCCAATCCGATTGACAAAGTCTCCTGGTCACTATCCTTCATTGACAATGCTTTCTGATAAGCCTCCACTGCTTGCTCATAACTACCTGTATTAAGGTAATTTTCTGCCATTACGGCCTGTTCATCAATCTGTCCGCCTTTTGATGCCGTACTTATAATGATAAGCCCAATTACAATTATTATCCCCAGAATTACCGCAATAATTTTTCTCTCTTTTGTTCGAAATACCCCACACAACATTATTTCACCTCCAAAAGACAGTTACCCCAACCCCTTATGATTCCTCATTAATAAGCATTTGATAAATATCCCTCTTGCTTACACCTCTGTCCTTTGCGACAGCCTTCATTGCCTCCTTCTTATCGAAACCCTGCTCCAAATAGAAACTCATGTGTTCGGCCAAAGCAACAGTTCCCCAACGCTCTTGCTTCTCTGCCTCCAGTTCCAAGTCAGATTTTCCTTCCAGTACCAGAACATATTCTCCCTTCGGTTCCTGTGCTCCCAGCACCTGGATCGCCTCCAAAAGAGTGGTCTGCCATACCTTCTCATGTAACTTAGTCAGTTCCTTGATCAATGAAATTCTTCGGTTGCCCAAAGCGTCCAGTAGCTCCTGTAATGTCTTACAGAGTCTGTGAGGCGCTTCGTAAAGGATTAGTGTTCTTGTGTCGTTTTTCAGTTCCTCCAGCACTCGCTGCCTGGCCTTTTTATCCGTTGGCAGAAAGGCTTCAAAGCAAAATCTTCTTGTCCCAAGTCCGGATAGTGTTAACGCTGTTACCGCTGCACATGGTCCCGGAAGTGAGGTGACGGTTATTCCGGCCTCATAAGCCTGCTTCACCAGCTCTTCCCCCGGATCAGAGATTCCCGGAGTCCCGGCATCGGTAATCAGGGCAATATTAACTCCTGACTTCAGCTGCTCCACCAGATGTCTTGCCTTTTCCACCTTGTTGAACTCGTGGTAGCTGGTCATCGGTGTCTTTATCTCAAAATGATTTAGTAGTTTAATGCTGTGCCTGGTATCCTCTGCAGCAATCAGATCCACCTCTTTTAGGGTTCGAATAACCCGGAAGGTAATATCCTCCAGATTGCCGATGGGAGTAGCACATAGATATAACATACCGGACATAATACATCCTTTCACTAATTTAACATACCTTCCCTTTGACTTAGTTTGTGCCGAGGATTACGCAGGCACAAGCTTGGAAGTGTGAATTATGCTTTTCAATAATTCGCACTAATAGCCATAGATATCATAGATTTCATCCGTATAGACATTCGGCTCCTTATACACAATCAGGGGAGCCTCCACCTTCAGCATGGATTTACCGCCCTTCACGCACTCGAGGAGTACCATATTCGGCTCTTTATCTACGTATGGATAGACTAATTTCATCCTTTTTGGTTCCAGCTTATACGCTGTCAGCTTGTTCATAATCTCCGCAAGACGAAACGGCCGGTGAACCAGATAGAAACGCCCGTTGGTCTTTAAGAGGCGGCTTGCTTCCCGGATAACATCCTCCAAAGAGCAAAGGATCTCATGCCTTGCTATCGCCTTCGCATCTCCCGGATTCACTAGTCCATGTCCATGGTTCATGTAAGGGGGATTGCTCGTAATAACATCGAAGGAAGCCAATCCAAAATGAGCAGAGGCTTCCTTGATATCTCCAATTACAATATCAATTTTATCATTCAGTCTGTTCAGGGCGACACTTCGCCGTGCCATATCAGCACTTTCCTCCTGGATCTCCAGCCCGGTAAAATGCTTCCCCTCGGTCTTTGCCTCTAATAATATCGGAATAATTCCCGTCCCGGTGCCCAGATCCAACACCTTTTCTCCGGGAAGCACCTTGGCAAAGCCGGAAAGCAGTACTGCGTCCATACCAAAACAGAATTTCTTTGTATTTTGAATTATTTTATAATTATTTCGATTTAGATCATCTGCCCGTTCTCCGGGCTTCAGATAATCCTTTTCGCTTTCGTTATTATTCATCATCCAGTAAGGACTTCCCTTCCTTCTTCTCCAAAAGCTCCAATACACGCAGCTCCTCATCCTCTAAGGAAGATGTTCTCTCCTTGCGCCTTCTTTGCTTGAAGCGTAAATCCTCAACCTTATACTCTCTTACTTCCTTCTCGTCGTTCTCCAGTGTCACAATTACCTTTACCAACTGCTTTAATACACTGACACTCTGAACTTCACCCTTTAAATTGTCCTTTGTAGTCACAAAATCACCGACACCCGGAAGTTTACTATTCAGCTCTTCATAAGCCTCTTCCTCATGCTTTAAGCAGCACATCAGTCTTCCGCATACTCCGGAGATTTTTGTCGGGTTCAGCGATAAATTCTGCTCCTTCGCCATCTTAATAGAAACCGGAGCAAATTCGGAGAGGTGAGTATGACAGCAAAGGGGTCTTCCGCAGATGCCGATTCCTCCCACGACCTTAGTCTCATCACGCACACCGATCTGTCTGAGCTCGATACGAGTCTTAAATACGCTTGCCAGATCCTTTACCAGCTCTCTGAAATCGATTCGTCCGTCCGCTGTAAAATAAAATAATACCTTGTTGTTGTCAAAGGTGTACTCACAATCTATGAGCTTCATCTCCAGACCATGCTTCTTAATCTTCTCAAGGCAGATCTGGAAGGCTTCCTTTTCCTTCTCCTTGTTGCGCTTCTCAACCGCGATATCTTCGTCGGTAGCCTGTCTAATTACCGGCTTCAAGGGCTGGATAATCTTATCATCCTCCACATCCCTGGGTCCTAATACGACGGAGCCGTATTCTATCCCTCTCGCAGTCTCAACAATTACATTGTCGCCTTGCTTAATATCATAACCTGCAGGATCGAAGAAATATACTTTTCCCGCCCTGCGAAATCTTACTCCGATTACATTAACCATTACTGTTCTCCTTTATAGTAAGTAGCATAAGCTCAATGGCAATATCAAAATTAACATTTGCCTTTAATCTTATTTTTGCCTTTTCCATCGCACTTATAATTTTTTCAATATTATCATAGCTTCTAATATTAGCCTGATGCTTAATAAATGAGAGTTCCTCTCTGTATAATAAAAGATTCGGGTCCATGGTTGCTTTATACATAACGACGTCACGGTACCACAGAGTCATTAAATCAATATAATCCTCAATGATCGGTTTGTTCGCTGACAACACCTTCAGTCCCGATATCACCTCATGAAGCTCCATATCATCAATATACTTCAGGATGTGGAGCACATCCTCCTTCATTTTCTCAAACTCCTCCGAAGAGGCATACTTAATCGCCTTACCCACATTCCCGCTACTAAAAGCTGCTGCCATATCCGCTTTGTAATCCGGAATCTTATGAGTAAGCATAAGAAATTCTTTGATGGCCGTCTTATCCACAGGCTTCAGATTGAGCTGAACACATCGGGATAATATCGTAGGCAGAAGTGATGTAATATTACTGACCAGAAGAAGAAGGATCGCATACTCCGGCGGTTCCTCCATGGTCTTTAGTAATGCGTTCTGAGCCTGCTCAGTCAGCTTGTCCGCATCATCAATAATATATATCTTATACCTGCTGTTATATGGCTTCACCTGAATATCAGCATTTACCTGCAGACGGATATCATCCACACCGATACTGACCTTCTCATGAGTTACCCAGATAATATCCGGGTGGTTACCGGTCTCAGCCTGCATACAGGATTTACAACGGTCACAGGAAAGAATTCCTTCTCCTTCGCATTGCAGGGTCTTAGCAAATGCACTGGCAAGCAGCTTCTTGCCCATACCTTCTTCTCCATGCAATATATAAGCATGAGAAATCTTCTTCGAACTGATTGCGTTCTGAAGATGATGGATAATACTCTCATGACCTATGATTTGTCCAAACCCTTGCATATAACTACCAAGCCTTCCCTTATTCTAATTTATGATCTAGGTCAGGATATCAAGTAATAAACCCCTGATCTCATCGATTTTATTCAAGATAGCCAAATGATCCTTTTCGTCCTTAATGAGCTCTGCTGCCAGCTCATCCAGATTCTTATCCACCAATTTAATCATGGTATAAACACGGTGTCTTCCCTTCTTATCCAAGAAATTCTCTCTCGAAAATTTATGGGAACGGTTAACGATCTCATTCATGAATTCCTTGATTAATTCGCGGTAATGCTTCATATCCTTTAAATCCATGCGCTTTCCCAAACGTTTGCCATGGGTGGTAATCTCCTCCAGCATACCGTTCAGAACAGCCTTCAGCTCCTGCTCCTCAATATGAGAAACAAGTGTATATTTAAAAGAACCATCTGCCTCCGGCACGGGCGCTTTTTGTTCAACCTGATTGATAGGCTGCATTTGGTTCACTTTAATCTCCATAATAATTCCTCCAAAGAGTTGCGTATATACGCATTATACCATAGATCCCACTACTTTACAGTAATTTTTTTATATCCTCCTTGACCTCATAGAGACAGATGTTTATGTCAAGGTTCTGATAACGCTTTGTGACACCGCATTTTGCAAGATTCTCTTCTGAGAAATCCTCCTCGTCAGCTAAGAATCTTCTACACATCTCAGCATACTTGGGTTGTTCCTGTTTCTGCTCGCGCTTGATTGCCCTCATTAACCGGACACCGTCTTCCAACTCCAGATAGATCGGAACAACCTTATCCTTACCAAAGTATTCCCTAATCTGCACATAAGTTTCAAGCGTCCCAATCATCAGGTAATCTGCTTCCTCCAGATTGATCTGCCCATCATTCACGGTAAAATAATGCCAGGTCCCATGAATGGTTTCATAAGCACGATGCTCTATGATCTTCTTCTGTTTCTGCAGCTCAATTAAGGTATCTTCATTCACAAAATAATACTCTACACCGTTTACCTCTGCTCTTCTGATCGGTCTGGTGGTATACATAACCGCTGTTTTCAAATGAAGCTCCTCTGACTCCAGCAGCTTCTTGTATATGGTATCCTTTCCGGTAGCGCTCTTGCCCATGACGATAAAAATCCTTGCCATTCCCTTATCCTTTCCCATTTGTGATACAATAAATACAAATAATATATATTTTGGTCATTGTTACCCCTACTTGCCCTGTTCCATAATGACCACTGCGATTCTATTCTTATCCTCTCCACCAAGTCCGTTGACACAAATCCCCGCATCCTTAACAGAAAGTATATACTTAATCAGCTCTTCTGTAATAACCTCTCCCGGAACCAATACCGGTGCACCGGGCGGAAACAGGCTAATAAATGCAGCTGACACCTGACCTGCACTTGTATGAAAGTCCATCTCTTCGGTATCCCTTCCCCAGGCCTCCCATGGAGCCAATCTGATGTTAGGAGATGGCAGATTATTATCCTGCTTTAAATCAACCGGTCTGTCGGGCTTATGATACTCTTTGGCCTCTTGCACAATACTACCCGATAAGGCTTCATCAATCTCTAACAGTGCCTTCGTCAATCGATCAAAGCCCTCTTTCGTATCACAGATGCTGGTCATCCCAAGTACGTATTCCGGAGCTTCCATCTCAAACATGAGCTGATATTTATGCCTGAGCAGACTATGAAGATCATGACCGGTAATGCCGGTACCGGCAACTGATATCGTAAGCTTCGATCGGTCAAGATCATAGATTCCATATTCACCCTTGATATCCTGATTAAGAATTCGCAAGGCCCTCAGAGTCTGCATCTCCCGGTAGAACTGTCTCAGTCTTTGATTATATTCTTCAAAGAGAGGCTCAGCATTCTCCTCCAGAAGACGGATACACTGATCCATTCCTGCCATCAATACGTAGGATGGGCTGCTGCTCTGATAGATTGCGAGGTTCTTTCTTATACGAGGCAACAACTCTTTGGCGTTGCAATGCAAAACCGCGGACTGCGTTAACGCAGGGAGGGTCTTATGCAGACTCTGAATAACCAGGTCCGCTCCCAGCTTTACCGCACTCACCGGAAACGCTTCATGAAATCCAAAATGAGCACCATGAGCCTCATCCACCAGAAGATACGCCCCATATTTATGCGCTAGATCGGCGATTGCCCGGATATCCGATACGACTCCTTCATAGGTCGGTGAGGTTACTACTACCAATCTGATACCGGGGTTGTTTATCAACGCCTCTTCGATCTCTTCGGGAAGAATTCCACCAAACAATGCCATGTCCCCGATATTTTGTGGATAACAATACACAGGTACGGCTCCCGTGAGGATAACTCCATGATAAACAGCCTTATGACTGTTACGGGCAACCAATACCTTATCTCCTCTTCTTATGGCTGCAGAAATACCGGTCAGAATTCCCGCTGTACTTCCGTTCACCAGTGGATAGGAGCTTAACGCTCCATAGATCCGACTCATCCGATCCGCTAAGGATAGCAGTACTCCCTCCGGTTGATGAAGATTATCAAATCCCTCAATCTCTGTGATATCGATTGCATAAGGATCCCCGATACCGCAAAGCTTGGTATTTCTCTTGTGTCCGGGCATATGCATCGGATAATCTCCGCTTTTACCATATGCAATTAATTTATCATATAGCCTATCCAATGTCTACCAAGCCTTTCTTCCTCTTCTACTTTACCTCTTAGAATTCACTGTGATGCTTTAATCGTAATGCTTCCTTCTGATACTTCTGCTGATACATCTTTGAATCCGAGACAATCAGGCAATCCTCAATGGAACTACTTTCATTTGGCTTAATTATGTTCCAACCATAGCTCACATATACCTGAAATTCTCTGCCGTTATCCTGATTGATCTCATCCAGCTTTCCTTCAAAGCGATCAATAAACTCTTTTATCTTCATCTGTTCATAATCCATACCAATTACAACAAACTCATCCCCACTGATTCGGATGCAAAGCTCATCATCCTCAGCAGCGTACAACAAAGCATCTGCAACGGTCTTAATGGCAAGGTCACCGCTTGCATGTCCAAAATTATCATTGATATATTTTAGCTTATCCATATCTGCGGAAAAAACCATTAACTTTGTCCCTTGCTGAATGCATTGCTCCATATATTTTCTTCCCAGCTGCTCTAAGGCACGACGGTTATAGAGCCCGGTCAATTCATCCTTAATCGACATGTCCTCAAGACGATTCACCAACTGATTCAATACATGCTGAATTCGTATATTCTCCAGAGCATTGCACACATTAATCAGCCATCCCTGATAGGAGGATTTATATACCTGCCCCTCCGGAAAGCTGATTGCAGTATAACCGTAGCAAACTTCCTGGTAATGAAGCATATTAAAGAAGAAGACCTGTGGCTCCTCCCCCGAATAGATCGGCGGCAAAAGCTGTGGCCTGGTGAATTCCACACGCTGCAACCATTCTCCTCTTCGAATCCCAACCTCCATGATGATATCATTGGAGATTTTTGCTTCCGAGTTCTCCACATTACCGATCGATTCCCAGTTCTTATACAAACACATATAGAAACTAGCGAAGCCTTCGTTCATATAAGCATAGGCTGCCAGCTTACGGTCAAGGTCATTGAGTGTCTTCACGTTCGTTAGCTCAACGGACATAAAGGAATTATTGTAGATTGCCTTATCCTTCGATTCCAGATCCTTAATAATCCGGTTTCTGCGATAAGTCAGTGTTTCGCGCTCTCCGGAGGTCGTGCAGCCACAGGATTCCCGGAAGGAGGTTACCGTGGATAAGAGACTGTCTCTTTCCTGGGGGATGCTGTTGTTATGTTTATAAATCTTCTCAACCGCTTCCATGCCCATCTCAAATACCGGAATTCCAGCTGTTGTAATCGTAGGACAAAAATCCTCTGTGATCGCAATGTTATCACAGCCGGAGACAGCAACATCCTCCGGAACAAAGATTCCTCGCTCTGCCAATGCATTACACACCGTAATTGCCATATAATCGTTGGCACAGATAATTGCTTCCGGACGCTTGTCAGGATCCGAAAACCAATACCGTACCGCATCATAGCCCTTATACTTCCAGAAATCACCGAAGAAGGTCTGCTCCTCCTCTACCGTAAGATTATGTTCCCTCATAATTCTTTTGAAAGCCTCCAAACGAACATGAGATACCGGATTATTCTTCGGCCCGGTCAAAAAGTTAATTCTTGAATATCCATGATCAACGATAAAATGATGGATGATCTCATCCAGGACGGAAGAGTCATCGATCAACACATTATAATAATCATCAATCTGTTGTCTTACGCTGACAACCGGACATCTGGCATACTTAGCAATGTAATCACGGATGCATTTGTCAAATCCCTGAACGAACATAGAATCCGGTAAAATGATGATACCATCCAGATCCTGATATCGGGGCAGCGAAGCAATACTACGTTCTCCGATCTCGTATTGAAATTCACCATAATCAAGAAAACTAGTAAAAAAGGCGACATTATAGCCTATCTCCATCGCCCTCTTACAAATACCCTTACTTAAAATCTCCTGAAACTCATTTTGTACCTGAGTAATAAACACCCCAATTGTTTTTCTACCATTACTGAACATATGAATCTACCAATCCTCCCATGTAACACAGATGTTTCTCCCATAATCATCTGATGTACCAGCATCTATAAAGCTTTTTTGAAGTCATATAATCTTAAGAACGGAGCTTTTCATTTTTCTGATGATACATCCTTTTATCTGCTACACTGAGACAACCTTCGATAGAGGTTTCTTCGTCCGGATGGATCAGATGACTACCGTAGCTTACATATACTCCAAAATCATAATCTGTTATAAAGTTAAATCGATTTAGTGATTCCAGGAAACGTTCAATGAATTTTGTCAGCTTCTCTTCATCATAGTCCATCCCGATTGCCAGAAATTCATCACCGCCGAGACGAATACAGACCTCATTGTTACAAGCAGCCTGCTGCATTGACTCAGCCACCACTTTTAGCGCAACATCTCCGTAAGCATGACCGAATTTATCATTGATGAATTTTAGTTTGTCCATATCCGCAGTAAATACCATTAATCTGGTATGATCCTCTATACACTGCTTCATAAGCTTATTCCCTATTGTACTCAATGCCCTGCGATTATATAGACCGGTCAGCTCATCACGAATTGAGGTCTCCTCAAGCTTGGTGATCAGACGATTTAGCTCATCGTGTACACGGACATTCTCAAGGGCATTACTTACGTTAATGAGCCAAGCCTGAAAGGTAAGCATATAGGTCTGAATCGTATCAAAGCTGATCCCGACATAACCAAAGGAATGCTCCTGATGATGCAGCATAGCAAAAAAATATGCCATCGGCCGATCTTCACAAAGCTCCTCCGGGATCAATTCACTGCTCGAAAAAGGCAGCTTACTATAGCCAATTCGGTTCTTAAAGCCTACCTCCATCACCATGGAAGTATTCTCGCTTCGGTCTGCCTCTTCGTAATATTTATCCCAATCCTTCCTTAAACATAAGCAAAAGTGGGTGAAGTTCTCATTTTCGTAGATATAAGTCCATATCTTTTGATTGATGTCCTCCAGCTTCGTTAGCCCGGTTAAGTCGGAGGACATATATGCATTATGAGAAATAGCTCTCGTAAGACTTTCTCTGATTCTGATGTGGCTCTGTCTTCGATCGTTACTCTCCTGATACCAGTTCTTTTTACAACCGCAGGAAGCCCGGTATACGGTAATGGTTTTCATGTAGGAATTCTTCGGCTCTTTACTCCCTCTATTATGACGGTCTATCTTGAGTACCGCTTCTACTCCCATCTCAAAAACAGGCATTCTTGCCGTTGTCAAGGACGGTGAAAATTCCGCTGCATCCTCTACATCATCACATCCGGTAACCGCAATCTCTTCCGGAACCGAAATTCCTCGCTCTGCCAGAGCATTGCTAACCGTTAATGCCATATAATCATTTGCACAGACAATCGCCTGTGGTCTTTCCAGATCACTCTTTAACCATTGCTCTACCGCATGAACCCCCGCATATTTCCAAAAATCTCCGTAATAGATACGTTCCTCTTCTACCGGAATATGATGTTCAGACAGAATCTTTTTATATGCTGCCAGTCTCTTCTCGGAATCGGGAAACCCCTTCGGTCCTGCCAGAAAATTAATACGAGTAAACTTATGCTCCTCGATTAAATGGCGAATTAATTCATCCAGTACCGTATAATCATCAATCAGGACATTATAGTATTCTTTTATTTCTCTGCGCACACTAACAACCGGACACTTGCATCTCCGGTTTATGTTTTCTTTATAGCGGGCCTCCAGATTCTGTAGAACCAATGTATCCGAGGCGATTATAATACCCTCCAGCTCTTCGTAATTCGGTAGGTTAACAATCTCTGCTTCTCCAACATCATAAGCAGGCTGACCGTATCCTCCGAAATTCGTAAAGAATGCGACGTTGTAATCCAGTTCCCTTGCTTTCTTAATGATACCTTTACTTAGGTTGTCCTGAAATTCATGATTAACCTGAGATATTAGTACTCCAATCGTCCTTCGTTTACTACCCAGCACATACATACCCCCACTTCTATATGAGTGCCACTTTGCCTGTTTCACGTCCCTAGTACTTATATACTATAATAACCCATTTTTATCCTAAACACAATATTTTCATAAATATTTCGTGCTGGAACCCTATTACATACACCAAGGGAATGCCTTCCATCACAGATTGCATTCCCCTCTAATCTTATTGTATTATGCTCAGAAGATTGACTACTAAGACAGTATCATTCGGTCATTGGCAAATTCACCGCCGCTTACCTTCTCGAACTTCTCCAGAAGATCACTGACATGCAGATTCTTCTTAGCCTCACCGGCTACATCATAAATTATTTTTCCTTCATACATCATAATGAGACGATTACCGTATTGAATGGCATTTTTCATATTATGTGTGACCATAAGTGCGGTCAAGGAATTGGCCTCGATGATCTGTTCGGATAGCTCTAAGACCTTACTCGCTGTCTTCGGGTCCAATGCTGCGGTGTGCTCATCCAACAGAAGAAGTTTTGGCTGCTTTAAGGTAGCCATCAGCAATGTCAATGCCTGTCTTTGCCCGCCTGATAACAATCCCACCTTAGCGGTAAGTCTGTTCTCCAGACCAAGATCAAGCATCTTTAGCTTCTCTATGTAAATTTCCTTTTCTTCCTTGGTGATACCCCATCCAAGACCCCTCTTCTGTCCGCGTCGAAATGCAAGTGCCAGATTTTCTTCGATTTCCATATTTGCTGCGGTTCCCATCATCGGATCCTGAAACACCCGTCCCAGATATTTCGCTCTGCTATGTTCCGGCAGCTTTGTAATATCCTCCGAGTCCAGAGTTACCCGCCCTAGATCCGGATAGTGAACACCGGCAATCATATTCAGCATGGTTGATTTTCCGGCACCGTTTCCTCCGATGACCGTTACAAAATCGCCTTGCTTCAGCTCAAGATTTAATCCGTTCAACACATGTTTCTCGTTCACTGTTCCGGGATTGAAGGTCTTATAGATATTTGCTAACTTTAACATCCTAGACACCCTCCCTTCGAACAGTTCCCTTTTTCTTCTTCAATACGGGAACAGACAGAGCAAGTGCAACCACTACTGCTGTCAGAAGCTTCATATCATTGGTATCCATACCTAATTGTAATACGGATGCAATGATGATTCGGTAAACGATAGAGCCCAGGACAATTGCGATTAGTTTCGCTGCAAAGTTCTTCACCCAATAAAGCAATACCTCACCCATAACGATGGAAGCCAGACCTATGACAATCGCTCCTACTCCCATGTTAACATCGGCATAACCCTGACTCTGAGTTACCAAGGCACCGGCCAGAGCAATCAAGCCGTTACTGATAACCAGCCCGAGGATTTTCATTTTATCCGTATTTACGCCCTGTGCACGAACCATATTTTCATTATTTCCTGTAGCTCGAATGCAGCAACCGATTTCTGTTCCGAAGAACCAATAAAGAAGTGCGATTACTGCCATAATGCAGATCATACCCACACCCATGGTAACCCAGATCTGTAAGGTAGAATCCTTTATTCCAAGTTCCTTCGCCGCCGGTAACAATCCTTTGAAGATCTGGATAATTGTATTCTGACCGATGAGAGAAGTGTTAGCCTGTCCCATAACCCGGAGGTTTACAGAGTATAATCCGATCATTGTCAGAATACCGGAGAGAATTGCCGGAATTTTAAGCTTTGTATGCAGAAAACCGGTAACGAAGCCCGCTGCCATACCGGCGAGGATCGCAATAATCAGTGTTATAAAAGGATTCCACTGATGGTTCACCATCAGCATCGCACTGATGCTTCCTCCTAAAGCAAAGCTTCCTTCACAGGACATATCAGCAAAATTTAATATTCGGAAGGTGAGATAAACGCCCAGTGCCAGTATCGCCCAGGTTAACCCCTGTGAAGCAGCACCGAATATAGCCATGACGATATTCATATTTTCTAGTTCCTTTCTGATTAAGTACTCCATTGAAATGCTTTCATATCGCAATTAAAAAAGCGGATTATTATCATTTCAGCTGTTGATTATTTTACGGTAAGAATGAATGTAGACCACATAAAATGTGGTCTCATTCACTAATATATAACTCATATTGAGGTAGAACGCTAGTCTTTGTGTTACTTCGCCTGTAGATCAGCGGGTATCGTGATGCCCAGCTGAGCGGCTACTTCTTCATTGATATCAATAGTATACTGATCATCCGGCAAATACTGTATCGGCATTGTCTCGGTCTTAGCCTCACCCTTGATTATCTTCACTGCCTGCTCACCGGTTAACCAGCCAAGCTTGTAGTAGTCAATTCCGTTGGTCGCAAGACCGCCTGCATCAACCATACCTGATTCACCACAAATTACAGGAATACCATTATCATTCGCAACCAATGCTACAGTCGGCATACCGGAAGCGATAATGTTATCCGTCGGAGCGTAGATGGCATCCACCTTACCAACCAAAGATTGAACCACCTGTTGAATCTCATTGGAATTGGATACGGTTGCATCTATTGTTGTAAGCCCTAATTCCGCTGCAGCCTCTACTGCGATTTCAGCCTGGATCTTGGAGTTGCTTTCACTGGAGCAGTAAAGAATAGCAATCGTCTTTGCATCCGGAACCAGTTTAGTCAAGAGCTCAATCTGATTTTTGATCGGTGTCAGATCTGAGGTACCAGATACATTTCCACCCGGTGCATCATTCGAAGCAACAAGACCGGAGCCGGCAGGATCCGTTACGGCAGTAATCAGGATCGGGATATCCTTGGTTGCATTTGCTACCGCTTGTGCAGAGGGGGTTGCTATTGCTAAGATCAAATCATTATTATCATTTACCAGTTTGGTCGCAATGGTGCTTGCCGTTGCTTGATCTCCCTGGGCATTCTGCAGATCAATTTTGATGTTTTCTCCATCTATGTACCCTGCCTCAGCCAATGCATCCACAAAACCCTTATAGCTGGCATCAAGTGCGGCGTGTGTTACGTATTGATTTACACCTATCTTAAATACATCGTCCTTCGTACTGCAGCCTGCAAGTACAATCGTTGACATTGCTGTAATCAACATACCAGCAACAATTCTTCTTATCTTCATATCAACTTCTCCTCCTGTAATCATAGTCATAGCGTTTCCAAAATTACGCTATTTCGCTTTAAAGCTTTAACACTTTTAATGGATAAAGTGTACTATTAAAATGAGGATTCGTCAATACTTTTTTTCTTCCAAATTCAAGGAATAGAATGTGTTCGCTTATTATGCTGATATGCTAATCTTTATACACATTTGCATGATAATCCTTATGAAGAAAATCGCAGGTACAATCTTTGATTGCCTGTTCCACAGGTATTTCTGCATCATTGCTCAAGATTTCACACAGATAATGGCACACATTCTTTGTATCTCTGATGATTCTATGCATATCATCAATAGCTTCGCCATGTCCCGGAATAAAAATATATTGATTATACTTTGTCAAGCTATGAACGGATACATAATGATTAATAATGTCATGCTTTGATACAATCGGTAATATAGGCTCACCGTTCGGGGCATACATTAACTCATCCGCAATATATAAGTACTTTTCATTAATCTTAATCAGTAACGTGCAAATAGAATGCCCGGGATTATGGATTAACTCAAGCACCTGATTGCCGTAAATTATTTTACGATTTTTATCAATTAAAACCGTTGGTATATAATACTTCTGCTCCTGTGTGGGTACCCATTGGTTTAAGGTCGGTTGATAATAGCTGCTGCCATATATGGTGATCCCTTGCAGCTTTTTCAGACCCTGGATATGTTCTTCATGAAAATGTGATATAATGACACCCTCAATTGCTATTCCGGAAGCCTCCAGATCCTTTATAACTTCTTCGGTCTGATCCGCATAGCCTGTGTCAATGATAATGGACTTATCACCATTGATAATTGCTATGACATTATTCCCATACTTCTTATCCTCAATAGGCTCAAAAATATACTGTATCACACCCTGGGATAATTCTTTTCTCTTCATAAATTACCTGCCTTATTCATTTACTACCCTATTTTGCTATGCATTAACGAAAAAAGCTTCATGAAAAAAGCTTGATCTTATTGCTTCTTCCATGAAGATATCATCAAATCCTATAACAAAAATTTTATGCCAGAGTGGTAAAAAAGTCAATTAATATCGAGTCCTATTTTCTAATTAAATGGACCTATTACCGATATTATTATCCTTACTTCTTGCGTACATAAGTGAGGTATCGGTAAGGTATCTCTCCCTGATATTCTTCTTCCGAGGTAAGTATAAAGTCTTCATCCTTAAATCTCGGAAAATAGGTGTCTCCCTGAATCTCTAGATCGATCATGGTAAGATACATGACGTCAACGAGGGGAAGGGCTTCCCGGTATAATTGCTCACCTCCGGCAACATATGCGTCTTCATTGCCTACCAAGGTAATCGCCTGTTTTAACGATCCAAGAGTAATGCAATTCTCATATTCATAATTTGTTGTATTCGATATTACTATGGTCCGGCGATTCGGCAATGGCTTGCCTATCTCCTCAAAGGAGCGCTTCCCCATAATTACTGTTTTTCCTGTTGTAAGCTCCTTGAAGCGTTTCTGCTCTCCTTTAATCTTCCAGGGAATAATGCCATTATTACCAATCACATAATTTTTTGATAATGCAGCAATCAAAGCAAGCATAGTTGTCTCCCATCCGTTTAGTGTCCTAACAGACTAAACTTTTATTATTATAACCTATAGCATAAGAAAAATCCAACAAGAAGAAAAGGATATGCAACGAGGCACATCCTTCTTCCTGTGATAAAACACACTTTTCTTTATAGAAATCGCTTCTTAATCTCTTCAAATTTATCCACTGTCATTAGGGCATCCTTATCAATATCCTTGAAGGTTACGATATAGGTCCATCTGCCATAGGGTTCTATCTTCTTGATCTGAGAGACATTGATCAGATAGGACTTGTGACTACGCATGAATTGTTCTCCGTCCAGCTTCGCCTCAATGTCACTCAGACTAGCCGAGGTATGAAAGGCATCCTTTTTTGTGTAGATTACGGTAGTGCTGTTCTCTCTCTGAACCAGTATGATGTCGCTGATATCCACAAAGCTCATACTTTCTTTGCCCTTTACCAACAACTTCTCAAGGCCTCGTTCATACTTAATAATCTTATCAAGATGCTCCTTTTCCGCCGTATCGGTAAAGGCCTTTACGCGGTCCAAGGTATGATATACCCGATCCACATTAAAGGGTTTAACCAAATAATCGAAGGCATATACCTCAAAAGCAGCCGACATATATTCCGAATGTGCTGTCGCAAAGATAATCTTCGTCTTCGGTTCCATATCTGCAATAATCTTAGCACACTCTAGTCCATTCGCACCGTTAATCTCGATATCAAGAAATACTACCTCTGCCTTTGTCTTCGTAAAAAGGCTTACCGCTTCCGATAGATTGTCGCACTCTCCGACAATCTCAAAGCCATCCTTGTTCTCTATGATTTTACGAAGCAGCTTACGAATTCCGCTTTCATCCTCCACGAGGATAACTTTAATTGCCATAGTATCTTCTCTCTCTTCGTTTGCTCATCGGCTTACCGAGAATCTCCGACCAGATGATAGCCTGCTGCAGATCTGCCTGAGTAATTTCATCCGTCTTCTGGGTAGCTGTCGGTACAACGGGAGATGCAACTACGATCTCTACCTTAGGCGGAAGTTTTCCCGGAAGCTTCTGCTCCCCGATTGCTTTTTTATTATCCGGCTTAGACATGGAAGCTTGGTTGCCATATAGCAGTACATTTTTCGTGGATTTGGCAAACTCGCTCAATCTCCCGAATGATGATTTACTATTATAATACATAGGCTTCACCTCGAATGCTTTGAATTATTTATTGTCCCGTTTTTCATCAATAATCTGCTTTTTACCGGACTCAGAGATCTTTTCTCTCATCTTGGTGTCAGCCTTGATATTTTGCATGTCGTAATAATCCATTACTCCAAGCTTTCCTTCTTTCAGAGCATAGGCCATTGCTTTGGGAACCTCTGCTTCTGCTTCTACAACATAGGCACGCATTTCCTGTTCCTTAGCAACTGCCATTGCTCTTCTCTCCTCGGCCTTAGCCTGAGCTATATTCTTATCTGCCTCGGCTTGAAGAGTCTGAAGCTGAGCTCCGATATTTCTTCCGACGTCGATGTCTGCGATATCGATGGAAAGGATTTCAAAGGCGGTACCCGAATCCAGACCTTTACTAAGCACACGCTTAGAGATATCATCCGGATTCTCCAGAACCTCTTTGTGAGAGCCAGCAGAACCAACGGTAGTTACAATACCTTCACCGATTCTGGCTAATACGGTTGCCTCACCGGCACCACCGACTAAGCGCTCCAGATTAGCACGCACGGTAACTCTTGCTTTTACAAGTAACTCGATACCATCCTTAGCTACTGCCGATACATTAGAGGTCTCAATTACCTTCGGGTTAACACTCATTCTAACAGCATCAAACACGTCTCTGCCGGCAAGGTCGATAGCCGCCGCTTTTTCAAAGTGCAGCTCAATCCCTGCACGTTCCGACGCAACGAGCGCATTAATAACACTGTCAACATTACCTCCTGCCAGATGATGTGCTTCCAGCTGGTTTACATTTACATTTAAGCCTGCTTTTATTGCTTTTATCAGCGGGAGAACGATCTTTGACGGTACAACACGTCTTAAACGCATACCAATTAAATTAAAAATACTTACTTTAACATTAGCAGCCAAGGAGCTGATCCATAGCCCTACGGGTACAAAGGTGAAAAACAAAACAACTAATAAGCTGATGATACCAATTAAAACGATTAATCCAATTGTCTGTGGCATAAACATATCCCTCTTTCTATGTAGATTTTTTTATTTGTTACAATAGTACCAAAATAATTCTTACATTCTTTTGTTGTTCCTGTTCTCTTCTAATTTAACGCCTTCACAATTAACTTAGAGCCCTGTACCTTGAATATAATAAGCTTTGTATTTTTTGAAATGTATTTCCCTTCGCTGATAACGTCAAATTCGATACCGTCAAAATCTGCGGTTCCACTGGGTCTGAGGTCTGTAATAGCTACTCCCTGCTTCCCAAGCAGATACTTCAGGTCATTTGAGCTGATAAATCCTTTTTCCTTATTCTGCTCATCCTTCAGGATAATCGGAGATTTTAATTTTGCTTTTGATAAAATCCCTAGTATTATCGCGAACATAATTCCTAGTAGCGCCATAATAATCAGAGCAATGATTGCTCCCTCGACAAAGGTATCGGACACCAGGAAGATCGCTACTACCAAACAAATGATTCCGGATATTCCCGGGATGGAAAAGCCCGGTATCACCATCTCGATTCCAATCAGGACAAAGCCTGCGACAAATAAAATAATCGCAACGATTAATGCTACACCCATCTCACCGAACATGTCTTTTCTCCTTTCATAATCTAAAAAGTTTTTGGATATCTAAATTATACTTTACTACGAAATTATGAAATGGGAATAGATAATTGCTAAGTTATACATCTTTGCCTTCATACTGTCAAATTCGGACCATGAAATCTCATTACATACCTCACATATCTATATCAATTTATTAGGCCTGTTTCATTCCCGTCCCGTGATCTCCTTTCGGTAATTCAATGTAGAAGCTTGTCTTGTCGACGTTGGAATGAGCTGTTATAGTACCCCCTGCCTCCTTAATAATCTTTGAAACAATGAATAATCCCATACCATGCTCACCTTCCTTCTTGGTGGTTACCCCTTGACGAAAGATATTATCCAGCTGACTCTTCGGTATCTGTGGTCCATTATTATAGATTAAGAAGGTGTAATTCTCCCTGTCTTCCCCGATCTCCAGATGGATGCTTTTCTCATGCTCGGCTTCCGACAATGCCGTGATGCTATTATCAATAATATTCGCAAGAACCTTACATAGGTTCCAAGGTTCTAGGGGTATCTCTTTCAGCTGAGAACGTATCTCCAGATACATATCAATACCCTTTTTTTCTGCAGTCTCAATCTTTGCTTGAAGCAGGGCATTCACAGCCGGCTGAGCGGTCTTCAGTGCCTTGCTAACTTTCATAATATCCTTAAAAACAGGATCAATATAACCCTTTGCCTCTTCATATTCTCCAAGCTCCATTAATCCATAAATCACCTGAAAATGATTTAAGTAATCATGTCTTTGTGCGCGAAGCCTCGTATTTAATTCCTCCAGGTTGGACATTGATTCTGCCATAATATCATTCTTGTATCGGGATGCAAAATACAGACCTAGAATCGTTATAAGACTGCTGAACAGCATTAGGCCTATGGCCAGATACATAAATATACTGACCTCATCGATTATGGTCTTACCCTGAATAATCAAAATAATCAATCCCACAAAAAACTGGAGCAGATTAATCAATAATAATGCTCCTACCAGCTTTTTTAAATGCATGAATATCCTCCCCGTCCCCATGTAGCTTTGTACTTTGATAAGCTTAAATCTAAAATAAGTATATCATATTTACCATTTTATTGCATTAAAACTAGATTATATCGAAGTGCTTCCATTTCACACAAACAGCTGCAAATAAAATCAGAGAAGAACCAAGAGACTTAGCCTTTCTCTACCGTCCTTCTCCTATATTTTATATTAGTTCGAACCTGACACGAGTCGTGCTTCTTACTATGAGCTATCCAGTAGGCTCAGATAAAATTTCACCTTGGCTTATAACTGAGCGCCCTCCTGCTTTATACCATACTCCAGTACCCCATTTATAAAAGTGTATGGATACTGTGTCCCACATTCATTACACTCGATAAAGGTTCTTGAATTGGTCTGCTCCCGTTTATCATATAAAAAAGATAAAAACTCCTCCGTATTCTTATGGCCCGGTGCATCCTCATCCAGGATATAGGAATAAACATAGCTTGCTTCATATCGGAGTGTTAATTTCTTACCGTTACAAATCGGACAGCGATAGTGGTTTGATTCCATAATGTACCTTCCTTATCAGTAATATTAAGTATAGTTACATCATTGCACAAAATGAAACAAACTATTCGCTCCATCGAGATTGCGCATCCATATATTCAAAAACTTAACGCTCCTTTGATAAAGTAAATTATCCGGCTTCCCAAAGGTAACGCCGAATTTTTGTCTGCTAGTGTACTTGTAACAAAATATTACATATTTTCATAGATTAGGGAGTATTGAATCAAAATAAAGAAAGTGTTATAGTAATGATATGGAGGTGGTTATTATGTTTAAAAAAGATAATAAAGAGTCTTCAAAGAAAATAATCAAGAAAATGAATTCAATATCTTATGATGAGCATTTTACAAGAACCACAGAATCAATCGATTTGGCTAAGAATCCTAATTTTGTAGATATCGGCGACGGAACTTCCAAACGTAAGGAAAGCGATATCGAAAAGTATACAAGATAGCCGTGAAACCGGCAGCCATTTCGCCTTTTTATCCGTCCTTTGCAACAAATTAGAGAATAAATGAAAGCCCACTTGTAAGAACTCCTTACATAGTGGGCTAATTTTTTATGATCTATCTTATTCTAATAGCAAAAGCTTCTCCTCCGGTAAATGCAAATAGTGAGGCAATCCCTTCCCAAGAACCTCCTGCTTATCCTTCGGAACATACCAGCTAAGACATTCTGCGAAGTCAGGATTCACTGCTCGAAGGAAGAAATGCTCTTCCATGGGTATCCCTCCCCTTCCGACCAGCGTAAAAGGAATATAATTCGTCTCAGGCTGCTCCCAGGCTGGGATGAAATCGTAGGAGTGGATTCCCACATAATGTATTTGATCGGTAAGCTCCTTATGGGTAGATAATTGAATTCCCCAATCTGTTGCCTCCATGGTATGACGGTCAAGGATTTTGATTGCCGATATATTCTTGCATCCGATCAATCTTGCTGCTTCCTTTCTTACCGGCCGTTCAAACAATTCCTTGGTATCTCCGGCAATAATTGTACTGCCTTTGTTGATCATCATCAAACGTTCACAGAAGACATAAGCCTCATCTCGGTTATGGGTAACCAGAAGTACATCCCCTCGGTATTCTTCTAAGCTCTCCAATAACTGCTGTTGGAGAAGCTCCTTCAAATAGCTGTCGAGAGAGGAGAAGGGTTCATCCAGCATGATAATATCCGGGTTACTGACCAGCATTCTGGCGAGTGCTACTCGCTGCTGCTGTCCCCCGGATAATTCGGAGGGATAGCGATCCTTCAGTCCCTCCAGGTGATATTCCTTCATTTTCTCACGAACCAGACGATGCTTCTCTTCCTTTGTTGTCGTAATCGCAATTCCGATATTCTCTTCTACGGTCATGGCAGGAAACAACGCATAGTTTTGAAACAAATAACCAACTCTTCGTTTTTGCGGCGTAAGATTAATCTTCCTCTCCGAATCGAAGAGCACCCTGTCATTTAGAATAATACGTCCCGAATCCGGTTTTTCTATGCCTGCGATGCATTTTAATGTCAGACTCTTGCCCGAACCGGAGGCCCCTAAGATCGCTGTTCTTTGATTCACACTACTTAATTCCACTTCCAGATGAAATCCCTTAAACTTCTTCTTAATCATCACTTCGATTGACATAGACCTCTACCACCGCTTCATGTTTTTTTGATTTCTTGCTGCTACCAGATTCATCGCAACAATAATAACAAAGGCAATAAGACTGATTACTACTACCCAAAAGCCCGCTGTAACATAATCTCCGTCCTGTATAACCATGGCAATACGCTGTGATATGGTTCCCGTCTTCCCCGGTATATTACCGGCTAACATGGAGGTCGCCCCGTATTCGCCGAGTGCTCTTGCGAAGGTTAGAATGGTTCCCGATGCAATTCCCGGACCGGCTGTGGGCATTACCACCTTCCAGAACACCTTTGTCTCCGATAAGCCTAAGGTTCTTGCCGCATAAATCAGATTAACATCCACCTGCTCAAAAGCAGCCCTTGCATTCCGATACATCAATGGAAACGCAATCACCGTAGCCGCAATAATACAGCCTAACCAGCTTTGTACTACTTTAATATCAAAGGTACCATATAGGAAGGAACCAAAGGGTCTTCGCAAGCTGAAAACCAAAAGAAGAACAAAACCCACAACAGTAGGAGGAAGAACTAAGGTCAGGGTTAAGAAACCGTCTGCTATCGCTTTCATCTTCGGTCCTGCATGCAGCACCCTCCGTGCTGCATAGATTCCAAGAAAGAAGGAAATTATGGTAGCCACCACGCCGGTCTTCAAAGAAATGATCAACGGACTCCAGTCCAGCCCCATTAAGAACGGTAGAAACTTTTCCATATATGCGCTCCTTACTAACTATAATAACAATCCTCGCCTATACTCATAGCTATTATCTAAAGTTCCGATCTTCCAGTGAATAGACGCTCTTTTGCTAATTTACTTTCGTCTCAAAGCAATATTGTTCAAATATCGCTTTTGCGGTATCTGATAGAATAAACTGATAGAAGTCTTCCGCTGCTTTTTCCTTCGCCGAGGTAGCTTCCTTATTCTTAACCAGGCAAACAGGATAAATGATATCTCCGGTCAGCTCATAGCTTACCTTCTGAAGAATGTCCACCTTTTCCTCATACCCATAGGTATCGGAATAATAGGTTGTCCCAACCTCACAGGAGCCTTCCACAACAGAGATCAAAACCTTACTTACATTGCCCTGTTCACTGATTTCTACTTCTCCCAGTGCTGTCGATACTTCCTGTGTTGAAATCTTGGATACATCCTCACTTTCCGGAAGAATACCAAGCTTCATCAGTGCCTGTCTGGTATATTTCCCTGCAGGAACACTTCCATCCGCTAAGGCAAGGCTGGTAGCATCCCCCAGGTTCTCCAGTCCTGTTACTTTTGTATTGCTCGATTTACCGGCGATAACAACCAGCTGATTGTTCAAAACATCTTTTCTGGTACCCTCAACTACCAAGCCGTCTTGCTCAAGCTGGTCCATCTGCTTTTGTGCTGCAGAGAAGAAGATATCACACTCATAGCCTTCCTCAATCTGCGTTAATAGCTTTCCGGAGCTGTCCGCATTATAAACAATCATAACCTCGGGGTGATCCTTCTGATATGCTTTTGCAAGGTCCGCCATAACCGTATTCAAGCTGGCAGCAATAAATACCTGCAGCTCAACCTTATCCTCTTTCTTAGCAGTACAGCCGGACAGTGTAATAATAAATACACTGCATAAGAATAATACCAGGTAACGTCTCATTAAAAATCCCCTTTTTATATATTACTAGGTATCACGCGGCAATATCCACTTCAGCCGCCGATCGCACCCAAAAACTTTCTCTCGTCTTTCTCGGTCCCCTGTTCATAAAAATGATGTCCACAGGGTTTATGATTTACTTCCTCTAAAATCAGCTGCTCTATTGTATTCTCAGATATGCCCTGCCTTAACAGATCCTTCAGATTCAGGCTACCACCATATTGCAGACAGGTCTTGAGAAGACCTTCCGAGGTGAGACGAATTCGATTGCAGTCCGAACAAAATTTATGAGATACAGCGCTGATAAAGCCAATCTTTCCGGCAAAGCCCTCCAACTCGTAATATTTTGCCGGACCATTCCCACTTGTTTTTGCCAGTGGCTGCAGCTTTCCGAATGCTTCCTCCAGAATATCTTTTATTTCACTCTCACCATACAGCTGATAATTTACTCCATATCCTATCGGCATCATTTCGATAAAACGAACTGCAAGCTTATCTTCTCTGGCAAGCTCGGCCATCCGAAGGATATTTTCTTTACTGCTGTCGATCGGTACAACATTTATTTTCAGATCGATCTCCGGATAACTTAGTGCTTCTCGGATTCCCTCCCAGACCTGATTGAACTGATCCCTTTTTGTAATTCTTTTAAAATTCTCAGGATCTCTGGTATCAAGGCTAATATTTATGGAGGTAATTCCTTCTTTCGCAAGCTCCTTCATCTGCTCCTTCAACAGAACACCATTCGTTGTCAAGGTAACCTGTTCAATCTGCGGGATACTGCGAATTGCACGCACAATTGCTGGAAGATCCTCCCGTAGCAAGGGCTCTCCTCCGGTTAGCTTTACCTTCCTGACACCGTTTCTTGCCATCAGCCTTGTTATAATTTCGATTTCCTCACAGGTCATCAGCTGTGCCTGATTCAGAAAATCCTTTGCAGATTCCGGCATACAGTAGCAGCAACGCAGATTACAATGATCCGTTAATGAAATTCTAAGATAATCGATCGTTCGATTTAACTTATCCTGCATAGCTATAGACCTTTCCTTTCTGTGCTACAACTGCATAAGCTCTTTCCCTTGTTGGATAAAGACACTATCTTGCGCACTCCCCGGCCTCTCCCTTGAGAATCTCAAGACCATGCTTAATTTCCTCAATGATATAGGTCAGACTTTCCTCTACTGCCTTAGGACTACCCGGCAGATTAATGATTAAGGTACTCTTTCGAATGGCCGCCACACCACGACTTAACATGGCTCTCTTGGTTATCGTCATAGAATAGGCACGAATTGCTTCTGCAATTCCGGGTACCATCCTCTCTGCAATCGCAACCGTCGCTTCCGGTGTTACGTCTCTCATCGAGAAGCCGGTACCTCCGGTGGTCAATAACAAATCTATGGTATTCTCATCACACAGCCGCCGCATCGTCTCCTGAAGAAGCCCCTTCTCATCCGGTAAGATCTGATAATGGCTCACCTGATAGCCATGCTCCTCCACGATGGATCGTATTCTTTCACCGCTGATATCCTTACGCTCGCCGACACTTCCTTTATCACTTGCGGTTATAATTCCTACTCTATACAATGTACATCACATCTCCTATCCGAATCGTACCTCCCTGAAGTACCCTGGCGAACACACCCTCTCTGGGCATGATGCATTCCCCCATTTTATCGTAAATCTGACAATGACTATGGCATTCCTTACCGATCTGTGTTAGCTCCAGAAGAACTTCATTACACTGAAATCTCGTCCCAACCGGCAGCTCGCGAAAGTCAAAACCTTCAACAATCAGATTTTCACCAAAGGCTCCATCCTCAACCTGAGCCCCCCTTGCATTAAACGCTTCAATCTTCTCATAAGAGATTAAGCTTACTTGTCGATGCCAATTACCTGCATGAGCATCCATCTCAATCCCGAAGTCCTTAATGAAGTTTGCTTCCTTTATATTAATCTTCTGTGTACCCCTCTTTTCACTGATGCACACAGCTTTCACAATTCCCTTTTTCTCCATGACCTTCTCCCATCAAAAATCTGAGCAGCATTGGTTGCAGCTTCTATTTGCTGATATGTATTAAGGTTATTCCTGTGCTAACTCCGGTTTATTAACAACATCTCCGCTTTTACCCCCGGATTTCTCACAGAGATAGATTCCCGTGATGACCATGGTCTTATCGATGGCCTTACACATATCATAGATCGTCAGCAGAGCAATATTAACACCGGTCAAGGCTTCCATCTCAACACCCGTCTTTCCGGTGGTCTTCACCAGACAGGTTGCTTCCACCTCGAGCTCCTCTTCCTTCAGTTCAAAATCCACGCTGCACTTCTCCAGAGCAAGAATATGACACATCGGGATCAACTCAGAGGTCTTCTTTGCACCCATAATCCCAGCAACTCTGGCTACACCAAGAACATCCCCTTTCTTACTGGTTCCTTCCTTAATCGCTCGAAACACCTCGCGACTGACACGTATGGTGCCTTTTGCTATGGCTGTACGTTTGGTTATGTCCTTCTCTGATACATCTACCATAATTGCATTACCGCTATGATCAAAATGTGTTAATTCCTTCATATCGTCTCATCCTTCCCTATCCATACTAAGCTCCAAAGCCACAATCCGGATAAGTACATACCGGGCAGTTCACACATTGTCCACCATAAGCCAGACGAATAAAATCCTCTCTCGTCAAAACCTCTCCGGTAAGAATACGGGGTACTACCAGATCAAAAATGGACCGTTTTACATACATTACACAACCCGGAAGTCCTACTACCGGAATCCCCTTTATATAGGATAGTAAGAACATGGCGCCGGGAAGCACCGGTGCACCGTAGGTAACAAATTCTCCTCCAAGGCTCTTGATGGCCGAGGGTGTCATATCATCCGGATCTACGCTCATACCTCCGGTTACCTCAATTAGATCTACGCCTTGCTCAATATAATACTCAATCGCCTTCACGATATCGTCCTTCTCATCACCGGTAAAGATCTGTCCGACAACCTCTGAATTCGTCTCCATCGCCTTATCACGAAGGACCGGTCCGAACTTATCCGTTATTCTGCCTTCCTTCACCTCGGAGCCCGTTGTAACAATACCGATTTTTGTCTTCGGAAAGGATCTGACTTCTACAATCGGTCCGGTGCGTTTACATATGTTCTCAAATTCGGTCAGCTTCGCTTCCTCAACAACAAGCGGGATAACACGGCAGCCACCAATCAATTTTCCTTCCCCGATCTGCTTATTCCCGTGGATGGTAGCAAAACAGATATCACCCAGAGCATTTACCTGATATAATGCCTCTTGGTTGATCTTAAGGACACCGTTTACACCGGCCCTGAACTCAATCTTTCCTTCCTTCACTTCAGAAAATGAAAGCCCGTTGCCACAGGCCGCCTTGATCATTCGGGCTGCTGCGTCATTCTCATGCACAAAGCCCTCCTCCAGATTCCAGACATAGATATGCCTCTTTCCAATGTCCAGAAGCTTCTCAATATCCTTTTCCTCTATGATATGCCCCTTCTTAAAGGCAACCCCCTTACGCTCCCCCGGGACGATCTCCGTAAGATCATGGCATAATACCATGCCGATCGCATCCTGAACTCTTACCTTCTCCATTGATACCTCCGTCCTGCTGCATTCCTGCCGCTACTATCCTATTGTTAACGAGATTATATCACTCGCTCAAAAACAACTTTAATAAAGCCTCCGCACACCATACCAAGAGTCGCTCCTTCTGCATCGGAGAGGATGTATTCTTCTACCGCAAAATCCTCACCGGCCGCCAGCATTGCCTGACTCCTTCGAATTGCTGCAAATTCCACAGATCCCCCTCCGATGGTTCCACGGATGGAGCCATCTTCCTTAACAAGCATTCGACTCCCGTTTCCTCGTGGTGAGGAGCCTCTTTTCTCGACAATCATTGCTTGGACCATCGGTGCTGTATCCGACAAGATTCCATTCAGAACATCTTCTTCAATTATACCAGTTGGTTTCTCGTTACGTTCCTTAATTATCTCTGCGGCGATACTAACTGCAATCTCTGCCGGAGTCTGCCCTCCGATCGGAAGACCAATCGGGGCATGGAGTTCCTGTCGTTGCTTCTCGGAATAACCCTCTTCCAGTAAGGCTTTCTGGACCTTGGCAACCTTCGTTCTGCTGCCGATCATCCCCACATAGGCATAGCTATGGTTTAAAATGTTTCTGACGCTTTGCAGGTCCTTCTTATGTCCCGGCGTTACCACCACATAATAGCTATTCTTATAATCCTTAAGCTCCGTGGAGGCCTGCTCATAATCGCTGCAGATCAGATGATCAGCATCCTTGAAACGTTCTCTGGTCGCAAATTCAGGACGATCATCGATCACGGTTACTTCAAATCCTAACAGCTTTCCAAGCTGTGCCATAGGTACTGAAATATGTCCGCCCCCATAGATTATCAGCTTCGGAGTACCGGTAATCTGCTCTACATAATACTGATTACCATCGATGCTTATGATGGTTGACGAGGTTGCGCTCTCCAGTTCCGGAAGAAGCTCCTTCCATATCAGTTCATTCTCGTCTTCAAAGTACAGAACCTGTTCTCCCTCCCAGATCAGATGCCTTCCTTGCAACTCTCCGCTTAAGGCGACACAGGTCTTTAGACTTCCTTTTTCGATCAGATTATGAGATAAATGTTGTATATAATTCTTCATTATTTCCTCCTGAATTTAATCTGTTTTTATCGTTGCGAGTATACAGGAATAGGGTGTAAGTGAACTCGCAATACTCTCACCCAGCTTGCGAAGTTCTGTATTATCTACCTGATTTAAGAGAACTGTTACCTGGGGATCCTTTCCTATTCGCTGCCTCAGGTAACCTTCTTTTAGTATCACTCCGATATCCTCCTGATTTATGACATGGTCCATGGGAACCTTTAGTATCTCGCAGACAAGCTCTGCACGGTGACAGCTCTGTGAAAGCCTTTCACCAATTCCGGAGAGCCCCGCTACCAGTATGATTCGATCAACACCAGCCGGTATCACCGGTTCATGAGCTGCCGGAACCTTAAGTGGTAACCGCTTGGAGCCATCCGCCTCAATCAGAAGGATATCAGCAACATGGGCTAACTCTTGCAGCTGCACATCCTCTAGCCCTGCAATCTTTCCGGCCTCAGCCGGACGACCTACCATCACTATCGATTGATTCTCCAACTGTTGCCTTGCTTCCTCCGCTGTAGTTGCCAGAATTCCGGGTTCCCGGTACATACGCGTGGTAGTAGTGATAATAACCCTTCGATCTGCAGCAGCAAATTCCTCCGCCATCCGAAAGATCGCAGAGGTCTTTCCACCTGCGCCGATGACCGCAATGCTTCCATGGGTGAAGTTTTTTAAGCCAAGCGCCTCTGTTAATGACGTCGTCTCCTGCCATATGCAATTTTTCTGATACCAAGCTTTCATGGGCTCTCCTAGGGTTGTCACTACACCATTAATTCGTACAGGCTATCGTATCCAAGCTGCTGCTCCTTAAGAATCTTCTCCAGATTATCTCGTGCATGGACTGTGTCTTTCCAGGCAAGTCCGCATCCGGCCGTAATCTCCCTCGGCACCGGGATGATACGTCCCTGGGAGCCCTTCGCTTTTGCCGCTTGCTCAAACAGAATCGCTTCTGTTGTTGTATGGAAGGTTATAATACATTGTAGTTCCTTTGCTCTCATCGGTGTTCCTCCGCCAGAATCCTAAGTGCTGAGACAGCTGCTCGGATTTCTTCCTCTGTGTTAAAGTGTGAGAAGCTGAAGCGAACCATTCCTTGTTCCTTCGTTTGATAAGACGCATGGACTAATGGAGCACAGTGAGCACCGGAACGGGTTGCTATGCCAAATCGCTGATATAGTTCATCGGTAATCTCACCAGAAGCCGAGTCGAGTATATTTAGTGCAATGACCGGAACACGTAGCTTTGCTTCCGGATCTCCATATACGGTTATTCCCGGGATCTGTCTCACTTCGTGATAAAAAAGTGTCGAGAGGCTGCTCGCCTTCTGAAAGATATTCTCTTGTCCAAACTCTTTGATATATCGACAGGCTGCTTTTAAGCCTGCGATTCCATGAGTATTTTGCGTACCTGCCTCCAACGCTTCCGGTAGCGCTTCCGGCATACTATGGGAAAAGCTGCTGGTTCCGGTCCCTCCCTCCTTAAGAGGAGTGGGCTTTATATTTTCAGCAAGTGCCAGAATTCCGGTTCCCTGGGGACCCATCAATCCTTTATGTCCGGAGCAGCAGAGTACAGATATCCTCTGCTTCATCATATCAATGGGAAGAATTCCTGCACTTTGAGAGGCATCCAGAATAAATAGCAGTTTATTTCTGTTACAAAGCTCGCCAATCCTTTGTATATCATTCACATTGCCTGTGACATTCGAAGCATGGGTTAAAACAACTGCTTTCGTATTCTCCTTTATGGCTGCTTCGATATGATGTTCCTCAATATATCCCCTCGAAGTAAGCGGAAGAATGGTAAGCTCTACTCCCTGTTCCTCCATAAGATAAAGGGGTCTTAGCACACTGTTATGCTCCATGGCACTTGTGATGCAGTGATCTCCCGGTTGCAGCAGGCCTTTAATTGCAATGTTAAGGCTCTCTGTTGCATTAGAGGTAAAGATCACTCTGGAGGGATCACCAACGTGAAATAGCTGTGCTATTTCACTTCTGGTCTGTAGCATAATCCGTCCTGCCTCAAGAGAAGCATCATGGGCTCCACGCCCACTATTACCGATTCCCTGCAACGCCTCATAGACCGCTTCAGCTACAACCTTCGGCTTATGATAGGAGGTTGCGGCATTATCAAGATAGATCATTTTTACCTCCATGATGGCGTTTTGCGCCATCTACACAATAGTTATCCATATCATAACATATTTTACACCTTTTCTCTATCCCCCGAGATAGCTAACGCTTCGAATATCTTAGCATGAGGATTGCCTCCAGGACAGCTCCTCCGATGCATCTTGCCTTATCCGATATAGTAAAGCAATTTTCCTTCTCCGCATCTCTAGGATCAATATCTGCTATTTTAAAGCCCTGAGGTACATAAAATCCATCACGGATAAGTCCTCTGAGTACTCCGTCTATGGAAGCGATAACAGGATTTCCATCGATCTCTGCAATCATTTGCCCTTTTTCAATGATATCACTGATAACCGCTTTATTGGAGATGGTTCCTGCCATGGGTGCATGAATTACCCTCTCTCTCCCCATTCCTTCAATCATTCCCGGAACACCTGTATTGGGTAAAGCGGTTCCCTCGAAAATGAGTCTTCCCAGATTGTGTCCACGCATCGTCTCAACTACCACATCCACATCCTCACCCGCGGTAAATCCGGGACCTAGGGCTATTGTAATTGGCGCCATTCCTCTGTTGGTTCCAAGATTCTTCTTCGCGAGAATCGCATCAACCACCGCAAAGGGTTGAAGCTCGGAAAGTAGTCTACAGGAGGGGTCAACCATAATTGCAACATGTCCGGCATTCATAACCGTATACGCTTCCGGCAAGGAATCCGTTCGAACCGCAGTAATGTCTTCAACGGTAAAGCTTCCTTCATATACTGCTTCGGACAAAGCCACCAGCCTACGAATTGCCGAGGGCTTGTCGGTCTCGGTAGCCAATACCGAAAATCCAGCCCGTACCAGCTTCTGAATAGTTCCCGTCGCAATATCCCCTGCTCCTCGAATTAGGATTAAATTATCATTTCTCATGGCTTTATAACCTTTCCGGCTTCAGAAAACTTCTCAACGATTACATACATGTTGGTAATGGTACCTACTCCTAACTTTTCTACCAGCTGATAATGATTCAGACAGGTTCCGCAGGATAGTATCTCAACTCCCTGTTCTTCCATAAGCTTTAAGTCAGCCAGTGATTCTGAACCCTCCACAGCCAGCTTTACCCCGTTATTGTACATAAGAATAGTCTCAGGAAGTACCGCCTGTTGCGTCAATGCATAAACAAAGCCCTTCATCAGAATATGACCTAGCTTCTCGTCTCCCTCGCCCATCTTATCCGACGATAGAATTACAACCGTAGGTCCTGTTGCGGTATAAGGCGAACAACTCACCGGATCCGACGAGGTCTCACTTAATTGGGTTGTTGCTGTTACAGTAAATTTAACCTGATAAAGGTTCTCTTCCTTTTTCTCAGATTCAAAAGCCAGTTTTTTCTGAGTAGCCAGCTTTTCGAGATTCTGCACTGCTACACTGTTATCCACCAATACCTCGAGGACATCCTCCGGCTTCAAACCGCTTAAGGCCTTTTTGCTCTCGACAACAGGTATCGGACATGCTTTTCCTATAAAATCAAGTGTCTGTCTCATATTCATTATCTCCTTCTGCTTCTCTCATTCTATGGAATCCTCCAGCATTGCGAGGGTTATCTGACCACGATTCGATTGCTCCTCTTTCTGGTAACCCGTCCTACCACCCCACATGGCAGTCCCAGCTGATCCAGCTCCGCCATAAGCTCTTCCGCTTCTTCCATTGGAAGACTCACCAGCAGACCGCCTGAGGTCTGAGGATCAAACAAAATCTCCTCTATCGCAAAGGGTACCTTTACAAACTCCACTCTGTCTCCGAGGTGATTACGATTTCTCTGTCCTGCCGCTGTGATGAAGAATTCATCGGCATAGTGTATTGCCTCTTTAATGTAGGGAACCTTTAAGCTGTCAATCTCAGCTCCAAGCTCATTGCCTAGCATCTCATTCAGATGGCCAAGAAAACCAAAGCCGGTCACATCCGTACAAGCATGGACCTTGTATTTTGAAAGGAGTTCCGCTGCGTATTTATTTAATGTGGTCATTGAGCGTATCGCCAGTTCCAGAGCGGATCCGGAACATTGCTTCATGCGTTCTGCCGTACATACAATGCCTACACCCAGCGGCTTTGTCAGCACCAACGCATCCTCCTCCTTGCAGGCATTGTTCTTATAGACCTTATTCGGATGAATTATTCCCGTAACCGACAAGCCGTACTTTACATCGGTATCTACGATAGAATGTCCTCCCGTCAGAATTCCTCCGGCCTCAGTTACCTTATCATTTCCACCTTGAAGAATCTGTCCAAGGATATTCAGATCCATCTTCTCGGGGAAGCATACAATGTTTAGTGCCGTCTTTACTACCCCTCCCATGGCATAGATATCGGAGAGAGCATTCGCCGCTGCAATCTGTCCGAAGGTATAAGGGTCTTCTACCATAGGTGGGAAGAAGTCCAGCGTCTGAACCATGGCCAACTCCTCCGTAAGCTTATACACAGATGCATCGTCCGAGCTGTCAAAACCCACCAGAAGATTAGGATCCTTCCCCTTCGGTATTTTCTCAAGTACCGAAGCCAGCATCCCCGGACCTAATTTAGCGGTACATCCGCCTCCCTTACAAAAAACAATATCCTCCGCCATCCGGCTTCACCTCCATAGGATTTGTATATATTTATAGATCCTGACATAAGTCATCACTTATCCCAGGATCTATGCTTCTTCATATCGTTAGTTAAGACCCTTTACACTACTCTTAATACTAATCGGTAAACTCTTAATCAGGAAGTATGCAAGAATACAGGTACCCACCTTATCCAACAGATTATTACCAATTTTCGCGATGAAAGAGGCCGCAAAAATACTGCTTCCGGAATTCTTAAGTGCCATTACCAGAATATCACTCACGGTACCGGTTAAGCCTCCATAGATGAGTATTCCGATGGGGGTTCCGATTAACGGGCAAACCACACTCAGAATAAGACCACAAACGATCGCTGTCACTAATGTAAATTTGAATTTCTTGGCAGCAAAGCCGACGATTAGGGCGACAGCTACATTGACCAATAAGAATGGAATATCACGGATGCTATAGATAAATCCGGTGATAATATTCGTTAATGCTCCTACTATGGCTCCCGACAGCGGGCCAAATAATACGGCTGTTACTACTGTTCCTAAGGTGTCCAGATAAAAGGGCAGCTTTAAAGCGGAAGTAGCAATCCCCAATACAATATTAACTGCTGTTGCAATCCCGCAGAAAGCAATGATGTAAGCCTTTTTGTTACTCATTCCATGAATCCTCCCAATACATATAATTTAGAACGAACTTAGATCTAGGATGGGAATGGACAGCTTCGCTTCCTGAAGCAGCTGGATGAATTCCTCCATAAATACCCCGGGCTCCGGTACGGTTGATAGCGTATCCAGCTTGTGCTCCAACCCCGGAATTAAGCTGAATTCTCCTCCCCAGTCCCCCTTGCAGGTAGCATGATAGCCACAGCTTGGACTATAATCGATGGCTACAATTCCCTCGATTTGAAATCGCTCCGGATTATTTGCATATTCACATAACTGTAGTATCACCGGTTCCAGCATTTCACGGCATTGTCTGCGGAAGAATGGATTATCAAACTGATCCTTCACATGTCCCCAGCGTTTGGAGCCATACATAAGCAGCTCCGGACAAGGTAATTGTATCAATTGAATATCCTTTTGCATTACGTATTCCAGAAGGTTTCTCCTGTGCCCCGCCTCTTCTATTTGCTCGGCTTCATTATAACCGGTCACCTTGGAAGCAATGTTCAGGATACAATGTGAAACAACCAATATCTTATGCATATTAATCTCCATTCCGCTGTACGCCCGCGAATTAGGGCCTTCCGTACAATCCTATCTCTTACTTCTATTTTATGATGATATGGAAAAGGTTTCAAATTGTTTCATAAAACAACTCGCTCTCTAATTTCCTATAAAAATCTTTTGAAATTCTTCTCTTGTATAATCTTTCACCCTTTTCTCCAGTAACTCATAGTTTTGTAGAAGACGAGCTCCTTCCATCGTAAGCTCTGTCTTTCCACCTCGACTTCCACCCTGTTGTCTTGTGATTACCTTGTATTGAACAGCTTCCTCCAGTGTATTTAGCATGTGCCATGCCTTACTATAGGAGAGCGCCATGGATTTACAGGCACTTTTCACCGAATTTGTCTCCTGTATCAATATTAATAACAGCTTTGTCTTGGCATCAAAGAACAGATGCTCCTGTTCCAGACTTAGTCTTAAGAATGGATGAAAAATATCACTATTATGTTTACGGATTAATTCGGATTTATATTCCAACTGATCGGTATCCTCAATGATTCCCGCATCCTCAACTTCAAGAATTCGTCTTGTGATGCGGTGTTCTACCAGAGCTCCCGGCATTCCGGCTTCCCCCTGATAGCGAAGAACCATCGGGATAATATCTGCTGTAATCAGTGTCGGATGCCCTATTCTTTGTTGATAGGAGGGAGATACCGCTTTCTCCTCACAAGCCATCATCTTCCTTAAGGTGTCCGGACTAAATAACGGGATATCAACGGGAGTGAACATGACCCTGTCACATTTACCCTGAAGATATTCCAATCCAAGCTTTGCAAGCTGGAATAATTGACATTGCTCGTAATTGTCTTTATGTAGAAAAATAACTCCGTAATCACACAGCTCCCGTTCGATGATATCCGAATCATAGCCGGTTATGATGACAATCGGATCAATTCCGGCTACCTGAAAGGTCAGAACGATTCTTTTGATCGCCGATATTGAACCGATCTGCAATAAGGAATCGGTTTGTTCACTCCGGTTTAATTTCTTTGCTGCTGATATCACCCCTGCGGTTTTTATCGAATGCTCCGACATATTTCTTCCCCTTTTTTTTAGGCCTTTTGTAATAAGTAATCCTTTACCTTTCATCTTACCTAATATTAAAATAACAGTCAACAGGATGTCTCGATTCACCGGAATCAGTAAAGCCCATGAATCAAGGTTTCCCTTCCATTCACAGGCTTTCATATATAGGATATGCCCCTGTCTATAACCCTCTTTCGAAGCATCCCTTGCCAACAAAGTCAAACATCACTTTACCGTCGATCGTAAAACGATACTGTATCTTGCAATTAACACTTTCATACACCTTACGAACCATACTGCCCTTCACCGGTGCCAGAAGCGTATTCTCTAAACGATCCAATATTTTCACCCGAAGCTCATATTTACCCTGCTGTATCCACACCTCATCCGGACTGATTTTTATGATTTTGACCCCAAGATAAGTGGCAAAACGATATTCTTTCCATTTGTAATAGATTATACCGATACACCCCGTAAAGCGAATCGCACCTAATTCTAAATCGGCAACCGATAGCATTAGAGAATTATAATCCTCTTCCTGCCAACTGCACTGCGTCCACAGATAATCACCGGGAAAGCTGCTCCCCTGATCTCCTTCAATGTAGCCTAGGCCGTGTTTGAAGGCTATCCGCTTCCCATTAACCCGAAGCTCTCCCTCGATCCCATGGGCCAGACTATAGATGTTATGCAGACATGGCATCCCCGGTAGGTATCGGAAGGGTCCCATAATATCGTGTTTTGGCGGAGTTATGGCCAGATATTTAAGCTTACCGGTCACTGTAAGCTTCTCTGTCATTATGTTCACTCGTATCCCCTGTGAAGTAAAAAGACTCTCTCCAACGCGTATCGCCAGCTTGTCCCTGGAGGCCCGAAATTCCTCAAAAGGGTAGAAAATCTGATGTGCCTCCTTTGGTGTAATTACTTGAACGGATGCCAGTGGCATTCCATGTTCATTCAAATGATAAGCAGGTATAAACGATATAATATCCATTGAACTCTGATTCTTAAAGTACCAGCCTTGAAAATACCCATTCTTCCTACAATTGAACATAACCATCCTCCCTATCCTAATAAGTTTCATAAAAACTTCATACCATAGATATAGGATGAACAGAATGTTACAATTTATGTAATCTATACTATATTGGGTTTCTACTCTTTTAAATGCCAAATGACTGTCACAGCTCTTTACTACGGCGTTGTTCTCTCTGTATTCGGGCTTCCTCCTGCTCCTTCTCCGGTTGTACCTTGATTGCAACGTAGAGATTCCCTAGTGAGAACGCAGCTGCAATAAAGAACACCCATTGACTTCCCCATGTGGCCCAAACAACACCTCCGGCTAAGGCTGCCGTGATGGATACAAAATGATCTAAGCTGATTCCGGTAGAAAGTGTTGAGGTCACCTCCTCAGGGTCAACTGCAATGGATTTGAGGTAAATGGAATTAACCATTCCGATCTGCATTGATAAACGATCGGAGATAAACAGCAGGTAGATAAACCATACTGACCAGCCGTGATCCGGAAGTACACCCTCCACAACTCCCCACACCACAAAACCATAGATTATGTATATGATAATAAAAGTCAAGGCATCCAGATACATCATTTTCTTAATTCCGAAACGATCCATCCATCGGCCCAGCTGACTTAAGAAAAAGATAGAGATAAAGGTTACAATAATCGTAAGTAAGGCTGTGGTATCCGCTTTCTTAAGTAACAGGTCAACGATAACCCAGGTTCCATATACATAAGCAATCTGCTTCTGAACACCTTTTAAGATGGTAAGCAGGTAATAATAACGATACTGTTTGCGAAGAACCAGCTTCAATCTACGGGGTGCAACCTTCTTGGGCTTCACTTTACAGATCATCAGAAAGGCCATGATGATTGCAATCAAAAAGGCCCCTGCAGAGATTATGAATACCCACTTTATCTTCGTCTCAAAGGAGAATACACCCATACGGAAACCAAAGAACACTAACAGTGCTGCAAGTAAGCTAAATACTGCTTTTACACTGGAGAACTGCCCCATACGCTTGCCGATCTGTTCCGGCTCAGACAATGACATTCCGATGGAATCAGATAACGGCATGAAGAGATGCATGCCCATGGAATTGATGAACAGGAATATTAACATAATGCCAAAGGATGGTGTAAACAGACCTAACAGCGTTACTCCAACTGCAGCAAGAATCTGTGCAATAAATGCCATTCTTATATCGCCAAGAAAGCCAATCAATCCGATAACAACAGCACAAAGCAGACCCGGAAGCTCTCTTGGAAATTCGATAAAGCCCCGCTGAAAGGCGGTGACATGATATACCTCTTTAAAATAATTCGAGTACACGGCATCACTCAGTCCGTTACCCAGCGCCACTGCGGAAATTAAGATGATGAACATCAGTATCTCCGGGCGCATCCTTGCGATTTTGTTTTTCATAGATAGCTCCTTCTCATGTAGTTCATTCCGTGTGTTATATAATGATATTATTAGATCATGAACAGATTGCTTGTTCCTGATCTCAAGCTTCGATCGCATACATACAAGCAAGCTTGCATTATGCTCACTATGCTCTATTATATCACTTATTCTTCCTCTGTCATTAAGATATTACTATCTGCTTTGTCGCATTGATCTTTGTTTGTTGTATTATTAAGGCGTTTATCCTTTAATTCTCTGCTTGTTATAATGGTAGCCAATGAATCATGTTAATAAACGAATCTAATTAGGCTTTATTCCGTACGCTCTGATAATAATTCCAAGGGCTCACATCTTAAATTATTACGTACAACAAGAAGTGATATTACAAGGGCCAGCAGGATAATAACGACACCGGTTATCGCTGAGAACGTAAATAAAGGAGCGGTATATCCTATCCCCATTTCTTCTCCTAAGCTATTGCTGCCGGAGCCCATTGTATAAGTAGTATCGTAGGCTGTTCGCCCACTGATCAGACTCGCAGCCACCTTCGTGAGCAGAAAGCCGGTCATACTTCCGATTAAGCTACCAATCAATACGATCAGTAATAATCCGCTGATCATGGATTGTGTACATTTCCATTTACTCATACCCAGTGAACGCTCAATTGCTGTTCTCTTTTTCTGTTTTGTTATAAACAGATTGCAAAAGAATGCGAGAATCAGTAAGGTAGCAATCACACCTGCCGCACATAATATAACCGACATATTCTTTATGTTATCAAGTCCTGCTTTCAGCTTTGAGTATCCCTTATCATATAAGGTAACCTTCAGTTCATCGATTCCCAGCTTCTGAAATGCTTCCATATATTCTTCCATCGTTCCGTTTGGTATCTGAAATGATGTCGTATATCCCATCATCGGGCCATATGCAACAATATTGTCTTTATCGCTTGCTTTAATGGACTTTGTAGGGATAATCACTTCATTTTTAGCCATAGTATATCCGCTTGAATTCCCACCAATGCTCAGATACAGTCCGACGATAGTATACTCCTCTTCAAAGAAAATCGGATATACATCACCCTTTGCATTCAGCAGATTAAAACCAAACCACATCTCACTTTGGCCATAGGCTCTGCCGGCAGATGATCGATAATTCGCATAATATAGCGGTAATTTAATCTTATCGCCTACACTAAGGTTGTTCATACGTGCGAAGCTGCTGGATACTAAGCATACCAAATCCCCATTCCTGTATTGGTCCTCACTGATGTCTGATCCTTCCTGAACATAGGCTGCTCCATTATAGAATGGGATCAACAGCTTTGTACTGTTTGTTGCCGTGACAGGAATTGTATTGGAGGGTAGCTCGATACACTCTGCCAGAGTCAGCCAACGTTTCCCCCTCTCTGTTTCATAAAACCCGTCGGTAACCTCCTCATAGAGAACACCCTGAGCATCATCCTTCAGTAATTCCCCATCCTTTGTATATTGTATGGAACCAAGCATATCACTCGGCGTGAATACACTTCGAAATTCTGTATCACTCAGTCGCTCAAGAGTATTATACATGGCCATAATATAGGTTCTACCTGCATATAAGGGCTCGGGATTCCGATTAAATCGGTCGCAAAACCAAATTGTATCTATATTGATCGGATATCGACTGTAGATCTGCTTCTCTATATTAATCTCAATCTCATGATCCGGAATACAATCCTCATTCACTGTAAATTCCACAATAATGACATCCATTCCCCATCTGGCTTCCGGGGGAAGCAACTGATATCCCGGTACATATGCTCCATAGAAAGGCCTTTTCTCCGGTTGATGGATATAATTCGCACCTTCAAAATTAAGGACAGATACTGGTATCGGAGCATTATACCCTCCTACATAATAATACCTGGTACGCTGCTCGATTGCGTCCCATTCCTCGATCTTACGCAGTATGGACTTATTCTGTTCTACTGTTCCGATCGTGGTAAAGACCTCCTCAAACGCTTTCGTATTCGAAGAACTAATCTGCCATAGATTAATTCCGACGGTTGACAATGCCGAGGCAATGATCAATAGGAGTAAAAATAATATTGTCCTAACCCGTGTTCGCATTATTTGCCTGATACTGTTTCGAATTATCATTGGAATCCTCCTACTCCATCAGCCTTCCGTCCCTCATTCTTAATACATAGTCTGCCTCCGCAGCCACCTCGGGATTATGGGTAATCACGATTACAGCATACTCCTTGGAATGAGCTGCTTCCTTCAGCAACTGAACGATATGATGCTGGTTTTCCGAATCCAGATTACCGGTCGGCTCATCCGCCAGGATTATACGACCTCCTGATGCCATTGCTCTTGCAATAGCTACCCGCTGCTGTTCACCACCGCTCATCATTTGAGGTAATTGTCCTAATACCTGTTGACGCAAGCCAACTTGACTGATCAGCTCGGCCGCATACCTCGCTGCTTCCGATCTCTTCATTCCCCTTAATTCCATCGGGAACATGACATTCTCCTGTGCAGTCAGAAGCGGGAACAGATTAAAGGATTGATAGACTACCGAAGCCATCTCCCTTCGATAAACATCTCGATTAAGAAGTGCCATATCCTCCCCTTCCACATAGACGTTGCCCTTCGTCGGTAAATCCAGTCCCGCCAACAAGGATAAGAAGGTACTCTTCCCAGAGCCTGATTCTCCAACCAGAGCATACATTTTTCCGGTTTCAAAGGAGTATGTAATCCCTCTGACCGCATCGATTGTCTGATATTTGGTCCGGTATGAGTAATGTACCTGGTCTGCCTTTATTATTTCCATCTAATCTCCCCTCCTTAATCCTGTTGTGACAAAGCTTTCATGACGCTGAGCTTACCCAGCTGATTGAGTGCTACGGTAGTTCCAAGAATATAGCAGAACAGAAAAAATAAAAAGATAATTAATAATATCCCTATTCTCTGCCTGGTAAGAAGGTAAGAGCCAATACAGCCAATGGTACCTCCAATCATTTCAACAACAACGCTTTCCAGGAAAAAGGTAACAAAACACATACGCCCGCTCATTCCCATAGAACGCATGGTAGCGTATTGTCCCCGCCTATTCTGAATTAATAGGTAGGAGGTAATATATCCGATAAAAATGATAATGAGTAATATTAAAGGTAGAAAACCGGTTAACAAATTAATGTTATTCTTTATTCTGGAGGCGGACAGGATAAAGGTTTCATCATTGACGGCTAACGCATTACCGGCATAGGACAGCTCCGCTGCAGGATTAATCTCCAGCAGATGAAGCCTGTCCTGCATCACCTTCTTAAAATCATTGATTTGACGTGGATCCTTGAGCTGAAAGGATGCCTCATTGGCCAAAAACGGAATGTTCTTTTCTTGAAAAGTCTGACGAACCCAACGAAACGGGAGAATCACCTGTGGAAGATAATCCCCTTCCGAAGATAATATACTCCCTGCAATATAGAGCTTCTCTGTCTTAAGCTTCTGGAGTGTGTATTGACAGTTAATATCCAGGTAATCGTAATACAAAGATAAGGTGATGTTCTGTCCTATATTCCAATGATTTGTATTTAATAAGCCCTGCTCCACAATACAGGGAATTGCACTAGGCTTCGTCAGAAGTAATGAAGTTCCTGCGGTTGGTGTTAGTTCTAGGGAAACTACTCCTTTCAGAGCTTCTAGTCTCGTAACTCCGACTGCATCGATTGTCATATGGGCTTGCAGATTATCCTTAGGAAATCTGCCTATACCGGCAGACAGTACGACGGTTATGGCCGGGTTGGTTATGTAGTCCGATTCTAAAATTGCATCTACTATATTTTCACGGATCACCAATCCGTTTTGCTGTGAACCGTTTAAATTACTTATTCTTGCATCAATTGTCATGGTTTCTGATGCATCCTTCAATTGATTCCTGTTGCTTTCCAGATTACCAATGAAAAGATTCAACAATACAACCAGTACGATACAGATCAGAAGATTCAAAATACTTTTGTATCGATAGCGTGATATATTAATCAGTGCCGTTCTTATATAAAACATGCTTATCCTCCTGACGAATTCGAATCCAGATGAGCTTCGGTAAATTACGGATTTATTATAATCCTTTCATGGACTGATTTGCAATATTTGGATATCGAATTGGTTCAAAAATCCCAAAAATAACCGGGAATATTCGCTGACTTAAGCTCCTATTTCCCGGCTATCCTAATTGTTTAGTATTTTCGCATCTCATCCGCGCCATCATCCTCTCGTTTCTCTATTTTCCGGATGATAACATCGTATGAATAATTATCATTTACTTTGACACTTACCTTGTCATTTACTTTATGGCGCAACATTGCTTTTCCGAGCGGCGAGTCAATGCTGATTCTTCCCTTTGTTGCATTTGCTCTGACCGTTGTCACGATTTTAAGGGTCTCCTCCTCATTATCCTCCGGAAGAAAGAAGGTCACAAGGTCATTCAGACCTACTTCATCCTCATTGGATTCCTCCGATATTATCTTTGCTGTCTTAATCATTCTCTCAAGATACCGGATTCGACTTTCATTTTGATTCTTGAATTGCTTCGCCACCTTATACTCAAAATTCTCACTCAAGTCACCATGTGCTCTCGCCTCCTGCACGTCCTTAATTGCTTCTTTCCGGACTACAAGCTTACGGTGCTCGATCTCTTCCTGCATACGTTCCACATCTTTTTTCGTTATTTTGTCGTACATGATGATATCTCCGATTATAATATGTTATTTCACTGTTTCTTTGGGACTATAACCTAATTATAACACTTATTTGAAATCCGTCATCTCCTATATTAAATTCGTTTTTTCCCAACCGCAGCGAGATAGATGACAAACTCGTCTTCTCCATCCAGTTCGAGCAGTTTATCAATCATTTTCTGATCATAAATTCCGATTGCACAGGTTCCGGCATGCAAGGCTTCTCCGGCAAGATAGAGATTCTGGCATACATGCCCGATATCAATCAGAATTTTTTTGTGTGCTGTTATATCGAATTTCCATTCGGAACGATAAGGTATTGTACTCCAGGCAAACAGAACAGCCGCCTTTTTTGCAAAATTAGGAACAAAGGGCTGATCCAAGGTTACTTCATCTATTTTCTGCTCCATATCCGTCATTTCAAATAGATAAAGGAGCTCATGCTTCAATGGCAAGTATCGGTACACTCCCTTTTCCAGCGCTTCCACATTCATAATGAAAAGGTATGTCTCAAAGGAGTGCGTTGCTCCACTACAGGGAACGGTTCTGAGGGTTAGACCCGCCGGACTGGTACCGGTTATCCCTTGGGTAGCCCACAGAAGATACGAAAGCTCATCAAGGGTCAAAGCTTCCTGACTGTATAGCCTTGTACTTCTTCTATCTCTTATACATTCCAGGATATTTTCTTTTTTAAGTACATCACTGCTTATATCGGGAAGAGGAATAACCTCAGACTGCGGATCATAGGACTTTACGATGGAAGGTTGTGGCAGTCCTTTCATACGATCGGTTTTTATTTTTCTAAACTCAGAAAAATCAGTTTTTAAAAAATTCCTTTGTAATTCATATCCAGGCATGTTTTTTCTCCTTATTTTTAATAGTATACACCTATATTAAACTGACTATAAAGCCTCGTCCGTAGCCTAAAATACAGATGATTGTATTATATTTACATTTTTAACTGAATGGTTTAGAATATTTAATAATTATATCAATATGTTAAAATAAATGAAAGCGATGGTGATTATTATGAACGGATTGGGATTTGGTATTATCACATCTTTCGGAATGTTAATGGGGTTGGTACAATGGGTTTTCTATATTCTTGATATTGTATGTATGATTAAGTATCTAAAAGAAAAAAGAAATACATAAGCATGGAAGACCTGCACCGCGACACCTCGTAGCCTTCGGTTCCTTCGGTCGCGTAGGCTTCGCCTATACGAAAGAGCGGGGTGACATGTCCTTGTGGCTCATACAAATCAATTGATGCATTCGGATGTTTATAAGCTGAACTAAGTATTCTTCAAGACTTTTTACTAATTATATGACATATTTTGAAAAAACACTGTTATCTGGTAGATAGCATCTCTGGGGGTGAATTGATGCGAACTAATAAAAAAACAATTCTTTACACACTTATTATATTGTTAATCATTTTCAGTACAATTTACTTTTATCCTAGAAAGATAAATAGAGAATACAATGCAATAATGTATAGATTGGGAGATGTCAATTATTCAGAGAATATTAAGGTCAGAGTAAACGGATACATTTCAAAAGGATTACTAAAAGGAGATAAATATGAGGGGATTGTTACTATAGGAGATATTAAACTATCGAAGATTAATATGAGATTTGATAATTTCAAAAGAGGACTTTTATTTTCGTATGTCGAAAATACAGGGGAATATACTTCATATGGAGATATGTTTTCAAATAAGATGATGAAAGAATTTACCATATGTATTCTTGAAGAAGATAAAAAGAGAAAAGGAGGTAAGACTTGGTCCGGCATAGATGGTTTAATGATTTCTGCTCCAGCAAGTAACAGAGCTGAGGCATTAGAAATATCAAATAAATTAATGAAAGAAGCTTTATCAAATAGTGTATTAGAATAACTGTTTGATAGGAGAGATAGATATATCCTTCCTTCATTCACAACCATGTACCAATATTATTATCTAGCGAAGCTAAAATAAATTCAATTGGTAATAAAAAATGAGTGTGAAAAAATTTCTGTAATCAAGATTTTCTATGATAATATATAAGGCTGGAGGCTTCTCTGAGGTATTCTCAGAAGCTATCCAGCCTTAGCTGTACTATAAATGATGTTTTTTTATATGTCAAGAAAAACTGTTACAGCTCTCATTTGTATTACGCTGTGTTAAATGATTTATTGGCAATATAACAAGCGTAAAAGGAAGGTTCACAAATCTCTCCTTTAATTCACAATTTATAAAGAAGGTGAAATAACTCAATGCGGATAATGCTTATTTTGTAATCCACTCCATGGGGTCGCCTGGCTCTATTGTTCCGGGCCCCAATCCCGTTTCTACTACTGTTCCTCCGGGACCATATTTAAGTCCATCTCCTGTTTCCGGATTGGTAGGCTGGTCGATTTGATACAAATATCCGGTCTTTCCGTATCTGCCGAGCTTGCTTTGGTCATAGCGGTCACTATCCATGCAAATATTGACGGCTTTGAGCGCAACCGTCATATCATGGCTCCCTTTGCAAAGTTCATGTTCCCATAAAAACTCACATTCGATATTAAGAAAACACTCTTTAATTCGTGGTGCATTAACCTTAACGGCTCTTTCTGCCGTTAGACCGGCGGCGGTAATTTCATCAGTTTCAAACTCATTATTACCAATCGTTTTTACACACCGGTCATATACATCATTTGAGGGGAAATTCAGCACACAAACACCGGTTTCTTTTAGTGATTGATACATATGCCCGCCTTTATTGACTTTGCTCATAATACAGATAAAGTCATCTGTTCCGCCTCCTGCAAAGGACGACCAAGATTGCAGACAGGCGTTTTCTTTTCCGTTAGATTTCCAACCTGTGACAACAAATACTAATGAGGGTATAGCTGTCACAAAATCATACCATGAAAACCCACCGCAAACTACACAGTATTGTTCAGAAATTGTTTCTGGTCTTATAGAAAAATCCTTTTTCATAATACTATACTCTCCTAATATTTGTAGATTTTGGCTCTCTTTATTTTACTAATCTACCACAACAAACACGACAATAGTATGTCATGTTTGTTGTGGTAGATTATATAAATTATCAATAGTTCACAATATATAACTATTGTAAACCCTTTGCATGGTAATATTATACATTGTATACTTGTTTAACAGCAATACATTTGTCTGATAGAATTAATTATTAAGGTTATCCTAATCGTCCTTCATACATGATACATAACTCTCCGTAAACCTTTGCCCAGTTTCGTATTGGCATAGTCCATTTCTTGGATGCCTCAAAAGTAGCTAGGTACTATGCCTTTAAAAGAACTGTATCGCTAGGGAATACGCTTCGTTGGCGGTTCAGTTTTCGATAGGTTGAATTCAAGCGCGACACCTCGTAGCCTTCGGTTCCTTCGGTCGCGTAGGCTTCGCCTATACTTATTTCTTGCGACCTGCACCGCGTCACCTCGTAGCCTTTGGCTCCTTCGGTCGCGTAGGCTTCGCCTATACTTATTTCCTGCGACCTGCACCGCGACACCTCGTAGCCTTTGGCTCCTTCGGTCGCGTAGGCTTCGCCTATACGAAAGAGAGGGGTGGCATGCCCTTGTGAGCGAGCTCACGGAGCATGTCACCCCTCTCTTTCTGTGCAGGTCTCTGATTTTATCGCGCAAAAAAAGCACCGACCCCGAAGCTCCTATGTCTTCAAAACCGATACTTTGTTAGTGCGTCTCCAGGGGCTCGAACCCTGGACACCCTGATTAAGAGTCAGGTGCTCTACCAACTGAGCTAGAGACGCTTAAGTGTCATTTGCTTTGTCCTATTTACCGGACGCAAAAGTTATTATATATGGTCTCGATACAAATTGCAAGTGTTTTTTTTATTTTTTTAAAAAAATATATAATTTAATTCTCTTACTATTTTATAACTGGAGGAAAAGCCTTGATTCCTAAGGCTTTTCCTCCACACCATACTACTTCATGTTATTTATTCGCGTCAAGCTTGTCCTGAAGTACCTGCTTGGAAACGAGGCCGACAATCTTGTCAACCGCTTCACCATTCTTAAAGATGATTAATGTAGGGATAGACATAACGCGGTATTTCTCTGCGGTATCCGGCTCCTGATCTACATTCAGCTTACCAATCTTAAATACACCCTCATATTCGGTAGCAAGCTCCGCTACGATGGGTGCAATCATCTTACACGGACCACACCAGTCTGCATAAAAATCTACTAATACAGGAATCTCCGATTCCAAAGCTTCTTTTTGAAAGTTTACATCTGTAAATTGAAATGCCATTGTATTTCCTCCATTCTATTCTTGAACCGGTATTATAACTCTGTCATACCGGGCAAGAATTCATCCTATTGTTGTTTAGTATCTCAATTAACACCTTTTTTATGTGATTACAAAATAATATTATCTCAGATGGTATAAAAAGACAAGTGTGAATTCGAGAACTATTTTTTCTTTTTCATCTTCACACTGCTGTTTAATAGATTGGACACCTCATCCCAGGATTTTTTCATCTTAAGTACTTTCCGGTCGAATTTCGGATTCGTCCCAGTGACCTTAGCAACCTGTGATTTCCAATTACTTTTCATAGACCTACGACCTAATCTTTTATTATTATTCTATGATTGTAATATAGGATTAGTCACTGTCTATTCTATTATTTACGATATGCTACCATCCGATGGATTGGATTACCCATAGCAGAGAAACGCTCTTCATACTCTGTCATAACATTTCCTACTACATATTCACTGTGATGAAGATCATATGTGACCTCACGAAGCTCCCAGCCGGCGATTGCTGCCTCCTCTATGGAGAAGTCAAAAAGCGGTCGGTTGTCAGTCTTAAAGATTACCTCCCCCTTCTTGTTGAGGCATTGATTATACTTCGCCAGAAATTCCTTGCTGGTCAGTCTTCGTTTTGCATGACGATCCTTTGGCCAAGGGTCGGAGAAGTTAAGATAGATCCGGTCAACCTCTTCCTGGTCAAAGATTTCGTTCAGATATTCTGCATCAAATCGTATAAAATATATGTTATTTAATTCGATATCCTTGCTTTTCTCCAATGCCCGTAACAATACGCTTGAGTATTTCTCAATACCGATATAATTAATTTGAGGATTCTTCGCTGCCAACTCCATAATGAATTTGCCCTTACCCATTCCAATCTCTATATGCAAGGGATGATCATTTCCAAACAGGCTCTTCCACTTTCCTTTTTGTTTCTCCGGCTCCTGTATCACGTAATCGTTAGCCGCAACCATCTCTCTTGAGCCTTTTATATTCCTGAGTCTCATAATAACCTCCTATTTTATGCCTGTTCCTATTATAAAATCAATCCGCCAATCCGTCAATTAGTCCTTTATCATGTAGTTCAAAGATCATTCCCTATTAAATATTCATTACTGCTCAAATCCAACTAATTTTTATGATCTCGATAAAGTATTTCCAAATCGTAGTCGTATCCTCAACTTTTGATAATTTATGAACTTTTCCTTTCCTTGTCTAAAAATCATTTCTTTTCCACATTCTATATAGTATACTAAAGGGGATGTAACACAAACTGAGAGGAGTATACCAAATGAAGGTAATTGCAATTAATGGAAGTCCAAAGCCGAAGGGCAATACTTATATAGCACTGAAGACCGTGTGCGATGAATTAGAGAAGCAGGGAATTGAAACAGAAATCCTTCATGTAGGAAATATGGATATTAAAGGTTGCATCGGTTGTGGCCGCTGCAGTGAAGGACACTGTGTCTTCTCAGAGGAGCCGCTGCGTGAGATTGTTGATAAAGTACACGCTGCAGATGGTCTTCTATTAGGGAGCCCGGTCTATTATGCCAGTATCGCGGGTACGATGAAGAGCTTCTTGGATCGCCTGTTCTACCCGAACCGTGGCAGATTGCGTCTCAAGGTCGGTGCTTCCATCGCTGTTCCTCGTCGTTCCGGCGGTGTAACAACCTTTGACCAGCTCAATAACTATTTCCTGATCTCGGAAATGATGATCACACCCTCCTATTACTGGAATGTCATTCATGGCAGCGCACCGGGAGAAATCACCCAGGATGGCGAGGGGATGAGTGTTCTTAAGAATCTTGCAAATAATATGGCTTGGATGTTAAAAATCAAGGAATATAGCAAGGCAGCACATCCGGTACCGGAGCAGACACCACGAGAATGGACGAATTTTATAAGATAAATTTCACATTTATTCCCCGTTTTGCTGTTTACAACAGAATATCTCTTATAGTACAATTGTATAGATTGAAATAGCCATTCTTAACAAAACAGGTTAAGGATGGCTATAAAATACCAGATCACCGTGAAAGACCCATCAATCATTGACTGCAATTTTAAGTTTAGCATAACCGCTTTATGCCACGCATCAAAGCGAAAGGTTCTAAGAAAGGCTTGGTTATTATTATGAAACGAAAATTCATTGCTTTTTTAAGCATTTTTATTATATTCTTATCCCCACTCTTTACCGCGGTACCCGCCGGCGCCACTACCACAGAAGGCACTGAAATCTGGCCGGATGGACCAAATGTATTTGCAGAATCGGCGATCGTCATGGAGGCCTCAACCGGTCTGATTCTGTATGAGAAGAATATCAATGAAGTTCATTACCCGGCAAGTATTACTAAGATTATGACTGCTTTACTGGCTATTGAGAATTCGAATATGGGTGAAGTAGTAACCTTTTCGAAGAAAGCCGTTTTTGATGTTGATTTAGACAGTAGCCGAATCGGTATCGATGTCGGTGAGCAGCTTACAATGCAGCAAAGCCTGTATGGTATTTTATTGGAATCCGCCAACGAAGTCTCTTATGCAGTAGCGGAGCATGTTGCAGGAAGTGCGGACGAGTTTGCCAAGATGATGACTGAGCGCGCCAAAAGCCTTGGTTGTCTCAATACTAATTTTGTGAATCCTCATGGTCTTCATGATGAGAACCATTATACCTCTTGCTATGATATGGCCTTAATCACCAGAGAGGCAATGAAAAATGATACCTTTCGCAAGATATTCTCTACTCGTACTTACCAGATTCCACCGACCAATATTCAGTCAGAGACAAGGTATTTGAGAAACCATCATCGCTTCATCCTAGGACAGAATTATCGATATGACGATTGTATTGGCGGCAAGACCGGATATACCTCAAATTCTAAGTTCACTCTGGTTTCGGTTGCAAAACGCGGAGATTTGGAGCTTATCTGTGTCATTATGAAGGATGACAGCAATGAGCATCAGTATACGGATACACAGAAATTATTTGATTATGCCTTTGATAATTTCTCAATTTATCCCATTGCAGATCTGGAATCCTCACAGACCTTGGCGGAATCGCCGATGTTTAACCGTTATAACCCTTTATTAAGCAAGATTTCTTCCCCCATCACAACCGATGAGAAGGGATACCTTGTATTACCGAACAGTGCTTCCTTTCAGGACGCCAAGAAGGAGGTAACTTTTTACCCCGCCTCCAAACAGACTACAACACCGCAAAACAACACAATCGTAGGCAAAATTTCATATACGTACAACGGAAAGTATGTAGGTGGAGCTGATATCCTTTTCCACAATGATCAGCCCCTTCAATTAAAGCATACCGAAACAGAAAAAAATAATCCCACCTCCGCTCCTCTGGAATCTTCACCAGCGAAGGCGGATAAGAACCTTCGTCCTGTGATTTTGGGCGGTATTGTAGGATTATTTGTATTAATTATTATTCTTTATTTTGTATTGGTAGAGGCTCCTCGTTTAAAACGGAGAAATGCCTATTACAAAAAGCGTGCAAAGCGTAAATCCTTTAAGGATGACGATTTTCTAGATCTATAATTACTGACCAAAGGATGCGAATAGGGCTGCAATCTCATCTGCTGACAAGGCTTTATTCGGATCATCGTATAAAGGCTTAATCTCTGGTTTCTCGGACTCAATCTCATCTGCAACCGGTTCACTAACTACTTCAACTACCTCGGTCATTATCTCCTCTTCTACGGTGGGGATAATATCCGGGGTATTTTCAACGGGAAGCTCCTCTTCCCCTAAGCCTCCGATTAGTTTATTCAACTCATCATCAATATTACCCCAGGTGTCCTCCAAAGCAGGTGCATCCGCTATGACTGTGTCATTATTCCAGGTGTTGTCCGTAGAAGGTTCTTGCTCATTACCTAACTGCCAATCTGCGACCCTTAATTCCACAGACTCAGAACTGTTCCATTCAGGAATTGGCTCCTCCTCAACCGCTTCGGTGCTCCAATCTGTATGAATGCTCTGCTCCGTTATATTATTCCAGCTGTTATCTATCTCCTCAATGATCGGATCGGTTTCACCACTCCAGCCGCTTAATTTATCATCAAGCTCTACTTCTGCTTCTACATCCCATCCTGTTTCTGTTAGATTCTCTACCTTTGCTTCTGTCTTCCAATTATTTTCAACGGAAGGATTGCCAACATTGGGTGCCTGAACCGTAATATTCATATTCTGAAGTTCATTCTGTATAATCTGAGTACTAAGTTCTAGCTGATGCATTAGCTTATTCATTAGCTCAATGGTCTCGGCCTGATTTCCAGTCTCAGTAATCGATTTGATTAGCTGCTTCGTATTTTCCTTATTATAATTAATCTGGAGACTTAGGGCATTCTTCTGTCCTTCCAATGACTTCTTCTGCAACTCCAAAAGCTTTTGAAGGGTCTTGGTATTATTTCCTTCCAAAGCTTCCATTCTATCAATTAATTCCTCTAGCTGCTCGGATAAGGTAACTGTATTTTTCTTTGTTGCGGTATAGGTTGCCTTCTGAAGATTCTGAATTTCACTAAAACGTTCATTCCAACGCTGTGTTTCCTCATGATACATCTGATCAATGTAATTCCTGATTTCTTTACCGCCTTCCGACAGCTTACTGCGAATGGAATCCAGGCAGAGGTATCCTGTTATCAGTACAACGACACCAAGGGCGATAACACTGAATAAATTATCTGCTCCCGCCTGTATAAAATATGCCTCTGCCATTACAGAGCCAAGAAAGCATAAACTAAAAAATACCGTATTTAATCTCTTCTTCATACCAGATCTGCCCCTATCCTCGCATTATCAGCGATTTCATTTGTATTTTTCGACGATTATCGCATTTTATTATATATCGACATCTTGTCTTAAAAAGTTTACGTCTAGGACTAAAGTTTTATATTACACCTTTTATCACTACAGATAAACGAACCGCTTGATATTCTTTGACGACTTGCCAGGTACTCCGCGAGCTCAAAAAGAGCCCGACATGGTCGAGCCCGATGTATCGCAGGAGGCTACTAGTCTCTCTGCTTGATTATTTAATAATTTCTTTCTGTTCGACAAGCTGCTCCGAGTGCTTTGGAAGACGTACAGTGAATTTAGTACCTTCACCTACTTTACTCTGCACCTCGATGGAACCATTATAGTAATTCACAATATGCTTTACAATCGATAGTCCGAGACCAGTTCCGCCTACTTTTTTGCTACGTCCCTTATCCACACGATAAAAGCGTTCAAAAATTCTTACCTTTGCATCCTCCGGTATTCCGACTCCGGTATCCTCGACGGTGATAATAATCTCATTTTGCTCTGCCGTCACCGTCACCCACACCTTTCCGCCCGGCTTATTATACTTGATTGCATTGGTTATCAGATTATTGAAAAGCTCCCGAAGCTGTTGTGTGTTGGCGTACATCATCAACGGTCTGCAATTGGTGGTAACGGTGACCTGATATTCCGTTGCAAGTGGCTCGAGGGAAGTACAAACTTCTTTTACCAGAGGCGCCATACGCACCTCGGATAAGGTAACCTCTGCCTCCTTCGTCTCAAGTCTTGAAATCATTAGAATATCATTGATGAGACTAGTCATATTAATGGTTTCCTTCTTAATTCTTGCAAGAAAGTCCCTTTTCATATTCTCATCTGCAATAATATTATTCTCCAACAGCTCAAGATAACCACGTACTGAAGTAAGTGGTGTTTTCAACTCATGTGATGCATTCGAGAAGAATTCCTGGCGAACCATTCGTTCAAATTCGATCCGGTCCATCGATTCCTTCACCGAACGAGACATTTTCATCGTTGTGTCTGCTATGACATTCATCTCATCAAACTCATAGTTCTTAAAATGAAAATCCGGATTATCCTGGGATAGCTTATTTAACTCTTCCGCTATCTCATTCAGAGGCTTTGTTACCGATCCGGCAAAACGGTTGGCAATAAAAACAGAAACGATCAGTGAGATTCCGATACTGATAAATACCGCCGGAATTAATAAGCCGGCATACTGTTCAACCCCGGAGAAGGGAATCGCCATACGAATAATATAATGATCGTTTTCACTAATGCTGGCGACATAGAGCATGGGTAGCTTTAAGGTCTCTGATTTCCTTGTTGCGAAGCCAAGACCACTAGCAATAGCTTCCTTTACTTCCTCTCTGTCACTGTGATTTTCCATGGTAGCACTGTCTTCTATCTCACTGTCGGCAATCACCTTACCATCCAGTGCAATTACCGTGAATCTGGTTCGTTCATTGCCCTCAATCAGCTTTAGCTCATCCATCTGTGATTTTAAATCACTGTCATAATCTAAGCTATGATCCGTTATCTTCACCGTATAGAGCATATTTTCCTCCGTCCGGTCAAGTATAATTCTACTGATTGCCGCACTAAAAATGCTGCCGCATAAAATAAGCGCCAGTAATACAATCAATATGAATCTCTGAAAAATAGCTCTTTTCACATTCCCTCCAAAGGTCTAACTATGATTTTGAGAAGCGATAACCGACACTTCGAACCGTCTTAATATGCTCTACACCGATGGTTCCAAGCTTTTGACGTAAGGTACGAATATGAATATCCAAGGTCCTTGATTCTCCGTCATATTCATAACCCCAGATTTGATTTAGAAGCTCATCACGACTGACTACTCTTACATCATGTTCAATCAGATACATTAACAATTCGTATTCCTTATAGGTAAGCTCAACCGGAACTCCATTGTTGGTTACCTCTCTTGTCTGAGGGTTTATTTTAAGTGAATCAATAATTATAACATCACTTACATCCTCATTCTTTGATCTGCGAAGCAAGGAACGAATTCTTGCCGCAAGCTCCAAGACCCCAAAGGGCTTCGTGATATAATCATCCGCTCCTACATCAAGTCCCATAACCTTATCCAGCTCCTTATCCTTGGCCGTGAGGCAGATAACGGGTATGTTTTTAAGGTGAATATCCTGTCTCAGCATGCGGATAGCAGATAGACCATCCATTCCCGGCAGCATCAGATCAAATATAGCAAGATCCGGATGCTCCTCTTTCATATCAAGCAATGCCGGTTCAGCCGACTCATAGGCTTTGATGGTATATCCAAAGCCCTCAAGAGCAATTTTTAGCAGCTCTCTAATATTCTCATCGTCTTCGATTACATAGATTCGTTCCATAATAATCTCCATTCTGTTGATACCTAACTTATAGTAGCCTTACGTTATTAACAGAGCCTGTCTCATGGAATTCTGTCCATTCACAGATGTTTACCGCATGATCCCCGATACGTTCAAAATATTTTGCAATCATAAGAATATCAACACATTGATCAACATGCTCAGAGGATGCACGAAGTAAGGTTGCTACTTCAGCCTTCACCTTGTCAAACAGATCGTCTACGATATCATCCCGTTTGATAATCTCTCTTGCTTCCTCAACATCTACCTTCGTAAATGCCTGCACCGCATCATGTACCATTTCTTTTGCTACTTTCCCCATCTCCGGAATATGCTTAACCAGATCATATACCGGATCACGCTTCTCACGTATAATCAATTCTGCGATATCTGCTGCATGATCTCCGATACGCTCCATATCCGTAACAACCTTAAGCGCCGTAGTAACGATTCGTAAGTCCCTGGCCACCGGCTGCTGTTTCAGAATCAGGGATAAGCATCTTGCCTCTATGGTCTTTTCGATGTCATTTACATTTCTGTCTTCTTGTATAATTTCATTTGCCAATGATTCATTCTGTCCTTCAAAGGCAACTAAGGTTTTTTCAATCGCTACTTCAATCAGATGTCCCATTTCTACAAGGTTTTCTTTTAATAATTGAAGCTCATGTTCAAAGCTAAGTCGAGCGGTCATAATAAATCCTCCTTATAAACATAATTATAGTTGATGCGGTTTCTCCTGTCAAATCATGGTATCAACCAAATCTTCCGGTGATGTAATCCTCTGTTCTCTTATCTACGGGACGGGTAAAAAGAGTATCCGTCGATGCAAATTCTACAACCTCTCCTACAAGGAAGAAGGCGGTATAATCAGAGATTCTGGCCGCTTGCTGCATATTATGAGTAACAATGGCAACCGTATATTTTTCTTTCAATTCTGACATCAGATCCTCTATTTTCAGAGTAGAGATAGGATCAAGCGCTGAGGTCGGCTCATCCATAAGAATGATCTCCGGCTCAACCGCTAAAGCTCTGGCGATACAGAGTCTTTGTTGCTGTCCACCGGATAAACCAAGCGCAGACTTCTTCAAACGATCCTTCACTTCGTCAAATAGTGCAGCACCACGTAGACTTTCTTCTACGATCTGATCCAGCTTTGCCTTTGACTTAATTCCATGGATTCTTGGGCCATAAGCTACATTGTCGTAGATTGACATGGGAAATGGATTGGGCTGTTGAAATACCATACCGATTTTCTTACGTAGTAACGTTGTATCTACTCTTGGATCGTAAATATTCTCGCCATCCAATGTGACCAGACCTTCAATCTTTACACCGGGGATTAAATCATTCATACGGTTCAAAGTCTTAAGAAAGGTTGATTTACCGCATCCGCTCGGTCCAATAAAGGCAGTGATCGCCTTTTCCTTGATATTCATATCAATTCCTTTTAATGCATGGTTTGTACCGTAATAAAGATGTAGATCCTTTGTATTTATTTTATCTTTTAACATATATGTCTCCATTCTGCCGCGAAAGCGACATTATTTGTTGATGAAGAGCTGATTATGAACAATTTCTATTTCATGAGATCAATCTTCCTATGTGAAGCATAACTCTATTATTGTTATTTGTTGACATTAAACTTACTCGATAAGTACTTTGTCAGCATATTAATACCGAAAACAATCACTAATAATACCAGAGCAATTCCGAAAGCTTCGTCATATTGTGCCTTCTCCATGCTTAAGAACAGCTGTATGGTTAAGGTACCTCCGGGCTGAACTACCTTCTCGAATAAGCCTTCGCCGTACTCTCCAAGCTTTGGTAAGAGATAACCGCTGCCTGCGGTAAATAACAGAGCTGCCGATTCACCAACGATACGTCCGATGGATAATATTATTCCGGTAATAATTCCAGGCATTGCGGATGGCAGTAATATTGTACGAATCATGTACCATTTGGTAGCACCAATTCCCAACGCACCGCTGCGGTAGCTTGTCGGCACAGTCTTTAATGCCTCCTGCGTATTTCTGGTAATCAAAGGTAAGACCATCAGAGACAAGGTTAACGCACCGGTCAGGATGGAATAACCCAGCTTCAGGGATATACCAAAGAATACATAGCCAAAGAGACCGAATACGATGGATGGTATACCTGCCAAGGTCTCTGTTGTGAACTCAATCAGGCTGACTAATCTTCCGGGCTTTGCATACTCATTCAGATAGATCGCAGCTCCAACACCGAAGGGGACGGCGATGATTAAAGTAATAAGAATGATGTACAAGGTATTTACAATATTTCCGGCTATTCCGAAGGTACCTTTGATTGCACTTGGTACTGTTGTTAAGAAGGACCAGCTGATGGTAGATATTCCGCGATATGCAACATAACCGACGATCCCTGCTAATAATAGAATGGAAACCGATGCACAGAAATAAATAACGGTGTGTGCCATGAAGTCCAGGGGCCTATTTCTCTTTTCATAAATACTTTTAGCTGTCGGCATTCTTTTTTCCTCCCTTCATTACCTTATTTAGTACTAGATTGATAATCATAATGAAGGTAAACAACACTAACCCGATGGTAAACAATACTTTTTTGTGGGTATCCGCCGCATAGGACATCTCACTTACCACAGCAGTGGTTAAGAAACGTACCGAATTGAAGGGTAGAGGCATATTTGCTCCGTTACCGGCTACCAAACTGATTGCCATGGCTTCTCCGATGGCTCTGCCGACTCCTAGCACGATTGCGGTTACGATACCGGATTTGGCTGCAGGAATGATTACCTTAAAGATTGTCTGGATATGCGTTGCTCCTAGCGCCAGTGATGCCTGCTTATAATGCTTTGGAACCGCCTTCAAGGCTGACTCACTAATATTGATAACCGTCGGGAGAATCATAATTGCAAGAACCAGAACGGCCGAGATTAAATTAGAGCCGCCGGTAAATTGATGCGCCGGATCGTCCTTAAAAATAATCATTTCTAATTTATATATAAACGGGTTCAGAATAAGAATACCCAGTAAACCATAGACTACGGACGGAATGCCTGCCAGAAGCTCAACTGCCGGCTTAACGATCCCTGCAAGACGCTTCGGTGCTGTCTCAGCTAGGAACACCGCCGTCATTACACCAATCGGAACACCGATTAAAATAGCCATAGAGGTTCCTATAATAGAGGTCAGAATAACATATAGAATACCGTAGCTAGGTTCCGCTGCGGTTGGCGCCCAGGTTGTACTAAACAGGATATCGATCAGTCCCACCTCAAAGATTGCCGGGGTTCCGCTGATAATCATATATAGGGAAATCGAAAATACTGCCAACACCGCAAAAAAGGCACAGATGATGAAGATCACCGCTGCGGCTTTTTCGACTGTATTTTTTGTATTGTAACCTCCCATGATGGAAAAACTATTATCGCTCATACAAATCCTCCACTTTACCATATGAAAAATCTTGATTTTTCATATTTGCTCTTTCCGGATTCTTCCTTATAAGAAGAGGAATGTTTCTTTCTTCTTATAAGGAAGCTCCTTTCTAAAGCATTAATCACACAACTATTTAATCAACGGTAATTAGTCCGATGCTCTGAATTAATTCCTTGCCTTCCTCTGATTTAAGATATTCAAATAAGGCCTGAACCTCTTTACTCTGCTCACTTATCTCACCTTTGGTAGACATTACGAAGGGGCGGCTTAGTAGGTATGATCCTGCTTTGATGTTCTCTTCGGTAGGTGCTACTCCGTCAATGCTTGTAGCAACAACCGTATCATCCACGATATCAAGGGATACATATCCGATTGCTCCTGGTGTCGAAGTAACCTTCGCCATCACACCACCGGTGCTGTTAATCTCATTGGAATACTTGGCCTGATCTTCAATCCCTAATAATTCTTCAAAGGCTCCTCTGGTACCGGATCCGGCTTCTCTGCCGACTACTACAATCGGTTGATTAGCGCCACCAACATCACTCCAATTATTAATCTGTCCGGTATAAATCTGTATTAATTGATCCTTAGTAATATTGGTAACTGTATTTGCTTTGTCAAGAATGACTGCGATACCATCGATTGCAACTATATTTTCAACTGCACCCGAACTTTTTTCGGTATCCTTAAGATTCCTGGATGCATTTCCGATATTTACGGTTCCTGCGATAACAGCCTCTACTCCTGCGGAAGAACCGATAAACTCTGCCGTAACTGTAACACTGGGATATTTGATCATAAATGCTTCTGCAACTACATTGGAGAGCTTCTCCATAGAAGTTGAACCCGCTATGGAAATGGTTCCTTTTAAATCCGAAGTAGCATCTGTGCTACTATTCGAAGTATTATTATCAGAGCTGTTACTATCCTCACTTTGCTTTCCACATGCACTTAATGTACCTGCTGTTAAAATACCTACCAATAAATAAGTCATTATTTTCTTTAATTTTATCATTCTATTTTCTCCTATTCTTTTCTCTCTTCTCTCTGTTTACAGTATAAAAATATCATGGTACTAAATAATCAGATACCATGATTCTGTATAGTTTTTGTAAATTCTATGTAAATCAATTACCTATTCTTGAAAACAGATCGAAAATAATGAATTTGCTATATGTAAATTTTTATTTTCAGGCATAAAAAGAAGCTTTCGCACATTTCATTAAAATGTTTTTAGGCGAAAGCTTCCTTGACACCCCCAGCAGGAATCGAACCTGCAACTAGCCCTTAGGAGGGGCTTATTATATCCATTTAACTATGAGGGCACTTATATTATATTCCTCAGCATGCAATTCTTAGATTTTACCGACACGCACGCGACGTATCTATTCTACTATTTCCTGCAAGCTAAGTCAATAATTTAACTTAAAAATCAATCCTTTGTTTGCTCAGAGAAGCCGATACAACCCTGCATCCAGATATTTCCCTTAAATCTACGGCCAACCAGTGGTTCGCCCATTAAGTCCTGTTTGTTGATGCATAAACGGAAGGTTATATCATTACAAACCAATTGAAGGTCATAAACTTCTTCCTTCGTATATTCATTAACGATCTCACTGCATTCGATTATTGTAGCGATGACACTGTAGTTATCCGATTCCGAACCAAACGGTATGAAGGAGGTATCAACAATCGAATAGACATCTTCCTTCTTCGCTCTTCTTGAAATCATTGCATAGGTGTCAATATCATCAATGGTCAGACTGTCAATCGCATCCTGATTCCCCTTCTTAGCTTCGGCAATCAGATTATTGCGGTGTTTTGTCTCTGCTGTAATATTACGAACCTGCACCTCATCCATCTCGATCGGAAGAAGAATTCTTCCCTCTAAGGACAATGCAGCAAGCGTAATCGGAAATGAGGTACTCATCGGCATATTCTGATTCTTCTTCTCCAGATACTCAACAACGTTCTGTAAGTAGAAAATCAAGGACACACCTATACGGAAATCATCACACATCCCGGTATATGCATCGGAATCTACTCTCTTATTAATTCCTACCTCTTCCCGGGTACTGACAAACAATCCGGTTAAGCTGGGGAAATAATGCTCCATATGAAATTTATTATTCTCATCCAGTTCTCCGCGGATTGTAATACCCAAACCGTCTCCGTACTCCGTGGTAATCTCAGCTAATCCGGTATTATTCCCCAATTGTATCGTACGTTTCTTCTTGGGATGCTCTAATACGTGGTTCAATAACTGATCTAATTCTGTCCTTGTATTTATGTTGCTAAATCCGATTGCTCTCAAATAACTATGCATTATATCACTTCCATTCTATCCAATCCAAACAGTGGCTAAGATTATTATATTCTACGAGTTTTGGCCACATTTCATGTAATAATTATTTATATCATATTTTATACCTGTGTGCAAGTAGCATATATACGCAAAAACAAGCACTTCTCTCCATTTTAAGGGTTCCGAAGATAAATCGGGCTATCATTACCAACGACTAAACCGGTATTGGTTAATGATAGCCCGAAAATAATTGATTTATTCGGTTCACCCCTTGGATTTCCACATAACACATAGGATTCAATAAGATAATCCACGATATTCGGCTGTTATCCACCGGATCTTATTGCAATCTCCCATTATTATCCTTTTCTATGCCTCCAAGGTGTCTGTAATAAATAAGGTTAGTTCCTTTGTCAGATTCTTCTCTACCCAAGTCTCCGGCTTCTTTCCTTCCTTGTTCTCTATAATGCGAATCACCGGCCTGGTAGGACACTGTGGATTCTGTCGGAGAACGATTCCTGTCTCCCCTTCATTCGTACGCACCAGTATGCCGGTTGGATAAGCTGCAACGGAGTCTACAAATGCTTTCACTACACTAAAATCATATAAGGCGCCTGCCTGACTCACAATATAATCAATCGCATCATGAACCTTCATTTTAGATATGAAATTACCATATACCCTACTGTCAAATTCATCACATACGGCAGCTATTCTGCTTCCTATCTTAATGCGATCCTCCTTCAAGTGAAAGGGGTAACCGCTCCCATTCAGTCTCTCATGATGACTGATTATAATATCCTTTGCTGTAGAAGATAACCAATCCATCTTCTCAATCGCGGAATACCCGTAAATGATGTGCTTCTTAATCTCTCGCTGCTCCTTCTCCGAGCAGGTATCCAAATTAAGATTATAAAGTTCCGGGCTGATATATGTGAAGCCAATATCATGAAGCAGACTTCCAATCGCAATTTCCCTTATCTTTGACTTCGGCAATTTCAATTTAAACGCTAAAATGACCGATAATGCACATACATTCAAGGAATGGGAATAAGTAACGTCACTTTTGTCTCGGATACTGGACAGATTATAGATCACCTCCGGTTCGTTCATGATGTCATGGATAATCTCATCCGCAACGACCTTAATATCCTCCAGTTCACCTTCCTCATTATATGAATATTTAATAAGAAGCTCTCTGACTGCATCCTGACATTGCTCTTTTATCTGAAGTTCGAGACTACTCGTCAGATTCACACCCTGGGAGAGATCATCCTCTACATAAATATAATCTATATTCAACTCTTTGAGTCTTTTTACATATTCCCTTTTAATCATTGTCCCAGCAGGTAATAATAACGAATCATTGACCGTAAAGATATCCTTTGCCAATAATTCGTCTCCCTTTACCGCATCCAAAGAGATAATTCTCATTCCAATCTCCTTTCAGCGAACATATTCTTCACTATTTATATAGTCCAATATTAATATCTTTTTTGCAATCGTACGATAGAACTACTTGATTATAACAGATAATCAGCATTAACGCACAAATTTTTTAAAAAGAATATAATGCATTTATACAATATGAAATATTATAATGTATAAACCTACGGTTATTGTATATTTTTTATATTTTTTAAGGAAATATTGCTTATTTTTTGATTGTTATTTTTTTAACAAATGTATTTACAAACTATTTTTTTCATGATATATTCTATTCATAACCACTTGTTAATTTTTTAACAAACCAAAAGGAGGATTATTATGTCGAAGGAATTACAGCAACCCACCGCGAAAGAACATGTTGATCTACTGGTGAAAAATGCTCTTGTTGCATTGAATGATTTCTTATCCCTTGATCAGGAGACAGTTGATAATATAGTTCATGAAATGGCTCTTGCCGGACTTGCAAAACAACAGGTACTTGCAAAGATGGCCGTTGAAGAGACCGGAAGAGGTATTTACGAAGATAAGATTACGAAGAATATTTTTGCTACCGAATATGTTTGGCATTCGATTAAATATCAAAAGACTGTAGGCATTATTGAAGATAACGAAGAAGAAGATTATATGATCGTAGCGGAGCCGGTAGGTATTGTTGCAGGTGTTACACCGGTTACGAATCCCACTTCCACTACCATGTTCAAGTGTATCACATGTATTAAGACAAGAAACCCCATCATCTTTGGTTTTCATCCCAGCGCACAGCAATGCTCCAGAGAAGCAGCCAAGACTTTATACGATGCAGCAGTTAAAGCAGGTGCTCCTAAGAACTGTATCCAGTGGATTGAATATCCCTCCATCGATGCAACCAGAGAATTGATGAATCATCCCGACGTATCCATGATCCTTGCAACAGGCGGTTCCGGAATGGTTAAGCAGGCATATTCCTGCGGAAAGCCGGCACTTGGTGTAGGACCCGGTAATGTTCCTTGTTTTATAGAAAAATCTGCAAACCTAAAGCGTGCAGTTAATGATTTGATTTTATCCAAGTCCTTTGATCATGGTATGATCTGTGCTTCCGAGCAGGCAGCCATCATCGAAGCACCTGTCTATAATGAAGTGGTTGAACTAATGAAGAAGGGTGGCTGCTATTTTGCTACCAAAGAAGAAATTAAGTTATTGGAACCAGTTGTAATTAATAGTAAAACCGGTGCCGTTAATGCAGCTATCGTAGGCCAGTCACCTGCAGCCATTGCAGCTCTTGCCGGAATCACTATTCCTGCAACTACTAAGATCTTATGTACCGAATTGGATGGCGTTGGCCCGGAATATCCTCTGTCCAAAGAAAAATTATCACCCGTGCTTGCTGTTATTAAGGCGCAGAATCTTGAGAAGGGCTTCCAACTCTGCGAAAAAATGATTGATCTGGGCGGTTTGGGACACTCCTCCGTAATTCACTCCAATGATGACACGGTAATCAAGACCTTCTCTGCAAGAATGAGAACCGGCCGTATCCTTGTCAACTCACCTTCTACACATGGTGCAATCGGTGATTTATATAACACAAATATGCCTTCTCTTACCTTAGGATGTGGCTCTTACGGCGGTAACTCCACAACTCACAATGTATCCGCAGTCGATCTGGTAAATTATAAGCGAGTAGCAAAGAGGAGAAATAATATGCAATGGTTTAAGGTTCCGAGTAAAATTTATTTTGAGTCCGGCTCAACTGCATATTTAGCGAAAATGCCCAATATTACTAAGGCCTTCATCGTTACAGACCCTTCCATGACTCAGTTAGGCTACGTAAGCAAAGTATTATATCAATTAAGAAAACGCCCTGATTATGTTCACTGCGAGATCTTCGACCAGGTTGAACCCGACCCGAGCCTTGATACTATCCTTAAGGGTGTTGAGGAAATGAATAAATTCAAACCCGATGTAATCATCGCTCTTGGTGGTGGTTCTGCTATCGATGCAGCAAAAGGTATGTGGTTATTCTACGAGGATCCTACTGCTGATTTCAAGAATATGTCCTTAAAATTCCTTGATATCCGTAAGCGTACCTATAAGTTCCCTACACTTGGTAAGAAGGCTCAATTCGTAGCTATTCCTACTACCTCCGGTACCGGTTCTGAGGTTACCTCCTTCGCTGTTATCTCTGACAAGAACGAGAATAAGAAGTATCCTTTAGCAGACTATGAGTTGACCCCGGATGTAGCCATCATCGATCCTGATTTCGTTATGAGTGTACCGAAGAAATCTACTGCTTGGACCGGTATGGACGTATTAACCCATGCAATTGAAGCCTATATCTCAGTTGTTGCTTCCGATTATACTGACGCACTTGCAATTCATGCCATTGACTTAGTATTCAAATACCTCAAGGAGTCTTATGACAAGGGTGCTGATAGTCCGATTGCCCGTGAGAAAATGCACAATGCTTCTACCATCGCTGGTATGGCCTTCACCAATGCTTTCCTCGGTATCAATCATTCCTTAGCTCATAAGCTTGGTGGCGAATATCACATTCCTCATGGATGTGCCAATGCAATCCTTCTACCTCATGTAATCCGCTACAACGGCGTTGACTGCCCTACCAAGGTTACTTCCTTCCCGAAATATGAAAGCTATATTGTAGGTGACAAGATCTTCGAATTGATGAAGAAGTTAGGTAAGAATCCTAAGAATAATGCCGAAGCAGTTGAGATGTTAGCTAAGGATGTAGAGGAGCTTAACAAGCACTTGGGAATACCCGCTAATTTAAAGGAATATGGCATTGATGAGAAGGATTTCCTTCACAAACTTCCTGTTCTGGCAGATCTCGCTTTCGGAGATCAGTGTACTACAGCTAATCCCAGACTTCCTTATGTTGCAGAATTAGAAGAGCTATACCTTACCGCTTATTATGGTAAGGGAAATGTTCCAAAGAGTAATTAATAAACAAAGATAAACAGTGTATAATGAGAAGTGTCCATTGTGGGCACAGAGAAAAAGCCCGGGGTATCAGAACCTCGGGCTTTTTCTTTGCTATTCTTTATAATAGATGTTCGTGATTTATTTTTATACTGTTTACAATCCAAAATATTATACATGGTCTTTATTTGGTGCTGCTCTTAAAGTACTCCTTTGCAAGAATACCGTAATATGCTGCATCGCAGATCCCCATATTATTTTTGTCAGCTTGTCTATGAACACCCTCTAGTTGAAAACCACACCGCTGCATCACCTTTCCTGAATTCGGATTGTTCGTATCATGTCTTGCCTGGATTCGGTTAACCCCCACCTCTTCAAAGAAAAAGCTTACAATCGCATCGAGTGCTTCACTGGTTATCCCTTGATTCCAGAACTGCCTCCCGATACAATATCCAACCTCAACTGCCTGTGTATCCTCATTTATATGTACAATACTGATACTGCCGATAGCCTCCTGAGCCGATTTTAATTCAATGCACCACTGATAATAGTGATCCTTCTCATATTCTGCCACCCAGCTCTCGGTTACTTTTTTCGATATCTCAGAATTGGAGTGCGTCGGCCACGTAAGAAATTTGGTAACCTCATCATCACTAGCCCAGTTCTTATACATTACCTGCGCATCTTCCATAAGAAAGGGTCTAAGAATAAGTCTCTTTGTCTCAATTCTTTTCGTTCCCAAATGTTTCATGCTTAATCCTTTCATGATTTACCAATGTTCATTTCTTATCCTAAATTCCTGATATATAAGAGTAACAATTGCTTATTCCATAAAATTATTACTGCTTAAGGCTTGATTTAGTGCTTTCTTTTCATCATCCGATAATTCTAAGAAGGATTCTCCTTTAATAATTTCCTTCAAATAGGTATAGCAGCCTTCTCTGCTACTATGCACAGAGTTTAGTAACACTCCATTATTATTCTTATCCAGCAACGCAAGAACAAAGCTCAACTTACCACCCATCTCTTTGAACGCATCGTATTTGACAACACCAACCTTCTGATAGGTAATAAGGAGATTTTCCTTTACCTTTGTAAGCTCATCATTCAAAAATTTCGAATCTGCCTTCAGCTGATCGACATCGGCAAAGCGGGCTATGATCTGACCCTCTAAATTTTCTCCTGTTGCACCGGTCATAAACTTCTTATACTTCTTATTCAGTTTACTCTGCTTAATTAATAAAATAAGTATTAGCAAAAGAAGTAGTAGTGACACCCCTGTTAATCCAAGTATAATATATTCATTGTTGTTGCTGATAATATCTGATAAATTCATAAATATTTTCCTCCATATTGTACCTTATGCTTTTACATATTTTTACATATTTATGTATCTTTCGACTAATTCATTGTCTCAAACATGTCTACTATTCTTTCTAATTCCTCCGAAGAGTAATACTCTATTTCAATGGATCCCTTGTTGTTATCCTTATTATGTATGGATACCTTAGTCCCGATTATGGTCCTGATCTTATCCTCCAGATTACGGTATATGAAATCATCTTCCTTGGTCACAGCGACTTCCTTATGAGGTTTTTCATTAATGATATGCTTAACCAACTTCTCAGTTTCACGAACGCTTAATTTTTCATCGAAAACCTTACAGGCCGTGTTATATTGTTTGTCACCGTTTTCTATCGGTATTAAAGCACGTGCATGTCCGCTGGAAATCATATCATCAATAATCATCTGCTGTACTCGTTCATCCAGTTTCAATAAGCGCATCGAGTTCGTAACAGCGACACGGCTTTTAGAAACTCTCTCAGCTACTTCGTCCTGTTTTAATTGGAACTCCTGAATGAGACGTTGGTACGTTTGAGCCTCTTCAATTGGATTCAGATCTTCTCTTTGAATGTTTTCAATCAATGCAATCTCTACGATTTCCTGTGGCGAATAATCCTTAATAATTGCGGGTATCTCCTTAAGTCCTGCTAATCTCGCTGCTCTCCATCTTCTCTCTCCGGCAATAATCTCATATAACCTTCCGTTCTTCTTTACGATCAACGGCTGAATTACACCGAACTGTTTAATCGAATCGGATAGCTCCTGTAATGCGTCCTCATCAAACTTTTTTCTGGGTTGCAATTTATTCGGTTCAATATCATTTATATTAATAAATGTTTCACGTGAAACATTCTCAACTTTTTCCTCAACATTTTCAATCTTTTCAGGTATCATAATATCAAGACCCTTGCCTAGCCCTTTTTTAACTGCCATATTACCCTCCTTTTGCTATTATACCATGATCATGTATCCTTCAGATTTCTTCATTAACATTTTCAATCTATACTTAAGTATCTACACTTTTAAGTTTTGTTAAATAGATTATTAATCCATTTGATGTAGAACTCAATACACACAATTTATTACTTATTGTACTTATTTCTTAATGTACTTGCCACTTATTGTACTTACTTCTTATAGTACTTACTAAGAAATATCGTATTAGAGCTTTTACTGAAGTTGTTTATTTCTTTCGGTATTTGATTTCTGCCACTTCATTTTTTGCATAAGCTTCCGCTTCATCCTTTTCAATGACCTCCATCGCTAATTGGCGATAACCGTCAGCACCGGCAGACTTCGGGTCATAAAGATTGATCGGTAAACCATGGCTTGGTGCTTCAGCTAGTCTAACATTTCGAGGAATAATTGTCTTATAGATATTTTGCTTTAAGTTGCTTTTAACATTTTCTACGACCTGAAGTGAAAGATTAGTTCTCGCATCAAACATCGTAAAAACAACACCTTCCATTTCGAGGTAAGGGTTTAATCTTTGTTTAACCAGGTTAATCGTATGGAGTAGCTGTGTTAGCCCCTCCAATGCGTAAAATTCGCACTGAATCGGAACCAATACTGTGTCAGCAGTAGTCATTGCATTTACAGTAAGAGTATTTAAGGAAGGCGGACAGTCAATTATAATAAAATCATAATCATCACGAATTTCAGCTACATGCTTCTTTAATATGTATTCTCTGTCCTTCACACCGATTAATTCGATTTCAGCACCGGCAAGATTAACATTTGAGGGAAGAATATCAAGATTCTTTATTGGTGTCTGCAATTGGCAATCCTGTAGAGAACATTCACCGATCATCATCTGATAAATTGTATTCTTTAACTTGCTTTTATCTATACCGAGTCCACTTGAGGTATTCCCCTGCGGATCAATATCTATCGCTAATACTTTTCTATTCTTTTCTGCCAGACATGCAGATAGATTAATAGCAGTCGTTGTCTTTCCAACTCCGCCTTTTTGATTCGCAATCGCAATTATCCTTGCCATAAACTCCATCCTTCCAAAGCATATTTTATTACAGGATTTATGATATAAATTTAAATAAACAATATTATATCATATACATTGATATGATTCATAATCTCCTGCTATGTTTCGTCTTTTCGCGTAAATTCACAATTCCTCACTCCGCTTTATTATATCATCTTTCAAATATTATATCTATATAATTTTCTCGATACCTATTCAAATTTCATATTATTCCTTATTTTTAGATCAACTAGCATTGTTAAATATTGTTTCACGTGAAACATATTGTTCTAGATCGGGTAAGATTGAATCATTATAATGCTAAAAATATAGAAATTTTCGCTTTCTGTAACATCAAAGTATGCTTAATTATTCTCAAGAACAGATTCTAATTGATATATAAAAATATGTTTCACGTAAAACATATCCCTCATTCATAGCATAAGGTTAGAACAGTAGATTATAAAAATTAATGTCTTAGGATGATACCATAAACTTATGTTTTCATAAATTATTATAATTTACTGAATCGGTCAACTATTATTTCAAATCTTATGTTTCTTACTTTATGTTATAATATATGTTTTTGTTTCACGTGAAACATTTAGATTCATCAAATATAAAAGATACTTTCACTTGTAACTGCTTTATTAAACCCATTAAAACAGTCTAGGTATTAGGTAGCTAATTATAATATGCTCAGATTAGGTTTTGTTTTCACAGAACATAATATTTTAGAGATGTTACCTGTGAACCATTTAGATTCTCAATTATAGAAAATTCATTCACTTTGTACAACTATTGTAAAACTCTTTAAGTCAGTCTAGATATTAGGCAGTTGATTATACTATGACAGATTAGGTTTCGTTTTCATAGAACATAATATTTTAGATATGTTTCACGTGAAACATTTAGATCTCAATTATAGAGATTTTTCACTTTGCACAACATTATTAAACTCTTTATTACAGTCTAGATATTAATATATAATTATTACAGGTTAGGTTCGTTACATGGAACATATTACTTTTGAGATGTTTCACATGAAATATTTAGATTCTCAATTATAGAAAATTTTTTCTCTTTGTACAACTAATATAAAACTCTTTATTACAGTCTAGATATTAGATATATAATTATTACAGGTTAGGTTCGTTACATGGAACATATTATTTTTGAGATGTTTCACATGAAATATTTAGATTTTCAATTATAGAAAATTTTTATCTTTGTACAACTATTATAAAACTCTTTAAGACAGTCTGATAATAGGTAGATAATTATGAAATAACAGGTTTGGTTTGGTTTTCTAGAATATAATAATTCAGAAATGTTTCACATGAAACATTTAGATTCTCAATTATAAAAAATTCTTTCACTTTGTACAACTTTATTAAACTTTTATGACAGTCATGATATTAGGCAGTTAATTATGCTATGACAGGTTAGGTTTCATTTTCTAGAACATAATACTTTATATATGTTTCACGTGAAGCCTTAAATATGATAAATATATGCTTATATACCACAATCGGTAGAAAGATATAAGACTAATAAAGACTCATAGATAAATAATTATTAGATTAGTGTTGATTATAAAAAATTATAGTTAAGCTCCATTACCAGGTTACTATAGAAGATCGAAACATGAACACTGCAAAAGGTATATTTTTGTTGAATTTATATTTCATCTCTTGTAACGAGTAGTGAATAAATGAATGCCTAAGATACAAAAAAAACTAGGCATTTACTATAAGTGTTTGTGTCTGGGACGTAAATAATTAATTTTTTTGTATAGTTTCAGCATACAAACTTTATTCTTTATATCTGTGTATTCATAACCGAATTCTGAATTTCTATTTCAATCAATTACTCTATTGTTAATCAGAGAAGTATTCAGTGATAAATTTTGTTCTCGCTCGTTTGGTATGTTTTAAATACACAAAAAGTTCCTAGTACAATTAACAAACGTTATACTATAAATTTTTATCGGGTAAATGCAAGAAAAGGGAAAGTCTCCTACGAAACTTTCCCTTTAATAATTTGTCTGTAAAATAGATTTTGATGAAGATAAAAAGATTTTTAAAACAACTCAACCAAATTATTTCTAATCGCGTAAACAGCAGCTTGCGTACGATCGGAGACATTAATTTTTTTGAAAATATTTGATACATGATTCTTAACTGTCTTCTCGCTGATTGCTAGCATATATGCTATTTCTTTATTAAATAATCCTTCTGCGAGTAATTTTAATACTTCGATTTCTCTTTTGGTTAACGCATCATCGTCGTTTGTCTGACTATTCTTTTCTTCCAGCTTCACCTTAAGAATTGGTGTTAATTCCGGTTGGATAAAGGATTCCCCTCGATTAACACAAAAGATTGCCTTCTTTAAAACAGAAGAATCAGAATCCTTTAGGACATAACCATCTACACCCAACTCAACTGCTCTCATCAGATACTCAACTTCATTATGAATTGTTAATATTAAAACCTTAATCTTTATTCGATTCTCTCGTATATATTGAAGAACTTGTAGGCCATTCATTAAAGGCATATTAATATCCAAAAGCAGAACATCTGTTCTATTCTCGTCCAGCAATTCTATACACTGTTTACCGTTACTTGCTTCTGAAGTTACAACAATATCGCCATCTAATTCGAGTAATTGCTTAATTCCTTCTCTTACCATGGAATGATCATCTGCGATCATTATATTAACTGGTTTACTCATCTTTATCCCCCTCGTATATAGTTAGTGGTGCTGCTACTGTAACTGTCGTCCCATGTCCCTTTTCCGATTTTATATCCACTGTTCCTGATAGTAAAGAAATTCTTTCTCTCATAATGGATAATCCAAAGCTTGAAGATTGTCCATGACCTTCCGTTGGCGAATTATTCATTATGAATCCGCTTCCATTATCCTTAATTGATACATTTACTTTGTACTCTTCATAATTAATATCTATATTTATAGTCGTAGCATTCGCATGCTTTATTACATTATTACATGCTTCCTGAATGATACGAAATAATGTTAATTTAATTACCGGATGTATTTCTTTTGTTTCTTCATTTGATCGTACATAAATATTAATATTATTCAAATCCATTAATCTACTGGCATATCTCTCCACTGTTACAGTTAATCCGATATCATCCAACGACATTGGCTTCAAATTATAGATGATACCTCGCATCTCATTGATAACCGTTTTTAGTGTATTTGACATTGCATTAAGCTCCAGTTTTGCCCGGATAGAATCTATCTCGATTAATTTAATACATAACTCAGCTTTATGAACCAAACTGGTAAGATTTTGTACTGTGGAATCATGTAGATCTCTAGCAATTCTTTGTCGTTCAATTTCTTGTGCTTCTAGAATACTTAGCCCCTTATCATTAACGAGCTGTTTATTCTCAATGCTCTTTTCCGTTAATTTCTCATTGTCAGAGGAAAGAATATCGTACTGATCTACTATATTAACGACGGATCGAATTCCTGCGATTTTTTCTGTTAATTGTTCCTGCTCTTTATGAAGTATATCTATCTTTTGTTTAATCTGGTCAATAATTACAGATAAATCTTTATCTTCCTGAGATTCCTTGTAGATAGGAGAGAAGAGGTCAATATTATGTACCATAGTTCTTTCTCTCTCATGTAAGTTATTCTCATTTTGTTTCAGAAGACTATTCTGAGTTTTTAATTGGATTTTATTCGAATATAGTTTTTCTTCATATTCGATTAAAAGTTCTCTCAATAATAGACCGGATGCTTTACTATTCTCAATTTTATCTTTACTGATTTCATTGCTTTCACACATAATATAAGCTCCCTTTCTATGCTCAGGCAACAATCTCATATATAAATCCCATTATGATATATTAGAGCCATAATTTTGAAGTCATTTTATTCATAATCTAAGAAACTTTTATTTCATTGATTGAATGATGACATTTGTTTTACGATAGTAAATATAAGTAATAATCGATATTTATATCATATAACATAATTTATATTTTTTAAAGCATTTTCTGAAGCATCATGCTAAAAATAGTACTTTATGTCTTTTTATGACATGTAGTTATTACGTCTTTCATATTAATACTCATCTCATAGAATTCGTGGTTATTATTCATAATGATATCATTGTTTCTGTGAAATCCTATTTTTTCAAAAAATCCGATGGTATTTGTAAATACAATACATTTTATATCATGTATTCCTGCTACAAATGCTTTATTTAAAAGCATACGTACCGTAAAATCACCGTACTTTTTATTACGATATTCCTTCAATACAGCAATATGATCTATCTCACAAACACTACCATCAAAGCGGATTCTTCCGGTTGCTACCGCCTTCTTGCTGCCTGCTTCTTCATAGACGATGACATGCATTGCCATATCATCTTGTCCGTCAAATTCCTCTTCCTCAAGTATGTTCATCTCATCGACAAATACCTTCCTGCGTATCTCATATACATCAGATAAATCATCCCCATAAGAAAGGATCTTTCCTTGGATTAACATTGATACCTCCTGATTTATAACGGTTCTTTTGTTGGCTTACCGGCACTTCTCGGATAGTTCTTTGGTGTCTTCTCAACTTTCTTTATCACTACCAAAGTACGCTCAATATCTGTGCCGGGAAGTAGAAAGGTATTCGCTGCCTCAAGCTTAGCACCTAATAATTTGAAAGCCCGCTCAGAAAAAATAAGCTCCTCCTCTACTTTACCAGATTTATAAGAAATAAAAAATCCGTCTTTATTCACATATGGCAAACATAATTCGGACAAAGTGGAAAGCTTCGCTACTGCTCTAGACACACAAAGATCAAATTTTTCTCTATAGCTGGCATCTCTTCCGTAATCCTCTGCTCTTCCATGAAGCGTAATAATTTTTTTTAGTTGTAATCGATCAATTACTTCCTGAAGAAAAATTAATCTTTTATTTAGAGAATCCAAAAGTACAATCTCAAGCTCAGGAAATACTATTTTTAACGGGATACCGGGAAAACCAGCTCCGGTGCCAAGATCCAGGAGCTTTTGGTTCTTTAACTCGATAACTTTTATTAACGTTAAGGAATCTAAAAAGTGTTTTTTGATAACTTCAGAAACTTCCGTAATTGTTGTCAGATTCATCACCTTATTCTTCTCAATCAATATTTCATAATAATCTATAAATTGTTGTTTTTGATAATCTGTTAATTCCAGACTCAATTCCTTTAGTCCCTGCTCAAATTCCTTCATCTCCGGATAGAGCTTAAAATCCATACTATGCCTCCAATACGGTTATAAAACCATCATATTTTATCATCAATTTCCGATACAGATTTGAATATATCGTATCATCTGCAAAAATTTCTATATACATTACTTTTGCTTTTCATTATTTAACTGGGTTAAATAAACCAAAAGCACGGAAACATCTGCAGGTGATACACCTGATATTCTGGATGCCTGTCCGATATTTCTTGGCTGAAACTTTATCAGCTTCTGCCTTGCTTCGATACGTAGACTTGGTACTGCCATATAGTCAATATCATCCGGAATTCTCCGGTTTTCCAATTTTTTAAATTGTTCAACCTGGCTTAACTGTCTTCTAATATATCCGTCATATTTGATGTTTATATTTACCTGTTCGATCACTTCCTCAGGAAGGACTACACGGTTCTTATCAATCGGTTCTAATACCTCATAGGATAATTCCGGTCTTCGGATCAATTCTGCAAGAGTGGTCGCAGTGTTTAGAGTAGCGCTTTGGCATTGCTCCAGCAGCTGCTGAACTTCTTTACTCGCTCCGATCACTGTATTCTCCAAGCGCTTCATTTCCTTCTCAATCTGATTTTCCTTATCCACCAGATACTGATAGCGAGCCTCATCGATTAACCCAATTTCATAACCCTTTTTGGTTAATCTCAAATCCGCATTATCCTGACGCAGCAATAGTCTATATTCTGCTCTTGAAGTCATCATTCGATAAGGTTCATGAGTTTCCTTTGTCACGAGATCATCAATTAATACACCAATATAGGCTTCAGACCGATCTATGATTAATGGATCTCGTCCCTTGAGCTTCATTGCAGCATTAATACCTGCAATCAAACCCTGCGCAGCAGCTTCTTCATAACCCGAACTGCCGTTGAATTGTCCGCCGCTAAACAGACCTTCTACCGTCTTAAACTCCAAGGAAGGCTTCAATTGCATCGGATTAATACAATCATATTCAATCGCATACGCATTACGAGTAATATTCGCATTCTCGAGTCCAGGCACGGAACGATACATCTGATACTGAACATCCTCCGGAAGAGAACTGGACATACCGGCGATATACATTTCATTGGTATACAATCCCTCCGGCTCAATGAATACCTGATGTCTGTCCTTGTCCGCAAACTTAACCACCTTATCTTCAATCGAAGGGCAATAGCGTGGACCGGTTCCCTTTATATCTCCACAATAGAGTGGTGATCTTCCGATATTAGCTCGGATTATCTCATGTGTTTTCTCATTTGTATAGGTTAACCAGCAAGATATCTGCTGTTTCTGCAGACTTTCCTTCTTCGTAACAAAGGAAAAAGGAACTACGGATTCATCACCGAATTGCTCCTCCATCTTACTGAAATCAATAGACCTTTTATCGATTCTTGCAGGCGTTCCGGTCTTAAATCGATACATTTCAATTCCCAATTCGATTAGGGAATCGGTCAAATGTGTAGCAGACTGAAGACCATTCGGGCCGGTATGATTTACGGTCTCACCATAGATACATCTTGCATTTAAATAGGTTCCCGTACATAATACAACCGCTTTACAGGGATATATCGCTCCGGAATAAGTCATTACACCGCTTACTTTACCATCTTCCGTAAGAATCTTCACTACTTCCGCCTGCTTCAGTGTCAGATTAGAAGTATTTTCAAGGATCATTCGCATCGATTTTGAATATTCCTGTTTATCTGCCTGTGCACGCAAGGAGTGAACTGCAGGACCCTTTGATATATTCAGCATTTTTGACTGGATATAGGTTTTATCAATATTGATACCCATCTCTCCACCAAGGGCATCTATTTCTCTTACCAAATGTCCCTTTGATGTTCCCCCAATATTCGGATTACATGGCATCATTGCAATGCTATCCATACTGATTGTAAATAGTATGGTTTTCATTGACAGCCTTGCTGCAGCGAGCGCTGCTTCACATCCGGCATGCCCTGCCCCTACTACGACCACGTCATAGCTCTCATATACGTATGACATACTAACCTCCTATGCTGCTCCCATGATGCAGCTCAAAACAAAAGCCTAAACTATATATCTCGCCCCTATGAATTTGTATGGATTTTTATTTTCCCATACAGAACTCTTTAAAAATCATATTTACTAAGTCTTCCTCAACATTTTCACCGATAATCTTGCCTAGCATCTCATATGCACTCATTAAATCAATCGAATAAAAATCCTCCGGCATACCGGCATCGACGCTTTGCTCTACCAGCTGCAGACTATGAAGTGCGTCCTTAAACGCTTCTTTATGTCGCTCATTTGTAATATATACATCTTCATTGAAGGTAATTTTCCCTTCAAAGAACATATTCTTAATTGACTGCTCCAAATCCTGAATACCAATGTTCTCCTTCGCGGATATGGGTATAATCGGCTGTGAGCATAACGATTTTATCTGCTCTGTTGTTATTCTTGGCTCCAAATCGGTTTTATTTAATAATAGGATTGCCTTCTTATCTTTGATCAGCTCCATGATTGCTACATCGTTTTCATCCAAATCTGTGGAAGAATCCAGAACATATATGATCAAATCTGCTCCGGAGGCAATCTTTATTGCTTTCTCAACACCAATTTTCTCTATAACATCCATTGTATCCCGGATACCGGCTGTATCGATTACATTAAGCATAATACCGTTAAGATTTATGGTTTCTTCTAAGGTATCACGCGTAGTACCTGCGATATCCGTCACAATCGCGCGGTCTTGTCCTACCAAAGTATTTAACAAGCTGGATTTACCTGCATTTGGTTTCCCAATGATTACGGTATTAATTCCTTCTTTTATAATTTTACCATTATCCGCATCCCTTAACAGTTGCATAATAATTTTTATCTCATGTTCCAGATGTTCCTTAAGCACATCATCAAATCCTTCCAGGCTGATGTGTTCCGGATCATCCAGTGCTGCCTCAATAAATGCAATATCACGGAGAATCTGATCCCGAAGCTCTGTAATTACCTTCCGCTCTCCTCCTCTTAGTTGATTCAGAGAATTATTCAACGACAATTCATTCTTTGCAGAAATGATATCACATACCGCTTCTGCCTGAGACAGATCGATTCTTCCGTTTAAGAAGGCACGCTTCGTAAATTCCCCTGGTTCTGCGATTCGTGCACCGTACTTTAATACCGTCTCCAGGATTCTTCGCGTAACAATGATACCTCCATGACAATTTATCTCAACAATATCTTCTCTTGTATAGGTAGAAGGAGAGCGCATAATCGTTACCATGACTTCATCAATCATCTGATCTTCATCTACGATAAAACCATAATGAATCGTATGACTGCTTTCCTTAGAAAGAATCTTACTCCCGGACCTTGACTGATAGATACGATCAATGACATCAAATGCCTGATTGCCACTAATTCGAATCATACTTATTCCTGCATTACTTAAACCTGTTGCAATTGCTGCTATAGTATCTGATTTCAAAATCTCTCCTCCTATCTCTTTTAGTGTAAAATTACCATATCTATACATGATTAAAAGGTGCCTTAAAGTATGCTCTACTTTTAAGACACCTTATCAACATACAAAAGCTTAGACGGTTTTAGCCGCTTGGTTCTCTTTTTCTTTGCTTTCCTTATATTTTTCGTAATCCTTCTTGTAATCTGTGCTGTAATTCTTATTATAACCACTCTTACTGGTATTGTAAGGCTTATTATATCCTTTATTAAAACCACCGGAACTGCCGGAACCACTGCCACCTCTGCGATCATCCTTACGATAATTATTATTACCGGCGGGTCTATTGTTCGGTCTGGTATCACGATAGGTTTTCTTTACATTGATTACAACTTTACGATAAGGCTCTTCGCCTTCGGAATAAGTCTCAACATACTTATCATTCTGAAGTGCAGAATGAATAATTCTTCTCTCATAAGGATTCATAGGTTCAAGAGATACCGGTTTTCTTGATCTCTTTACCTTGAAAGCGATATTCTTAGCAAGGTTTTCGAGAGTCTCTTTTCTTCTTGCCCTGTAATTCTCAGTATCTAACTTAACCTTAATATAATTTTCGCTATTTTTATTTACTACCAAGCTAACTAAATATTGCAAGGAATCGAGAGTTTGTCCTCTTTTACCTATCAAAACACCCATCTCGTCTCCATCAATATTAACCTCTACGGTTGCATTTTCCTGATCATAGGTTACCTCAATGGCAGCTTTGATTTCCATGGTGCCAAAAACGTCCGTTAAGAATTTCTTAGCCGTGTTTTCAATCGTCATCTTTATTCTGGCTTTAATCCTTGCCGGCTTACCGAACATACCTAAGAAACCGCTGGATTCTTTCTCGATTACTTCATACTCCAGATTCTCAATTGTAGTACCAAGCTCGAGCATAGCATTTGTTAAAGCTTCATCAACTGTTTTACCAGTTACTTCTTTCCACTCCATCGCTATTTATCCCCCTTTTCAATATTCTTGTTCTTGAGAAGGTTGGCTATGTCTGAAATACTCTTGGGACCGGTAGAAGCACCTGCATCGCTACTGCTATCTGCAGAATCCTCCTGTCCTTCACTTGTTCCGGTACTTTCAGTAACCTTTGCCTTGTCATATACAGAACTATCTATCGATTTCGTCTGCATCTTTGCCAAATCCTGCATTGATGTACTAGACTCTGGTGCCTTAATAAAGGTTTTTTTCTTTGATGCCTTCGCAACATTCTTTGCAATTAATGCGTCTACATCAATCTTATCCATGTATTTGTTTACAAAGAATTGCTGAACAATTGCATATACACTGGTCGCAATCCAGTAGATACCAATACCGGTAGGTAAAGTAACACAAAATACACCGGACATGATTGGCATTACCACATTCATAGATTTCATTGCATTTGCTGAAGGATCTGCATTATTCGCTTTATTCTTAACTTCCAGCTGCTTACCCTGTACAAACTGTAATGCCATCGCTAAGATCGGAACTAAGATTCCGGGGAACGCCCAACCGGGCTTCTCAGCAATATTAAGGCCTAAGAAATTATTGACATGTGCTATTTTATCATAGGATGTCTGAATAACAGTTCCCATAGAAGAGAAGGCTGTCTTAAGAGCTTCCCATTGAGCCTGCTGGAATTTTGCCAATACATCGATCACATAATTAACGGTAGATAAATCGTTGTTACCAGTGATACGAATATTTTTAGCACCCTCCAATATTCCCTTTAAGGTATCTGTATATCCGGAAGTACCCATAATACCGGTTGCTACCGGCTCATATAATTCTTTTACACTTGTTACATACGCCGGTATATTGTTAATAACCGAGTATAATGCAAACATAATAGGCAAGGTAATCAAAAGCGGAAGACATCCGGAGGTCGGATTAGCACCGTACTTCTGATATAAAGCCTGAGATTCCTCTTGCTGTTTTCTTAAAGAAACTTCATCCTTCTTACCCTTATATTTTGCTTGAATCTTCTGCAATTCCGGGTTCATTCTGGATGAGAGCTTCGTAAATTTCTGTTGTTTGATCGTTAAAGGGAGCATTAAGGTTCTAACGATAAAGGTAAAAAAGATAATAGATAATGCAATATTTTGAATGCCGAATAGATGAAAAAATTCATAAATTGCATTCATGATCCAGCCAAGTACTGTTGCGATCGGTCCTAACATGCCGCCGCTTGCCGTTAACAATGTAACCACCAATTATTTTTCCTCCTTAGAGCTGCAGTCCAATTGACACCTATTGCTTAAGGAACCGGGTCATACCCGCCCTTATGAAAAGGATGACAACGTAATACGCGTCTTACAGCTAAATATGTTCCCTTGAAGACTCCATACTTTTCCAATGCCTCAATTGCATATAAAGAGCAGGTAGGTGCATAGATACAACTAGGCGTTCTCTTAAGAGGCGATATATATTTTCGATAAAGCTTTATCATAAATATAAATATTTTCTTAATAATCACTTCTATACCCCTACATTACTTCTTATATATCCGATTAGTTGTTACTCGTATTCTTCCCAATTTTATGGAGCTTCATCAGGTGTAACAATGCGCTTTCAATCTCACTGAAATTCTTTTCTCTGGCACCTACTCTGGCCACTACGACAATATCCAATCCACTTAAAAAGCTATCCTCCGATAGCCGATAGCTTTCTCTGATCAATCTGGTTATTCTGTGTCTAATAACACTATTGCCAACTTTTTTACTAACCGATATTCCAATTCGATTAATTTCTGTTTCATTTTTTCTGACATACATGATCAAATATTTATTCGCATATGATTTTCCGGTACGATATATTTCTCTAAACTCATCGTTTTTCTTTAATGTTTCCGAATATTTCATTTTAAGTTACCTTTGCAAATGATAACACATATACATCAAACGTTTTACGTTACGATCTTTGTTGTCATGTATTATGCTGTTATTCTTCATACTCTATGCGGTAATAGCTTACCGCATTAAGTATAAAAAAGATTCATAGAAGAAAAGGTCACAAATTTGCGACCTATGCAGACAATTGCTTTCTTCCTTTTGCTCTTCTAGCAGATAATACCTTTCTGCCACTAGCGGTAGCCATTCTTGCTCTGAAACCATGTACTTTAGAATGGGATCTCTTTTTCGGTTGGAATGTCATTTTCATTGCTCTGCACCTCCTTCTAACTGCACCGTGCTTTATGCTTAGCGAATTTTATCTTATTGAATTCTCATAACTTAGGGATATGGCTGTCCATACCGCTACTTATGCTATTTTGGAATATCACGTCTATTATATTCGCAATGCCAAGCTACGTCAAGTAAATATTTTGCTTTTGGTTCTATTTGTCGCTGTGGATAACTGCATTTCTTCCTTATTTATATATAAACTTGTTGATAAATATTATTCTTGTGTGGATAAACTGTTATTCATACTCCTTGTTTTTTGAAAGAATCATTGATTTTATACACATTTTCAGCCTGTTTATAATGTTAATTTTTCCTTCCACCCTTTCCACAAAGGGAGGAATCATAAAGAAAGGCATATTAACCATTGAAAATTTAATAAATTTGTTATAATATATATCTATGTGAGTATTGATGGAGGCAACAATGAAGAATTTAATTCAATCTAAATGGGATGACATTTTAAAATATTTGAGATCGGAATATGGGGTAACAGATGTATCTTATAATACCTGGTTAAAACCGCTTAAGGTATATGATGTAGTAGATCATGTTATTACCATTTTGATTAATGATGAACGCATTGGTCCTCCAAGCATTAATGTAATCCGTAATAAATATGAGCTTTTATTAAAAGTAGCCATTGAGGAGATCATGAATGAGCCTTATGAGATCCGCTTTGTTCTACAAAGTCAGATTGATACGATAGAAAAGGCTCCGGAACCGGTTGCTGTTAAGAAGAAAAGCAACGGTCCTACTTTCTTGAATGCCAGATATACCTTTGATACCTTTGTCGTAGGTGGTAATAATGAATTTGCAAGAGCAGCTGCTTTGGCGGTAGCAGAAAATCCGGGTGAAATATATAACCCGCTTTTTATTTATGGTGGCGTAGGTCTTGGTAAAACCCATCTTATGCATTCCATCGCTCATTTTGTATTGGAACAAAACCCTGATACTAAGGTGCTTTATGTTACCAGTGAAAAATTCACCAATGAGCTGATTGATGCAATTCAAAAAAATACAACACATCAGTTCAGGGACAAGTACCGCTCCATTGATATTTTATTGATTGACGATATTCAGTTTATAATAGGTAAGGAAAGAACTCAGGAGGAGTTTTTCCATACCTTTAATACCTTGCATGAATCTAAAAAACAAATTATTATCTCCAGCGATCGCCCTCCGAAAGAAATGCTTACCTTAGAGGACAGGCTTCGCTCTCGTTTCGAACATGGACTTCTCGCCGATATCCAATCTCCTGATTATGAGACTAGGATGGCTATTTTGCGTAAAAAAGAAGAACTGGATGGTCTTAAGATTGACGAGGAGGTTCTTCGATATATAGCAACGAATATTAAATCAAATATTCGTGAGTTAGAAGGTGCATTGACCAAAATTGTTGCCTTTTCGAGATTAAAGAAAAGGGATTTGAATCTTCTTCTGGCAGAGGAAGCCCTTCAGGATATCATTTCTCCGAATGAAAAGAAGGTTATTACGGTAGACTTTATCGTAGAAGTAGTTTCTGAGCATTATAATCTCTCCCCTTCTGAAATATATTCGAAGGACAAGAGTAGAAATATATCTTATCCCAGGCAGATTGTTATGTATCTTTGCAGACGACTTACTGATTTATCGGTAACCGAAATCGGTAAAAGCTTAGGAAACCGTGACCACTCTACAGTACTTCATGGTTATGATAAGGTAGCCGGAGATATTCAGAGTGACTCCTCTTTACATAATACGGTTGATGTATTAATAAAGAAGATTAACCCGGAATAAAGATGATTTGCTTTAAGATATAAAAGCGTATGAGAATACATAAGCATGCTTAATATATATGATTGCAGCCAAGACTATGAACATGCTTTATATTCATGATAGAATATTTCCTATTATATATAGAAAGAAAACGATTCCTTATTCAATAGTTTCATGGGAGAGTAATTTGGAACTTCTCCGGCATCTAGTGTTGATATTTGGTTGATAAAAAGTTGATAACAGGTTGATACTCTGTGATTGAATCATTTTACAGTTTTTGTATACCTGATTCCAAAATGATTTCCACACAAAATAAGCATAGAATCTTACTGCTTTATCAAATGCTGAAAGGCTTGATTCTTAAGCTTGAATCCTTGATATCAACAAATTCACAACCCTTATGATTAAGATTACTAAGAATCTTTAATATATTTCTATAAATGCATGTGAAGGGAGATTATACACATATGAAAATCCAGTGTCAAAAAGCGGATCTTTTAAATGGTGTTAATATTGTACTTAAGGCGGTACCTGTTAAATCGACGATGCCGATTTTAGAATGTCTGATTATAGAGGCGACAGATGATGGAATAAAACTGACAGCGAATGATATGGAACTTGGTATAGAAACAATTGTGAAAGGGAATGTTTTAGAGAACGGAACCGTAGCGTTAAATGCTAAGATTTTTTCTGAAATTGTTCGTAGACTTCCGGAGAATGAAGTTAGTATCACAACGGATGGTAATTACTTAACAGAAATCATCTGTGAGAAGGCGAAATTTTCAATCTCAGGAAGATCCGGTGAAGAATTCCCCGGGTTACCGAATATTGAAAAAGAGAATGCGATTGCTTTATCACAATTTACTTTAAAAGAGATCATCCGTCAGACTGTATTCTCAATCTCCGACAATGAGAGTAATAAGATTATGACCGGTGAGCTATTTGAGATTAAGAATAATGAGCTTAGGGTCATCTCTCTGGACGGCCATAGAATCTCCATTCGTAAGATATTTATGAAGGATTCTTACGAGAGCAGAAAAGTAATTGTGCCAGGTAAGACACTCAATGAAATCAGTAAGATTCTATCCGGAGAAGTTTCTTCTATGGTGAATATTTTCTTTACTGAAAAACATGCATTATTTGAATTTGATAATACGGTAGTACTAACCAGATTAATTGAAGGAGAGTATTATCGAATTGATCAAATGCTTTCCAGTGATTATGAGACTAAAGTAACGATTAATAAAAAAGAGCTGCAGAACTGTATTGAAAGAGCATCCTTATTGATTCGTGAGACAGATAAGAAGCCGATTATTATTGATATCAAGAATAATAACTTTGAATTAAAGATTAATACAGCCATCGGATCCATGAACGAAGAAATTGATATTACTCTTGAGGGTAAAGATATTGTGATTGGATTTAATCCGAAGTTTTTACTTGATGCTTTGCGTGTCATTGATGATGAAACGGTTGATATTTATTTGATCAATGCAAAAGCGCCTTGTTTTATTCGTGATAAGGATCAGTCCTATATTTATTTAATTTTGCCTGTTAATATCAATGTTGTTGCTTAGTAATATCCAAGTATGTGCCAGTGTTATCAAGTTGTAAAATATACACTTGGCACATATGAAATCATAGGGTAGAAGCTATATAAATTTATAGTTTCGTTTAGAAAGGATGTATTTGATGCATCAGATTAAATTGAGAGAAGAGTTTATTAAGCTAGGCCAGGCGTTGAAAGCAGCCGGATTGGTAGATTCCGGTGTTGAAGCGAAGGAAGAGATTCTTGACGGTAAGGTTAAAGTAAATGGTATTGTTGAAGTGCAAAGGGGTAAAAAGCTTCACGACGGAGATCTCGTAGATTATAATGGCGAACAGATACAGATAATTAAGTAGCACAGAAGGAAAACCTTCATGTGCTTTCTTGCAGTAAATTAAATGTTGTAAAGGAATTGTTGGTGCATATATGATTGTCAAGTCGTTAGAACTAAAAGATTACCGAAATTACAGTAATCTGAGTATGCAATTTCATAATGGTACCAATATCTTATACGGAGAAAATGCACAAGGGAAAACCAATATCCTTGAGGCAATCTATCTGTGCGGAACAACGAAATCTCATCGTGGAAGTAAAGATAAAGAGATCGTTATGTTTCAGGAAGAAGAAGCGCATGTTCGGATTATTCTTGAAAAAAATCAGATTCCTCATCGGATCGATTTACATTTAAAGAAGAATAAAGCAAAGGGAGTTGCCATTGACGGTATCCCCATTAAAAAACAAGGTGAATTATTCGGAATGCTTAACCTTGTGTTTTTTTCGCCGGAGGATTTGTATATTATAAAAAACGGTCCCTCGGAGAGAAGGCGCTTTCTTGATCTAGAGTTATGCCAGCTGGATAAAATATACCTGAATCAACTTTCGAATTATAATAAGATTCTTGTTCAACGGAATAATTTATTAAAGCAAATCAGTACAAACAGGAATTTATTGGATACACTTTATATATGGGATTCAAAGCTGGTGGAATACGGACGTAAAATCATTGAAACAAGATATGATTTTGTGCTTCGTCTGAATGCCTTGGTTGGAGAAATACATAAGAATTTGACCGGTGGGAAAGAGGAACTAATCCTACAGTATGAACCTAATGTCAGCGCTGTAGAGTTTGAAGATAAACTTAAAAAATTCTTGGATCGGGATTTATATCTAAAGATGACCAATGTGGGACCGCACAGAGACGATTTGTGTTTTTTGTTAGGAACGATCGATATACGTAAGTATGGTTCTCAAGGTCAGCAAAGAACAGCAGCCCTTTCCTGTAAGCTTGCAGAAATTGATTTGGTGAAGTCCGTAATCAAAGAAAATCCTATTTTGTTATTAGATGATGTATTATCCGAACTCGATCGAACAAGACAGACTCATCTGCTTAATAGTATCGGAGATATTCAAACGATGATTACCTGTACCGGATTAGAGGAGTTTATTAATCTTAGGTTTGAGTATAATAAAATATTTCATGTGGTAGAAGGTACAGTAACCAGCGAAAATTAAATGTTATGATAAATTATTTAAACAGGTAAGAAATTTTATATAGACGGTTATGTAATCAAATTGATATATAGCGTAAGTATATATTATTAGTACGGAGGTGAAGTCCTCCATAAAAACTGGAGGAGAAATCATGAGTAATGATTACGGTGCAGATCAAATTCAAATATTGGAAGGTTTAGAGGCGGTCCGAAAAAGACCCGGTATGTATATCGGATCCACATCCTCGAAAGGCTTACATCACTTAGTTTATGAAATAGTAGATAATGCAGTGGATGAGGCACTTGCCGGATACTGTGATACGATTGATGTAACAATTAATCAGGACAATTCCATTACTGTAGTTGATAACGGAAGAGGTATACCCGTAGGCATCAATCAGAAAAAAGGAATTTCTTCGGTTGAAGTTGTATTTACCATTCTGCATGCAGGTGGAAAATTCGGTGGTGGAGGATACAAGGTATCCGGTGGTCTTCATGGAGTTGGAGCATCCGTTGTAAATGCCCTTTCCGAATGGTTAACGGTTGAGATTTGTGTAGACGGTAAGAAGTATTTTCAGAGATATGAACGTGGTAAAGCATGCGGAAGATTAGAGGAGATCGGGGATTCAGATTGCAGAGGAACTACAGTTACCTTCCTTCCGGACAAGGAGATTTTCGAAGAGACCGTATATGATTATGAGGTATTAAAGCAAAGACTTCGTGAAATGGCGTTCTTAACAAAAAATATCAAAATCATTCTTCGAGATAACAGAGAAGAAGAAAGCAAGATTAGAGAATTTCATTATGCCGGCGGAATTAAGGAATATGTAGAGTATTTAAATCGACACAAGGATCCGCTATACCCAGAGATTATCTATTGTGAAGGCACAAAGGACGATGTCTATGTAGAAGTGGCTCTTCAGCATAATAGCACCTATACAGAGGGTTGCTATAGTTTTGTTAATAATATAACGACTCCGGAGGGTGGAACACATCTGGCCGGTTTTAAAAATGCAATCACTAAGACCTTCAATGATTACGCCAGATCGATGAAATTTCTTAAGGACAGTGATCAGAATCTATCCGGAGAGGATATTCGTGAAGGCTTAACAGCAATTATCAGTATCAAGATATCTGAACCACAGTTTGAAGGTCAGACAAAACAGAAATTAGGTAACTCTGAGGCAAGAGGAGCAGTAGATAGTATCGTAAGCGAGCAGCTGACCTACTTCCTGGAACAGAATCCTCAGGTTTCGAAGATGATTTGTGAGAAAGCGGTTCTTGCACAAAGGGCAAGAGATGCAGCAAGAAAAGCGAGAGATCTTACCAGAAGAAAGACTGCACTTGAAGGAATGAGTTTACCCGGTAAGCTGGCAGATTGTTCAGAGAAAGATCCGTCCAAATGTGAAATCTACATTGTTGAGGGTGATTCCGCGGGTGGATCGGCAAAGACGGCTCGTACCAGAGCAACGCAAGCAATCCTGCCCTTAAGGGGAAAGATTCTAAACGTTGAGAAATCAAGATTAGATAAGATATTGGTAAATAACGAGATTAAAGCAATGATTACTGCATTCGGTACCGGTATCTCAGATGACTTCGATATCAGCAGACTGCGTTATCATAAAATAATTATTATGACCGATGCGGACGTTGACGGTGCCCATATCAGTACCTTATTATTGACCTTCTTCTATCGTTTTATGCCGGAGCTGATTAAGCAGGGCTATGTATATCTGGCACAGCCGCCGCTCTACAAGGTAGAGAAGAATAAATATGTCCGTTACGCTTACAGTGATGACGAATTGAATCAAATATTGACAGAGATCGGCAGAGATTCCAATAACAAGATTCAACGTTATAAGGGTCTTGGTGAGATGGATGCGGAGCAGCTATGGGATACAACCATGGATCCGGAGAAAAGAATCCTCCTTCGTGTCAGTATGGATGAGGAAGAATCTTCAGAAATCGATCTTACCTTTACCACATTGATGGGTGATAAGGTTGAACCAAGAAGAGAGTTCATTGAGGCAAATGCGAAATATGTAAAGAATCTTGATATATAAAATTCTTTTTAATATTATTGGTTAAATGAAAAGCATACAAGATGAAACCGTAGGATGTTTCACTTGTCATGATTAACGGAGGAATAACAATGGATGAGAATATCTTCGACAAGGTGCATGACGTCGATCTAAAAAAGACAATGGAGAACTCATATATCGAGTATGCCATGTCAGTTATCGCGGCACGTGCCCTGCCCGATGTAAGGGACGGTCTTAAGCCGGTACAAAGAAGAATTTTGTATGCAATGATAGAATTGAATAATGGACCTGACAAACCGCATCGTAAATGTGCGCGTATTGTTGGTGATACCATGGGTAAGTATCATCCTCACGGAGATAGTTCAATTTACGAGGCATTGGTAAAATTGGCACAGGACTTCTCTACCAGATATCCATTGGTAGACGGACATGGTAACTTCGGTTCCGTCGACGGCGACGGAGCTGCTGCGATGCGTTATACCGAAGCTCGTTTAAGTAAAATCTCCATGGAGATGTTGTCCGATATCAATAAAGACACGGTAGATTTCTCCCCGAACTTTGATGAGACAGAGAAGGAACCCCTGGTATTACCCTCCAGATATCCGAATCTGTTGGTTAACGGAACCTCCGGAATCGCCGTTGGTATGGCTACCAATATTCCACCTCACAATCTTCGTGAGGTTATTAATGGTGTCATTAAAATAATTGATAATCATATTGAGGAAGATAGAGAAACCGAAATTGATGAATTACTTAAGATTATAAAGGGACCTGATTTCCCTACAGGTGCAGAGATACTCGGCGTTACCGGTATCGAAGAGGCATACAGAACCGGTAGAGGTAAGATTCGCGTTCGTGCGGTTACCGATATTGAACCGATGCTAAATGGCAAGAACCGTATCGTTGTTACGGAGCTTCCTTATATGGTGAATAAGGCACGACTAATCGAGAAGATTGCAGAACTTGTTAAGGATAAGAAAATCGATGGTATCACCGAATTAAGAGATGAATCAGACCGTACCGGTATGAGAATCGTGATAGAGCTTCGTAGAGATGTAAATGCAAATGTTATGTTGAATCAATTATATAAGCATACCCAATTGCAGGAGACCTTTGGTGTTATTATGCTTGCATTGGTGAATAACGAGCCAAGAATCCTCAACCTGTATCAGATGCTTGATTACTACTTGAAGCATCAAAAGGAAGTAGTTACAAGACGTACCATATATGATTTGAATAAAGCAGAAGAAAGGGCACATATCTTACAGGGATTATTGATAGCCCTTGATAATATTGATGAGGTTATTCGTATTATACGTGCTTCCGCCAATGGAAATGCAGCGAAGGAAAAATTAATCGAGCGATTTGCTCTTACCGATGTACAGGCTCAGGCCATCATTGATATGAGACTTCGTGCATTAACCGGTTTGGAGAGAGAAAGACTCGAGGCGGAATTCGCAGAACTTATGATTAAGATTGCGGAATATAAGGCAATTCTTGCAGATGAGAAGAAATTACTTGGAGTAATCAGAGAAGAGATTACGCTCATCCGCGATAAATTTGGTGATGACAGAAGAACAAAAATCGGCTTTGATGAATTTGACATCTCCATGGAGGATCTAATTCCCAATGAAAATACGGTAATAGCAATGACAAGACTCGGCTATATCAAACGTATGACGGTTGATAATTTTAAGAGTCAGCATCGTGGCGGTAAGGGTATCAAGGGAATGCAGACCATTGAGGAGGATTTCATCGAAGATCTTCTTATGACGACAAACCACCACTATATTATGTTCTTTACGAATAAGGGACGAGTCTACCGTCTGAAAGCATATGAGATACCGGAGGCAGGCAGAACGGCCAGAGGTACCGCGATCGTTAATCTTCTGCAGTTGTTACCGGAGGAACGTATCACAGCAATTATTCCGTTAAAAGAGTATAAGAAGGAACGCTTCTTGTTCATGGCAACAAAGAAGGGTATCGTAAAGAAGACCCCGATGAGTGATTATGAGCACATTAGAAAGTCCGGCCTTCAGGCTATTAATTTAAGAGAAGATGATGAACTCATTGAAGTTAAATCAACTAATCATCTGAAGGATATTATTCTGGTAACCAAAGACGGTATGTGCATCCGTTTTAACGAGAGAGATGTCAGACCGACCGGTAGAACCTCCATGGGTGTAATCGGCATGACCTTGAATGAAGAAGATGAGATCGTGGGAATGCAGCTTCATACGCAAGGGGAGTATTTACTCTTCGTATCCGAGAACGGCTTAGGAAAGAGAACCCTAATGGATGAATTCTCTGTTCAGCGCCGTGGCGGTAAGGGTGTAAAGTGTTATAAGATTACCGAAAAGACCGGTGATGTAATCGGAGTAAAAGCAGTAAACGAAGAAAATGAAGTAATGCTGATAACTAACGAGGGCATTATTATACGAATTATGGTTAACGATATCTCCGTACTTGGCAGAATTACCTCCGGTGTTAAGCTGATGGATATTGATGTTGATAATAAGATAAAAGTAGCTAATCTTACAAAGGTAAGAGAAAGCACAGCATCAGAGGAAGAACTGATTAAAAATCTCGAGAATGAACTCAACGAAGAGAATCAGGTAGTGGATACCAGCGAATTTTCGGTAGAGGATGCCTATGATGAACTCTTGGAGGACTCCTTCGAGGGATTGGTAGAAGAGAGCGAGACCGAGAATGAGGATAATTAATACCGACATAATTACAAAAAATATAAAAGAGATGTGCATCGAAGCCAACTATAAGTTGGCTTCTGATGTAGAATCCAGAGTACGCAGCGCAGAGGAAATGGAAACGAGTATACTCGGAAAGCAGATTCTTAGTCAGCTTAGTGAGAATCTGGATATTGCTGCGGCAGAAGATATCCCGATCTGCCAGGATACCGGAATGGCGATTGTCTTCCTTAAGCTTGGTCAGCAGGTTCAGCTGGAGGGTGTTTTTCTTGAGGAAGCAATCAATGAGGGGATTCGCCAGGGTTATGCGGAAGGTTATCTACGAAAATCAGTAGTGGGAGATCCTTTGATTCGTAGGAATACAGGGGATAATACGCCGGGAATTATTCATTATGAGATGATACCCGGTGATCGAATCGAAATAACGGTAGCGCCTAAGGGTTTTGGAAGTGAAAATATGAGCCGGGTATATATGCTAAAGCCATCCGACGGAGTCGAGGGGGTAAAGCAGGCCGTTTTAGAAACGGTTCGATTAGCCGGTCCAAATGCCTGTCCACCGATTGTAGTCGGCGTAGGAATAGGGGGCAGCTTTGAAAAATGCACGCTTCTTTCCAAGAAGGCTTTGGCAAGAAGTATGAATCAACCTTCTCCTTTGGAGCATATTCGAAAGTTGGAAGAAGAGCTATTAACAGAGATTAACAGTCTTGGTATCGGACCAGGTGGTTTGGGAGGAAGGATGACTGCACTTGGAGTCAACATTGAGACCTATCCCACCCATATAGCAGGTCTGCCGGTGGCCATTAATATCTGTTGTCATGTGAATCGCCATGTTTCTCGTGAGTTGTAAGAAATAAAACTGCCGAAACGAAATTTTTCGTTGGTTTAATATGAGTTATTTGAGATTAAACTTGATTGTTATGGATATACTATGAAGAGTCTTCCCTATTCCATAACAGATACCTTGAAATAATATATAAAAGGGGATCGGAATGGATAAGTATATTACAACACCGTTAACAACACAGAAGGTAGAAGAGCTTCAGGCCGGGGACTATGTTTATATTACCGGTACCATTTATACTGCCAGAGATGCTGCCCATCAGAGAATGTATGACACGATCCTTCAGGGGGATGGGATACCGATTGACTTACAGGATAATATCATCTATTATCTGGGACCCACACCGGAACGAGAAGGACAAGTAATCGGCTCTGCCGGACCAACGACCAGTAGCCGGATGGATAAATATACTCCCATGCTGCTTGATCGGGGTTTAAAAGGCATGATCGGTAAGGGAAAACGAAATAAAGAAGTTATTGAGTCAATGATAAAAAATAAAGCGGTTTATTTTGCTGCAGTCGGAGGAGCAGGTGCTCTTTTATCCAAGAAAATCAAAGAAAGTAAGGTAATTGCTTATGATGATCTTGGGACGGAAGCAATTCGGGAATTACAGGTAGTAGAATTTCCTGTTATAGTTGTAATTGATGCAAAAGGAAACAATTTGTATGAAATAGTGATGCAAAATTGTTGACAAAGAGGGAGTCATTTGTTATACTAGATTTTGCTTCTGTGAGAAATGGCAGATAGCAAAATAAAACAAGAGACAGAAAGGTCAGTGCTCTTGCATAATAGAACTTTTAAAGTTCGGATCTGGAGAAATACTCAAGAGGCCGAAGAGGCGCCCCTGCTAAGGGTGTAGGTCGGGCAACCGGCGCGAGGGTTCAAATCCCTCTTTCTCCGTTCAGAAAAGCGTACCAAATTGGTACGCTTTTTTTGCATATTTGATTCATTAAATGCTACGAGGTAATTTTAAATTATAAGTTAAAAAACCGGTTGACTCTTGGGTTACCCAAGGGCTTACAATGATTTCAGACGACAGGGGTGCACACCTGTAAGCCATTGATAAGGAGGATTATTATGTTTCGTATTGGTGAGTTCTCGAAGTTATGCGGATTGTCTATCGATACCTTATATCATTATGATAAGATGAAGATTCTTGAACCTGCTAAAGTGGACCGTTTTACAGGATACCGATACTACGAAGCAGGTCAACTGGTGACGGTTAATAAGATCATGGCATTAAAGGATGCCAATTTCTCTCTCGAGGAAATCGCAGCAGTACTGAAGCAAGATATTCCTTTATCTTCCTTGATCGGTATATTGGAGAATAAATCTCTAATTCTCGAGGAGGAGCTTCATAAAGAACTCAATAGGCTGGAACGTCTCCGAACCAATATATTTTTGATTAAGAATGGAGGCATACCCCAAATGAATGAAATAACGATTAAACGTGTAGAACCAATCCGGATGGCATCAATACGAAGAAGCTTTCACAGCAGTCGATTTGATGAGGAATTAACGGATATGTGGTCAAAGGTGAACGAGCATATCGATAAGATGGGCGGAAAACGCACCATACCTTGTATGATGTTGTATCATAGAGGGTGGAACGATCTGGATTCAACTTCAACTCTGGAGGTAGAAGTTGTAGAACCGATTACAAAGAGTTTTCCAGAATCCGATACAGTAAAGGTCTATGAACTGCCTGCAGAAGAGAAAATGGTCTGTATCGTACATCAAGGTCCCTTCTCAACGATTTCAGGCACTTACGAGGCACTTTATGATTGGATTAGTCAAAACGGCTATACCATATGCGGACCTCTTAGAGAAATTTACCATAAGGGAGAGTGGATTACTGATAATCCACAGGAATAAATTACAGAACTGCAGGTCCCGATTGAATAAGATACTCTGAAATAATAGGGCCGAATGAGAATACACTATATGGTGCTGTGCAACAGGTGATGTGAAGAGCTGTTGTACAGCACTTTTTCGTATGCATAAGATAATCAGTCCTTACTATAATATAACACAAAGAATATCTCATATTTATTAATGCTTATAAGAAAACGGTATGGTATAATCTTCTGTATTAAGTAAAGTATTGTGCTGCCGCTCAAATTAGCAGTTTAAGGCAGCAGGAGGGATTAGTATGGAGAATATCACATTGGATCTGAAGGAGGAACTTCGTCGACTCGGAGCCGATATCGTTGGGATCGGAGATATTACAATGTTACCGGCAGAGGTAAGAAAAAGTATGAATTATGGGATAGCGGTAGCAGTAGCGATTGATCCTGAAGTAATCAGGGGAATCGAAAAGGGTCCAACCATTGAATACCATGATGCCTATATTAAGCTTAATGAGAAGTTGGATAATATCGTAACATCAGGTGCACAATACATAAAGAGCCTTGGGTATGATGCCTTTGCTCAAACGGTATCCGAGGTCTCAAAGACGGAGACTGAGTACAGCTCCATACTACCTCATAAAACAGTAGCAACCCGGGCTGGCATAGGCTGGATCGGGAAAAACGCGATGCTTGTAACGAAAGAGTATGGAAGTGCCGTACGCCTCTCGGTGATATTAACCAATGCGTGCTTACAGGCGGATCAACCGATCAATGAATCAAATTGCAAAGATTGTATGTGTTGTAAAGAAGCTTGTCCCGGAGAGGCGATTACCGGAACAAACTGGAATATAGCCTCATTTAGAGATATTATCTTTGATCCGGTCAAATGCAGAAGAACGGCAAGAAAAATAACGAAAGAACGATTAAACCTTGAAAAAACATTATGCGGAAAATGCGTTTTTGTTTGTCCTTTTACTCAAGTTTATTTGAAAAATGCTCCAAATAGAGATGTAATTATTTGAAAAAGCCTTATTTTATAAGGCTTTGCGGGCATTGTTTAAGTTTAATAAATTGTTTTAAAAAAATAAAAAATTTAGGGTAAAAAGTTGTTGACAAAGATATATGTATGTGGTATCATTTATTTTGCTGACGCGTTAAAGAAAATAAACGCAAAGCACAACGAACCTTGATAATTGAACAGTGAAACAACCCTGAAAATTCTAAAAAACTCGAAGTTCCACATGGACTTCGAA
>JAEZUM010000052.1 GCA_023421075.1 Bacillota bacterium
AGAATCGTCTCAAAATTCTGGAACGGATTCTCAAGAAATTTGAAAGTAGTTTTTCCCAAACCTTTAAAATCAGTAAAACCGATAACGGCTGTATATATCGTGGGATATAAGTTAAATATAAGGAACGCTAGCACAAAAGGTATTGAAAATATATACCCGTATTTAGCGTAGCTAACACTCTTACGTCGCATAAGCGTTCACCTCCGGTATAATTGTCTGTATCTTTACATAACCAGAAGAAGCTATGAACACGCTTCTTCGGTTCGCGTATGTGTTCGCATTACTACAAGCAAGCTTGAGAATGCATTTATGCCCAAACGCGAATATTAGGGGCGGTCGAAAAGATATCCTCCCGCCCCTGAATTCAGGTTAAATTATTCTACAACAACATCAAGATTATCAGCAACATCCTGCTTAAAGGCAGCAATTGCGTCCTCACGTGATTTATTACCAGCGGTGTATTCACGTACCTGATTACGGAAGTAGGTATTGATTGTCTCATCGTACTGAGTCTTGTTAGTACCGGTAGCAAACTGACCAGCAGGAACGAATACATCGAACATATTCTGTCCGCCTAAGAACTCAAGCTTACCATCAGACTTGCTCATAACGGTACCGGAAGCAACTGTATCCTTTGTGCCGCCTTCGCCGTTAAGAGTACCGTTAGCCCAGAAATACTGAAGACCTGTCTCGGAGCTATCAAGTGTAATCCATTCGATGATATCGCCAACAGCTGCTTTAACTTTGCTGTCTTTGTTAGCAAGAACCCATGTACCACCCCAGAAGAAACCAACCGGAGGCTCACATACAGCCCAATCACCATAGGTTCCTTCGCCAGCTTTTGTGCCGCCGGAGTTACCAGCCATAACATAGTTAATTAACCAAGCAGGACCAAAGAAACCAAATACCTTCTGAGCGCCGGCATCCTTCATGTCTGCATACCAAGCATCAGTCCAGTCCTGAGTATCATTGTGATAACCATTGTCTTTTAATTTCTTGGAAAGATCTAAGAATTCCTCACGCTTGGGATCGATGTTAAGCTTTCCATCTACGATCCAAGGCTGCTCGGAGCTGTTCTCAACTGCATGCCAGATATCGCCATCACCAGATACGATACCATAACCCTTAGCCTTTAACTCAGCAGCTGCTGCAAAGAATTTATCCCAGCCGGGACCAATCTTATCTTTAATGGTAGCCGGATCATCAGTTCCCCAAGTATCCTTAGCAAGAGAACGACGATAAATGAAAGCACCACCGGTAGCCTGATATCCAAGACCTACAAGCTGTCCGTCAGGGTTGGTTCCGATATCGATTGTATACTGAGCAATGTCAGCCTCTTTTGTAAGAGTATCAACATCAATACCAAGATCCTTATAGGAAGCTGCAAATTGGCTTGCATCACCCTGAGAATACTTTAAGATGAAAGCACTCTCTGCACAGTAGATGTCAGGAGCATCTGCGCCGCCGCCAGCTAATGCCTGGTCAAGTGCGGGCTGATAAAGACCATCTGTAGTAGCAATAATTGTGGTTTTGATTTCATAATCAAAATCGGGATGAAGTTCTTTGTATTTCTCAATCATCTTAGGAACCTCATCAGTAAAGCTCATTACATTGATCACTTTTACATTAGGATCATTTGTTACTTCGTCTGCAGGTGCTTCTGCAGCAGGTGCTTCTGTAGCCTTGGGAGCTTCAGTAGCTGTTGTGTTGGAAGAATCACCCGCGGGTTCTTCTTTCTTGGTACCGCAAGCTGTTACTAATGTCATAACGAGCATGCATGCGAGAATTAAAGCAATTAAACGTTTCATGATATCCCTCCTCTAATTTTGTAAATTATACACATTTACATAAAAATTATATATAAAAATCTTAATACGCGCACCATTTTTGTTGCTATCTTATTATAAATTATTGCTTATTTTAATATTTTTTTGTGTAATATATATATATTTCTAATAATCCCCAACGAAAGTATTGTAACTAAATTATTTTAGTATTATCATTAAATTATCGTTTTTTGCACTTTTCGATAACGTTTAAGTTGCCTATTTCACTGGGTTTTCCTCATATTTGAAGTATAGTTTTTTCAATTTTTCGTTAAATTAGCTATTTTTTACTCATTTGCATCAGATTTCCATGACATTTTCTTGCAAGATATGGCCATTTCAATATTTATATTCTCCCTTACGATACGCTTTTTTATACAGAATAAGAAACACACATAGAATGCTGACTTGGTCAGTTTTATATAAGAAAAGCGTGAAAGTGTATACTTTCACGCTTAAAATGTAAAATATTCTATTTATAGTTGTTGATTGTATTTTTGACCATGGAATTATTTTGAATTCCTGCTGTTTCTCTTCGAAAAACCATGATAACTTCTTTTTTCTTTCAGTGTTCCGTCTGCTGTCATCCGATACTTTTTCTTAGGTGTTGCTGTTGTTTTGGAGGTTGCCTGCTTAAAAGGTGCTTTTTTGGCAGCTGCCGGTTTCTCCTCCGTGTGTTTCCCTATCACTTTTGGTGCTACTTTAGCAGGTGCTGTTTCTCTGACCGGCGCTTTTCTTGGTTGGGTATTCTTAATCGCAGGAAACTCATTCATAAGTGGATACGGATGATCTTCCACCTCGTTAAGCTTCTTACCGATCAACCGTTCTATGTCAGCGAGTAGTGGTTTCTCATCAAAATCGCAGAAGGAAATTGCTACTCCACCAAGTCCTGCTCTACCCGTACGACCGATGCGATGTACATAGGTCTCGGGTACATTCGGTAAATCATAGTTAATTACATGGGACAGCTCATCAATATCAATCCCTCGCGCAGCAATATCAGTGGCAATCAGTATTCTTAGCTTTCTGCCTTTAAAATTACTTAATGCACTTTGCCGTGCACCCTGGGATTTGTCCCCATGGATAGCCTGTGCCGTAATCTTTTCCTTTGATAACTGTTTCACGGTACGATCCGCACCATGCTTCGTACGTGTGAATACTAATGCGGATTCAATACGGTTATCCTTAAGAATATGCAAAAGCAAATCCTTCTTATTACCCTTGTCAACATAGTACAGATATTGTTCTATGGTGTCTACGGTTGATGATACCGGTGTAATCTCCACCTTCGCCGGTTGCTTTAAGATCGTATTCGATAAGGCAGCAATATCCGCCGGCATCGTTGCAGAGAACAACAGAGTCTGTCTGCTGACCGGTGTTCTTGCAATAATTTTCTTAACATCATTAATAAATCCCATATCGAGCATTCGATCTGCTTCATCCAATATTAATATTTTCACATGCTTAAGATCAACATGGCCTTGCCCGATCAAATCATTGAGTCTGCCCGGTGTCGCTACAAGGATATCCACACCCTCCTGCAGTTTCTGCTCTTGCGGTTTCTGAGAAACACCGCCGAAGATAACACAGTATTTTAATCTTGTATATTTACCATAAGTACAAAAGCTCTCGTAGATTTGAAGAGCGAGTTCTCTGGTCGGCGTCACAATAAGTGCTTTAATTCCTCTTCCTGAAGCCTGCGACTGTTTGTCCTCACAAAGCAGCTGTAAGGTCGGTATCGCAAAGGCCGCTGTCTTACCGGTGCCGGTCTGAGCACAACCGAGCAGATCTCTGCCTTCTAATATATATGGAATTGCTTTTTCCTGTATCGGAGTCGGAACCTCATATCTTTCCTTCTCCAAAGCCTTTAATATAGGCGGTATTACTTTTAATTCTTTAAATTGCATACTTTCTCCTGACTGATTGTAATTGGTGCTTTTGTTTATTAGACCTATTACACTAGTATAATCGATAAATCACAATAGTCAAGGTAACTTTATCTCGAATTAATGAGTAACTGTTCCATAACCTTCGTATCTCGTATCACCCATGGACAGGTCTCGAGATCCTTCATCTGATAATTACACGCCAACGCTTCTGGCAAGGTCATCCAGACCACCTTATAATCATATTCCTTTTCATATTCATCCAGATTTCTTACACCAACCACCGATTCTGTCTCACAGAAAAAGTAATGGGACTCCATCTCCAGAAGATCTTCCTTTACTCCTTTTCTTCTTTCAAGGACTTTAATAAATTCCTTTATCGTGTCCCTTTTTACAAGATACCCAGTCTCCTCCTGCACCTCACGAACCAGTGTATCTTCCAGCTCCTCACCGGGCTCCATTCCGCCTCCGGGAAACTTATAATCTCCATATTTACTATAGATAAGGAGATATTGCTTACCGTATGTGATAATTGCACGAGCCGCAGTCCTTTTGAATACCGACCTTGTATTTTCGTAATTTTTCAAATCAATTATAATGTCCATATGTTTCATCCTTTATTTTTTCTGTAGTTTAATTCCTAAGAAATTATTATAACATTGATTTACTTTGATACAAACAATATTTACACAAGGACCGGCTTAACTTTCTCTTTTCATTTTCCGGTTTTCATGCTATCCTCATTGCATTAGAACATTTAATGGAGTTTAAGGAGTAAATCGAATGAACAATTTTAAGAAAAATGTCCGGGGTTGGTACTATGTATCTTACTTGCAATTCCATCCTGGCTTCTTGGTAAGACCTTTCCGGTGATCGGTGGTCCGATTATTGCTATAATCACAGGAATGATGCTTTCATTTATCATCAAGGATAAGAGACGGTATGAATCCGGTATTCGTTTTACCTCTAAAAAAATACTGCAATATGCTGTGATATTACTGGGCTTTGGTCTAAATCTTTCAATAATTCTGCAAACCGGGATACAATCACTTCCCATAATAATCAGTACGATCATTACCTCTCTCGTAATCGCATTTGTACTTCACAGGGTGATGAACATTCCGTCGAACATCTCCACCTTAATTGGTGTAGGGTCCTCCATCTGTGGAGGCTCTGCAATCGCAGCAACTGCTCCTGTAATCGATGCGGATGACGTGGATGTCGCACAGGCTATTTCCGTAATATTCTTCTTTAATCTCATTGCAGCGATTGTATTCCCGGTCATAGGAACCTGGTTAAAATTATCCTATGTCTCAGGAGATGCATTTTGAGTATTTGCCGGAACTGCAATCAATGATACCTCGTCTGTAACAGCAGCCGCTTCTACCTGGGATAGTTTGTATCAATTAGGCTCAGCCACACTTGATAAAGCGGTCACTGTGAAATTAACAAGAACCTTAGCAATTATTCCTATTACATTAACTCTGGCGATAATACGTTCAAAAAAGGCAAAATATAATGAGGGGAACACCTTTTCTATAAAAAAGATCTTCCCCTGCTTTATCCTATTCTTTATATTGGCTTCTGTCATCACAACCATTGCTACCGGTTTCAGTGCAGCTCCCGGCATGTTTGCTCCCTTCAAGGAGCTGAGTAAATTCTTCATTATTATGGCGATGACAGCCATCGGACTGAATACCGATATCATAAAACTAGTGAAAAGCGGAGGAAAACCATTAATAATGGGCTTCTGCTGTTGGACTGGCATTACAATTGTAAGTCTTACCCTGCAACATTTCCTAGGAATCTGGTAGATTTCCTTTTCCTATCCTATATGCTGCTATTTAATCATGACTCCGAATATCTACCCATTCACAATTGTACCTCCGTTAATGTGGATTGTCTGACCGGTAATGTAGGTTGATGCGTCAGAAGCCAAGAAAACATATGCTTCTGCAACCTCGACCGGCTGACCCGGCCTTTTTAAAGGAGTGTCTTTACCAAAGGTTCCTACTGTTTCTTGATCAATGGTAGAGACAATCAACGGTGTCCAGATGGGACCGGGAGC
>JAEZUM010000069.1 GCA_023421075.1 Bacillota bacterium
AGCTCCTTGATATTTTTCGATATCTCATACCCGTACGACTCTCCTTCGAGGAGTAAATATAGGATAATGGTATCATTATATCCCCGGATTACATCGCTGCTGATCAAATCCGTACCTCCTTGAATAAACATTACGTAAGCGGCACGCGTTCCGCTTACTTTCTACTCCATCTGTCGTAGTAATCAGAGTATAGCATAATTACTACGACAGGTAAAGTACTTTTTTGAAATTTTTTAAAAGTTTTAAAAAAGGCACAACGGTTTCTGAGGTTCAGAATTACCGTCATGCCTTTATTGATGTCAATAGTAACGTAAAGAAGCGTGTATTTTGCTGTTGTAATTTTCCTATAATCAGGGGGTGTGGAATAATTGGTTAATTACAGAGCTCCTGTCACACGTTCCGGCTGATAGCCACGGTCAAGCTTGGACTTAATCGGCTGAATCTTAAAATACAGAAGAGCGTTCCGACTGAGGGTAAAGGTTAGGTTCATTTCTTGATGACCGATAATTCGTTTCTCGGTACGAATCTGAGGACGGTCACAGGAACGCAGAAGCTCCAGCTGTTCTTTGGAAGGATTGGCAGGAGAGCCTATATTTAACCAAGCCTTAAGAGGATTGCAGGTCTCTTCATCCACGAGCTGTGTGATCAAAGCATATTCACCATTGTCTAAGGAAAGATCGAAGCTGAGCTTCAGATCATCGCCTTCGGTTGGATCCTCAACGGGATTCCATACAATACCCTGGAAGGAGCCATCCTTTTCCTTGGTCAGGATGAATTGCTCCTCTCTGGCGATGGCATTGTTGCCTAACTTATTATAGAAGGAAAATGCCCAGTAGGTAGGTTTGCGTATCATACCATTGGCCACGAGACCAAAGCATCCTGAGAAAGGGGTGAAAGCCACGCCGGCTTCCTCGAAGATATCTCCGAAGGTCCAGTAGGAATAGGAAGCACTGGTATCTCCCATTTCACTAAGCAATCTTGCAATATAAGCTGCATTGAGATTGGTATCATGAATTGGATTCAGGGGAGTGTAGGAGGTATTGAATTCTGTGATGTGCATTTCCATACCCTTATATTCGGGGAAGCTGTCTATTATTTGGCGGCTTACCTTTAACTCCTCCAAAAATACCTGAGGAGTTCGCAGTTTCTGATAATCATAATGTCCATTATGATCGGGCATCTCTGTAGCATAGGCATGTCTTGTTACAAAATCCAGGGGGAGCTTCTTATTCTGGCAGTGAGTCAGGAATTCTCTCAGCCATCGTTCATCGTCCACCCCGCAGATCGCGGGACCGCCGACACGAAGTCTCGGGTCGGCTTCCTTCACCGCCTTGGCAGACACCTCGTATAGCTTGAAGTACTCCGCCATATCAGCACCCTTCCAGAACCCACCTAGATTGGGCTCGTTCCATACCTCGAAGGGCCAGGTTAGAACCTCTTCAGAACCATAACGCTCGAACCAGTGAGCGATGGTTGCTTTGATTAGATTTGCCCATTTATCATAATCGGAAGGAGGAGTCACATTACCCTTCCAATAGAAGATGGTCTGCTCACCGCTAGCCAGCTTGTAAGGCATGAAGCCGAGTTCGATAAAAGGCTTGAGACCAAGCGAAATATAATCGTCAAAAACCATATCCAAATAGGTAAAATTATATTCTACCTTTTGTACACCGTTTTCTTCATATACCTGATAGATTGCCATATCATCGCAGAATAATCCATGACCGCGGATATGGGAGAAATGAATATCCTTCTGAACCATTTCCAGCTGATCATGATATTCCTTATGTAAGGCCAGACCCATCCGACCTGTTCCGATACAGAAGGTTGCATTGTTACAAAAAGGTGCTGCTCCGTCCTTGTTAATACTATAATGTAATTCTTTTTGCATGTTGTTACCCCTTTCTTATTTCTAAAATTGTGAATCAATAAGCATAATTCACGCTTCATAGATTGTGCCTGAATCTTCCTCAAGATAAATTTACTTAAGGAAAGAATTTTTACCGTTGTATATAATTCAATGACTATACATATATAGTGAATATACTAATGCATTTTTAGAAAAAATACAAGGATTTCATATAGATAGCAATATTATGTATTGCAAAAGGAAATAGAAACGGCTACAATGTGGTTAATTTTAGAATGAGCGGTCAGGGGGAGCACTCAGTGGGAGATATTGTTATAGAAGAAATTAATTATAAGGCGTTTGTTATGGTAACGGGTAGTATGCTGTTATTGATTGCATCGGTAGCGATGACGGTATTTGGTATTCAAAGGGATCGGTCGACGTATTGGATTCCCGGAATAATGGCATCCTTTGTCTTTCTGATCATCTTTTCGGCAACAGCAATGAATGCAATGAAGGTAAGAAAGCTGCTTACGATAACGCATGAAGGGATCATAGACAGTTCCTCACTTGGAGGTCTTGGCTTTATCTCATTTGATGATATTAAGGAATTTTTGATTGTTAATGTATATAATAAGAGAGCAATCGCAGTCATACCGAAGGATGTGGAGAGTCTGATTACACAGTTCACACTGGTCAAGAGAAGATTGATTAAGAGAAATCTGAATCTTAATCTGCCACCGATCCTTATTATGGTAGATCTGGCGAAGGATATTGAGCCGGAGGATATTTTATCCTTACTGAATAAGAGACTTTCTGATTACAGCAGCTTGTTTGAATAGACCAGGCTGCTGTTTTTGTGAAATTGTACAGTAAACAAATGGATTATTGTCAAAAAAATAAGTTGAAATATAGACAAACCTATGGTATCATAGTTAATTGTGATATGTTATACTATAATTTCCTTGCTCTTTAAATGTTAAATTGATTCTTCGTCAGTCAAGTTACATTAGAAAAGGGCCAGAGACCAGAAGGAGGTGCTAAACAACTATGAATCAATATGAATTAGCCTTAGTTGTAAACGCAAAAATCGAGGATGAAGCCAGATTAGCTACATTAGAAGCTGCGAAAGAGCTTATCACCAGATTTGGTGGTAACGTTACTAATGTTGATGACTGGGGAAAGAAGAGATTAGCTTACGAAATTCAGAAAATGAAAGAAGGCTACTACTATTTCATCCAATTCGAATCTGATTCAACCGTTCCAGGCGAAATCGAGCAAAGAATTCGTATTATGGAGAACGTAATCAGATATTTGTGCATCAGAAAAGATGCTTAATGACGAATTAATATAATTCGACCAGCAGATATACTACCCTAAGGCGTATAAACGAAAGGGAGGTATTTAACTTATGAATAAAGCAATATTAATGGGCCGTTTAACAAGAGATCCTGAGGTGAGATATTCCCAGGGGGAGAATTCAACCGCAATCGCAAGATTTACTTTAGCAGTAGATCGCCGCTTCAAAAGACCGGGTGAGAACTCCGAGGCAGACTTTATTGGCTGTGTAGCCTTTGGCAAGCAGGCAGAGTTTGTTGAGAAGTATTTCAAACAGGGTATGAAGATGGTGCTTGCCGGAAGAATTCAAACGGGCAGCTATACCAATAAGGACGGTCAGAAGGTTTACACGACCGACGTGGTAGCAGAAGATATTGAATTTGCAGAGAGCAAAGGCAACGGCGGTGGGTCTGACTTCCATCAGGGAGGTTCCCAAAGAGACTTTAGACCGGAGCCCAGCTCAGCAATGGGGGATGGATTTATGAACATCCCGGACGGTATTGACGAAGAATTACCATTTAACTAAAATTTAGAGAATGATCATAGATAGACGGAGTCGTTCACTCATCCGCCTAGCATGAAAAATCGGATAAGGAGGTCATGACATGGCATTCAAGAGAAACGAAGACAGAGGCGATTCTCCAATGAAGAGAAAATCCTTTGGACGCAGAAGAAAGAAAGTATGCGTATTCTGTGCTGACAAGAACCACACAGGAATCGATTACAAAGATACCAATAAGTTAAAGAGATATGTATCTGAGAGAGGTAAAATCCTTCCCAGAAGAATCACTGGCAACTGTGCAAAGCATCAGAGAGCTTTAACCGTATCGGTTAAGAGAGCAAGACACATTGCTTTAATGCCTTACACAGTAGATTAATTAATTTGAGCGATAAGCGAAAGCATATCGCTCTTTTTTTGTGCTTAAATACATTGTCGGAATTTTACTATGTTATATTTTCACTTATTTGCGAACAGTTTGACCTTTGATGCTTAAAACGGCACATCGCTTGATGTTTTCTCTATTTTCATATAACCTTAATTCAGACACAGATAGGGTGGTGAATAAATATGGGAGGTTATAGAATGCGCTGGACAAAGAATATGTGTCCTCTGGATATGTCGAAGTTTCATGACATTCTGATCGAAGATGAGGATGGGAACCTTCAACCCAAGGATGAGCCTTACTTTAAGGCGAAACAAATTGCACCGGGTACCTGGCAGGTGCTCAGTGACGGTGATTATACCTATGTGATTGAAGGAGACGATGAACTCATTGCAATAGACAGTGGTATGGGAGCAGGGAATATACGAGAGTTTTGCCAGACCTTGTCTGACAAACCGTTGTATCGCCTCCTCAATACACACAATCACTTTGACCATACGGCCAACAACTTCTTATTTGATGTTGTCTATATGTCAGAGAAGAGCTATGAGGGCAGATGTCAGGCCTTCGGAGGCTTCGAAGGCATGGATATCCCGGATGATTATCCCGTTGTTTTCCTAAAGGATGGCGATACGATCAATCTTGGCGGACGGGAGCTGGAGGTGTTCAATATTGAGGAACACTGCAGCGGCTCTCTTCAATTCTTAGATCGAAAAGCACGAATTCTGTTCTGTGGGGATGAGCTGAACGGTAACTTCTTTGACAGCAGAATATCGGTAGAGCATTCCTTTCGCAATGTCAAGCGTTGGATGTCCTTTCGAGATTCCTACGATCTTCTCTGCGCCGGTAACGGAATTCATGAAGCAAGGTATGTAGACCGGTATTATGAGACCCTAAAGTACATACTCGAAGGCCATGAGAACGAGGGAGATGAATTCTATGTCCCCTATGAGGATCCCAGAGCATCCGTCAGCAGTAAGGACGGTAAGCCGGTCTTTGCTCGCCGAAGCCCGAATATGGATTTTGTGGCTGAGTTTATGAAAGCCACAGGGTTTGAGAAGCACCTGGAGCTAACCGAGGGTAGAGGTTGCTTCTGCTTTATGAGAAAGCTGGGTCCGGACGGGATCTTTGATCGACAGCTTGAGAGGAACGGATGCAGAGTCTGCTACTACCTTAATCGGATTTGGGACAGATAGAGAGGATCATTGGCAAGAGAGAAGCTAAATCCGTAACTAACCATGAATATTAAAGCATACAAGGAGTGTTGATATGACAAATAAATTAAAACCGAGAACAATTATTACGACCGATTTAGAGTGCGATGACATGAACTCATTGATCCATCTTTGTCTTCATCTGAATGAATTAGACATTGAAGGTATAGTATATACTTCATCACAATTCCATTTTAACGGGGATGGGGTACACACCCTTGGTGAAGTAACCCCCAATTACCGGTGCTGCGGGGAGGCTGCATATATGACGCATATAGGGTATCCTCATCCGGATCCCGAGGCAAAGAATCTGAAGAGCTATCGACCCTTTGAGGAAGGTTGGATTGAATCTCTTTGGAGGAATGAATATGCAAAGGCCTATCCCAATCTAAAGAAACATCATCCGGATTTTCCTTCACCGGAACGTTTGCTAAGCATTACGAAGTATGGAAATATTGCCTTTGAAGGTGATGTAAGGGAGGATACAGAGGGGTCTAATCTCATCAAGGAAGCCATTCTGGATGGTGATGAACGAATCCTGTATCTGCAGTCCTGGGGCGGAGTGAATACCATTGTTCGTGCACTTATATCAATCGCGGAGGAGTACAAAGGTACAGAGCGGTGGGAGGAAATCTATCAATTAGTATGCAAAAAGGTTCGAATTTTAGGTGTGTTTGATGGTGTAGGACAGGATAATACCTTTGAAGATTACGCCAAGGTTTTATTTCCGGACCTCATATTACTAAATACAGATTTTATGTATGGGGGCTTTATGTCTGCTGCTCGTGAGCAGGAGGATTGCATAGAGACCTTTCGCAGTGAATGGCTGAAGAAAAATATTAAATACGGTCACGGCGAGCTGATGTCAAAGTATGGTCTCTTTGGGGATGGAACCTATTATGAAGGGGAGCCGGAGCCTTTTCAATATGGTAAACAGCTTTCCCTAAATTGGGGCTTTGATATGATACCGAATATGACCTTCGATCCGTACGATTATCTTGGAGAGGGAGACAGTGGGACTTATATTCTGTTGTTTGATGTAGGGCTACGAGGGCTGGAGAACGGTAATTACGGTACTCTGCTGGGAAGAGTATATGAGAATGGCAATAAGCCGCAGAAGGGGTACAATTTCTTCACCGGAAGCGAAGGTAATCCGAACCGCTTCGTTCGTGCTTATCAGGAGGAATGGTCTGCTCGTGCCGAGTGGTGTATTAAGCCATATGAAGAGTGCAATCATCCGCCTGTTGTCAGCGTAGTCAATGGGGATATCACAGCGACGGCCGGGGAAGTAGTAATACTCGAAGCAAGTGCCACGGATCCGGATGGAGATAGTCTGAGAGCATGCTGGTTTGTATATCAGGAAGGAAGTAATTATTCCGGAAATGCGAAGGATTTACGAGTATGGGAGCCGATGCGTTATTGCACTCGTTTTACAGTTCCGAGTGATGCGAAACCGGGCGATTATTTTAATCTGATCCTTGAGGTTCAAGATGATGCAGAAAAACCGATTACCCGTTATGGACAGGTAATTGTTAAGGTGAAGGAATAAGATAGCAAATCAGATAGCAAATAAGATAGAGTAAAAGAAATGGTTGCAGTACAATAGGAGCTACACACAAATCAAAATACAGCTAAAAGCTTGGAGGATGCCCAATGCTTTGAGCTGTATTTTTGATTCCTATTTTTCGACAGACAAGAAAACCATATTCATAATGGACTGGAAGGACAGGTAATATAATAGTTAGAAATAAAACTAATTGACATTGGAAAACATCACTGCTATACTAATAGTTAGAAATATAACTAAATGCTTGATAACAGAAATGAGGAAACAAAATGAAGAAGAACAAAAATCAACAAGAAGTCCATTATGAAAGCGAACATATAAGGGAGCAGTCACAACCGCAGGAGAGCAGTATGACAAAAGATCTGGGGATTAAACCCATCTCTAAGTTACTGCTCAAATTCTCCATTCCGGCTGTTATTGCAATGATCGTGAATGCGATTTATAATATCGTTGATCGTATTTTTGTCGGCAAATATGTAGGTGAGAATGCTTTGGCAGGTTTGACCATAACCTTTCCGGTAATGATGCTGATTTTCGCCTTCGCGGGCCTCATTGGAGCCGGAGGAGCTGCGCTGATGTCCATCCGCTTTGGCGAGAAGGATATTCGAGGGGTTAGCCATGTTCTGGGCAATATGATCAGTATGGGAACGATTATAACAGGAATTACTCTCCTTACTATTTTTCTTAATCTAACCGGGATTTTAACCTTTTTTGGTGCTACACCTGAGATTTTAGAGCCCGCAAGTGCCTATATGAAGATTATTCTAGCCGGTTTTCTGTTTCAGATGTATGCCTTTTCATTAAACGGAGCGGTAAGAACAGAAGGACGACCGGTATTATCCATGAGTGCTATGATGGTTTCCGCACTTACCAATATCGTATTAGATTACCTCTTCATTGCCATTTTCAAATGGGGTGTGGAGGGTGCCGCTTTCGCAACAATCATCGGACAGTTTACCGGCTTCCTGTTCCTGACCTCTTTTTATTTACGAGGAAAAAGCTCTATCAAGCTGAAACTTAAGGATTTAGTACCGGACGGGAAGGTTGTGCTTGCTATACTGAGCATAGGATTTGCTTCCTTTGTAACAACCTTAGGGACCAGCATATCGATGATCTTCGTGAACAAAGGGTTATCTATGTACGGGGGAGTAGCGGCAATCACATCCATGGGGGCGATTAATAGCTTATTTACCTTATTTATTATGCCAATCATGGGATTGCAACAAGGAATGCAGCCGATCGTTGGATATAATCATGGAGCAAAGCTTCACAAAAGGGTATATGAGACATTAAGAACGGTCTTATTCGTAGCCATAGGCTTTTCCACCCTTGTCTTTTTAGCACTGGAGATCTTTCCGGCGATATTCATCAGTCTGTTCCTGGATCCATCCTCGGAAACAATTAATGTGGCAGTAAAAGGCCTGAGAATTGTTATCCTGATGCTTCCGCTGTTAAGTATTAACCTAATCGGAGTTGCCTTCTTCCAATCAATCGCCAAGGGTACCTTATCCATTATTCTTGGTGTGCTGAGGCAGTTTATTATTTTACTTCCGGCCGTGTTGATATTGCCGCAATTTATCGGTTTAGACGGAGTATGGGCAGCCACACCGATTGCCGATGGAAGCGCAATTTTGATCACAGCGATTGTTTTGGTAGTAAATTATAAGCGTGAAATGAAGAGTAAGGTTCATGAGAATATCGTCACGGAGGTATAGCTCGATGTCTAATATGGAATACAACGGTTTCAAAAATATATTGGAGCTTCGCTGGATAATTGAGAATGCATACTTTCGTGCTTTTGAAGAAAGCATCGATTATCCCACAAATCTGAATCACACTCATGTTAAGACAATGATTTTTCTGAAGTTTGAAGGGGAAAAGTCTATGTCAGCAGTCAGTAATAAGCTTAATCTGGAGAAGGGCTCCTTCACACCCGTAGCCAATCATCTGATCAAACTAGGATATATTGAGAAGATTCCCGATCCAAGGGATAAGAGGGTCTACAATCTGAGGCTGTTAGAAAGTGGAGATAAAATTACCACTGAGGTCATCGAGAAGCATAATATCTTTGCCGATCGAATGCTGGAACATCTGACGGAGGACGAGAAAAAGCGCTATTTTGAGGCGATTGAATTAATTAATGAGCTTACAATTCGTATGCAGCAAGCTAGGAAGTAAGAAGGTTTTAATGTAGTAACCCACCGTTACACGGCGTCCGTTGTGTAACGGTTTTTTTATGCAGCGCAGACATATCTTTCTTTTGATAATTAAGAAATTTTTCGCTCAGACATGTAATATATATATTTATAGATACAATTCATATTGGGGTGTATGATGGCTTTTCGAATCAATACCTTAAGGAAAGCTGGCCGGCATGAGACTACGAAAAATTATGATAGATATTGCAGTAATATCACTTGCCTTCATACTCTTTGTTGCTTGGCATCAAGGCGTGATCGTCAGAAAGGCGCAGATGACCATAGCGAGAGTAAAGTTTTACGAAGTATACTTAATAACGACGGATAAGGAATACCAATATTGGGATTTTATCAATCAGGGAGCAGCTGACATGGCTAGGGCGGTGGGAATCAACTACTTCTGGGATGCACCGGAGGAGCGGACAGTATTCGGTCAGATCGATGTTATTAACAGGGCGGTGGAATCAGGAGCAGAGGCACTTTTGATCGCGGCGGACGATCCCAAGCGAATATCCTCCGTCGTTGAGGATGCCAAGGCGAGAGGTGTCAAAGTCATCTATGTCGACTCACCTGCTTACGAGGAAGCGGTAACGACACTGGCAACGGATAATTATGAAGCCGGTGTGCGAGGCGGTGAAACGATGATATCAATCCTGGATGAGATGGGTATTACAGAAGGATCCATCGGTATCATCGGTTATGCAGAGAAAGCAAATGCTGAATTACGGGAAAAAGGGTTCCGGGATACGCTTGCCAAGGATGGAAGGTTCCAGGTTCTGGATACCTTAGAGACCCGTCGTGGAGATCCGAAGGAAGCACAGGAATTAGCAGAGCTTTTGATCAAGGAGAACGAGGATCTGGTGGGGTTGTTCGGTACCAATGAAGGTACCAGTGTAGGGGTTGGCAATGCCATTAAAGCCAACGATAACAGATACATCGGAGTAGGCTTTGATCAGACAGACACGATGATGGAATTACTCAGAAATGGGAGTCTGAAGGCAATCATAGATCAAAATCCATATACCATGGGTTATCTTGGAATGGCAGAAGCTGTGGCAGCTATTCTGGGTAAGGATACCGGACCGGAATATATCAATACCGGAGTTTCGGTGATCAGAAGCGATTAAGGAAGGTAGGCCAAAATGAGTCTGAAGAAAATATTATTTGATCTGACCGTAATTGCATTGGCATTTTTGCTTTTTGTCTTCTGGTATCAAAAGACTATCCATCAAAATGTTCAGACATCTACCACCCAGAATAACAGAGATTTGGATGTTTATTTAATCACGACGGATAGGGGGTATCAATATTGGGGTATCTTGAATCAGGGAGCAGCGGATATGGCAGCCCTTATGGGAGTTAATTATGTCTGGCAGTCTCCGGATGACAGGAGCACCGAAAAGCAGATCGAGCTGATTAACAATGCAGTGGAGCAGGGTGCAGAGGCTCTCATTGTGGCAGCGGATGATCCGGGGATGTTAACTGCAGCGATTGAAGCTGCGAAAGAAAAGGGTGTTAAGATTATCTATGTAGATTCCCCTCCATACAATGAGGCGATTGTAACCCTGTCAACGGATAATTATAAAGCCGGAGTGAAAGCTGCACAGACTATGCTTACGATATTTGATGATACAGGTAAAGTAAATGGCTCCATCGGTATCATCAATCTGGCTGAGAAGGCTAACACGAGGTTCCGGGAAGAAGGTTTTCGCGATACCATCGAGAAGGACAATCGATTTAAGCTCCTGGAAACAGCATATGTAGAACAAGATAATCCCGAGGCATCCCAGAGAGAGGCAGAACGACTGATGAGAGAAAATGAGGATCTGGTGGGATTGTTTGGAACCAGTGAAGGAACCAGCATCGGAGTCGGTAATGCAATCAAAGAGAGCGGTAATCTATATACCGGTGTGGGTTTTGATAAAACAGATGCTATGTTGAGATTACTTCGTGATAAAAACCTAAATGCAATCATCGCTCAGAACCCTTATACAATGGGTTATCTTGGTATGGCTCAGGCTGTTGCGGCCGTGAATGGTGAGGATACCGGACCGGAGTATATTGATACGGGGGTCTCGGTTTTGGTTAACTATTAGAGGTCCTAAGGTATATTGGATCCCACAGATTTCTGTATAAAAACATGGACTTTGCTTGGGGTAATATGATAATCTATGACAGAAGCAAATAATAGCATCATGAAAATACAGGTACAATGGATGGAAAAGATACATATTTCAAGGGATAAGCTAAAACAAATACCAAAGCTCCCGGGAATCTATAAAATGCTTGATGTCAGAGGGAATATTATTTATATCGGGAAGAGTAAATGCCTTCAAAAAAGAGTGCAATCCTATTTTGTCAGTTCTCCCAAATGGGAGAAGGTTAATCGCATGGTTTCTATGATTAAGGATATAGAATATATCGTCACAGATACTCATTTAGAGGCGCGTCTACTGGAATGCAAATTAATCAAGGAACATAAGCCGCGCTTTAATGCCCAGATGAAAAATGAACAACGTTACATCTTTATCAAGATAGAAAATTACAACAAATATAATCCCATGACAATCACGGGAGAGAGAAGTGAGAATTGCTTTGGACCCTTTCGAAGCCAATATACCATTGGTGAATTTTTGAACAGGCTAAGGAATATTTATCCCATTACAAAAATCGACCATCGCTATGACTTCGAATATCACATGTTCCCGGTTACGATGGAAAAAGCCATATATCATAAAAACAGGAATCTGCTTCTTGAACTATTCCAGGAGGAGGGTCATATTCTTCTTTTGCAGGAGACTCTGCAAGCAAAACTTGAGGAGGCTGCATCAGAATACCGATACGAGATTGCGGCGTATTATCGTGATATGCTGCACGGCTTCCGTAGAGTTATGAATGGGCTTAACGGATACAAGAATTTGGTGTCAAAAAATATTCTGATAACAATACCGCTTGAAACGGGCTATAAGTTGTTCTTAGTCTCGAGGGGCTGGATCATTCATTCGTTAATTTGCAGTAATCTCACGAAAGAAGGAAAAGAGAGCTTTATTCTAGAAAGTATGGCGAGAGAGCCCGACTCGGAGGGAGTTTTTGAAAACGAAAAGCAATGGATTGACTATCGGGACATCCTCTATTCGGAGATTTCAGAGCTTCCCGATGAAATGGTGGAAATATTATGAAATTATGGTATTATGATAGGGAATGATTTTAAGTATAGTAGCTTTGCTCTAAGAAATACTACAATAATTACGAAGAAGAAACGAGAGAGAATGAGATGAACGTGAAACCCTTTGAAGAGTATTATGAGAAAATCCGTGAGAATTGTTCCAAAGTAATCGTAGGAAAGGATGACTGCATCCGTAAAATTGTGATCGCTTATCTGGCAGGGGGTCATGTCCTTTTAGAGGATGTTCCCGGCACCGGTAAAACCATGTTGTTCCGTGCATTTTCCAAATCGGTAGGCGGAAGCTATAAGAGAATACAGTTTACTCCGGATATTATGCCTTCCGACTTAACCGGTATTAATTTCTATAACCAGAAGACCGGTGAATTCGAATTCCGCCCTGGACCTCTGTTTGCCCAGATGGTACTGGCAGATGAGATTAACCGTGCTACACCCAGAACGCAGTCCAGTCTCCTGGAGGCAATGGCAGAGGGGCAGATTACGGTGGATGGCAACACCTATCCGATGGAGAAGCCTTTTATGGTATTGGCGACTCAGAATCCCTTGGAGTCTGGGGGGACCTTTCCCTTACCGGAAGCGCAGAAGGATCGTTTCATGATGAAGCTATCCCTGGGGTATATGCGAAGAGAAGAGGAGCTTTCGGTTCTGACGCGCGAATCCTCCTTGAACCTTCTGGAACGGATCGGACAGGTAGTAACAGCAGAAGAGACCAATCAGCTGCAAGAAAGCTATCATGCAATTGAAGTTGGTGAGCCTGTGAAGGCTTATATCATGGACATCATTGAAAAGACCCGAAATGATCGGCGAGTTCTTGTAGGTGCTTCAACCAGAGCAGCACTTTCCCTGTATCAGGTTGCTCAGTTAATGGCAGCAGTTTCCGGCAGATCCTATGTGATACCTGAGGATGTGAAGGACCTGGCAGGTTCTATTCTGGAGCACCGTGTGAGCTTTGCCGGAGTAATCAGAGATCAGGAGGCAGCACGAATCTGCTGTGAGATATTAGAGGAAGTTCCGGTTCCGACCGAAACGAGGACCGTCAAGGGAGAACTGTAATGGCTACTTTGCTGGTGGTTTTAATTTTATTTGGAGCAGTATTGGAGATTCTATCCCTTTTGGACAGTATCACGGATCTGCGCTATCACTGTACACCGTCTAAGCTTGGATGTGAGCCGGAGGAAGTGTTTCACCTTAACACGGAATTATCGAACTACGGATCCAGAACCATCTCCTTTCTGCAGATGGAGGAGCTATTTCCGAAGACGATCAATATTCTGGGAGTTGAGGACAATACGATGGCAGATCATCGATGCCGTCTTCATGTGAGTATGCTGTATATTCGCAGAAGGCAGAAAATCATAAGGACCCTTCAGGTTTCCTTGCCTGACCGTGGTGTATATGTATTTGAGGGCTGTCGGCTGCTACGAGGAGATTTTCTGGGAATTAGGGAAAAGAGCAAAGAGGTAGTACAGCATGAAGAGGTCATCATTTTTCCGAGACTTCTTAGTGACAAGACAGTTGAAAAGGCTTTGTCAGGCTATTACGGTGATTTCTCTTCCAGACGCTTCTATATTGATGACCCGGTTCTAGTAAACTCATACCTGGATTATACCGGCAGAGAGCCAATGCGATCGATTAGCTGGATCCAGAGTGCAAGAAGAAATCAACTGACAGTGAAGGAATTTGATCATACCATGGATATGTCGGTAACTATTTTGCTGGATGTATATTTGCACTGGTCGGAGGGAGCTAAGAAGGAGGAGTTGGAGTACTGCTTCTCACTAGTTAGAACCATAGCCGAATACATGGAAGAGCGAAAGGTTGCTTATCGATTGCTTACAAATGCGTATATTCGAAGCGAAAATTCGGCTTATGAAGGGTTACAAAAGGCGGGTCAGGGGGCACATCACTATACGACCTTACTTTATACCTTAGGACAAGCGGATGCCAACTCCTTCCGCGATATTGATGATCTGTATCAGCTTGCGGTCAAGAATTATTCCGGTGAGAATGCCATCTTTTATGTGGCTCCCTATGTCACTGAGAAGAGACAAGGGCTGGTAACCGCCTTGCAAAATCGTCTTGGAGGTCGGATCTATCCGATGTATGCCGATTCCTTCGGGGAGGTGAACCCGGATGTTAACTAAATTATATAAGCTTATTTTTGATTTGGGCATCTCCTGTTCGTTGGGAGCATTTCTTCTATACTATTTCGGTAAGAATACTCTGCGGGTGGGAGGATTTGTATTCCTTATAGCAGCAGCGAGCCTTTCGGTTTTTCTGAAGGAAAAGAGCAAGCAGTATATGCTGCCGGTGATAATGCTTCCCATAATTGGAGGGCTTTTGCTTCGACCGGCATGGCCTGAGCTCATCGTGTATCTACCGGTCTGGGGTTATATACTATACTTATTATTCACGGATCGACTGATGGTTGGTAGGGGTGAATTTATGGACCGGGTAAGGAAAATGCTATCGCTGTGTCTGATCCTTCCAATCTTCATGCTGGCTGAGATTCGTACCTTTGGGAGCGCCATTGGTGCTGCGCTTCCTTATGTGGTTGCAACCATGGTTTGTATTGTGTTTATGCTTCGACATCTGCGAACCATGGACCGTAAGGGAGGACAGAAGGGGTATCATTTACAGCAGCTGTGGGAGATGATGATGTTCCTGATGGTCTGTGTGCTGTTAACCCTTGCGAGAGCTCCGCAGAATCTTATGATCGGAATACGTTTATTATATGATAGTATTATTCGTCCGATTCTCACGCTAATCAGTGGGGTTTTTGGGTATATCCTTGGTACAGTAATTTACTTGATTAATTCATTATTAAGCTTTGTGCTCGGTCGAAGAGAGCTGTCACAGCGAAATGATGAACTAATGAATCGATTGAAGGATATTCCGGAGATTACACCCGTGACGGTCTCAAGTAATACATGGTTATTATCACTGCTCTATTCCCTTGGTGTCATCCTGGCATTAATCATATTGTTTTTCTTCTTTCGCTGGCTCATAGGAGATAAGGGAAAACATAGGATTCCGGCAGGTGTATCAGAGACCAGAGAGATGCTCGGGGCACAATCTGCGAAGGATCGACACCGGAGGAGGTATTCTAAGGAACCGGCGGAACGGATTCGCTACTATTATATGAAATATCTTCTTCATCTGCGTTCCCTGAAGATAACTGTCTCGGGTGGGGATACTACCAGAGAGATTGATCTGAAATATTCAAACCTGCTTTCAAGGTCTCATATCGAGCAAAGAGAGGCTTCAAAGAAGTTGAAAAAATTATATCGCAAAGCTCGATATCAGGCGCAGGAGGAGCTTACACCGGAAGAAGAGGAGCAGGCAAAAAGGCTTTATCGACTTATAAAATCCCAAAAAGAATAATTTTATAGACATATTGCTATAATGATACAGACAGACTATAGAGGATGGACGCTTTCACATAATGTGATGCGCTTCATCCTCTTTTTATGTACAAGTATCATTAGTGGTATTTTGTCGAAGTTATGGGATGGAATTACGGGAATAATTATTTTTTATACTTGACAAAATATTTTCTTTTGGTAATATTATATTAGTAATGATTACTATTATCATATTAAAACATTAAAACAAATAAAATTAGGAGGTAAATTATTATGTCATTAATCGGAACGGAAGTTAAGCCCTTCAAGGCACAGGCATTTCATAACGGAGCATTTGTCGAGGTAACAGAACAGGATTTAAAGGGAAAGTGGAGTGTAGTATGCTTCTATCCTGCAGACTTTACCTTCGTTTGTCCTACGGAATTAGAAGATTTACAGAATATTTATGAGGATCTGAAGAAGCTGGGAACAGAGGTTTATTCCGTATCTACGGATACTCACTTTACGCATAAAGCATGGCATGACAGTTCGGAAGCAATTAGGAAATTAACCTATGTCATGATTGGTGATCCTTCCCACACCCTATCTCGTAATTTTGATGTGTTAATCGAGTCCGCCGGCCTGGCAGATCGCGGAACCTTTATCATTGATCCTGATGGAGTCATTCAATCCGTTGAGATCAATGCAGGAAGCATTGGACGCGATGCCAGTATTTTGCTTGGCAAGATTAAAGCGGCTCAATATGTTAGAAACCATCCCGGTGAGGTATGCCCTGCAAAGTGGAAAGAGGGTGCAGCAACCTTGAAGCCGAGTCTTGATCTTGTTGGTAAGATTTAAGAAAAGGGATTGATTAAGATGGCGTGGAACGTCATCGAGGAGGTATAGTATGATACTTGATACTGAAATTAGAGAACAGCTTGCTCAGTATCTGACTCTGATGGAAGGCGATGTTCTGATTAAGATAAGCGCCGGAGAGGATGAGGTATCGAGGGACATGACTGCATTGGTGGAGGAGCTGGTATCGATGTCCTCCAGAATTAAGGTTGAATACACTACCTTAGTTAGGACCCCTAGCTTTAGCATCAGTCGTCCCGGTGAAGATACGGGAATAGTATTTGCCGGAGTACCACTTGGTCATGAATTTACTTCGCTCGTCTTGGCTTTACTTCAAGTGAGCGGAAGAGCGCCTAAGGTAGACAGCAGCACCATTGACCGGGTGAAACGATTAAAAGGCGAATATTATTTTGAGACTTATATCAGCTTAAGCTGCCACAACTGCCCGGAGGTAGTGCAAGCTCTTAATCTGATGAGTATTCTGAATCCGGGTATTTCACATACAATGATAGACGGTGCTGCCTTTAAGAGTGAGGTTGAGAGCAAGGATGTTATGGCAGTTCCCTCCGTATATCTGGGTGGTGAGTTTTTCGAGAGTGGTCGAATGACCCTGGAGGAGATACTTACGAGGCTTGGTAGTGAATCCGAGCCTTCTGATGCGGGGAACAAGGAGCCCTATGATGTGTTGGTTGTCGGCGGAGGCCCCGCAGGTGCCAGTGCTGCAATCTATGCCGCTAGGAAGGGGATTCGTACCGGCATCGTTGCAGAGCGCTTTGGCGGACAGGTACAGGACACCTTAGGAATTGAGAATCTGATCAGTGTTGCCTACATTGAAGGACCTAAGCTTGCAGCTACCCTGGAGGAGCATGTAAGGAACTATGAGGTTGACATCATGAGCGGCAGACGGGCGAAGGCGATCGAGAAGAAGGATTTCCTTGAGGTTACCCTAGAAAATGGAGCTGTGCTAAAGAGTAAGACAGTCATACTCTCTACCGGTGCTCGTTGGAGAAATGTCGGCGTGCCCGGAGAACAGGAATTTAAGAATAAAGGGGTTGCATATTGTCCTCATTGTGATGGTCCGCTATTCAAGGATAAGGACATCGCCGTGATTGGCGGAGGTAACTCCGGAATTGAGGCAGCGATTGATCTGGCGGGTATCGCGAAGCATGTAACCGTGTTGGAGTTCATGCCGGAATTGAAGGCAGATGCGGTACTGCAAAAGCGTCTCTATAGCCTGGCTAATGTTGCTGTGGTTAAGAATGTCCAGACCAAGGAAATTACCGGCACCGATAAGGTGGACGGAATTACTTATATCGACCGTGAGAGCGGAGAAGAGCATCATCTTGTATTACAGGGAGTATTTGTCCAGATTGGCCTCGTTGCGAACACCGATTGGCTTGGTGACAGCGTGGAACGTAATCGCATGGGTGAGATCGTTGTGGATGCTCGAGGTGCGACGAATATTCCGGGTGTATTCGCGGCAGGTGATTGCACCAATAGTCCTTATAAACAGATCGTAATATCGATGGGCTCGGGAGCTACAGCTGCACTTGGTGCCTTCGATTATCTGATCCGTAATTAATCTTTTCTGTATAGCAGGAAGCCATAAGTGTTCATGACGCCTATGGCTTTTCTTGTGATAAGAGTAGTAACGTATTGATTGTTCTGTGGTTTTGGTTTATGATGAAATGGTGGAATGTGACTTAAGAGGCATGACTTGTTAAGCCGGAATGTTATTCGGTGGCAGTTACGCCTAAACGGAGGAAGCATATGAAGAGAAGACTCATATCGGCTGTTTTGCTGATAATAATCATAAGTCAGTTGGAGTATGGCGCTCTATCCGGTTCCGATTATCCTGGGGTTCTTGGGTTAGACAAGGTTGCCATGGCGGCAACAGAGGTGCGTGTTAAGAGTGAGAAGGAATTGGTTAATACGATTTATACAGCTCTTATCAATCGGAACAAGACCATAACCATTAAATATTCCCTCCCGGATTATGAGTTGGATTTTGATGCACTGTTTGACAAAGTACTCCATATTGATCATAAAAAAACAGCGAAGGATGGAGACTACCTGGATTTCTCTCTAAATAAATGGTCTGCCAGAGCTCAGATGATTGGATCAAATACTACCTTGAAGCTTGATTTTACCTATAAAACAACCTTGAAGGAAGAACAGGCCGTGGATAAAAAGGTCAAGAGTGTGTTGCAGGCCATGGTATTGGAGGATGCTTCTGACTATGAGAAAGTGAAAGAGATCCATGACTATATCATCAACAGGGTAAGCTATGACCGTCAGCTGACTAAGACTTCTGCCTATGATGCATTGATTGATAAATCGGCAGTATGCGAAGGCTATAGTATGCTTGCCTATCTTATGTTCACCGAAGCAGGGCTAGAAACAAGAATTATCTCGGGAACAGGCGATGGCGTACCGCATGCCTGGAATATTGTTAAGGTAAATGGCAAGTGGTATAACATTGATTTGACCTGGGACGATCCGATATCCTCAGATGGAAAACCGATGCTGGTATATGACTATTTCCTAAAGAGTACCAAAGATTTTATCGATCATAAGAGAGATGCTGAGTATAAGACAGATACGTTCGTGAAAACCTATCCCATAGCCAAGACCAGTTATAAGGTAGAATAGTTTGCAGCAATGAATAGAACATATGAGAATCTCAAGACTTTCATGCGTCTTGGGATTTTTATTATACGGTAACTTTTTATCGGTGCTACTTTGAAATATATACTTTAAAATAAAAACTTTTAATGTTATACTGTATAAGATACTTATCCTGAACATTCCTTGTAATCGTATTAATATTAGATAAAGGAGTCTTTATCATGAATCGAAGAATAAAACTTGGAGGTGCACTTAGGGCATATCTGCTCTGGCCGATTATATTAACATCGGTACTTTTGTGCATGAATCTGAGTATCTATCTGATCGATCGTTTGGCCGGCTACGTAATGACGGCTTTTACCGTTATATATTTTGCGATGGCATTGACGGTCTATCTGGTAAAACGTCATAAAATCGCAGCTGAGCTGGTCCGCTATGCCATGGACTATGGTCAGGTTCAGAAGCGCCTTTTGAAGGAGCTTCATCTTCCTTATGCTATCCTTGACCTTGAGGGCAGGATGCAATGGGGTAATGATGAATTTATGGATATCATACAGGAGAAGGGTGCTGCCAAGCGTTCTATCTCCAATATTATTCCTGAGATAACCGAGGATATTCTTCCGAAGAAAGAGATGGATGAAGTTCTTCATGTGGTTCTCCACGGACGCAATTATAAGATTCTGCTGCGAAAGGTGATCACCCCGGACTTTGACGATGATATCAGCTTCCATCTGAATGATAATGAAAGCGCGTGGGATGATAGAAATGCATTGATTGCCATGTATCTCTATGATGAGACAGAGATCATTGCCCTCCTGAAGGAGAATAAAGAGCAGAAGCTGGTAACAGGACTTTTGTATATCGATAACTATGAGGAAGCCTTGGAAAGTATCGATGAGGTTCGCCGGTCCCTCTTAACTGCTTTGGTTGATCGAAAAATTAATAAATACATGCAGGGAATAGATGCAATAACCAAGAAGCTGGAAAAGGATAAATATATTTTCGTATTCCAGCAGAAGTACCTGCCTTATCTTCAGACCAGTAAATTCTCAATTCTCGAGGAGGTCAGAGGTGTTAACATCGGAAATGAGATGTCCGTTACGATTAGTATCGGTCTTGGTGTCAATGCTGACACTTATATCAGCGGCTATGAGTATGCCAGAGCAGCCATCGATTTAGCTCTGGGACGTGGCGGAGATCAGGCGGTAATCAAGGATCGCGAGAAGATATCCTATTATGGTGGCAAGAGTATTTCAGTAGAGAAGAGTACCCGAGTGAAAGCAAGGGTAAAGGCCCATGCATTCCGTGAATTCGTGGAAGGCAAGGATAAGGTAGTCATCATGGGACATAAAATCGGAGATGTGGATTCCTTCGGTTCAGCCATCGGTGTATATCGGATTGCCAAATCCTTTAATAAAAAGGTTCACATCGTCATTAATGAAGTGACATCCTCACTTCGTCCAATGATGAATAAATTTGTAAATAATGCAGATTACGAAGAGGATATGTTCTTAAAGAATGAGCAGGCCAAAGAGATTGTAGACAGCAACACCTTGCTTGTCATTGTGGATGTTAACCGTCCATCCTATCTGGAATGTGCGGAACTGCTGGAGCATACAAAGACGATTGTAATCTTTGATCATCATAGACAGACAAATGAAGCAATCGATGCTGCCGTATTATCCTATGTTGAGCCATATGCATCCTCGACCAGCGAGATGATAGCAGAAATTATGCAGTATATCGGAGGAAACCTGAAGCTGAAGCCTTTAGAGGCAGATGCTTTATATGCAGGCATCATGATTGATACCAATAATTTCCTGACGAAGACCGGTGTACGTACCTTTGAAGCAGCGGCATATCTTAGAAGAAGCGGCGCAGATGTAACCCGTATCCGTAAATCCTTCCGTAGCGAGATGACGGACTTCAAGATTAAGGCAGATGCGATCAGCAGTACAGAGATTTTCCTGAAGCATTATGCGATTGCGGTCTGTGCAAGCTCTGAGGTGGATAGTCCGATGATCCTGGGTGCACAGGTGGCAAATGAGCTCTTGAACATAACGGATATTAAAGCTACCTTTGTTTTGACAGATTTTAATGATAAAATATATATCAGTGCCAGATCCATTGATGAGGTTAATGTTCAGGTTATCATGGAGAAATTAGGTGGAGGCGGACATCTGAGTGTTGCCGGAAGCCAATTAGAGAATACAACAATTCAAGATGCAATCATAAAACTAAAAACAACGTTGACGAAGATGCACGATGAGGGAGAATTGTAGTGAGATTCGATCGATAAAGGAGAGAGACACATGGAAATTATTTTAACACAGGATGTAAAAGCCCTTGGTAAGAAAGGCGAAATTGTTAAAGTGAGTGACGGTTATGCAAGAAACTTCATTTTACCGAAGAAACTTGGTATGGAGGCAACAAAGCAGAACCTGTATGATTTGAATATGCAAAAGGCAGCAGAAGAGAAGAGACAGAAGGAGATTCTGGAAGAAGCGAAAGCGTTTGGAAAGAAGCTGGAGGAGCTTACGATTAAGCTGTCCATTAAAGCCGGCGAAGGCGGTAAGACGTTTGGCTCTGTATCCACAAAGGAAATCGTGGAAGCTGCTAAGAAGCAATTTAACCTCGATATTGATAAGAAGAAGCTTCAGTTAAATGATCCGATCAAGCACGCAGGCACATATACTGTTCCTGTGAAATTGCATCCGCAGGTAACCTCAGAGTTGAAAGTTGTGGTTGAAGCGGTATAAACTACGGAACGAATGCTATGGGAGGAACACCAATGGATGAATCGTTTATAAAAAGAATACTTCCCCACAGCGCCGAAGCGGAACAGTCGGTAATTGGATCAATGATTATGGATAAAGATGCGATTGTAGCTGCCTCGGAGGTAATCAGCAGTACCGATTTCTATGAACAGCAGTATGCGATACTTTATGAGACGATGCAGGAGCTTTATAATGAAGGCAAGCCCGTCGATCTTATTACACTACAGGATCGGCTGAAGGAGAAGGATGTTCCGCCTCAGGTCTGCAGTCTGGAGTTCATCAGGGACCTGGTTACGGCGGTACCGACTTCTGCCAACGTCAGATATTATGCGCAGATTGTGAGGGATAAGGCCGTACTCCGTAGGCTGATCAAGGTAGCGGAAGAGACAGCGAATGATTGCTATCTGGATAAAGAGAAGCTCGATGTCATCATGGAGAAGACCGAAAAACAAGTATTTGATATTGTCCAGAATCGAGGAACCAAGGAATTTACAGATATCAAGGAAGTTGTTCTTCGTTCGATAGACAGCATTGAGGCTGCTGCTAAGAACCAGGGTAGTGTTACCGGTGTGGCAACCGGGTTTTATGATTTGGATTATAAAACAGCAGGCTTTCAGCCTTCTGATTTAATATTGATTGCGGCCAGACCCTCTATGGGTAAGACTGCATTTGTACTTAATATTGCGGAGTATGTTGCATTAAAATCCAATGTGACCACCGCAATCTTCAGCTTGGAAATGTCACAGGACCAGTTGGTTAAGCGTATCCTGGCCATGAACTCCAGAGTGGATTCCCAGGCAATACGTACCGGCTCCTTGTCCGGTGAGGACTGGGCACTGCTGATGGAGAGTGCACGAATCATCGGTAATTCCAATCTGGTAATTGATGATACCTCTGCCATCTCAGTAAGTGAGCTTCGATCGAAATGTCGTAAGCTAAAGCTCGAGAAGAACCTGGGTCTGATCATCATTGACTACCTTCAGCTGATGACCGGTAGCAAGAAGTCTGAATCCAGACAACAGGAGATCTCAGAGATTTCGCGTTCCTTGAAATCCTTAGCAAGAGAAGTTAATGTTCCGGTGGTTGCATTATCCCAGCTAAGCCGTGCGGTGGAGCAACGTCCGGATAAACGCCCGATGTTGTCGGATCTTCGTGAATCCGGTGCCATCGAGCAGGATGCCGACGTTGTAATGTTCATCTATCGTGATGATTATTACAACAAAGATACCGAAGAACCCGGCGTATCCGAGATTATCATTGGTAAGCAAAGAAACGGTCCCGTAGGAACCGTAAAGCTGGCTTGGCAAGCGAACTTCACCAAGTTCGCAAACTTGGAACGCTGAGACCTGCATAAAGCGGAAGATAGCCCCACACCAAGAGTTTACTCTTGAGGGTAGGGCTATCTTTCGTTTTGTATAGGCGAAGCCTATACCACCGAGAGGCCGAAGGCATCGAGGTGGATGCAGGTCTCAGCATTGAAGTATTCGAAGCCTATACCACCGAGAGGCCGAAGGCACCTTGGTGGGATGCAGGTCTCAGCATTGAAGTATTTGAAGCCTATACCACCGAGAGGCCGAAGGCACCTTGGTGGATGCAGGTCTTCTTTTTTTGCATTGGACATTTCTTGCTCATTTTTGAATTCGCTCGGAAAGCGATTGACAAAATCTGCTTGAATGAGTACAATTGGTCTTCAATGAATTAACTAGTGTTGTGTTTCGAAGTGGAATGGAGGGGATATTCTTGGAAACAAAGCATGCTAAATTAACATATCTCGGATTACCCAGGAGCGTTTACGTCATATTTTTTGCCAGAGTCGTAAACTCAATGGGAAATTTTGTACATCCTTTCATGACCCTGTTGTTGACCTCAAAGGGTGGAATGGGGGAAGAAAAGGTCGGGCTGTTTCTGCTATTGTCAGCCGTTGTTCAGGTACCGGGTTCCTTGCTGGGAGGCAAGCTGGCCGATAAGATGGGAAGAAAGAAAATTATGATTATCTTCATGGGGATGGCTGCCTTATGCTTAATCCCATGTGCTTTCTTGCTGGATAATCCAGTGCTCTTTCAATACATACCCTGGTTGTTAATCCTGTCTTCTTATTTTGGAAGTGTAGCAGGCCCTGCCAGTGGTGCTATGATGAATGATTTAACCTTACCGGAGAACCGTCAGGCAGCATTCTCTTTGCTGTATATGGGTATGAATGCCGGAACAGCTTTAGGTTCCATCATTGCAGGTGTTCTCTTTAATAATTTCATGAAGTTCCTATTCATTGGCGATGCAATCACTACATTCCTATCAATACTCCTGTTAGCACTTCTGGTGAAGGAGACGAAACCGGAGAGAGAGGAATTGGAGCAGATTGACACGGAGAGATCCGATGAGAAAGCGGAAGCAGGAGGCTTATTATCCGCATTATTAAAACGCCCGGCTCTATTGATTTTTGCTACCTTTGATATGATGTTTGCCTTTGTTTATGCACAGACCAATTTCAGCCTGCCCTTGCAGACGAAGGCGGTATTTGGCGAAGAGCTCGGAGCCGGTTATTTTGGAACCTTTGCTATGATCAACTGCCTCGAAGTTATCTTTCTGACCACGATCATTACCTTGATTACACGAAAGATCCGACCGATCTACAATGTGGCGATCGCCGGTATTTTCTTTGCTGTAGGCTTTGGGATGCTTTTCTTTGTAGAGAGCTTTTGGTTGTTTATCCTTTCTACAGTCATTTGGACCGTGGGAGAGATTATCAATGCCACCAATATCGGAGTCTACATCGCGAATCATACGCCGATTACGCATCGTGGACGGTTTAATTCCATTATTAATATCATTACGGGAACCGGACACGCAGTTTCTCCATATATCATGGGAGCCTTTATTGCTCGGAGCACCGTAACCAATGTATGGCCAATCATATTTATCATTTCCTTAGTAGCCTCATTTTCTATGTATGCGCTGGGTACTTATGAAAAGCGCAAACAAAAAAGGTTAGAAGTGGATGATGTGTTGGTATAGAAACGGAAGATTTATGAAATAATCATTTTGTTTTCGCCGTATTATTCGAGCATTTTATGTTATAATCCGAAGGTTATGTAGAAAAGAGGAAACTTCTATGGGGTTTCCTCTTTTTGTGTCGACAAGTTAAATGGAAATATAAGGGAATTGTCTTGCAATTGAAGTTTGCTATGTTATAATGTAAAAAGTGGAAAATAATTACACAATAAGGGAGGGTATTGGAGTGGAGGAAGTTAGGTATATGATTTCTGAGGCCTCAAAGCGTGTCGATGTAGAAGCCCATGTTCTCAGGTACTGGCAAAAACAGCTGGGTCTACCGATTTCCCGAAATGAAATGGAACAGCGATACTATAAGGAAGCAGATGTTGAGCTTTTTAAAAAAGTAAAGTTATTGAAGGATCGGGGGTTTCAGCTGAAGGCTATTAAGATGCTTATATCTAATTTGGATAAGCCGGAGATGCTTGATACAGATGCTGAAATATTACTTGGAGAAAGACTTGATGGGAAGGAGCAACACATGCAGCAGGAGGAAAAACTACAGGAGAATGAAAGTGGGACAAGCTTAATTGCTGAAAACGAGCAAAGTGAAATAGCAGAAGATCCGAATTCAAAGATGAGTCAGTTCAAAGCTGTGCTAAGCCATATCATTCTGGAAGCTTTAAGAGAGAACAACGCGACATTATCACAGGATATCAGTTCGAATGTAAGCGAGGGTGTTATTAAGGAAATGAACTATTTGATGCGCCTTCAGGAAGAGAAAGAGGAGGAGCGTTACCGCAAGTTTGATGCAACCTTAAGAGATTATCAGAAGAGCAGAAGCTTGATCGCCGCTACTACGGAACACAAGAAAAAGAAATCGAAATTCTTTAAGAAAAATCATGCTTATATTTAGAATATAGTCTGCCGGTTGGACAAGCTTACATCGTGCCAAGGATATCGTTACATAAAAAGAGAGTGAAACGGATACGTTCGTTTCACTCTCTTTTATGTAAAAATGTTATGCGGAAATTGCTGATGTAGGACATGTATCTGCACATGCGCCACAATCGATGCAAGAATCTGCATCAATTTCATAATGATTAGCTCCTTCGGAAATTGATGCGGTAGGACATGTATCTGCACATGCACCACAGCTAATACAATCATCACTAATAGTATATGCCATTGTCAAATTACCTCCTTTACCTATAATCCCTTACATTTTAATATATGATGTGACGGAATGCAAGATTATTTTAAAAGATTCTCCGGATTGGTTAAAACATTAGTCGCTGTTGAGACACAAGTCAAAACGGAAGATATGAGTTCGATTACTATGTGGTAGATCGGAGACGCAAAAATGTGACATACATCACAGTGATGATGATATGTATTTGATGTCTTGACGATAAAGGCGCAATGGAATATAATAGTGCCTAAGCTATTGCGATACGGAGCTTCTGCATCATAATAGACAGACCCTAGTTGATTAATGCTTTATGGAAGGCAAGCCTTCTATCTAGGTTAAAATATTTCATTATTAAGGAGGAATATACGATGGCTAAAATTACTAAGGACATGACAATTGCACAGGCAATTTCACTTGATCAGAGCATTATCCCTGTGTTATTAGATATAGGCATGCATTGCCTTGGCTGCCCTTCTGCACAGGCAGAGACTTTAGAGGAAGCAGCAATGGTTCACGGCTTAGATCCCGAAGACCTTATGGAAAGAATCGAAGCAGAAGTAGGCGAATAACGAATAAAAAAACAGGAGGTGCATAATGCGCCTCCTGTTTTAATGTCCTTTTACTTACATTACGGAAAGTATTTGTAATGCGTGGTCTTTCACGATAACCTCAAAGTGCTCATTATAGTAAGTAGAGCTTGCATAAGTAGAGCGCTCTACCTTACCGTATTCTGAAATAATATTGCATACCTTATTGAATTCTTCCGGTGTATGTTCTGAAATACTGATCACCAGATAATAAATCGAATTCACAGGATTCTTATAAAGCGTATTAATGCCGTTATAAGTTCCAACCATGATATAAGCCAACTGGGTGACCTCTTGTAATGAACGGAAGGAATAAATCTTAATTAAATTGGACGGAACATGAACTCCGGACTTCTCTGCTATCTCTATCTTAGGTTCTTCCGGTGTCTCTAAGGTCTCTTCTTTCGAGTTGTCAAGAATATCCTCATTTAAATCATCGTCCATCTGGTCAAAGCAATTTATAATTTCATCCGCATAGGAATCTTCATCTGACTCGTGCTTTTCGGTGTTCTCATGAACATTAAAAGAGGAGAACTTGGAAAAACGGGTATCTAACTCGTCAGGATCCTCTACCTTAGTGATTACAAGGATTAAGCATTCCGTAGATACCGGAATTGCTTCTATCATCAAAGGAATATCGTCAACTTCAAATCCGAATTCATAAAACGCCTGTTGTATCATATCGCGAAACAGAGCTTTTGCCTTCTCTGTACCATAAGCCAATTCGCTTATCTTCAGTTCCCGGTCGATCAGATCACTTTTATTCAAGGTACATCTTATTTGGTTATCACTGATTTTTTCTATCTTCATAAAGTACACCCCTTTCTGTACTAAAC
>JAEZUM010000010.1 GCA_023421075.1 Bacillota bacterium
CTTTACAAACCAAAATACGTATTGTACAATCAGATGGAAAGTCCTTCATTGATTCCATAATAACGGAAAATTGATTTAAAATAGAGGCTAAAAATTGAAAGGCAAAGGTAAAATATGAGTAGACCAATCGTAGCTATTGTCGGTAGGCCGAATGTAGGGAAATCAACCCTGTTTAATGCTTTGGCAGGAGATCGTATCTCCATTGTAAAGGATTATCCCGGAGTAACAAGAGACCGCATTTATGCCGACGTAACATGGCTTAATACACAATTCACAATGATAGATACCGGTGGTATCGAACCGGATAGCAAGGATCAAATGCTGTCCTATATGAGACAGCAGGCTCAGATTGCCATCGACACAGCCGATGTAATCATTTTTCTGGTCGATGTAAGACAGGGTCTTGTTGATTCAGACTTTAAGGTTGCAGATATGCTTCGTCGTTCTGCTAAGCCGGTGGTACTGGTTGTTAATAAAGTTGACAGCTTTGAGAAACTGATGCCCGATGTTTATGAATTCTATAATCTCGGCATTGGTGATCCAATCCCGATCTCTTCCGCCGGTAAGCTGGGCTTCGGAGATATGTTAGATGAAGTAACCAAGCATTTCAAATCCGGAAACACCACGGAGGCTACGGATGAACGCCCGAGAATTGCCATTGTTGGTAAGCCCAATGTCGGTAAATCCTCCATCGTAAATAAATTAGTGGGAGAGACCCGCGTCATTGTTTCGGATATCGCCGGCACCACTCGTGATGCAATTGATACACCGATCCGTCGTAACGGTAAGGAATATGTACTCATTGATACTGCCGGTCTTCGTAGAAAAAGTAAGATCAAAGAGGAATTAGAGCGCTTCAGTATTATTCGTACCGTAACTGCTGTAGAGCGAGCAGATGTGGTCGTTCTGGTCATCGATGCCGACGAAGGAGTAACCGAGCAGGATGCCAAGATCGCCGGTATTGCTCATGACCGTGGTAAAGGTATGATTATTGCCGTTAACAAGTGGGATCTGATTGAGAAGAATAACAAGACCGTAAAGGAATATACTGAGGATATACGAGAGATTCTATCCTTTATGCCTTACGCTGAGATTCTTTTTATCTCTGCAGAGACCGGGCAGAGACTTCATAAAGTGTTCGAGATCATTGAAGTAGTCATCCAAAATCAGAATCTTCGTATTGCTACCGGTGTTCTGAATGAAATTCTGATGGAAGCCGTTGCTCTTCAGCAGCCGCCGTCGGACAAAGGAAAGCGATTAAAGCTGTATTACATTACTCAGGTATCGGTAAAACCGCCGACCTTTGTAATCTTTGTCAATGACAAGGAATTAATGCATTATTCATACACCAGATATATTGAAAATAAAATTCGGGAAGCCTTTGGATTTGGCGGAACATCATTAAAGTTTATCATCAGGGAGCGAAAGGAGAACGAATAAGATGATTCTTAAAATCATTCTTTGTTTGATTTTTGGATATTTAATGGGATGCTTTTCAACAGCATATTTTGTAGGTAAGATCAATAAGGTGGATATTCGTAAATACGGAAGTGGCAATATGGGAACCACCAATGCACTGAGAACCTTGGGTGCCAAGGCAGGAGCCATAACCTTAATTGGTGATGTCATAAAAGCTGTGATAGCGATACTCTTAGTTAAATTCATTTTCTTCCCTGGTAATGCTAATTTAGATTTGTTATCCATTTATACCGGTTTAGGTGTTGTTATTGGTCATAATTATCCCTTTTGGCTTAAGTTTAAGGGTGGAAAAGGAATGGCTGCAACCGGCGGTGTAATGGCCAGTTTGGATCCGCTTATTATTCCAATTGGTCTTCCATTATTCGTACTTGCAATTTTAATAACCAAATATGTTTCTGTCGGCTCTTTAGTAATCGCCGTATTGTTTCCCATTTGGATTGCATTCAGACATCCGGGAGACATACATATGTTGATTATCGCATTACTATTTATGGTCTTGGCATTCATTAAACATCGTGGAAATATAAAACGACTTATAAATGGTACAGAAAACAAAATTGGCCAACGCGTTAATGTTGAAAAATAAAATTGAGATAAGTCTACTTAGTAAAGGAGGAGCTTATGAGTAAGGTAAGTGTGTTAGGAGCAGGAACCTGGGGTTGTGCCCTTGCAATTTTACTTGCAAATAATGGACACGAAGTGACCATTTGGACAAAGATTGAAGCAGAAGCTCGTATGCTGAATGAAAACCGTAAGAATATGAAGAATCTGCCCGGTGCCGAGATGCCTGACCAGGTTAAGATTACACTTGATTTGGAGGATGCCTGCAAGGACAAGGACATACTGGTAATGGCGGTCGCTTCTCCCTATATCCGATCTACTTCTCATATTGCCAGCCCTTATATCAGAGAGGGTCAGATCATTGTAAATGTATCAAAGGGTATTGAGGATAATACGCTCTATACCTTAACCGAAGTAATCAGTGAAGAGATACCTCAGGCTGATGTAGCTGTATTATCCGGTCCCAGCCATGCGGAGGAGGTTAGTCGTGGCATACCTACTACCGTTGTGGTCGGTGCACACAGCAAAGAGACCGCAAGATATATTCAGGATGTATTCATGACAGATCTGTTCCGTGTCTATACCAGTCCGGACATCATCGGGATCGAGCTTGGCGGTTCCTTAAAGAACGTCATTGCTTTGGCTGCCGGATGTGTCGATGGTCTTGGCTACGGTGATAATACAAAGGCTGCTTTAATGACCAGAGGAATGGCTGAGATCAGCCGCCTTGGTATGAAGATGGGTGGTAAGATGGAGACCTTTGCCGGCTTATCCGGCTTCGGAGATCTGTTCGTAACCTGTAACAGCAAGCATAGCCGTAACTGGAATGCCGGATACCTTATGGGTCAGGGCAAGTCCATGGAAGAGGCAAAGCAACAGGTAGGACAAGTTATAGAAGGTATTAATTCAGCCCATGCTGCACTTGTTCTGGCTGAGAAGAACGGTGTGGAAATGCCGATTGTTGAACAGATCAATCTGGTGCTCTTCGAAGGAAAAGCCGCTAAGGATGCGCTATATGATCTTCTTGGAAGAGATAAGAGAAAAGAATACAAATCCCTTGAGTGGGATTAAAATTCATATCGCTGCCGCCTATTGTGTATGAATGGGCTTTGGAACTTATATATTAATGATGTCTCTATAAAGGCTGTTGTATAATAAATATCAATAGTATGAAAGAAGGGTCGTACGCTTCCCGCACACACAGGTTGAAAGACATCGCACTGCTTTGTATGCCATCCTCGAACATTAAAAATGTTCGCTTATGTCATACAAATTCAGTACGAAGTCTTTCAAACAGTGCATTATGGGAAGCATATAACCCTTCTTTCATTCCTATATGTTTTGTTACAACAGCCTTATATATAGTCACATTGATATTTGACTTTTCGAAGCCCAATTTATCTTATGGTGCGGCAGCTTGTTTCATTTTTTATCGTGTTAGAACAGTTGATTAGAACCTTATTTGAGTTCGTACTTTAAACATAAACTTCTGTGTTAGGCTATTTTTAAAGGTTTCAATATTGTTTTTAAAGGATAAATATTATTTAAAATTGTTCATAGTATTAAAATCGATTATAATACCTTTTATACTATTAGTTTGTTTTGGTAAATATCGAATTTGATAGAATTAACAAATTAATTTATTACATAAGTGTTTCAAGGCAGGAAAGAATTCATTGAAATAACATTACGATTTTTGTTTGTGAGAAAGGCAAGGGATTGATATGATTGATGAGATTATTAAAGTAGTAAAAGAGGCCGGTCAGATTATGTTATCAGCGCAGAATATTCAGTGCGGGGTAGTGAGTAAGGAGGGAAGAGCTAATTTTGTGACGAAGTTCGATGTGGAAGTGCAGCAATTCCTCTTCGCAAAACTGGCTCAGTTATATCCGACGGCTACCTTTATAGGAGAAGAAGAGGACCAGAGGAATGAACCGGGCGAATACTGCTTTATCATTGATCCGATCGACGGAACTACGAACTTTATTATGGATTACCATCATAGTGCCATCAGCGTTGCCTTAATGTATCATGGTCAAATAGCAGCCGGTGTGGTATATAATCCGTATCTTGATGAGCTTTTTTGTGCGGAACGAGGTACCGGTGCATTTCTTAATAATAAACCACTTAAGATTGCGGATCTGCCTCTATCGGAAGGCTTGGTGTCCATCGGAACCTGTCCTTATTACCGTGATAAAGCGGATGAGGTATTCAGCCTTTCCCGTAAGCTGTTTGACGTAGCCTTGGATATCCGAAGAACCGGTTCCGCAGCGCTCGATCTCTGTTATGTAGCAGCAGGACGTTTTGTATTATTCTTCGAACCTGTTCTTTCTCCCTGGGATTATAGCGCAGCCTCTTTGATTATTACCGAAGCAGGTGGCTGTGTCACCACCATTGATGGCACTAGTCTTGATTATACTAAGGTTTGCGGTGTAGTTGCAGGCACACCGACATCCTATGAGGAATTTTTCAAGCTAAAGTTATAGAATTTGATTGAGGATGATTTTACTTGGGATGAAGCCATGGTTAAAGATACCCATCTTTTATATATGCAAGGAGTATGCGATGTCGAAGGAACTGTCAGAAATGACCCTGGAGGAATTGTGGGAGTTATTTCCTATCATTCTTAAAGAATATAATCAAGATTATCCCAGCTGGTACGAATTAGAGAAAGAGAAGTTATCAAAGCAATTTAATGACATTGTGATTACTCGAATTAATCATATCGGAAGTACCGCTGTTCCGGGTCTTATATCAAAGCCGATTATTGATATTCTTATGGAAGTGGCAGAGAAAGTGGATGTAAAGTATATTACCGACAGTTTAAAAAAGATGGGTTGGATTTTGATGTATTCATCTGATAACCCTACCTTCCGACAATCCTATAATAAAGGCTATACCAAATACGGCTTTGCTGAAAAGGTTTATCATCTTCATGTCCGTTATGTAGATGCTTGGGATGAATTATATTTCAGAGATTATCTGATCGAGCATCCTGAGATTGCGAATCAATATGCTGACTTAAAGATTCAACTGAAGGATAAATTTGAGCACAATCGCGATGCCTATACGGACGCAAAGGAAGAGTTCGTTCGATATTACTCCGAACTCGCCAAGAAGCATTATGGTGATCGATATTAGAACTAGCTTAAAAGCCAATATATTTGTCTTTTATTAATATTCATAGAATGAAAATACCCTGCATATGCTTAACTATAACCATAAGGAGGGTTGGCACATGTTAGGGCAGTATGATGTTTATAATGATATTCAGGCTAGGACAGGCGGTGAAATATACATAGGTGTGGTAGGGCCGGTTAGAACAGGAAAATCTACCTTTATTAAGAGATTTATGGATCTCTTGGTAATACCGGGTATCGAAGATGTCCATAGCAAAGAGAGGGCAATCGATGAATTGCCACAAGCTGCGGCCGGCAGGACGATTATGACGACCGAGCCCAAATTCATACCGAAGGAAGCTGCCACAATTACATTTGACGATGAAACTAAAGTTAAGATCCGTCTGATTGACTGCGTAGGGTATATGGTGGACGGCGCCTCCGGTCATATTGAGAATCAGCATGAACGAATGGTAAAAACCCCTTGGTTTGACCATGAGATTCCTTTTACCCAGGCGGCAGAAATAGGTACGAAGAAGGTTATCAATGAACATTCTACCATTGGCGTCGTAGTAACGACTGATGGTAGTTTTGGTGAGCTTGGCAGAGCGAACTATAAGCTTCCTGAGGAGCGTACCATCAATGAATTGAAACATCTCGGTAAGCCCTTTATCGTATTACTCAATACGAATAAGCCCTATTCCAATGAGACGCTCCATATAGCCGAAGAGATGCAGGAAGAGTACAATGTTCCTGTTCTTCCGATCAATGCAGAGCAGTTAAGAAAAGAAGATATCACCAGAATAATGGAGAATATTTTATCCGCCTTCCCGATCACTGAGCTTGATTTTTATATGCCAAAGTGGGCTGAGATGCTCCCCGCAGATCATTGGCTGAAAAAGGATCTGGTTGCGTCTGTTAAGGGATTATTCCAGAATATCTCGCAGATGAAGGATACAAAGACATCCACTCTGGAGACTGACAGTCAATATGTAAAACGCTTTAAGATCGATAAGATTAATATGCAGGACGGTGTAGTCAGTGTAAATGTTGACTTTGATGACATGTATTATTATCAGATACTGAGTGATCTGATTGGAGTACCGATTAACGGAGAGTATCAATTAATCGCAACATTAAAGGAACTGGCCGGGCGGAAATCCGAGTATGAGAAGGTTAGTAGCGCAGCGGACCAGGTTCGCCGAAAGGGCTATGGTATTGTATCTCCTATGAGAAACGAAGTGACCATCGAAGAGCCGGAGATTATA
>JAEZUM010000021.1 GCA_023421075.1 Bacillota bacterium
ATTAATTTGTCGCGGTTTTTACAATTAAATGCAGAAAATTCCTTGACAAATGCCACTAATAAGTTTATAAATAGATTTGTAGATGTCTTTGCTCTAGCTGTGAGCAGGGGACAAGATCTATGCGAACTCTCTCCCACTGAACAGGATGATCTGTGGAGAGAAATTAAAAATCGTTAGATAAAATTAAAATGTAGTTATCACTTTAGAGGAGGAGCAAATCCATGAACAAAGCAGAATTAGTTGCAGCGATTGCAGAAAAAACAGATTTTTCAAAGAAGGATTCAGAGAAAGCATTAAAGGCTTTCATCGATGTAGTTACAGAGGAATTAACCAAAGGTGAGAAAGTACAGTTGGTTGGTTTCGGTACTTTTGAGGTATCTGAAAGACCGGCAAGAACTGGCAGAAATCCTTTAACAAAGGAAACTATCGAGATTGCTGCTTCTAAGGCACCGAAGTTTAAGGCAGGTAAGGCTTTAAAGGACGTTATCAACGCATAGTTGATTGAAGCGAAAAGGCTGTTTTAAATTCCGAGTCTCTTTGGGGTGTAGGGTTTTTAAAACAGCCTTTTTTTATCTTAAAACCCTAATCTGCTATGACAAAGGTCATATGAGGCATAAGCTGGAGCAATTGACATAGTTCGATTGCTTTTTTTGTGCTTATTATTTGTGTTAAAGAAAAGAGGAAAATATGAGGCTTGATAAATTTTTAAAGGTTTCCAGACTGATTAAGCGCCGTACGGTAGCAAATGATGCTTGTGATGCCGGTAGGGTTATGATCAATGATAAACCGGCTAAGGCATCCTCTACGGTAAAGGTGGGAGATGTAATCGAGATTGGATTTGGTGCGAAAGCAGTAAGGGTTGAAGTGCTCGATGTACAGGAAACGACAAAGAAGGATGACGCAAAGGAGCTTTATAAATATCTCTAATGTGAATCCGTTTGATAACGACGATCGTCATGAAACAGAAAGTCTTCTCATATACTTAAAAAGATAAACTTGGTCTTTTATTTGGATCGGGATTCTTAGGGTATCAATATGAGGAGGCTTTTTTATGGAAGAGAAACAACCAATTCTTAAGGGTCATAAGCTTAATATCATCGCAAGAAAGAATATTATGGTTACCGGTGTAAATGATGTTCTGTCCTTTGATGCCGGTGAGGTATTGCTCCAGACGGAACAGGGCATACTTATGATACGAGGCAATGAATTGCATGTGAATCGGCTTACTCTGGAAAAGGGTGAGGTGGACATCGACGGGCGAATTGACAGCTTAACCTACTCTGATTCTGCAAATGGTGGGAAATCGACGGAATCCTTGTTTGGCAGGCTTTTTAAGTAGGTGGCCTGTATGAATCCTGCAATTACAATTGAACTCCAATTTTTTCTTATATCCATCCTGTGGGGTGGAGTCCTTTTGTTGGCCTATGATATGTTAAGAATCCTTCGAAGGCTGGTGAAACACGGGGTATTCTTAATCGCTGTAGAGGACATGATATTCTGGCTAGCAGCGAGTTTATTTATATTTACAATGATTTATAGAATCAATAATGGGATTATTCGTGGTTTTTCCATTATCGGAATGCTGTTGGGAATTATTCTTTATCATTTTAGTGTTAGTGATGTACTGGTAAAGTCAGTTACTAAGCTGATCCAGACTTTGCTTTCTCCGTTTAAGGCAGCAATCAACCAGGTTATTCGATTCATCAGATTCCTTTGGAAGCTTGGGAAGAAGGTCATAAATAAGCTATTATTCCGATTGAAAAAAATCAGGAAATCGGTTAGAATAACATTGAAAACAAGGAAGCAATAGCTTTACTGGATTGTAGGAGATGTTATTTATGAGAAGAAGCTATAAAAAAAGGACAGGCATCGGCATCATTGCATTTGTTGTGCTGATTTTATGTGCTATCGTATCCTACCGAAGAATAGGCCTTGGTCAGGAAGTCAATGAAAAAGAGATTACGATTAGTCGTCTTGAGACCAGAAAGCAGGAAGAGCTGGAGCGGAAAGAAGAGATTGCCGAATTTAAGGCATATACCAAGACGAAAAAATACATTGAGGATATGGCCAGGGAGAAATTGGGCCTTGTTTATGATGATGATATTATTTTCGAACCGGAAGAATAAAGGGTTGACAACCACTTCGAAAGCAGTTATAATAAGGTTCGTCGTTACGGCGAAGTAGCTCAGCTGGCGAGAGCACGCGGTTCATACCCGCGGTGTCGGCGGTTCAAATCCGTCCTTCGCTATGGAACATTTACAGGGAGTTGTGAATAACAACTCCCTGTTTTGATTCTATTCCATTTTCAAGGTCTTAATCTGAATTAATTCCCTATAATCGAGGATTTAACCTTTTTGAAGGAATTCTTGTCAAAAAGTTTTTGGATTTGGTACTGTAGTTTTGACAAAGATTTCATAGAACCCTGCCTATAATGACAACACACTATTGAAAGACGACTTGAAAGGGAGCAGGGAAACACTATGAAACGAAGAACAGTACTAATCCATCTAATCGGTCTATTGGTTGCAAGGGCAGCCTTCTATTCTATGAATCCGCTGGCAATCGGTTTCTTCACCGCAGCATATTTATCAAAGACGGGAGGAGGACTTGCATTTGCGGTAGCCATCATCGGGATTATATCCAGCATGAATACAACAGGTATTTTAAAATATTCACTTGTCTTAGTATCTTCCGTCGTCATCCTGGAGACACCTTTTATAAAAGATAGAAATATTCCAAAGCCGGTGCTGTATCTGCTTCCTTCGATATCCTTAACGATCTTTTCGTTAATGGAAGTAACTTCCGGAGGACCGGTACAACATTATGTTGCAATGGCGATTCTTGAGGGAATCATAGCCTATATCTCTGCCGGAATGTTCCGACAGGGAATTGAATATATACTGGAGTCCAATAAGGGGGCCAGAATGAGTAATGAACAGATGGTCAGCATGGCAATGATTATCGCAGTAATTCTTTATGCAATTCCCGAGGTAAAGAGTGATTATCTGGCACCAGCCCAGTCAGTAGCGTATTTTGTAATCTTATTCTTTACCTATAAATACGGTGCGGGGCAAGGAACGATCACAGCAGCACTTTGTGGCTTTGCCTTAAGCCTGAGAGGAGCTCCTGTTGAGGATATCGGAGTATTTGCCTTGATGAGCATCATTACGGCCGTATTTCGCGAAATGGGAAGATTACCGAGTGGCTGTGTGTATCTGCTAACCGCATCCGTCTTAGGGCTTTTGAATAAGAGTATGGAACTGAGTTTAAAGGAAATCAGTGCATTAATGTCTTCTGTTATTTTATTCTGTCTGCTTCCAAGTAGCTTAATCCACCTGGTGGATGCGGCCGGTGGTACGGGAAGGCAGGAGATGCTTGCTACTCAAAATTTAAGAAAGATTGCCAACCTACGAATGAAGATATTTGCGGAATCCTTTCTAAAGCTCTCAAAAACCTTGGATACGATCACGGAGCAGCAGACAAAGCTGAAACAGAAGGAGGTCAATCGTATCTTCGAGGAGATTTCGGAGAAATTATGCAAGAACTGCGAACATTGCCCCTCCTGCTGGGAACAAAGCTTCGAGCAGACATATCAGGCGGCAAGTCAGATGTTTGAACTGGCAGAGAAGAAGGGAACCATTCACAAAGAGGATGTGCCGGTCCATTTTCTGGATAGCTGTATCAGCGTAGAAGATTTTGTTAATGAGACGAATCGTGGCTTTGAGATTGCGAAGCTGAACCAGATCTGGCACAGCAGAATATCCGAGAGTAGGGAGGTTATTGCCGATCAGCTTAAGGAGGTATCCACTGTTATTCAGGATATTTCTGGGGAGATCTATGAAGCAGCTGAGGTATCCCGGTCAGAGGAAGAACGTGTGGCAAGGAGACTGCGCCAAGAGCATATCTCTGTGAAGGATATTACGATTTTGGAACGGGAGGACAAACGTAGAGAGATTTATCTCACGGCATGTACCCGAGGAGGAAGGTGTATTACAGCCAAGGAAGCTGCGATCTTTATCTCCGACGCAATGGGAATTCGGGTAAAGGCCTCTGAGGCTTCAAAATCTGTTATATCCAAGGAATATGAGAGCTATTGCTTTCTGGAGGATACGAAATTCAAGGTTCTAACCGGTGTGGCTAGAGCGATGAAGGAAAATGTCTCAGGGGACAATTTCTCAATACTTCGTCTTGAGTCAGGAGAATTCATGCTCGCTTTATCCGATGGGATGGGAACCGGCAAGGAAGCAGGAGAAGAGAGCGAGACGGTGATGTCTCTCCTGGAACAGATGATCGGAGCGGGATTCAAGGCAGAGACGGCAATCAAGCTGATCAACTCGAGTCTGGTTCTGAAGGCAGATAAGCAGACCTTTTCTACCATCGATATGTCGATTATCAATCTCTTTACCGGAATGTGTGAGTTCATCAAGATAGGTGCTGCGGCAGCCTTTATAAAACGAGGAGACTGGGTTGAAACAATAGCGTCAACAACCTTACCCATTGGTATGTTTGGTGATGTGGATTATGATACTGTAACGAAGAAGCTGTATGAAGGGGATATTATTGTATTATTGACCGACGGTGTTCTTGACTGTATCCCCGGTGATAATAAGGAAAGCTTTATCGAGCAAATGCTCATGGAAATGAAGAGCAATAACCCGCAGGAGATTGCCAATCGTATTCTGGATCGGACGCTTTCTCAGAGTAATTATGTTCCGATGGATGACATGACTGTAATAACTGCCGGAATATGGTTAAAATAAGGAATAATAGAAAATATTTCATTGAAATATAAAAGTAAAAGGGTTAGAATACAAGTAACATTTTTATAAGAATAATATATTACTAAGGCTTAAGATAGGAAGGCAATGATTCAGAGTATAAAAGCTTACGTAGAACAGAATAATATGCTGACGAAGGGGGATAGGATTGTCGTAGGGGTATCCGGCGGCGCCGATTCTATCTGTCTTTTGCATGTATTGAAACAGCTAAGTGCTGAGTATGATTTGTGCTTGATCGTTGTCCACATTAATCACGGAATCCGTGGAGCGGAGGCAGATCAGGATGAGCTTTATGTAAGAGAGCTCTGTCAATTGTGGGAGTTGGAATATAGAAGCCTGTCTATTAATGTTGTGGAGCTTGCGAAGAAGGAAAGACTCAGTGAAGAGGAAGCTGGTAGAAAGGTGCGCTACGATGCTTTTTTTGAGGTTTGTGAGAAGGAGCGGTGTAATAAAGTAGCAATTGCGCATAATAGAAACGATAATGCCGAAACGGTACTCTTTAACCTGTTTCGCGGCTCCGGTATCCTCGGCATATCAGGAATAGAGCCTTATCGCATCATCCGGCAAAGCTACGGCGATGTAACCCTGATTCGTCCGTTATTGGGGATTACCAGGACAGATATCGAGGAGTATCTTGGCAGGGAAAACCTTCATTATCAGATCGACTCCACGAATATGTCCGATGATTATAGCAGAAATAAGATTCGCAATCATATTCTTACCTATGCGACAAAGGAGATTAATCAGCAAAGCATTGGAAATATTACCGAGGCAGCGGCATCCCTTCGTGAAATCTGGGATTACCTCAGTGAGAATATTCGAGTACGCTATGATGCTCTGGTCAGACAGGAAGGGGAGACGTACCGAATATCGGTGAAGGCTATCCTGTCCGAGCACCTTGTTCTACAGAAGGGAATACTTCGAATGGCGATGGAAGTGTTAGCCGGGGGGAAGAAAGACCTGGAAGCAAAGCATGTAGATTCTATTCTGTCTCTGGTGCATAAGCAGGTAGGGAAGCAGGTTCATTTGCCCTATCATATCATTGCTGAGCGGGAGTATGAGGATATTAAGCTGTATCGAATGGGGTTAATTCGTGAGGAGGATACCTTGCAGGAAGTACAATTGCCGGTAAAGATTAAGATACCGGGAAGGACGGAATTTATTCCTTCCGGTATGTACGTAGAAACAAAGCTGTTTTCTTATAAAAATAGTGATCCAATCCCGAAAAGTAGTTGTGCGAAGTGGTTTGACTATGATAAAATAGAGAATGCTGTTGAAATGAGAACCAGAAGAGAAGGTGATTACCTTCAGATCAATGAATTTGGCGGTCGTAAGAAGCTAAAGGATTATTTTATTGATCATAAAGTTCCGCAAAAAGAGAGAGATAAGCAGCTACTCATCACAGACGGAAGTCATGTGATGTGGATCCCCGGAATGGGGGAACGAATGAGCGAACGTTATAAAGTAGATGCAGCTACGAAGAAAGTACTGTTGATAAAATTGTCTGAGTTGGAGGTAAATTAAGATGGATCATAAAATTAGAGTAATGATAGCAGAAGATAAGATCAATCAGAGAATTATGGAGCTTGCCCAGCAGATCAGCAAGGATTATGAAGGCGAGAGTGTTCATCTTATCTGTATATTAAAGGGTAGCGTATTTTTTAGCTGTGACCTGGCGAAGCGTTTAACGATTCCGGTAACTATGGATTTTATGTCCGTATCAAGCTATGGAAGCGATCACGTAAGTTCAGGAAGAGTTCGAATCTTAAAGGATCTGGACGAATCCATTCAGGACAGAAATGTGCTTATTGTTGAGGACATTATTGATTCCGGTCATACCCTGGCACACCTTAAGAACCTTTTGGGAACCAGATCACCGAAGAGTCTGGAGATTTGTACACTTCTTGATAAGCCGGATCGAAGAGTAACCAATGTAGACGTTAAATATGTTGGATTTGTTATTCCTGATGAATTTGTAGTTGGCTATGGTCTGGATTATGATCAATTTTTAAGAAATTTACCTTATGTAGGCGTAGTGGAGAACTAAATGCCATATGCTTATAAGGAGATCGCAGGTTCTTCATCGGACTTGTGATTATTCAAGATAATCGAGAGTAAATCGATCTGTCTCGGTTGTATAAATTATGACAACAGGAATCCCCTGAGGAGACTGTTGTACAGCAATAAAGGAGGTTGTTTAGTGAGAAAACAGATGAAAGGATATGGTTGGTATATCATCATTCTGCTTATTGTGGTTGCTACATTTTATTTATCCAATAATATTGAGTTGAGCGATCAGGATGAATATTCGATTTCACAGTTTGTGAAAGACATAGATAATGAACAGGTAAAGTCTGTTGATATATACCCGAACGAAGAGGTACCAACCGGTGAAGTAACAGTTACGCTTAAGGATGGCAAAGATGTATCGTTTAATGTATTGGATACCTCAGAGATTCAAGATATTGCTTTTGAGGCAGGGGTTAACCCGATTACCCATCCGATTTCAAAGCCCAGTATATTTCTAACCTCGATTCTGCCATATATATTGGTGTTCGTAATCATTATTGTGCTCTTTTCTTTCCTATCCAACCAAGCAAATGTCGGTGGTGGGAACAGCAAGGTTATGAATTTTGGTAAAAGCCGTGCGAAGATGACTACAGAGGAAAACAAGACAACGACCTTTAAGAATGTGGCAGGTCTGGACGAAGAAAAGGATGAGTTGAAGGAGATTGTAGATTTCTTAAAGTCACCGAAGAAATATATTCAGGTTGGAGCCAGAATTCCGAAGGGAGTTCTGCTTGTAGGTCCTCCGGGAACCGGTAAGACGTTACTTGCAAAGGCAGTGGCAGGAGAGGCAGGCGTACCATTCTTCTCCATCTCAGGTTCTGATTTTGTTGAAATGTTTGTCGGTGTCGGTGCTTCCAGAGTAAGAGACTTATTTGAGGATGCAAAGAAGAATTCACCCTGTATTGTATTTATTGATGAGATCGATGCAGTTGCAAGACGCAGAGGAACCGGTATGGGTGGCGGTCATGACGAGAGAGAGCAGACCTTAAATCAGCTCTTGGTCGAGATGGATGGCTTTGGTGTCAATGAAGGTATCATCGTAATGGCTGCAACAAATCGTGTAGATATTCTGGATCCGGCCATTCTTCGTCCCGGTCGTTTTGACCGAAAGGTAACAGTAGGACGCCCGGATGTTAAGGGTAGAGAAGAAATCCTTCAGGTTCATGCTAAGGGCAAGCCGCTTGGTGATGATGTGGATCTGAAACAGGTGGCACAGACAACAGCCGGCTTTACCGGTGCGGATCTGGAGAACCTGATGAATGAATCTGCAATCAACGCAGCAAGAGAGAATAGAAGCTTTATCACCGGTGAGGATATTAAGAAGTCCTTCATCAAGGTTGGTATTGGTACCGAGAAGAAGAGTAAGGTGATCACTGAGAAGGAAAAGCGTATTACTGCTTTTCATGAAGCTGGTCATGCGATTGCGTTCCACATCCTTCCGGATGTCGGTCCGGTATATACCATATCCATTATACCGACCGGAAACGGTGCCGCAGGCTTTACCATGCCTCTTCCGGAAAAGGATGAGATGTTCCATACCAAAGGAAGAATGAAGCAGGAGATTATCGTTGATCTGGCAGGCAGAGCTGCAGAGGAGCTGGTATTTGAGGATATCACAACCGGCGCTTCACAGGACATTAAGGTGGCTACCAAGACAGCGAGAGCAATGATCACCAGATATGGTTTTTCCGATGCGATCGGTATGGTTAATTACGATAATGAGGATGATGAAGTATTTATCGGAAGAGATTTAGCTCATACCAGAAGCTATAGCGAGAATGTTGCAAATCGTATTGATGATGAAGTAAAATCAATCATTGATGCCAGCTATGTAGAAGCAAAACGTATCTTGACCGAATACAGAGACGTACTTGATTCTTGTGCAAATCTTCTGATTGAAAAGGAGAGAATTACAAGAGAAGAGTTCGAAGCCCTCTTTGAGGCGCATAAGGAAATAAAAGTTGAAGCTACCGTATTATAACAGTCCAAGGGACAGTATATGGTACTTGTGCAGAATGACGAAAATCAAATAAAAACTTTGTAAAGTTTGTGCACACTTCTGTCGAATAACATGCTATACTATGCATGTAAACCCCAATACATTATATAGTTTTTGCTACACCCCCATAAGTAACAAAAATACCTTCTCCGAAAAAGGACAGTCCCATAACTGTCCTTTTTTACTGCGCAAAAACAAATAAATATAGATCTGTTTCAATTTATATTAACCAAGGATGGAAGATGAATAAGCTCCCCATAATGCACTGTTTGCCGAACTTTTTCCTACTTTGTGTGCTAATAAAGCGAACTTTTTTAGTTCGATTTAGGCATACAAAATAGGAAACTGTACGGCAATCTGTGTGTGAGGGGAGCTTATTCATCTGACGTCCTATAAAAAATGTATCAACAGATCTATTTTAATTTGTTTTTGCACAGTGACTTTCTTCCAAAACATAAAAATCGATATATTCTTCCATGGTTCTGCGTATAATTATTATCATATAAAGAGAACAAACAAAAGTGCCTGCAATGCAGGCACTAAAGTTAAGAGAAAATGGGGGAACAGTATGCTTTTGACCTATAATCGATTTCTAAAATATACGTTTTTGTTTCTGACAGGTGGCTTTCTCTATGGTGCAGTCGAGATTATCAGTCGTGGCTATTCCCATATATCAATGTTGATTGCCGGTGGACTCTGTTTTGTGTTGATCGGACTCTTAAATGAGGTGTATTCCTGGAATATGTCAATACTTAGCCAGATGGTAATCTCTTCCTTGATTGTAACCGGTGTTGAACTTACTGTTGGGATCGTTGTTAATCTATGGCTTAAGCTTGGCGTATGGGATTATTCAAATCTACCCTACAATTTTATGGGACAGATTTGTCTTCTCTACACAAATATATGGTTCTTCTTGTCCCTTCCTGCGATACTGTTGGATGATTTACTCCGATATCTGCTGATGAAGGAGGAAAAGCCGCATTACAGATTTTTTTAAGGTACGAGCACACAGAACTTGTCCAATAGAGCAGTGGGATGATAGGATAGCTTTGAGGTGCGAAGACCAAGATCGCCCACATCCTCTTCCCGGTTAATGTAGCCGATACCAAAACTGTTTCTCATATCACTGGAGAATTCCTTAACAATCATCTGATAAGAGCCGGGGTAATCCCGGTTGGCTTTCTCTATATGACAATATAAAGTATCCTTTACGATTTCACCGATTGCTAAGGCTACGATAACTCCTTCGACTTCGATGAAAGCACCGGGGAGTCCAAATGTCTCTAAATAAGGGATAAGTTCTAAGGTTCTGGTGAGCTCCTCCCTAGCGAGAGAAGCTTCCTTGCTATGATTCTTCTCATAATCAACTAAGAAATCGATCACTCTCGGTATATTTTCTGTCGTTATTCGTTGATAGGTATAATTCGGATATAGCTTCTTAAATTTATTAATATGGTTTCTCTGTCCACTGAATTTTCTGCCTGCCATATCAGCCAGGTCATCGGCCAGGTACAGATAATCCGCCCAATCACGATTCGAGGTACAAGGTTTGATGCCTCCGAAATCATTTACTAAGGAAGTCACCGCTTCCTCAGGGACGGTACAAAACCACATGGGAATGTCATTTTCCTTGCAATATTCTCTGATAGCACCCATCGCTTTTGTTAATGAGCCCCCACCGACTGGAAATGTGAATGAGGTTCGGTTTAAAAACTTAACCTTATATAAAATCATATCATCAAAGATGGTGAAACCGGTTTGATAGAAATCTCTCCACATATACATGGCTCCAATGGTATAATCACTGGTTCGACTGATTTTATATTTAAAATATTCTGCTGTCTTGCATATATTATCAGCAGTAATCGGTTCAAACGTTAACATAATAGCCTCCAAAATCAATTTCGATTAAAATTCACTATATCACATGTAGTCGAATCTGTCTAGACAGCTGGGAAATGGTTATTATAGTTATTGTACCGAGATCAATACATTCTTATCCAGCTTCTAGATGTGTCAAAAACCCTCGAAACGAGCAATTTTATAGTATACAATATAAGTTTTATTTGGCAAATTGAAAAAGACCTTAAATCTTAAATTTTTCTAAATTAGGTAGCGGCATGGGTAATACTTATGATAAAATTGGTTTGTAAGATAAAAAAAGGAGATTAATAATGAAGCTATTGCTTGTTGCAATCAACGCGAAATATATTCATTCCAATCTTGCGGTTCATAGTCTTCGGGCATTTGCAAAGAAGCATGGCTATGCGGAATCGGTGGCTTTATCCGAATATACGATAAATCATTCCGAGGAGGACATTCTAAGAGGAATTTATAAGGAGAAAGCGGAGGTAATTGCCTTCTCCTGTTATATATGGAATATCGAGATTGTTTTAAGGCTTGTTAAGGAGTTAAGAAAGGTGCAGCCGGTAGTAAAGCTATGGCTTGGAGGTCCCGAGGTATCCTATGATGCGAGGCAATGCATGGAAAGTAACCATGAGCTTGCGGGCATAATGATTGGAGAAGGAGAACAGACCTTCGTAGAGCTGGCGGGGCATTATATTGATGGAAAGTTTGGGCTGGACCAGATAAAGGGCATCGCTTATCGTGACGGTAATCAGGTTATAATAACAACACATAGAGATTTGACTTCGCTAAGTGAGATTCCTTTTCCTTATGAAGAATTGGCGGAATTTGATAACCGTATTATCTATTATGAGAGTAGCCGTGGATGTCCCTTCTCCTGCAGTTACTGTCTTTCTTCTGTTGATAAACGGATTCGATTTCGTGATCTTACTTTGGTTAAGGAGGAACTGCAATTTTTGCTGAACCAGAAAGTGCCTCAGGTGAAGTTTGTAGACAGAACCTTTAATTGTAATAAGCAGCATGCGATGGAGATCTGGAGATTTATTAGGGAGCATGATAATGGAATCACCAATTTTCATTTTGAGATAGCCGCTGATTTACTGGAGGAGGATGAGATTGCATTTCTGGCGACACTTCGACCGGCTCAGGTCCAGTTCGAAATTGGTGTGCAAACTACGAATCCAGCCACGGTGGTTGCGATTCATCGTAAAATGGATTTGAATCGTCTAACAGTTAATGTGGACAAGGTCAGAGCCGGAAGAAATATTCATCAGCATCTGGATCTGATAGCAGGACTTCCGCTTGAGGATTATACATCCTTTGAGCATTCCTTCTCGCAGGTTTATAAGATGTCACCGGATCAGTTGCAGCTAGGCTTTCTAAAGGTATTAAAGGGTTCCCCGATGGAGGAGGATTGTAAAGAATACGGTATTGTATATCGAGACAATCCACCTTATGAGGTACTATATACCAAGCATTTGCCTTACGGGGAGCTGCTTAAGCTTAAGGGCATCTGTGAAATGGTAGAGATTTATTATAATAGTGGGCAATTTGCGAATGCAGTGGGATATTTGATGCATTATTACACATCTCCGATGAAGCTGTATGAGGAATTATATGGCTATTATGAGAAAAGGCATATGGAAATGCTGGCGCATAGCAGAATAAAAAGATATGAGATATTGTTGGAGTTCTTCAGGGAGCAGGTATTGCCCGGAATACAGAACACACAGGAAGATAAGCATTTACAGTTGGAGTTGTTTACGGAAATTCTTCTGATGGATTTATTCCTTCGGGAGGATTTAAAAAGCAGGCCGGCTTTTGCGGTCAAACAAGTACAGAAGAATTATAGGAATCAATATGAGGAATATCGCAAACAACATAAATTGGTTCATATTGAGGACTTTACCTTTGATATCCCCAAATCAGTAGAAGTGGGGAAAGCGATAAAAGAGGAAACCACCATACTATTTAATTATAGCGACAGGGATCCACTCAGTAATTCAGCAAGCATCACAAGATTGTAACTAAGCTAGTAGAAAGGAGGGGCAGCTTGTCGAACCAAAGAATTACCAAAAAACAACGAGAAAGAATGGAGCGTATCATTGCAGCGCTTAACCGGGAATATACCACAGAGTTTAAGATATTTCTTAATCACGAGACACCATGGCAGCTATTAATCGCTACGATTCTAAGTGCACAATGCACGGATGAACGTGTCAATATTGTAACGAAGGACTTATTCAAAAAATATCCAAGTTTACGTGCCTTTGCTGAAGCAAAACAGGAGGAGCTGGAGAAGGATATTCATTCCACAGGCTTCTATAAGAATAAAGCTAAAAATATCATAGCCTGTGCAAAGACACTGGTAGAAAAATATAATGGAGAGGTGCCCAGTGACATTGATGCTTTGACTAATCTAGCGGGAGTAGGAAGAAAGACAGCGAATGTAATCCGAGGCAATATATATCACGAACCAAGCATCGTGGTAGATACCCATGTGAAGCGTATTTCCTATCGATTGGGATTTACAAAGGAAGAGGATCCGGTAAAGATTGAGTTTGATTTAATGAAGCTTTTGCCAAGGGAACAATGGATTCCTTATAACATACAGATCATAACACTTGGAAGAACTATTTGCACCGCTAGAAATCCGAGGTGCGAGGAATGCTTTTTAAAGACAGAGTGTACCTATTTCCAGGAAAAAGAACGTAAGAAGCATAATAAAGCAACCGAAAAAATGGAAAATAATAAATAAATGTTGCTTGAATCAATAAAATATCATAGAATTAACATTGCATTTATTCGAAATAGGCCGTCTATCGGCTTTGTTGGGGGATGGACCTAAGCTCATTGATCAACAATTCTTTGTCCTTGATTTTGTTTTTGTGGATAATCTCAATGAGGGCGCCGATTTTTTCGAAACTATTTTGTTTGATATATATATTAGCAAGCATTCGATAAGCTTTTGTAACATCGGTATGACAGGAAAAGATACTGAACTCTAGAACGGCTTGGGCTTTTGAGGCGTAACCCAAGTCCAGTAATCGACTGGCCCACTTCTGGAGTATGCTGACGAATGCAGTATAGTTATTATCATATTCAGACAGGAGATTAAAATTTGTGATACCATATTCAAATTTTAGCTCGGTATTCGTCTTGCCGGATAGATTTATCATTTTATAATCCGCAAGTGTTTTGATGGTATCACGATAAGAGTTGATGGTGTCATCCTCATGATCCTCCATAGGAAGATCGTCCAGGGTGAAGGATAGATACTCTAGCTGAGAGATATCCTTACGGCGGGTAAGATTGGAGTCTTGTTCCCTTTGCCAGAAATGGTTGATTGCAGCTTTGGTGCTTTTTCTGCCTTTTCTTACCTCGTAATGAAGCCAGAGAACAAAAATCAATATAAGTATGGATGCTACTGGGATTCCCATCAGTGTTCAAGACCTTTCGAATAAAATAATTTTAAAGAGGTGAAATAAGTGAATTTCTACAATAAAAAATCCAGAAAGTTAATATCTACGATCATCATTATCATATTGGTAATCGCATTGGTTCTTCCCACAATTCTTAGCATTATGCAGTAAGCAACCATTGGTATTCGGCTTTAGAAGCCGATTTTGTTGACATGTATGTTGTATTTAATATACATAATTGCTACGCAAATGTCAACGAACGAAAGAATAACTTGAATAATCT
>JAEZUM010000022.1 GCA_023421075.1 Bacillota bacterium
GCTTTTATGACTTAGCCACGGCTTATCAGTCTGTGCACATCAACTATTGAAAGCGCCGTGTACCGAACGGTACGCACGGTGCTGTGAGAGGACGGCGGTTAGTCACCGCCTCCTACTCGATTGATAATATTCCATTAATTCCGATGTAACAGTAACAAGCTTTTCCTTTAAACTCTGCGGTTCGATCACTTGAATGGCTTTTCCGTAAGATAAGAGAAAATGAGGTACATATGCTTGAAGTGCACCTTCGTCTAATAAAAAAAACGCTTGATTTGATGTGCGTTCCTTCAGGTAATGACCTAAAAACCAATGGATACACAAATCATCCAAAGCTTCCGACCTACCGCTAATAATTACTGAAGTCAACGCTTTCCTATTTTCTGCTTCCGGTAAAAGATTGCGCATAAAAAATTCCCTGGCGGAAAAGGCTTCCGGTCTTTTAAACATCATTTGCGTTCGTTGTATCCGAATAATCCGTTCTGCCCGAAAGCTTCTGATTACATTTCGAAGATGGCAATATCCAATCGTATACCATTTATTGTTCCAATAAAGCATTCCATATGGGTCAATCACTCTTGACCCGGGCTGTTCCTCAAGGCTTGCACGGTATTCAATTTCCACGGAATATTCGTTTGCTACAGCCCACTCCAATTCTTCCAAAATCAGTTTAACAGATGGAGCAATAACACGGTTTAACACTTCAAAACCGGCTAAATGACGATTGAGGATACTTTCTTGTTCCTGATTGGTATATGTTTTTAGTTTTTGTGTTGCATTGTTTAATGACTCACTGAAAGGGTATCCCGCTTCGTTGGCAAATATAGCAGCATGAAGCAAGGCTTTTTGTTCATCAATATCGAAAAACAAAGGAGCTTGTATAAAATTACTCAGTAAAGTATATCCACCGTTTTGCCCTGCATCTGATATAATCGGCACTCCGCTTGCGCATAGCGAATCGATATAACGGTAAACCGTTCGTATATTTATCTCTAATTTTTCTGCTATCTGCTTTGCAGTTATTTTCGCACCGGAATTAAGCATCCATAAGATCGCCAACATATTATCATTTTTTGCCATTGGATACCCTCCTGCCCTACAATTATTCTAACCCCATTACAAAAATTATAATTTACCAATTTGGGACCTGATATGTCAATAATTTCAAACTCTACTTTTTAGACATCAATACCACCGTCTCAACGTGCACTGTCTCCGGGAACATATCCACTGCACATACCTTTTCCACCTTATATCCCTTTGCCTGCAATATCTCCAGGTCTCTTACCAGTGAGGTCGGTTTACATGAGATATATACGATCTTATCCACTCCAAAATTGATGATCTTATCTAGTGCCTTCGGATGAATTCCGTCTCTCGGCGGGTCCAGTATGATGATATCAGGCTTATCCTCCAGGGAATCGATTACCTTTAATACATCTCCGGCGATGAATTCGCAGTTATTCAGACCATTCAGGGCGGCATTCTCTTTCGCTGCCTCAACCGCTTCCTCGACAATCTCCACACCGGTCACTTTGCCGGCAACCGGCGCGATTAATTGAGCGATGGTTCCGGTTCCGCTGTAAAGGTCAAAAATTCTCTTATCCTTTGTCTCACCAACATACTCTCTGACCTTGGAATATAATACCTCTGCACCGAGAGAATTCGTCTGGAAGAAGGAGAAGGTCGAGATCTTGAAGCGAAGCCCAAGCAACTCTTCATAGATATAATCTCTGCCGTAAAGCTGAACTGCTCGGTCACTCTTCACCACATCGGCCTGACTGTCATTATAGGTATGGCAAAATCCAACGATTGTTCCCTTAAGCTTAAGTGCCAGCAGCTGATTACGTAGTTCTGTGAAGACATCCTCACTTCCTGTGAAGTTCTCTTCCTGGGTAGTAGTTATGATATTCACCAGTATCTCACCGGTCTTCACTGCCTTCCTAATCAGCAAATGACGCAGATATCCCTTATGTGTTACCTTATGAAAATAATCCATACCGAACTCTGTACAGTAATTTAATACACAGGTAAGGATCTGATTGAAGTCATTATCCACAATAGCGCAGTCGTCTGCAGTAATGATATCATGGAAGCTGCCCTTCTTATGAAGACCGAGTGCCAGAGGTCCGTTCTTATATTCATCCCCAAAGGAAAACTCCATCTTATTGCGATAACCCCATTCCACCGGACTACCAAGGATGCCTTCAAACTCATATTCCTCACATACCTGATCCATCAGACGCATGACCTGACTCCTCTTCATCTCCAACTGGTTCTCATAGGACATGGTCTGATAGCTGCAGCCTCCGCAGTTACCAAAGTTACGGCACGCGCCGTCTCTGGTCTCCAGAGGTGACTTGCATAGAACCTCCTTCAGATTCCCCTCCGACTTTCCGCTTCGTATCTTACTTACTGCAAAGCTGATCTTCTGACCCGGCATCGCATTCTTGACCACCACTTTCTCGTCGTCTACCATTACAATTGCCTTATTCGGAAAATCAACTCTTGTTACAACACCTTCATATATCTGACCTTTTTTCATCTATGCTTATAAGCCGCTCCATTTGTATATCCACCCATCGACTACTCTTTTCTAACAAAAAAGTTGCTCCAAACCCTAGCTATTAATAGAATTATGTGTGGTTATGGAATGACTCTGCCTCCTTCTAATCATAAAAATTGTCTCATTTACCGTATCATATTATAACGGTAAATGAGACAAAAGTCTACCTTAGGTTCGATAATCGTCTCGCCAGCTCCTCCATATGGTACTGATTCGTACCACAGCACCCTCCGAAGATCTTTAGTTTATATTTCTCATGTAATTGGATCATTCCCTCTGCAAGTTCTAATGGGTCTGAGGTAATAATCTCACAGCTGCCATCCAGCTCCTCCGGTGACAGAGGGGATGCATTTGCCTGAATTCCTGTAAAATGCGTCTGAACCAACTCCGTTCGGTTGAACTCCTGTGCTAACGCCTTATCCAAATTAATGGGGTGGATACAATTGGCCATATAGGTTAACGGTTTCCTCCTTACGGTAGCCTCTACTGCTTGGATTGCATCGTGTATTGAGGTCCCGTCGATCAGTCTGCCGTTATTTCGAACCATAAAGCTGATGATATATGGAATTTCTGTATCGCCCATAGCACGTGCCATACCGATAATCTCAGGCACCGCCGGCATGATCCCTGCATATAAGAAATCCACCTGTTCCTTGGCAAACAGTTCTGACTGCCAGGAATGGAATTCATAAGCCTCCTCTTCCGATAATACCTCACTGGCTTTATATGCATCCCCCTTACAACCCATAAGTGCACCGACATAGATGTCCTCACGTGCTTTAACTTCTCTGAGCCTCTTTAATAGATTTACATTGTCCCTTATAATCTTCTGACCATAAGAGGAACGTTCCACATTATATCGGTTTGCTCTTCTGGTCGGAGTCATCAGCATGATTGGGAAGTTATAATGATCTGCAATATCGATATACTGTCCGTAGATTTCTTTCATGGCAGCCTTTGCTTTATCCTCATAGACCAGACTTGCATTGGCAACGATGGGGTCCGGATATACCCCATACTCCCCTCTAAGCCGAACTCCCAGAGCCCCTTCGATCATGATCGTGTCATGGGTATCAAAGCATTGTTGTAGATTCATCTGTCAATATCTCCTATTTTCTTAAGCATTGATAATCATTGTGTTAATCTTTTTAAGAAGTCCTTCGATGTGATCTTTCTCCGCCATTTTCATACTTCCAAGCTTCGTCAACACTCTATCTACCTGCAATTTTACACTTTCAAAACTACCCTTTGACTCATTGATACGAGATTGCATACACCAATCGGCTATTATACCATCAAAGAAAAAATCAGCAAACTTACCAAAACCATCAGTCTCAATTTGAATATCATTCTGAATCCGGACATCAGCAAGCTCTGTACGAAACTGCGACAATTTTCTTTGGATTACCTCTGCTTCTCCCTTGGCTTCATCGATATGGGAGTGCTTCATCAGATCACTGACCAGGCCCCCGCCGAGTAAGTCCCAGGTCCCCCAACCTTCTGCACTGTCCAGACTCTTGATCGCACTGTCAATATGACTACTAACGTCTTCTCCTGCACGAATTGCCTCGTCAATCTCCCAAAGATTATTCTTCGCCTTGCCAAGCTCCTCAGTAAGCAGTAATATCTGATCCCCCGTACTGGAATGAGAATTCAGCATATGTTGCTTCTTCTTCTCGAACAGACTATCATAGTTTCGCTGACTGTCCTTGTATTCAAAGAACTCTTCCTCCAGTAGCTTAATCTGATGCTCCAACTGCTCCAACTCAATCACCGACTGATCATATTTCAACTTTGCAGCCAATGCTTCTCTTCGTTCCTTTTCGACCTGCTCTCCCAGCTTGCCGAGTACGCTGTAGAAAAGGTGGGTAAGACTCTTTGTCTCAAGCTGATCAACGTCTTTCATCTCCTGCTCTAAGGTATTCTTCAGCTCTTCCATCTTTTTCGTTAATTCCTTCTGTTGTCCCTGAAGTTCGTTCAGCATTGAACTTAACTTATTACGACGGAATATCCGTTGCTGGGCTTCTTCTAATTGTTGATTAATCTCCTGATACATCGTATGCCTCATTCCTTTCTTCATCCCTGCTAATCTTGAATCGCAGACATCTGTCGACTCTCCAGGCAGTAGAAGCCTTGGCCTTTGAGTTCCAATTATTTCTACATTATATACATCCTATCCTGAGAATTCAACTCATTTAACAGATATTTGCCTGCCTCTCTCTATTATAATCGCATCGTCGTCAAAAACCATTAGAATTGTCTTAGAATTATATTCAATTCTTTTAAATGTCATATTATCTGGAGCAGTTCTATTACCCATCGGATCGGACTAATGAAAAGCAGAATAATACTTTCGAACGGATGTAGACTTTGTTATAATGTAAAGATCAAAAGAAATAGACAAACCGGAAAGTGTGGAGGTAACGCATGAATCAATCAGAATTATATGTACTATTGGAAATTCCTAATGAGGTAAGATTAAAATTAATGGCTTATGGTGATAGTAGAACTTCTGAAATCTCCAACTCCTTAATAAATAAAATCCTACATCGTAAGGAATGGGATGAGGGTATAAAAGAATTACAGGAATTTGTGGGTGAAGATTCTGACGGCATTAAGATACTTTGGGAATTGTTAAATATTGTTATCCATTACTCATACAAGGAATATGTAAAGCATGAAATATCTGAAGAAATTTTTGCTTCCACTATGAAATTTTGCACGAGATTTTTAAATGAACATTATCAATCTTATCATAAGTATAAATTTGTTTGGGCATGGTGGTTTCCACGACAGATCTCACTGAACGAGTTTCGGATAGGAGATTTGGAATATGAGTTTATAAATGGTGAGGATCCTGAGATTGCTGTTCACATTCCATCCGATGCTAATCTGCATATAGAATCGGTTCTACAGTCGTTGCATGATTTTTTTGAATTTCGGAAATTACATTTTTCGGATTGGGAGAATATAAAACTGACTTGTGATTCATGGATGCTGATGCCTGAATTAAAAGAGTTGCTGGGGGAAACCTCTAATATTGTAGCATTTCAAAACCTTTTTGAGATTGATACCCTGAATTATGATGCAACCTGGTATATGGGCTGGATTTTTCCAGGGCATGAAGCTATTAATGAATCATTGCCGGAACGTACGACTCTTCAGCGCAAAATGAAAAAACATTTACTAGATGGTAAGCGATTTGGAATTGCGAAAGGTCATCTAAAAAACTTGAATAATTAACATATACATATATCCAACATAATGAAATATATCGAAAAAGATAGCTTTCATTATGTTGGTTTTATGTTAGGAGAACCTTCCTGGTTGATTACTTAATGCGCTTCTTTAGCCTTACTGAATCATTCAGATGAACGATCTGATGTCTGGTAATCGGCATCTGAATAATACCGGCTACCGTCTTCCTCCCCCAGAAATCCAGTAACCAAATTGCATCCGGGTGCTTCGATACTCCACCGACTACGGCGATTGCATCGATACCCTCCTGTGTTACCTTACGCTTCATATCCTCCGGCTTTAATGACTCAATGATTTCCTTAGTCCGCCTCCCCACCGTATTGCGATACTCATGTAGGGCATCCTTGTCTATCTCGTTACTGAACGCAAGGATTTCCTTATCGGTCATGGCATTTCCGGTATCGGTAACCTTCGTATGAAGTCTTTCATGCCACGCCTGATCCAGTATCTGACCACGATCCGTAATCAGATAATTGGCGGTCAGCTCCTCAATCCTTGTTATATGCCAGATATTCCAGGCGATTGTATCATCTTTAACCGTAGGCATTGTTCGAAATGCCTGATCCGTTAGGCCTTCCCATATCTCGTCCATAAAGGTATCTAGGTCTCCCCCATATACCGTCTTACTATGTATCAGAGCATGCATCTGCAATAAGAGCCTCTGCATCTCCTGAAAATGCTCCTTCTTTGTAATAAGCTCCTTTAACCTTGCTTGTAATGGATTCCAATCACTTCCCGGCAAAAACATAACACCACCCCCGTTTTTCTTACCTTAATCTTCCATCCCACTCACCAATACCAACGATTACTCTCAGATCGGTTCCGGCATTACCACCAGATTATACCATTTTTCATTATTTGTAAATCGAATATTTCTTACCCCCACAACACGGTTATCCATAACGATATCACGGATGAAGTACACTTACCCAACGATTATGAAACATGTATAGAAAAGGATAACAACATCCCGTTTACGAGGGAGGTCATTATCCTTTTCCAAGCCAATGAATCGGTTTTGCATCAGCTTTGTATTCTAATCCATTACAATACTAAGATATCGAAGTGTACCTTATTCTCTTAATTCTTCTTAATGATGGGGATCCAAATCTCACTGATATAATCCTCTGCATCACCGTCACCATCAGAGTACCATTCAATCTCCGCTCCTCCTGCGTGCTCATAACCGGAGTTTGGAAACCATTCGGTATATACACGCTTCCAGACATCCTGAATTGCGTTAGGCATAGGTCCAACGCATTGAAATACAACCCAAAGACCTTCCGGGATGACAAGCTCATCCATACCCTCAGGAACTTTTTCATCCGAGGAGCTGGCTATAAAATAGTCAAATTCCTTATCTCTGAAGTTTGCACAGATGCCAAGTACACCGGACGGACTACCATTCGATAATGCCATAATCTTCTCGAAGGTCTCCCCGATGAATACCTCCTGCCAGATCTGTGGGATACGAATAAAGTTCTGTCCTCCTACGCAACTTACCGCTTCCTTTTTACCAACAAAGCGCATCCTTGGTTTTTCTTCAATCCTATAATTCATTTCTTTTCCTCCTTTAATCGACATATGAAAGGTAATCCTCGGAAATGACTTCAGCATCACACCGTTCTCTCTTGCGGCACTCGGAGCAATCCCGTGCATATTGATAAATGCTCTGGTAAACGCAGTCGGTGAATTATAGCCATACTTTAACGCAATATCAATCACCTTATCGTCAGAATTGATCAAATCCATAGCCGCCCTTGATAGTCGACGCTGCCTGATGTATTCACCAAGTGTCATATCTGCTGTAAAGGTAAAAACTCTTCCAAAGTGAAAGATCGAGCAGCAGGTAATCTTCGCCACCTTATCATAATCAATCTCCTGATCCAGGTTCTCCTCGATATAATTGATTGCGTCATTCATACGTTTCAGCCAATCCATAGCAAAACCTCCCTTCGAATAAGAGTCTACTACATTTTGTTATCTTCTTCCTCTCATTCTCTGTCTTTTAGTGAGAGGTATCATAAACCCGTAATTAACATGCGATGCAAGCTTCTCCGATTATCGCAGGTGCGCTCGTATCTAGCCAATTAAATAGTAGATACTTCGCTTTACCTTCGCGTAAATAAAGGCTTGCACAGTTAATACTGAGAAAGCCTCTGATACTATATATTGCTTACTGAACACTACAAATCTGTATTAGCTTGGAGAAGGTGAAAAGATTATAGGTTGCCTGGGAATAACCAAAGGCATCACCAATCGCTGCACTATCCATCCCCGCCGCTTTCGCTGCATCAATGCCAGCCTTTGCATCCTCGATTACCAGACACTCGGACGGCTCCAGCTTGAGATAATCGGCAGCCATCAGAAATACCTCCGGATCCGGCTTTGACTTCGTAATGTTATTACCGTCCGAAATCGCATCGAAGAAATCGCCTAATCCGATCTGACCCAGTATAAATCTAGTATTCTTACTGGAGGAACCGATTGCTAGCAATAACCCTCTGGTTCTAAGGTGATTCAGGGTTTCCTTCACTTCATTGCTAAGATCTTTCTCTGACATTTTCTTCAATAATTCTTTATAGATCTCATTCTTCTCTTCAGCAAATATATGCTTTTCCTCATCCGAGAAAGGCTCTCCGTCCCATTTCTCAAGAATGATTTCGAGACTATCCATACGACTTACTCCCCGGAGCCGATTATTTATCTTCTCATTAAACACTATCCCTAACCGGTCAGCCAGCTGTTTCCAAGCCAGATAGTGATAATGATCTGTGTGGCAGATCACTCCATCCAAATCAAAAATGATAGCCTTATATTTCATCCCCAACACACCTTCCATTGTTATTGTTCTAATAATGATAGCACGATGGAAAGCTTTAGACAATAGTGAATCACATTGTCATCCGGATATCTGTATTCTCTGTTAACTCAAAAATTTGGTCGTATACCCTGATTGTCTTCGCTGTTCCCTTCATCAGGACAAAGGTGCTCTTTTCCTGATTAACCTTGACACGAATCTGACTATCCTCATAGTTTATCTGGAAGCTATACTCCTCCCAACAGCTTGGGATGACCGGTGCGAAACAGATACCGCTTTCCTTAATTCTCAGGCCACCAAAGCCATAAACGATCGCCATAAAGTTACCGCCCATATTGGCCGTATGGATTCCATCCTTGGTATTCTTATGTGTATTAAATAAATCCAGTTTTGCCGAGTCTCCAAAATAATGATAGGCTTTATCCACTAGTCCAAGCTTGGAGGCTATAATACTAAAGATGCAAGTAGAGAGCGAGGAATCATGAGTGGTAACTTTCTCATAGTACGAGAAGGAATTACGGATGGTATCCAGGGTCTGCGCATCCTCAAAGATAAAATGTGCCAATACAGTATCCGCTTGCTTACATACCTGATGACGATAAAGATGCAGCGGATGATAATGAAGCAGCAGTGGAAATTCTTCCTTCGGAGTGTTATCGATATCCCAGATCTTCTTAGCAAGAAAGGAATCGTCCTGAGGATTAATTCCCAACGCTTCGTCATAGGGGAGATACATGTGCTCCTCTGCTTGTCGGAACTCTTCAATCTCCTCCGGTGTTAGCCCGATCTTATCTGCAACCTGTTTCAGTCTTCCCGTATCCTTTAAAAGCTCATAGAATTTGACTGCCCACCTCAGATTGTACTGCGCGGCAGCATTGGTAAAATAATTATTATTCACCATGCAGGTATATTCATCGGGACCGGTTACTTCATTAATTCGAAAGCTTCCCTGATAATAATTGCCAACATCCAGCCACAACCTTGCCGTCTCGAAGATGATCTCCGCACCTTCCTTCGCGATAAAGTCCAAATCCTTCGTCGTCAGATAATAAGCGATAACGGAATAAGCAATGTCTCCGTTGATATGATATGCGGCGGTTCCGGATGGAAAATATCCGGAGCATTCCACACCCATGATGGTTCTCCAGGGATAGAGGGCACCCTTTCTGTGTCCGAGTATCCTTGCGTTTTCCCGCGCTTTTTCTAAGGTACTATAACGGAAGCCAATCAGGTTCTTGGTTATAGACGATTCTGTCAGATTGAAGAAGGGCTGGATATACATTTCCGTATCCCAGAAATAGTGACCCTCATAGCCTTCTCCGCTGAGTCCCTTTGCTGCAATATTACAATATTCATCCTTTCCAACAGACTGCACCAGCTGATACATATTGTAATTCACGGCCTCGGTAAGAGCATCATCACCCTTAATCTCCAAGAAACAGTTATCCCAGAATTCCTTGAGATAATCCCTCTGTCTCCGGTAATGCTCCTCCATTGGGATTGCCAGGGCCTGCTCCATCTGCACTTTAGCCCCATTCTCGCAATGATTGCATCGGATGGAGTCCTGAAAGACTGTATATTTCGTCAGTACAACGGTCTCACCCTCTGCAATCGGTACTTCCGCCTTACAGATTGCACTATGGTCAAGACCGGTGGTACGAATAATACCTGCCTTAGACAGCCTGTGCGTAACACCGGTACAGACCTTCAGCTTTGAGATCGAGGTATGGGAGGTCAGATAAGATTCTCCGCTCACAATCTCAGCCTTTTCCGGAAGTAGATATTTGCGTGTATCTTGAGCCACTCTCGGATCGTTCGCATTACTATAGTTTGTAACCTCACCCATATGGTAGGAACGAAAGCGAAGGAACCCGCTGAAATTCACTGCTTTAACACTATATTCAATCGTAAATAATGACAGCTGTACAAAGGAAGTCATTCGTTTGATTACGATCTCGACCTGCTTGCCGGAGGGGGAACACCATAGAATTCTTCTACCTGTAATTCCGGCCTCCATATCGAGCCAACGCTTGCTCTCCAGAACCTTTCCTTCAAACAAGTTGAAATTCTCTCCATCGATGGTTAAGTGGATGGTCTGGGTATCCACCACATTGAGCATGGCCTGCTTATCCTCCACCAGACCATACAGCTTCTCCGCCTGCTTCATATCAGCAATGTCATAAAAGCCATTGATATAAGAGCCCCGGATGGTATCATACCCTGCCGGGTAACCCTCTTCGTAATTGGAGCGAATTCCTATGTATCCATTGGCATTATGGAAGACCGTTTCATTCACCATCAAGTCGTTGTTATCTTTACTCAGATTGTCTATCTCGTAGATTTTATAATGTAATCCCATATTTGTCTCCATTATGGCGTATGTCGCCTTTCATTTGATCTAAAGCTTCACTGCGCCTGCTGCAACACCCTTCACGATATATTTTTGTGCAGACAGGTAGAAAATGATAACCGGGGTGATGGTTAACATTAATCCGGCCATAGCCAAATTCCATTCAATGGTAAATTGACCGAAGAAGGACGCAGTAGATAAAGGTATGGTACGTAAGGTCTTACTGGAAAGCACTAAAGAAGGTAATAAGTAGTCATTCCAGATCCAGATTACGTCAAGTATCATTACCGTCGCTGTGGTAGGCTTTAGCATCGGAAAAACGATCTTCCAGAATACCTTGAATTTGTTGCAGCCATCGATCGTCGCCGCCTCCTCCAGAGATACCGGAATGGATTTTACAAATCCATGATATAAGAATACTGCCATACTAGTTCCGAATCCGATATTCATATAAATCAGTCCACCAATGGTATTCAGCATCGGGATATGTAAGGTGTCACGAACCCAGCCCATAACCTGCATCAAGGGCATCATGATGGTCTGGAACGGAATAATCATCGTAGCTACAAAGATCATGAACAGAATTCTGCTCAGCTTATTATCGGTACGCACAAACATCCAGGCAGTCATGGAAGCTAGCACACCGATGATTGCTATGGAGACAACGGTAACGATCAGGGAATTACTGAAGGCTTTCAAGAAATTCATCTTATCCATGGCCTTGGCAAAATACCCGAAGGAAAAGCTCTCCGGCAGAGCCAGCATATTTTCATATAATTCCTGACGGTTCTTAAACGCATTTACTAATACGATATAGATAGGGAACAGGTAGCCGAGGCAGATTGTTACGATAAATATTTCGAGAATTACTTTAACAAGCTTCTTCATTACATCTCTACCTCCCTCTTCTTCGTAATCGATACCTGAATTAAAGTGATAACGGCAACTGCGATAAAGAATATGATCGCCTTTGCCTGACCATAACCATAATTGCTTAAGGAGAAGATCTCATTATAGATATTCATTGCCATCATCTCAGTAGCATTGTTTGGACCGCCTCCGGTCAGGGAGAAATTCACATCGAATATCTTAAAGCAGTTGGATAAGGTTAAAAACAAACAAATGGTAAAGGAGGGCATAATCAGCGGGAACTTAATCCGCAGCAGAGTCTGCCAGAAGTTCGCCCCATCCACCTTAGCCGCCTCCAACACATCCTCCGGCATCGCCTGAATACCGTTAATATAGATTATCATTATGTAACCGGCCATCTGCCAGGTTGCTACGATGATCATTGCGATCAGTGCATAGTTTGGATTGAGTAGCCAGCTAAAGAAGATCTTGGTCATACCTGTCATCTCACCGATGGATTTAAACACATCGGTGAATATAAACTTCCAGATGTAACCCAGTATAAGACCTCCGATTAAGTAAGGCATAAACAGCATGGTTCTTGCTATATTGCGAACTCTAAGCTTACCGGTAACTGCCAGAGCAAAGGTAAGCCCCAGTATATTAATTAATAATACGGAAAATATGGTAAACAAGACTGTGTGACCTGCAGAGGAGAGAAATCTTGTATCTGCAAATAATCTTGTGTAGTTTTCAAATCCAACAAAGGTTTTTTCATTCAACGGCATTCCGTCCCAGGAAATGAAGGAATAACCGATACCGATCACAAAAGGTATAATTACTACGGTTGTAAAGATAAACACCAAGGGTAATACGAATAGGGCATACCAACCTATATCCCTTCTTTTCTTCATTCAAACTCTCCTTCCGGGATTAGAGCATTGCAAAGCAGTATCGGTTCCAATTGCCTACACTGCTTTGCAAACATTCTCCTCACCCTATCTTATTGATCCCCAACACAAATAGAGATAGTAACCATGTCATAAATACAGAAATCCAACAATACACCGTTACAAATGTTTGTTAGATTTCTGCATTCTTGGTAACTTTACTTATTTACCTGCCTGCACAAAAGCATCTGATAATTTTGTTAAGAAATCAGTTCCGGACATATCCGTTGTAAAGAACTCCTGAGCAATCGGTACAAGGTAAACATCTACGATACCTGCCGGCCATTTACTCATCGGCCAGGAGATGGTCTTGCCAGCAGCTGCATATTCGGATACAGACTGGGATAACGGATCCAACTTAGGACTTGTCATAGAAGTAAGTACCGGAATAAATCCGAATTCTTCCATGAGATATTTCTTTCCTGTCTCACTGGTATATAGCCAGTTTAAGAAATCCTTACCTGCCTGAATCTCATCGGCAGCTGCCTGAGAATTAACATACCAGCAGGTGGGAACGCTTGCAGCGATCTTATCGTTACCGCTGATCGGTAAGGGCATCATTCCCATCTCAAAGGTTACATCGTAATCCTTGAACATTCCATAGCTCCAGTTACCCTGATGGATGGAAGCATTCTTACCGGTTGCGAAATCACCGGTCTGGGTATCATAATTAACCTCAAGAGGATTATTGGTGTTCTCTCTGATTGCTTCCATGAATTTTGCAAATTCCACGAATTCTGGTGTATCCTGCATGGTTACTTCCCCTGCAACCAGCTTATTGATGAAGTCCTGCGGATCTGCCTGTAATGCAAAAGGAGTATTCAGAATATGACCGATTAAGAAATAGCTCTCCTGTGATAAACTAAAGCCATTCACTCCGGCTGCCTTCTGATCCTTTAACATCTGAACGAAGGAGTCATAATTGGTAACCTTGGAAGCATCAATCAAGCTCTTATTATATACAAGACCAAAGCCTTCCATCGTATAAGGTATTCCAACGACCTTGCCGTCAATTTCATTTGCCATATTTGCTGCAATATCGCCAACAAAGCTCAGATCACTGAGATCGGAAAGATATGCCTTAAGCTCTTCTGACTCTGATCCGGGAGCAAGTGAGAATACAGTAGGTCCCTGATTGTTTCCGAGTTTAATCTTAAGCTGTTGAAGATAATCATCACCTGTAGTCCCCCAGACTTCAACCTCAACACCGGTTTCAGCAGTATAAGCCTCTGCACATGCTTCTAACTGATCGGTAATCTCAACCTTAGACTGGAAAACGATAATCTTCTTAGCCGCTGCAGGCTGCTCACTGGCAGGCTCCGCTTTCTCGGTATCCTCTGCCTTAGGTTTTTCTGTTGTCCCCTCAGTTTTGGTTCCCTCTGTCTTGTCTTCCTTTGTTCCACAACCGGTTAAGAACAAACTAAACACTAAGGTTGTAGCAAGTAAAATACCTAACAATTTTCTTAATTTCATAGCACCCTCTCCTTATAGATAAAATATTAATAAAACGTTATACTGTAATATTAAAATATTTTCTTTGTTTTGTCAATAATGTAGTATTAATTCCTTTTCAATTACAAATTTTTTGTTAATATTGCATATTTTTTCAACAAAAAAAGTCATGTGATTTCAACGCAATTTGTTGATAATCACATGACTTTACTAAAACAAAACATCATTTTACTAGGTTTTATTAATTAGTTCAGAAAATCACTTCAATAATTCTTAATCATTTAGAACAAACCGGGAGACCTTATTCATTTTCTTTCTTAATACCTACACTGTCACGGAATATGATCTTTGCCGCTATCTTAAAGGTCTCTACATTACGCTGTCCCCTTATGTTCTCAATCAGATATCTGGCCGCTATATATCCTCGCTCATAATTCGGAATGGATACTGTCGTAAGGCCCATCGCCTCTGCCAGATCACAATTGTCAAATCCCGTTACGGCAATATCCTCAGGAACCCGTATTCCGTTGTCACGAAAAGCCTTCATTGCACCGATTGCCATATTGTCATTGGCGCATACCAGACAGTCCGGCAATTCACGGCTAAGCATGAGTATCTTCGCTGCCGTATAACCACTCTTCTCGCGATAGTTCCCGGCAAAATAACTCTTTTGCTGGAATTCGATATGATTTGCTTCCAGCGCATCGCGAAAGGCTTTATATCGCTCTTTGTTATCAGCAGTCTCCTCCGGTCCGCCAACAAAGCCAAAATGCCGATATCCGCGGTCTATCACACCCTGAATCATATCAAACATAGGTTCATAATTATTCACAACCACGCTTTTAATCCATGGATTATTCGTGATACGGTCTAGTACAACGATCGGATAATTTTCGGCTGCGATCCGGTTCAGTGTCTCGTCCTGCATCTTTTTATCCAATATGATACTACCGCTGGTCATACTGTTATTCATGTATTTCTCACAGGATTTATCGGTACAGATGATTAGATCAAAGTCGTTATCATTCACATAATCACTGATACCGTTGATAATCTTAAGATAAAAGCTCCGGTCGAAATCACTGAAATTAAACAGGATTGTATTCGGTTTCCCGGACTTCAATCCCTTACCGGCCGGATTCGGGTGATAATTCAGTTCTTCACAGATTCTGTGTATCCGGTCTCTGGTCTCCACGCCGACATTCTTCTTATTATTCAGAACATTGGATACTGTGGAAACGGAAACTCCGGCCTGCTTTGCTACTTCCTTAATTCCAACCATATGCCTTCTCCTTTTCTATGTAAACGACGGATTATTCTTTTAGTAAAATCATTTTACTATATTTGAGTAAAATATTCAACATCTTTACATAAAATATTCTGAAACATTATTAAATCGATAGGTTCCAGCTATGATTTAAGGGTCCGCTTCCCATCCCCAAATCAAGTCCTGCTCTCAAGGCCCCCGTGATATATTCCTTCGCAGCAGCGACACTTTCCATTATATTTCTTCCCTCGGCAAGATTACAGGCAATCGCTGAGGAAAGCGTGCAGCCTGTACCATGAGTATTGGGATTATTAATCTGTTCCTGTGTGAACCAATGAACGCTGTCTCCGGTATATAGAAGATCATCACTCCTATCCTTAAGATGACCTCCTTTAATCAGAATATCTCCCGAATAGCTCTCTCTGATCCGTCGTGCCGCGGCCACCATATCTTCTTTGGTTAAGATCGGAATGCGGCTGAGTACCTCAGCCTCCGGGATATTCGGTGTGATGATATCCGCAAGTGGTAACAAACGATGAACCAGGACATCGACTGTTTCTTCCTTCATCAACCTGCTTCCGCTGGTTGAAATCATGACCGGATCCAGTACAATATTTCTGGCTCGATATTGTGTCAGCTTATCTGCAATCACCTCTATGATCGAAGGATCCGCGACCATTCCAATCTTTATCGCATCCGGATAGATATCACGAAAGACCATATCCAGCTGCTGTCCCACAAAGACCGGAGATACCTCATATATGTGGCTAACTCCGGTGGTATTTTGAGCAGTCAAAGCAGTTATTACACTCATGCCATATAACTTATGTACCGAGATTGTTTTAAGATCAGCCTGAATCCCAGCCCCTCCGCTGCAATCGGAGCCTGCAATGCTTAATACGGTTCTCATGTATTAATCCTCCCTTTTATTCGACTTGTGGAAGCTTTTGTTTATAACCATGATCTAATAACTCCTTACGAGTGATGCAAGATGATTTAATTCCTTGACAGACTGGACGATATCCCTGCTGCCAAAGATCGCGGATACTACTGCAACACCAGCGATCCCGGTTCCCTGAAGCTTCAATATGTTCTCCTTCGTAATGCCGCCGATGGCAACGACGGGAATTGTGACAGCTCTGCAGATAGCGGAAAGGGTATCCAGTTGCATCGGGATGGTATTGTGCTTCGTCGTACTGCCAAATAGCGCTCCGGCTCCGATATAATCCGCTCCGGCTGCCTGCGCGGTCAAAGCTTCTTCCACCGAATGTGCCGTTGCTCCGACGATAATATTACCTCCGAGGCGGTTCCTTGCGATACCTATGGAAGCATCCTCCTGACCAAGGTGGACTCCCTCCGCTTTCACCTCAAAGGCTGTCTCTACATCATCATTTATGATCAAGGGTACTCCATACCTTTTTGTAATCTCGTGAATCCTCATCGCCTCTGCCACTCTCTGCGTCTTGGATCTCTCTTTGTCTCTGTATTGTACCAGGGTTACACCTGACTTTACTGCTTCTTCTACCATCCACGTTAGACTTCGTCCCACTGAACATGAACCATCGGTAACTGCATAAAGAAGCATTTGTTCTCTCCGTATTCTCATCGTTGTTATCTAGCCTCCAGTTTAATTCCCTCCATCAATCTGTCACCATCCAATTGACTCATATAATCAAGCAGGTAGATTAAGAGTGAGGCACTTCCTTCCTGTCGATAAAGCATCCTCTCATAAGCGCTTTCACCGCACAATCCCATAGCACCGACCGCAGCAACACAGGCTTCGTAGCACATATTAGGATTCGCTCCGCAATAAGCTCCGATCAGCGAACTAAGCATACAGCCGCTACCGGACACCTGTTTAAGCATAGCACTTCCGTTACGAATCAGGCTAACCCATACCCCATCCGTAATGATATCAATGGCTCCGGTCGCAACAATGATTGCACCACTGGATATGGCAAGCTTCTTTGCAATCATAATGGACTTCTCCAGTCTATCCTCCGTAATCTCATCCAAAAAGGATACATCAACTCCTTTTTGTGAAGTGATATTGACCTCAGAGTGAGATAAAGCTGAACTCAATTCAGCATCCTTTATCCCACAACTATCTGCGAGCCTTCTTATTTCTGAGTTGTTACCGCGAATCACTTGTACCCTGACTTCCCTTAATATGCTTCGGATTGCATCGGTGCGAAACATCGATACTCCCATTCCCACCGGATCCAGAATAACCGGATGTCCCAATTCATTGGCACATTTTCCTGCTGCCAGCATGGCGGAGCGTTTACTCTCTGTCATCATACCTGTATTGATTACTAGTGCTGCAGCTAGGGCTGTTACCTCCTCCACCTCGCCGATATCCTCAGCCATAATCGGAGAAGCCCCACAGGCCAAGGTTATATTCGCACAAGCATTGGCTGACACGTAATTCGTAATATTATGAATGAGCGGCGTTATTTCTCTGGTTCGATTTACTATCTGGTTAAACATATTTCCCCCTATAACATCTCAACCATTTCGCCATTTAGTATCTTATTTGTCGTTCTCATTGCACACATCTTACCACACATGGAGCAGCTGTGCTTATCGGCAGGCGGTGCACTCTCAAAGTATTCCCGTGCCTTTTTCGGGTCGAGAGCATGGGAGAACATCTCCTCCCAATCGGTCCTTCTTCTCGCATCACTCATCCGATTATCCCAATCTCTGGCACCCGGTACTCCTTTGGCGATATCGGCAGCATGAGCTGCAATCTTTGAAGCGATGATTCCCTCCTTCACATCATGAATATCCGGTAAGCGAAGATGCTCCGCCGGTGTGACATAGCAGAGAAAATCTGCACCATTTGCCGCGGCAATCGCTCCACCGATGGCCGAGGTAATGTGATCATAGCCCGGTGCAATATCGGTTACCAGCGGCCCCAACACGTAGAAGGGTGCACCATGACAAAGTCTCTTCTGAATTATCATATTAGCAGCAATCTCATTTAGTGCCATGTGCCCGGGTCCCTCAACCAGAACCTGAACCTTCTTCTCCCAGGCTCTCTTCGTCAGGTGTCCCAGTTCAATTAATTCCGACAGTTGTCCGGCATCACTGCTGTCATGGATGCTCCCTGGTCGGAGCGCATCACCCAGACTGATCGTTACATCATATTCATAAAGAATATCAAGAACCTCATCATAGTATTCATAGAAGGGGTTCTCGTTCCCCGTCATCTCCATCCATGCAAAAATAAGTGACCCACCTCTGGACACAATATTCGTCAGTCGACTTGAGTTTTTAAAGGAAGCGATGGCACGACGATTTAGACCGGCATGAATGGTCATAAAATCGACACCCTGCTTCGCATGAGCTTCCACAACCTTCAGAAAATCCTTTGCTGTAATCTTGACTAAGTCCTTCTCTAGATAACCAATGGCATCATACATCGGCACCGTACCGATCATAGCCGGAGAATAAGCAATCAGCTTTTCACGAAAGGTATTGGTCTTACCGTAATTACTCAGATCCATAATTGCTTCTGCTCCGTATTCCAGTGCTAGCTTCACCTTCTCCATCTCTCTTTCATAGTCTGCACAGTCTCCGGATACGCCTAGATTGACATTGATCTTCGTCCTCAGACCTTCTCCGATCCCTTCCGGATCTAAGGAGGTATGATTGACATTCGCCGGGATAGCAATTGTACCGGCAGCCACTCGATCTCGAATCATCTCCTCCGACCGGTTTTCTTTCTTAGCAACACACCTCATTTCTTTTGTAATGATACCCATACAGGCTGCTTCCATTTGTGTTCTATATGACATTTCGTCCGTCCTTTCCTGCAATTGAATCGTTTTATAAAGATCGTGATACAAATAACTTATAATTCCTGCCCCTGTGTCAACCGACTTAGGATGCCTGCCTTATGTAATGCTACAAGTAATACCATTGAGATTGCGGCACCGGCGAAGGAGCTGATACCAAAGGGTAATACAAATCCATAGAAAGCCGCCTTAGAGGATAACAACAGGGCTGCAATCGGATAAGCCAAAAAGGCACCAAGAATTCCGGTTCCGATTACTTCTCCAAGGAAGGCGATGGACAACTTCCTGGTACTCTGATATAACAAACCGCAAAGCAGTGCTCCACACATGCTTCCCGGAAACGCTAGTAGACTTCCGGTCCCTAACAAATTGCGTATCAAGGAGGTGACAAAGGCCATAGCCACCCCATAAAAGGGACCAAGTACAACTCCTGCTAATACATTAATAAAGTGCTGCACCGGAAAAACCTTGGCGACGCCGATGGGAATGGAGAAGGCAGAGCATACCACCCCCACGGCCACCAATATTCCTGCTAACGATAATTTCTTAACTGACATAATAACGTTCTCCTTTTCATGGTTAATGTGTAATTAATTTCGCCGGTCATCATGTAACAGTGTTAGGAAATATAGCTACAATTGAAAGAAATACATTTTTCAAATTTCTCAGCCGCCTTGTTTTCAAGTATTTCATGTGCGTGATCAAATTGGTTATAGGCACACAAAAAGGGATGCACCACGACGGCGCATCCCACAAATTATCATCATTCATGTTATTCCCTACGTTGGCATTATCCAAATCAGGTACGGTCGAAACTATTGTTTCCTCTCAGCCTGCACACAAGCTCCCGACAATATTCATTTATAATCAATGAATTGATTTCTCAATTCATTTTGTTACATTATATTATTCCCCAATCAGAATGTCAATGCTACATTGGATTAATCTTCATTACGGTTTCCGATGCTTCCCGATCCATACTCATCTGAGCCTGGGGATCAAATGCATTATAATAACCGCGATTCATCATATAGGTGGATATTCTCTCGTGGGTATTGATTGCATCCTCCAGTTGTTTATGAAGAGCATTCTTAACCTCCGGAGTTGTTGTCTCAGCCAGTGCGGCTGCATAGTTTTTTATTGCGCTCTTCGAGGCAACCAGGAAATCGGTAGCGATCACCTGCTCTGTCATATCTGCCATACCTGCCATGTTCTGTATGATATTTGCCATAATTTCACCTGCTTTCTCTTATTGATCCTTTTTTCGACCTGACCTAACCGACGGTTGCCTTAGAACTTGTTTCAAATGCTGTTCCTGCGCCAATCATCAGATCATTGAGTTCTCTGATATGCTCCTTTGCTGTCTCAAAATCCTGCTGTAATAACCCCTTTAACTCATCATCCTTTACCAAAGCTGTCATAGTAGCCGATTTTGTTGCACACAGATTTTTAAAGGTCACGAGCTCATGGAGCTCCAATGCTTCCCGTGGCGCTAATTGATTCCCTATCTTCATAATTGCTCCTTTCCTGGCACATTATATTATAGATATGAGAAATACTTCTCCAAGACTATTCTCTTCACCGTGATGTCATTTTATACTTAAGGCTTCAGGATCACCTTGATGCAATTATCTTCTTTTTTATCAAATATTTCATATGCATGTGAACCTTGGTCCAGAGTCAGAATATGCGTAATGATATCGGTTGGATCATACTTCTTTTCCTTAATCATCTTAAGAATCGGATCTACGTAGACCTGCGCCGGGCATTGTCCCATCTTGAGGGTGATATTTTTGGCAAAGAAATCACCTAGAGGAAACATATTATAGCGGGTACCGTATACTCCTACAAATACCACGGTCCCACCTTTTCGTACTGCCTGTGTCGCAATCTCAATGGCTGATTTTGAGCCACCCTGAAGCTTTAGTACTGTCTCTATCTTCTCAAATGTTGTCATCTTTCCGTCTACCCCAACGCAGTCCAGTACCACATCAGCACCACCATCGGTAAGATCATGAAGCATTTCGCCCGTATCCTCATGCTCCTCTAGATTTACCGTCTCTACCCCATAACTTCTTGCGTGTGCCAGTCGGTATTCGATATAATCGACCGCTATAATACGTTTTGCTCCTGCAAGAATAGTCCATTTGATCGCAGAGAGACCGATGGGGCCACAACCAAGAATAACTACCGTGTCTCCCTTCTTCACCCCACCGATGTCAACACCCCAATAAGAGGTTGGAAGAACATCCGTCAGAAAAAGTACCTGTTCATCGGTCAACTCCTCCGGGATTACCTTTGGTCCCACATTGGCATAAGGAACCCTGAGGTATTCTGCTTGTCCTCCGTCATATCCTCCATAGGTATCACTGTAACCAAAGATAGCACCAATCTCTCCATGCTCATTGGAATTATCACATTGACTGAACAGATTATGCTCGCAGTACCAGCAATGTCCGCATGCAATAGGAAAGGGCACAATAACCCGGTCACCCTTCTTAACCTTCGTGACCTCCGGACCTGCTTCCTCCACAATTCCCATGGTCTCATGACCGAGAATAAACCCCTTCTTCATATTCGGTACCATACCGTGAATCAAATGCAAGTCGGAACCACAGATGGCAGTTGAGGTAACCTTTACGATAATGTCATCCGCCTTTTGAATACTCGGATCTTGTACTTGGGCCACCTTCACATTCTTTATTCCTTCATATACCAATGCTTTCATTGTAATCATCCTTTCACAATAATGCGATAAATCAACAAAATTTTAAATCATTATAAATAGCGTTACCAATGGCTTATGAAATATACGGACGTAAAAATTCCGATATCGAATGTCTCATTTTCATAGAAATCAAAAATGGAAGTACTCGATATCGGAACTTAGGGATGAAAGAACCCATATTGCTAGGATTTTTCATGATTTTTAATTGTTAAGACCTTCTACTATTGCATAATACGTAATCGATGTAACTTCATCCTCTTCAACGATAAAGGTAAGCTTCGTCTCACCCAGTCGATATACATAAGAGGTTCCTTCTGCGGTATAATCCTTTCCATATGCAGCTGTCACCTCATCTAAGGTAGAACCAAGATAGACTCCCTTGTCCGTAGACACGGAATCATCCAGAAGATTTACATAGGACACATAATCCTTATTGTCCTTCGGATATGTCCCAAGTTCAAAGCCATTATAATAATAGATTTTATCCAAACCCTGAAAAGCACAGCTTGCTGCCTCAAAGTATTCGACCGGATCTCCAAGCTCCTCAACAATTGGCTTAGCATCTACATTCATTGGGATAGTAACACCGTCATTTTCGAAGGAATAACCCTCTATCTGTTTCGGAGAAGCCTTGGTCACCTCATTGGTAGCCTTCCCGGATGCAGCCTCTTTTCCTTCCTCCATCGTATCATCCTTACCACAGGCTGTCAGAACAAGCATCACAGTAAGTACTAAAATTATTCTTTTCATCCTAATGTCCTAACCTTTCACACATTATCTTATTTATGTTATACCAATCATCACTGTCCGGCTCTATCTTCAAATGTTCACACTATTCCTCTTCGATGGTCTGGGCAAAGGCACCATAGCTTTTCAGGCAGCCGTATTCCTTCAATTCATTCTCCTGCTGATCCTTCATTGCATAATAATAATTCACCTTCTGCTGCCATAGCTTAACCAACTCCTCGTCCTTTCTTCGATCCGGCAGTTGAAACTTCTCCTGTAGAAGCTGTCCCAGATAACTCGTGAACTTTTCGGCTCCGGACAGATTCATATGCAGCCCGCCATCGTAGGTATCCATATCATAATCAATTCCAATTTCATCGGTAAGCTTAAGAAAGTTGATATAGGTCAGATTATTCTCTCTCGCATAGCTCTCGATCTGCTCATCCCATTCTTCATACCAATAAGGATAGACGCTCGGCGATTTCATCAGAACCAGTTCAATCCCATTCTTCTTACAGAGCTTTGTCATTCGGTTCAGATAATCATAGCTGTTCTTGCCAAATTGATAATCCGGTAGTTTCTTTCCCTTCGGTATAACCGTAACCGGTTTCGTATCAACTCGCATCAAAAATCCATTATGAGATAGCGTTTCTTTCTGAAACAAATATCTAACATCCTCAGAAGTAAGCTCGTTCCATCTGGAATGATACCTGAGAATCGGGAACAAATACGTGATATAGGCTTCATCCTCCATCATGGAGGCCTTGATCGCACGTAGCTTAGACCATGAAAGCTTCATCCCGTCAAGAGTTAACCGATTGTAGGCTTCCTTCTGCGGTTCATCATATTTCATTGCAAGAACATTAAAAACGACAACCTTGGGCTTTTCAAACCTTAGTGTTTCTTCCAAAAGATAATAAGACTGCCAGATCAGCTGTTGAGCACTGCCACGAATATAGCTCGGTATCCCGTATTGCTCCCACAGAGTAATCGGGGATACATTCGAGAACACCTCACAATCTCCGATGAATATGACATCATGCTCCTTCACATCCTTATAATATTCTTCTATCAGATTCCCCTCATGAATGGAGGACATATACTTCGGCATGAATAATCGTTGCAGTAACACCAATGTTATTATGACTGAACAAATAGTGACGATATAAACCAATATCTTTTTCTTCATTCCAAATTTGCCTTTCTTTGCTTATAACTCATAGATCTTATCTTCCAATTTATCAGAACTGACTATAAATAAATTGACTGGCATCATACCCGACGCCGTAAGCACCGAGAATTAATATCGTGACAAATAGCAGGGCATAGGTTGCACACTGCACCGTTAACGGACTTGACGAAAGCTTTTCCCTGACACTACCGCCTCTTCCGGCCAGACTCACCGCCAGTAACAGCAATACAGCGACGACCAATACCAGATAATCCGCTAAGGTTAATCCCAGCTGCAGTAAACCCCCGGTAAAAAGCGCTCCGTAATTCCATTTTGTCACAATGGTTCCGTACATATGAAACGTCGTCCCCACATCCCGGTAACAATCGAAGGCTCTTAGAAAGCTCATCAGCCAGAAGGTACGTCCTACTTGGAACAGACGATACCAAAGGGTATGCCGTACCGTAAACCTTGCATGAAACTTCTCATACAGGGGTGCGCACTCCTGAGAAGCCAGGATAAAAAAGCAGTTCATCAGTCCCCAGACTACAAAATTCCAGGCTGCGCCATGCCAAATTCCGGTCACAAACCACACAATAATTGAGGCGATATAGATGGATATTCTTCTTCCGAGCCATTCACCCACATTTTTTTTGCATTTCTTCGATAGATCCAGCATTGATTTACTGACCGAGATGGGATAAAACATATATTCCTTAAACCAGGTTCCCAAGGTGATATGCCATCTTCTCCAGTACTCAGCAATTGATTTTGAGAAATAGGGTCGTTCAAAATTCTCTTTCATTTTAATCCCAAGGACTTCGGCCACACCAATGGTAATATCGATGCCGCCGGTAAAATCAGCGTATAAGGTAATTGCATAGAAAAACATACCGACCAGGACATAAACGCCTTGAAATTCTTCGGGATTACCGACAATCGTCTTAACAGCGACCAGTAACCGGTCAGCGATTACCAGTTTCTTAAAAAAGCCCCATAGAATCCGCTGTAAGCCAAAGGATATCGTTTTCCCATCCATGGAATGTTCTGAGAATAAGGTTTCCTTTAAATCATCGAAGCGACTGATCGGCCCCTGTATCAACTGCGGGAAGAAGGATATAAACAAAGCAAGCTTAAAAAGATTGCGTTCATAAGCATATTTCTCACGGTAAACGTCGATCAGGTACCCCATAGTCTGGAAGGTATAAAAGGAAATACCAAGGGGAAGAACAAAACCGATTAGTGGCAGGGGCTTTGTACCAAATAAATTAAGAACTCCGTTAATATTCGTTATTGTAAAATCCGAATACTTGAGAACTGCGAGGATACCAAAATTAATAACCAGACATAATACCAGCCACCTTCTTTGCTTCCCCTTCATCAAAGCCTTATATGTCTTTTTTTCCTCTCTGTCCAGTATCTCCTTATTCTCCTTCAGATAGTCGCTCTGAATGGACTGAAGACGATTTAGACGATAACTGATATAATAAGTGGACAGTGTAGTTGCTGCAATATAAATCAGATATTGTAGCCCTGCAATACTATAGAATAGATAGCTTGCGAGAAGCAACAGCATCCATTGGTATCGTTTGGGAATAATGTAATACACAATAAATAACACCAGTATAAAAAAAATAAAGCGGTAAGATGTAAAAAGCATATTGTCCCCTATCCTGCTATTCTTCCGTTAAGCGTTCTACCATAGCATACAAAGCCATAGCAGAATTAAAATTCTTTGGAACAATCTCATCTACCGGAATTGTGATATCGAATTCATCACTAAGATCCGATACGATCGAAACAATATCGAAGGAATCGATGATCTTATCATCAATTAAGGTGGTACACGTCTCGAAATCCACCTCCGGGTGAAGTCCGCTTAATATCTCTAAAATAATTTCCATAGTATCTCCTTCTGCACGGCAATTTTTATCATTGCTGTGAACTTCTATATATTATGATATTTTTCTTTTAACAGAGTCCGATTAATCTTACCATTCGAGGTAAGCGGCATCTGAGGAAGGCTCTCCATAATATTCGGTATCATATACCTGGGTAGCTTTTCCTTTAGATATACAGCTAACTGAGCCTTCTGAAGCTCACCTACATAATACAGAATAATCTTCTTCTTTATCGGATCGAAGATGGCACAGGCACTTTTCATTCCGTCCATCATATTTGCTGCACTTTCAATCTCTCCCAACTCAATTCGGTGTCCCATATGCTTAATCTGATTATCCTTGCGTGAGACAAACAAAAGTTCACCACGCTCGTTATATTTACCAATATCGCCGGTTCGATAGATCAGCTCCGGATAGACGTTATTCAAAGGATTCTGAACAAATACCTCCTTCGTCTTATCGAAATTATTATAGTAACCGAGGGTTAAGCCTGTCCCACGGATGCAGATCTCTCCCTCAGCTCCTGTCTCGGGTACTCGGTTATTCTCATCCAAAAGAATAATTTCTTTATTTTTAAAGGCTTTACCGATGGGAATCATCTCTTCGGGAGCAAATTCTCTATCTACCTCGTAATAGCAGGACATTCCGGTTGCCTCCGTAGGTCCGTACAGATTGATAAAACGTGCCTTCGGCAAGTGCTCCCTCCAGATATTGTATTGTTTAATCGGAAAGACCTCGCTTCCAAAGGCTATCGTATGAAAATATCTCGGTATCTGCTTCTGTAGTGCCCCAAAAGCTGAGAGCATGGTCAGTGCGGACACAACCCAACATACGGTATTAATCTTATGTTGATTCAGAAATTCCACAAGCTGTAATGGGAAGGAGAATAAATTCTTGGGAATGATGTACGCAGTTGCTCCATATTTCAAAGTCGGATACAGCTCTTTCAGACAGGCATCGACATAGAGGGGAACCTGAATTCCGAATACGGTATCCTGATTAACTTTCAATATTTCGGATAATGTATCTACATAATCGATAACAGAACGGTGGCAGGCTACTACCCCCTTCGGCACTCCCGTAGAGCCCGAGGTGAAAACAATGTAGATTGGATCCGTGTCTAATTGACCATCACGAAGCTTGTCTAACAGCTCCTTCTCCCAAGCATATTGAATCATCTCGTCATAGAGCAGCACCTCACCGTCAAAGGGCAGATCGGACAGAAGCTTACCGGTCTCGTGATCGCAGATCACCGCTCTTGGCTTCAGATTCTCAAAAATCAATTCAATTCGATGCCTCGGCATCTCTTCATCGATTGGTACATAAAAATTACCGGAATAAATCACACCATAGAATGTAATGATCTCTCTCGGATGCTTTCCCATGAATACGACGATCGGTTCTTTGCGATATCCCTTACTTCCCAGACAGGTTCCGATTGATCTTGAATAATCATAAACCTGTCGAAAGGAATAACCCATTTCTTCATTTGCATAGGCGATCTTATCCGGAACCTTGTCTACAATCTGTTCCAGATATTCCATTACATTTCTCTGCATCATTTTGCTCCATTCAGCCATAACCCGCGAATTTGGGCGGCAGCACAAATTTGCCGATTGAAAAATCTTTAATTTTTCATTCTACGTAGCCTTTCTTAATGTACTATAATCCTTTCTTTGCGATGTAATCAGAAAATTATATTCAAATTTCAACTTTGCTTCGCTAAGAATGACGGATCGCATGGCCAATACCTCCATCGCGTCAATAAAGCCCGGCCCGATGTCAAAGTCTCTCTTGATTAAGGAGAGCTCGGTACATCCCAGAATAATTACCTCTGCGCCATCTTTTCTTAATTGACCGGATACCCGTTCAAACTTTTGATATTCCACCGGCTCGTTCGCTTTGATGTTCTTATAGATAATATCGGATACGGCCTGTTGACTCTCTGAATTCGGCAGCACAGAGGAGATACCGTATTCCTGCAGCTCCTGTTGAAATATCTGACTATGAATGGTCCCTTCTGTAGCCATGATCCCGGCACAGTTAATTCCCTGTGTTTTCAGATATAAAGCCGTCTCCTTTATCGCATGGATGACCGGCACCTTAATGCTTTGGGATAAGGTCTCATGAAAATAATGAGCAGTGATACAAGGAATAGCGATAAAATCCGCTCCCAGACGCACCAGCTTTCTCCCCATATCCACCATCGGATATACCGGATTCTCTGTACTTTTCTTTAGGATATAATCCGTTCGATCCGGAATGGAAGGTTTACTGAAAATCAACATCTCAATGTGTTCCTGATCAATTTCTGCATCTGTCATTTTGATAATAAGCTCATAGAAATAAGCAGTTGCTATTGGCCCTAAGCCACCTATCACACCCAATCGCTTCATATGAATCCCCTTTTCACAGAAATCGGGAATAATCTTAAGATTTCCAGAGCATGAAGTCCCCAATCCTCACGCAGCGGGGAGCCTCTTACGCTCCCTACTCTTCGGGTGTTGCCGGATATAGTGATTTATCAAAATTATAGTAATTGTTTCCTCTTTTATTCGTATATTCCTCGACTTCACGATCGGTAAGCATAAAGGATTCCATATGGTCTTTGTTCGGACAGGAATCAAAATGATACCAACCGTCTCCGCAATTAATCAGGTTCCAATAATGTCTGGTTCTTCCTCCAACTCTTGTAACCTCCATATTGTCAATCCCTGCTCTGGATAACATTGCTTGTGCTACCGCAAAATAGGTAAAACAGTCACCGTTCGCATTTGTCATACCACGATAAGCCTCTGCAAGCCAATCCGATTTATCGGAATCACCGCTATAGCTTATGCTCCTCTTAATCCAACGATAGATTTCGTAAGCAACCTCACGATTGGTCATGTTCTCCTTCGTAATTTTAGCCAAAGCCTCATCACAAAGCTCATTGACCATCTCCTCAGTTACCATGAATTTCTTTACGATTACATTAATTGTCTTGACTACCCTGTTCCCGGCGGTGTCCTTCGCTGTATACGTAACGGAATAGGTGCCCTCCTTCTTCAGATTCACATTGCTGTTATCCACAGAGAAGTCCAGCTCCTTATCCTTGTTGTCTCTCACACTAACGCCACGCTTATAGGAAATGGATTCTCCCAGGTAAACAGTTTTATCCGAGACCCCCAGAATTTCCGGTGCCTCTGTATCCTTTACAACGGTCATTGTAACCGGAAGCTCTGATGTATTACCTGAACTATCCTTTAACATTAGGATCAATTTCTGTTCTCCAAGACGGTTGAAATCCGGTTCCTCCTTGTAGGCTACTGTAACATCACTTACATCATCGATAGCCTGAATAAAGGACTTCGCTTCAACCTCCTCACCGACCCAGGCCTCTAAATCATTTACCGTCGCCTTGGGAGGAGATGTATCTACCACTTTGATATAAGCGGTAACCGGTCTTCCATCTACGATAAGCTCAATCTGATGAGTCGTTGGTTTACTGATATCAAGTAAGCTGATCTCGGTTACAAATGAGGCGTTATAAAGATCTCCATTGATAAAATCAGCCTCGGTAATATTCAGCACAGAGCCTGCTTCAATCGTAATAGTACTTTTCATATCAAGTACTGTAAGCATTGCTTTCTTCTGTACAATATTCTTTCCACTATCTTCAAGTATAATCGTTACCTCCTGATCTCCCGGTACCATGGTATCCGGGATCTCTTGAAAGGATACCTTAACCTGAGTAGCATCCGACAAGGAAGTAACAAAGGTGTTTGGATCAGGTACCTCCCCACGTAGAGCAATCCGGTCCTCTACGATGGCGGTAGGAGCAATGGTATCTACAATCTCGAGCGTGGAGGTGTGAACTCGGTCTCCCACCTGAATTTTAATCTCATACATCCCCGGAATACTTGTATTTAAAGCCTTTATATCGGTAAGGAAGCTACCATTCTTCTTATGATCCAGCAGGAACTTCTCTACCTCTACTGTTTGCTCACCAGCTTCTACGGTGACTGCTCCGGCAACCACCGGACGAAGTTGAAAATATGCTAATCCTCCTACAATCAGTAGCACCTCAACGCTGATAAGCAGAACGATAACTTGTTTAGTCCGACCCTTACGCCTCTTATGCCTTTTCATTCCATCCTCCTAGCTGCACCGTTGCTCTTCAACACGATATTATTACCCATATTTTTCCATCTGACGTTTATGTATATCATAATCTCAAACATACCAAATGTCAAGTTTTGGAAATCCAAATCATGGTGCATGGTTTATTCCAGTATAGTATTGTCTTAGTTACCGGAATTTACACAAGAGGAATCAATTTCTACTTACAGAGAAGCGTCTGCGTTACAATATCAGAATAAATCTCCATACCATCCGTCTGAGCAATATGAATCACATGCTCCAGCGGATTATCTTCGGAGAGGATTAGGGACAACTGATTACTGCGTTTAAGCAAATGTTCCGGATGAAATATAACCTCCTTCTGTCCGCTAAAGATTGCTACATAGAAGATATCTGCTTCTACCAGATCCTGAAAGAAATGACTGCCATAGGATAATTCCGGTTCAAAGCCTTCGTCTTTGGAAGCCACCTCACAAATCACCGTCATATTACAAAGCTCTGTAAAATGAACCGGTACCCCAAGGGATGGAGTTGTAGTTCCCCATCTCCCCGGGCCGATCAGCATTACCTTCTTTCCTTTTAGAGCATTGTTTATTCTTCCAACGGTTCTGGCAACGGAGTATTTCTCATTCTCACTCAGTTTAAGATATGCAGACGGTGGGATATATACGATATAATCAATCGGAAGATGAATATTTCCTCCCATAAAATTTCCCTTTGTCAAAAGGAGGCACTCCTGCTCTTCTATCTTCTTCGGTATGGCAACCGCCTTCCCCAACCCCTTTGTCTGAAGCGGTCTGCATTGTAGCAGGTTTAAATGAAATTTTCCGTCCGGACTAAAATTCGCAGTAAATTCGATATCAACTGGGTAATCATAGATTCTCTGCAGTAATGCCAGAAGCTCCTTCATCAAGGAAGGAAATGCAGTTGTTTTGAGTAAACCGTTAAAATTCAAAAGATATGGTGTTATTGCATTATATTTCCCAAGTTCCCTAAGACGGTCCTGCGTCTCATAATCAATCCCTGCAAAGAGCTCCTTCTTCACCTTAATGTCTTTTGCGATTATTTCTTCCAGGGGCTTTGCCATATGCTTATTTTCCTGCAGGGATAATACATCCACGTAGTGTTGCGAGAATTTCTTACTATCCTGATAATCAATTAAGGGAAGGCGCATAGGATTATCCAGGCTGACGATCCGTACATAGTCCCCCTCGGTTCGATCAACTGCTCTGGTTCCAAGCCCGAATACCAGACGTAGCATACCGGCACTACCGTCAACGCTCTTATCCCAGACATAAAGATTCGAGGAATTCCCGACTCCGGCAATATGAGGAAAGAAATTATCCTCATAATAATCACCGGAAACTCTCTGAATCAGGATCGCCATCTGTTCGTCTTTCATTGATAATCCCCGATTCATACGATACTCCAGGGCATCCTGGTTCATAGTACTGGCATATACCATACGGACTGCCTGCACAAATGCCTCATATCTTTCCTGTGGAGTTCCCTGATTTACACAGAAAACGCTCTCATATTTTCCCGCAAAGGCATTCCCGAAATTGTCCTCTAACAGAGAGCTGGACCTTACTATGATGGGAGACTGTCCAAAGTACTCCAACATACGCACGAATTGTTCCTGAATGTTCTCCGGAAATTTACCGCTTAGAAGCTTTTCCTTGAGCTCCGGAGCATATTTAAAATACCCTTCCTCGGTCTTCTGCAGTGTACGAAGCTTCCACCAACCATTCTGTACAATATACGTATAGAAGATATCCGACCCAAGATAAAAGGAATCATGAGGCTCCAGATACGGCATAAACTGCTCTGCTGCCTCAGTACTGATAATTTTTCTGGCAAGCAGCATACCTACACTCTTACCGCCGATAAATCCGGTTCCGATCTCCCTCGATGCAATCTCCAGAATATCACTCAGGGTAAAATACCGGTTACAGAGCTCCAGCATCTTCGATTCATTTCCGATTAACAGTGTCATAAGAGTGCTTTTTAACTTCTGCTGATCCTCGGCCGTCTTATTCAGACTGGCACGAGCACTGCGGAACACGACATTCCAGTAATCCTGCCGGTCATCTCCTCGATGTATACTGGAGAATAACTCGGCAGCTTGCGCACTGGCCGTAATGCAAGTCGCCTCCTCATTCTGAATCAGATGCGGGAAGAACATCGTCGGAGAATATCTTTGCCACACCTTTAAGGGGTGGATATATAGCTTGTTATTAACATCATACAAATCCAGCAGCAGCTGGGTTGTCTCTCGAACTCCGGCGATGGTACTAAAGGTATGAGCATTCCGGATAATCGCAAAATAGGCTATGGTATCCAGCTCATACAGATAGGGGCACGTAACCCGAAAGAAATTACCGATCATAAGATCGGAAAACCAATATTGTAATAAGTCCGTCAGACAGTCAAATACATAGAAGGCCTGAACTCCCATATCGGTTACCATATTGTGTATCTCTGTCGCAAAGCTTTCAAAGCCCTTCGTAGCATCAATTTCTTGAACGATAATATCCTCTGCTTCCATAAGCAAAGGAGCATGATTACCGAAACGAACATATATAAGCTTACGATGGTCTGTTCGCGCCTGCTCCACATACGAATTTATCATTTCCTGATAGCTGCTCAGAGAATTCACCTGCCAAACCACATTATCACCAAGACGAAGATGATCAATAACTTTATCAAAACCTACGATTCCTGTACTCACTTTTTCATAATGCTGCATAAGGCACCTCCCGCGTCTGATTCTTATATTTTTGTTATACCAAATTATGGGCAAAAAAGATAGGGTCTGTATAATCAAACATAATGTAACCAAAAATATACTCAATAGGAAAGGAGTCTCAATTATGACAATCTTACAACAAATATTAAAAGCATCCCTCGTTACCCTCGGAATATATATCGCAACACTGCTTTTCTCAAGAATGTTAGGTAGAAAACTGGTATCACAGATGACCTTCTTTGATTATATCGTAGGTATCATGATAGGATCTGCTGCTGTCAATGCCACAACCTTTGAAGACAATCCCCCTCTCTTCGCCTTTGTAATGCTGGTCGGTATTTGCCTTCTCACTTTATTCATCGATACGCTCCACATGAAAAGTATAAAACTGAGAAAACTCGTGGATTCCGAACCGGTTATCATCATCGAGAAGGGCAAGATTGTAGATCAGAACATGAAGAAAATTCGTCTTACCCTGGATGAATTAAATATGATGCTCCGGGAGAACAGCTATTTTAACATTGCTGACGTTGAAAGCGCCATCCTCGAAGCCAACGGCCAGCTTTCGGTTCAACCGAAGGCTGAGAAGCAGCCTCTGACACCCTCCGATGTCTATTTGACCCCTGCTTATAAAGGGCTGAATCGTGATATCATCATGGACGGTAAGATATTGGAGAACAACTTAGGCTATATCGGTAAGAACGAGCAGTGGCTGAAGAAACAGCTGCTCGGCTATGGTGTACACGAAATCAAGGACGTATTTTATGCCGGATTAGATACCTCCGGTAATTTCTATGTATCCAAGAGACAGAACAAAGAAGAGGTAGCCGGAATGCACGGTATTGAATAATTATTTTACCAGGATTTCCTCTTATTCTTTATTTTACGAAAAACAACAGCATTCCACTTATTTCACCATTCTTTTCAGGATGCATATATTAATCTTGGAAAGGAGTTGATACGAATGGGATACTATAATAATTATGACGGTTATTGTTGTCGAGATCATCATCATGGCTATTACCGCGATCGATTTGAGGTATATGGACCAAGAGGTCCATATGGACCTAGAGGTCCCTTTGCCCCAGGAGGATACGGACCATGCGGTAGAGGACCATGTCGTGATAATCGTCCTTATCCTCAAGGCGGGTTTTTCTTTGGTCATCCCCGAATTTTCTAGTAAATTCAGCGATTAGTTTACTCATCGCAATAAAAGAATTTGAAAATCCCAGAGGGACGTTGTAGATGCGATAAAAAACACTTTACTTCAGCACTATAGAGTGCTAAAATTATACTGTGTGAAAAGCATATCACAACAGGATGAAAGGAGTCCTACCGATGAGCAAAAACATCAGAACAACTGCTGTTGACCATTTATTCGAAGCAATCTTAAGCTTAAAGGATTCGGAGGAGTGTTATACATTTTTTGAAGACATATGTACCGTAAATGAACTGTTATCCCTATCTCAAAGATTCGAAGTGGCAAGAATGCTGCGTTGCCATAAAACCTATTTGGAAATCGCAGAAAAAACCGGTGCATCAACAGCAACGATCAGTCGTGTCAATCGGTCTCTTAATTATGGTAATGACGGATATGATATGGTATTTGCCAGAATGAAAGATCCATTTTCCGACAAATAAAAATTATATTCGTAATTGTCATCTGGAAGACATTTTATGAATCATGTACTAAAAAACAGCTTCCCTTAAGTTATACTTAATGGAAGCTGTTATTATATCAATTTTACTGTTTACTTTTTCGTTGTTTTCTGCGTCTCTACTTTCTTGGTACCTTCCGGCTTCACCTGTTTCTCAGGCTTCTTCACATCCGGTCTGCTCTCCTTCTTTGAACCCATCAGCGAGCTGTCTATCATCTTCTCAATCATATGCTTTCTCATATATACATCAAAGCAAAGCATACTGATGAAGGAAAACATCGTTAAAAATTCCTGATCCTCCGGATCGGTTACATCGGTAAAGGACTCCTTGGCCTTCGTCATCTTGCGAATCATATCCTTCGTCAGAGCATCGGTCTGCTCCTTCTCCAATCGAAAGATCTCTTCATAGATATCCTCCAGCTTAACCTTTGATTTCTCGCCGTAATAACGATCCGTTAACGGATTAAAGATGCTTTGTATATCATTAATGGAAAGAATATTCTTAAAATAGTAGATAAAAATCAAAAGGAACATATGCTCCTTTGTGTATTTCTTCTTATTCGGCGGAGGTAACAGCTCATTCTTCGTATAGTTGTTGATCATCGTCTTCGTAAGAAGCTTATCTTCGCTGTAACGTTTGGAGGACTTAAGGTGCTTATCCATAAACGTAGTAACCTGATCCATGTATAGATCTATATTCGGTATATCATCCGGCATAATATATTTGACATCCTTCAGGCTGTCAATCATACCCTTGATATACTCCTCTTTCGTCATTTCCAATGTAATCACCTCTATTTCATTATATAGTATCCGTTACTAGATGTCAAAGCAAAAATAAACAGATAGCTAGCAGTAATTGCTAATCATAGGAATGAGAAAAGCAGGGTTGATACTACTACTTTCCCATGCTATAATAAACATATGTTTGTGGTTTCACAAACGGATCACTTAGGACAGGCAGGTATAAATAATGAGTATATATGACACTTTAAATCCCGAACAACAGCGTGCTGTGTTCCATGACAAGGGACCTCTGCTTATTCTCGCAGGCGCCGGTTCCGGTAAGACCCGAGTATTAACCCACCGGATTGCGTATCTGATTGAAGAGCGGGATGTGAATCCATATAATATCCTGGCAATTACCTTTACAAATAAAGCAGCTAAGGAAATGCGGGAAAGAGTTGATAAGATCGTAGGCTACGGCTCGGAGAACATCTGGGTCAGCACCTTTCATTCCACCTGCGTGCGAATCCTCAGAAGATTTATTGATACCATCGGTTTTTCTCGTAGCTTCACCATATATGACGGGGATGACCAGAAGACACTGATGCGCGAGATTTGCAAGTACCTGAACATTGACACCAAGAAAACCAATGAGCGTGCAATCCTATCCGTAATCTCAAAAGCCAAGGATGAGCTGATCTCACCCGATGAATTTGCTCGCAATGCAGGCCGGGATGCAAACCAGCTTCGATATGCACAAGCCTACACGGAATACCAGAAGCGTCTTAGACAGAGCAATGCTTTGGATTTTGATGATTTGATTTATCGTACGGTAGAACTGTTTCAGACCAATCCCGATGCTTTGGAATTCTATCAGCATCGGTTCCGTTATATTATGGTTGATGAGTATCAGGATACCAACACGGCACAGTTTCGTTTAATCCATATGCTAGCAAGCGGTATTAACAATTACGGCGAACATGAATATAATCTCTGTGTAGTAGGTGATGATGACCAGTCCATCTACAAGTTCCGTGGTGCTAATATTTATAACATTCTTAACTTTGAACGGGCATTTCCAAACACAACCGTGATAAAACTGGAGCAAAATTACCGTTCTACCAAGAGCATCCTAAATGCTGCCAATGAAGTAATCTGTAACAATCAGGGAAGGAAGGATAAATCCCTCTGGACAGAGAACGAGGAGGGTGAACCGGTTCACTACACACAGTTTGATACAGACTTTGAAGAAGCGGATAACATTACCTCTGAGATTAAGAATATCGTCGAAGAAGGTAAGGCATGCTACAATGATTTTGCGATCCTGTACCGTACCAATGCCCAGTCCCGCCTTTTCGAGGAAAAGCTTCTGCTGCGTAACATACCATATAAAATCATCGGCAGTGTAAATTTCTATGCTCGTAAAGAGATTAAGGATATGTTAGCCTATCTCAAAACGATTGATAACGGTCTGGACAGTATTGCGGTGAAGCGTATCATCAATGTACCAAGACGCGGAATTGGCTTAACCACTGTGGACAGAGTGAATGATTATGCCGTACAGAATGATATGAGCTTTTATGACGCTCTGACCAGATCACAGTACATTCCCGGCTTAGAACGTGCTTCCTCTAAGCTTACCCCCTTCATCAGCCTGATTGAAGGCTTAAAATCCAGAGTTCGGCGTGAAGGATATTCCTTGAAGGAGCTGATTGATGACATTCTTGATGCTACCGGATATCTGAGAGAATTAGAGCAGGAGAACGAGGAGGATGCACAGGATCGCATCGGTAATATCAACGAACTTGTGAATAAGCTCGTAACCTATGAAGAAAATACGGAAGAACCTACCTTAGGCGGTTTTCTGGAGGAGGTCGCCCTGGTATCCGATATCGATACCCTGGAGGAGGGTGCAGAGCATATCGTACTGATGACCTTACATAGTGCCAAAGGTCTGGAATTTCCTTATGTATATCTCTGCGGAATGGAGGAAGGTGTCTTCCCCGGTTATATGTCCCTCTATGCAGATAATCCGAATGAGGAGATTGAGGAAGAACGGAGATTATGTTATGTCGGCATCACCAGAGCAATGAAGCAGCTCTCCTTAACCGCTGCAAAACAGAGAATGCTTCGTGGTGAGACCCAATATAATAAGCCTTCCCGATTTGTTAATGAGATCCCAAGATATCTTCTTAAGATGACAACTCCGGGGCCCCGTCGCTCGGCTTACCTTTTTAAGGATGAGGATGGTTACCCTGCAAAACGTCGTTTCGATGACTCAGCGGTCAACTTTTCAAAGGAACTGAATTTTGATAAACCCTCTACCGGTAATTACAAGCCAAACCAGACTACTTATAAGCCCTTCATCTCAGCAGAAACCAAACAATTCGAAGGCAGTAAGATGGGTACTCTGGATTATGGTGTCGGAGACACTGTAAAGCACATTAAATTCGGGATCGGGGTGGTAACCGATATCACCAAGGGTGGTAAGGATTATGAGGTGACCGTTGAATTTCCTGACTTTGGTGTGAAGAAGCTTCTCTCAACCTTCGCGAATTTGAAAAAGATTAATTAATGTAATTCATGAATAAGTTTTCTATATTTTTGAAATATTATAGTAAAGCAGCATGTATTGTGATATACTATAGGTACTAAAACGACAAGGAAGATTTATCCATCTCTCTTGACAATAATACATGTTTCATGAAAATCTGCTTATGATTTTCTAACAATAAGAAAGGAAGTGTTATTCATGGGAACTAAAATTGATGAGCTTTTAAGTACAATGAAACTTGGTGAATTGGTTCACAGAAAAGATCCGATGGAGAAAAGAAGACACATGATAATCTGTGTTCTCGCAATTATCGGTGCTGTCGCTGCTGTTGCTGCAATTGCTTACGCTGTATATAGGTATATGAATCCGGATTATCTTGAGGATTTCGATGATGATTTTGATGATTATGAAGATGACGTAGATCTGGATATGACTGCTGACGAAGAACCGGCTACGGCAACTTCCGAAGAATAATTATTCGAATAGCATTTTAATAGCTGCCGCAATTTAGGTAGCGTAGATAAAGGAAGGTATATGAGCTTACCTCACACACAGGTTGACGTACACTTCTCCGTTTTGTAAGTCCGAATCGTACAATTATGTACGTTTCTGCCTTACAAAATCGGAGATGCGTTCGTCAAACAGTGTATTATGGTAAGCCCACATACCTTCCTTTATTGATTTTATTCATTGTTCGGCAGCTCTATAATTTGCCTAAATTCATTAAGAATACTTAATCATAATTATTCGCCGCTTTTTATTGGTAGTGAATTGGTGTTATAGTGATCGACAGCCAATAATGAGTGTTTTTTCGTATTATGGTTACTTATTTGCTGCTTTTTTTGCGTACTCCGTTGTTACGATGTCATTATAGGGAACGCGTTTCGTTAATTGGCCGGCATCGTCTAAGATATCCTGAAGCAGGGTGAGGCTTCCTTCTTCGAAGATCAGGTTATCCTTCCAGGTGTCCTGCTCATAATATCTGGTTACAATCATGACCAGCTTCTCTCGTTCTGTCTCAGCAAATTGTGGTTGGATAACCTCTGCAATTTCCTCCGGGGTATGGGAGGCTACAAAGTTAATTCCCTTCTGTACCGCATTGGTAAAGCTCTGGATAACATCTGCATTTTTCTTAAGATAGCTCTTCTTCACAGAGAAGGAGGTATAGGGAACCTTACCGCTTTCTACTCCCAGTGATGCTACTACCTTTCCTACGCCCTCCAGCTCTAAGGCGGTCGCTGCAGGCTCAAACTCGATGGTATAATCACCTTGGCCGGAAGAGAAGGCTTGGGAGGTCAAACCAAAATCAATATTCTGGATGATGGTAAGGTCCTTCTTCGGGTCCAGTCCCTGCTTTTTCAGGATATACTCGAATACCATCTCCGGCATACCACCTGCTCTTCCGCCAATGACGGTCTTATTCTTCACGTTCTCCCACTTAAAATCCTCCGTAAGATTACGACTTACCAAGAAATTACCTGCTCTCTGGGTAAGCTGAGCAAAATTCACGACATAATCCTCGGCACCCTCATTATACACATAGATCGATGCCTCAGCTCCCATGAATCCGATGTCACAATCCCCGGACAGCAACGCTGTCATTGTCTTATCAGCGCCCAGGCCATTCACCAGATTAACCTTAAGCCCTTCATCTTCGAAATAACCTTTCTCAAAAGCAACATACATCGGCGCATAGAAGATGGAGTGTGCCACCTCATTTAGTGTGACTTCTGTTAATCCCGAACTGCTTTTACAACCTGTCAGTGTCGTTACGAGCATAGTAAGTACTGCTAGTACACATATGAATTTTCGTATCATAACATCCTCCGAAGTAACTCATTACCCTTTAATATATTCGAAGAGTCCTGTAAATTGTGCCAGTACTACCCGATTCTTTCATATTATCTCTTAAACCGGAGATAACACCTCTCGTGAATAATCCATGGTATTATAAAAAGGGAGACCGCTTAGGATCTCCCTTCTATGATATATATGTTATTCAACGAATATAAGATATTGCTTATTTATTTCGAGCCAAGGGTAATCTCAAGAACTTTCTCAGAATAGGCTCCACCATCAAGTACCTGAATGGTTAATTTTACATTCTGGCCGGCTTTCTTATAGCTGAGTGCATTCTTCAGATCCTCGATTGTCTCAATCTTGCTGCCGTCTAATCCGGTAATAATATCTCCTTGCATGAGTCCGGCTTTCTCTGCCGGAGAACCTGCTACCACATCGTTGACATAGACACCGATTGGCATATTAAAACGTTCGGAATAGATCTCATTTACTTCCTGTGCCGTTGAGGAATCTATACCGAGAAAGCCCTGATCTTCTGCGGCAATTGCTTCACGGTTCATCAACTCATTGATCATCGGGATTGCATCGGAGATGGGAATAGCATACCCCATACCTTCTATCTCCTCAGAAGCAAACTTAACCGAGTTGATACCGATAACCTGTCCGGAGGTATTGATCAGCGCTCCACCGCTGTTACCGGGATTGATTGCTGCGTCGGTCTGTAATAATGTCATAGTCTGATCAGCGATGGTTACTTCTCTGTTCACAGCGCTTACATAGCCTACTGTTACCGACTGTCCATAGCCAAGAGCATTACCGATAGCGATAACCATTTCACCGGGATTCATCTCACCGGAATTGCCAAGGGTAGCCACCTTGATGGCTGATGCGGTCTCTTCGGATAAGCTGTTAATATCTACAGTAAGTACCGCAAGATCTGTATTCGCCTCTGCACCTTTAATTGTTGCGGAAGCAGTCGTCTCGTCTGAAAATACGATTTCAATCGCTGTAGCACCTTCCACCACGTGATTATTCGTAACGATCAGCAATTCGGAGCCATTCTGTGCGATGATAATTCCGGAACCGCTTCCTTCGGATTCCTGAGAGAATTGTCTACCAAAGAAATCCTGTGTTGTCACGGTAGCCTTTGAATTAATCGCAACGATGGAGGGCATTACATTCTCTACTACCTCAGATACATCGGTGACAACCGTATTAGAAGAATTGTCTACCGTACTAATTGTATCCTTAGACGATGTGTTCTGACTTACAGCTTCGATCTTTATACTGCTATCGTCCTCGTTCGCGCCGAGCTTACTATCCTCCGGCCATGCCAACATATAATAGCCCTGGAACGCAGCACCTGCAATCAAACCAAAGGCCACTGCAGCGGCTGTGATTTTAACTGCACCGAGGAAACGTCTTTTCTTCTTCGGTCTAACTTCCTGTGTAACTGTCGAGGTGTAACCCGCGCCGTAATTGTAGCTTCCGTAATTATTCTGGCTGTTCGATATACTATCCTGAATGATGCTGTTACCGGTATAAGAATAATTACTTCCACCTTCAAAATTTTGACTGCTCTGATTATTCTGACTTCCGTTTAAGTCTGACTTCGTATTCGGAGTTGGATTATTATTGTTATTTTCGTTGTTGTTGAATTCGTTATTCATACAAACTCTCCTTTCAAAATGTTATCTAGAATGAATGATCAGGTTTTATCCTGCTGTTTCCTTTTGATAAGGATAGTGTATCAATAAATTATGTTCACTTTGTGTATTGTTTTTGAAAAAAATATGAAGAAACCCACTAATTTTCAAAAAACACCGTGGAACACATTGTCTTTCCCCAGAAGCTATGCTTGTATTGGGACATAACTGCCCAATATCTTCATCCAGGTTGCCTCTTCCTTAATACAGTGAAGAGCATTCATAACTGCAGGATGATCCAAACCACCCTCAATGTCTACGAAGAAGCGATAAGCAAAGGCTTTCCCCTGTATCGGCCGAGATTCGATCTTTGTCAAATTTATATTATTATAGATAAAATGGGACAACATATGGTACAAGGAACCACTCTTATGTGGTAAGACAAAACAGATACTGGTCCGTTCTGCTCCTTGTTCATACTGCATTTGATTCGAGATGATAATAAATCTGGTCGTATTGTGATCTTCATTATGAATCCCTTCCTGCAGAAGTAAAAGACCATGATACTCTCCGGCCCGTTTGCTGGCGATTGCCGCTTGCGTAATATCCTGCTCCTCAAGAACTCTGCGGGCACTTCCCGCGGTACTTCCTCCGACAATCTGCTCGATGCCCGGGTGATGCTTTAGAAAATCAGAGCATTGCAGCAGTCCCTGTCTATGGGAATATACTCTGTTGATATCCGAAAGCTTTGCTCCCGGAAGCCCCCATAGATTATGCTCTATCTTAACCATCTGTTCTCCGATAATATAATTATCATATTCTGCCAGAAGATCGAAGATGTCGGTTAGGGTTCCGGTAGATGAATTCTCAATCGGAAGCACACCATATTCTGCTTCTCCATCTCGAATGGCCTTCATTACCTCCTCAAAGGTCTCCATCGGTATCCCGGATACCTCGGTACCAAAATACCCAAGCATCGCCTGCTCTGTATAAGCACCACGTTCCCCGTAAAAGGCAACCTTGGTGTCCCTCTTGATCGGGAAATGCTCCACCGGATGAAAGCCCAAGCTCTGCTGATTTTCTAGTAAGGAATATTGCAATCTTCGACTCATGGACATAATTTGTTTGAAAAGATCTGCAATTGCCATGCGATTGAATTCACTGCTTGTAAGCCCTTGTAATGCGGTGAGCTTCTCCTCTTCTCTCGCTGCATCAAAGATCGGCTTTCCAACGCTCTTTTTATAGGCTGCAATATCCATTGCTAGATCCATCCGCTTTTCAAACAATTCAACCATCTGGCGATCTATTTCGTCAATCTTCTTTCTACTATCCATCAAATCAACCATCGTCTACCTCCGACATTTTCTATTGTTTCCCAACCTTTTGACTCATTATACTATCAGAAAGACTCATATGCAACCCGGAAGTTCATGAAACCGTATCCACCGTATTAACTAGTGCTTTGGTTCATTCCTGTCTTGCAATCATTTTTATGAAGTTATATAATGTTCATAGTAATATAAGTAGTGACGCAATCAAGCTAGCGAATACGAACAAATCATAAACCATGTGGAGGTACTTATGTTAAAAACAATAAAACGATTGTTGATTTTTCTTGCTATCATTACTGTAATCGCGATTGGAAGCATTCTGGTCTATAACTCAAACCGTACCTATTTCAATGATGATAATGAAGTCGGAAATACCTCCGGCAATATTTATAACGGCGGACTGTTCTGTGAACAAGGCGGAAAGATCTTCTTTAGCAATGATGCAGCGGACGGAAGCCTCTATGTAATGAATTCTGATTTATCGAATTTGAAGTTTATATACGATGACAAAGCTGTTTTTATCAATTCAGACGAAAACTATGTCTATTATGTCCGAGCGAATAACACAAGAGAGGATCAACCAGGTAATATTCTGATGTTCTTTAATACCGGTGTTTACCGTATTAATCATAACGGAAAGGGGCTCAAATCCTTTACCAGTAATCCCGGGGCATATCTATTGCTTCATGGAAATAATATCTATTTTCAACGTTATGATGTTGGTGTAGGATTATACCTTTATAAATATCAGATTGATAACAAGTTGGAACGCTTACTGTTAAAGGATGCTGTGATACCGGCTACTGTAATTGATAATGCACTGATCTATAACGGTTTTTCCCTGGATCATAATATCAATGCCATGGATTTAGCAAGTTTCACCTCTCATCCGAGATTCGAGGGTAATTATTATTACCCCATCTACCAGGGGCAATATATATACTATCTCAACATGGATGATAATTATAAAATATATCGTATGAATACAGATGGTTCGAATCCTACCCTTTTGGTAAACGAACGTTGCTTCACCTATAATATTACAAACAACGGTAAATTTCTGTATTACCAGGTGGATGACGGCAAAAATAATAGGATCTGCCGTATAAACCTTGAGACTCTCGTAAGCGAGACTCTGATGACAGGTAATTACAAGCAGATCCATATAACAGAGAATTATGTGTTCTTTAAGGATTTTGACAATACAAATACTTATATTATGGACCCTGATGGAGTCGTTGATATCAGTACGTTCAATCCTCCAAATCTAAATCCTGAGGAATAGTAACCATCTTCCTAAGTTCACCTAAGAAAGATAACGATCCAAAAGCAAGGATTACATCCTCGTCCTTCGCTTCCTTATACGCCAAACGAACTGCCTGCTCTGTTGTCTTCGCATCGAAGACGACAGGGCAGTATTTTTGAGCTTCTATGGCTAATTGAGAAGAGTCTAATGCCCTACTGTTATTCGAAGCCAGCGTAATGATAATATGAGCAAGAGGTGCCGTCAATTCAAGTATTCGAAGATAATCCTTATCTGCGAACACCCCCATTATATAGATTATTCTTCGATCTGAAAAATACTCTCGAATAGAATCAACCAGCTTCAAAGCCGCATCCTCGTTATGGGCACCATCAATGATAAAGTATGGTTTTGTAGAAATAATCTCAAATCTTCCGCTCCATCTTGTGATCGCAAGACCATGTAATACGGATTGTTGATGAATCTCATATCCCTGTTGTCTTAAACTCTCTGTTGCTGTTATGGCCAACATAGCATTGGTGATCTGATGCCTGCCCAGAAGAGTAATCCGATATTTCTGCCCTCCATATTCAAAGATGGTCTCTCCGGGAGCAAAATGTTGCACCTTTGCTTCGGAGGCATCCATTACAGTCAATGGTGCCTTCTTCTCCTTTGTGACTTCCTTCAGCACATCGATTATCTCCGGATTCGTATTACAGGTTACAACCGGTACCGCCTCTTTAATAATACCGGCCTTTTCTCGTGCAATCTGAGATAAAGTATCTCCGAGGTATTGCATATGATCCATACTGATCGAGGTTATGACACAGCAAACCGGTTTTTTCATCACATTCGTCGCATCCAGTCTTCCGCCAAGTCCGACTTCAACTACCGCAAAGTCAACTTCCTGCCAGGCAAAATATAAAAATGCCATAGCCGTCTCCAGCTCAAAGGCGGTTGGATGAGCCCAGCCATCTCTTACCATCGCTTCACAGGTTTGTTTGATGAGAGAAATCGTATCACTTACCCCCTGCCTTGTGATATATTCCGTAACATAATCTTCCGTTCCTATCCTATTCTTTTTTGCGAAAATCTGAATTCTCTCACGGTAACAAAAGACGGCCGGTGAGATATATCGACCGACCTTATAGCCCTGTGTCGCAAGGATCGAGGCCAGATATGCGGTCGTTGAACCTTTTCCGTTGGTTCCGGCTACATGAATTACCTTCACCTTATCCTGAGGATTACCAAGCCTTAATAAAAGCTCGGTTACTGACTCCAACGTGAGCTCATACCCATATTGATTAGAGTCATCAATGTATTCTCTTGCTTCTTCGTAGGTCATAGTAAGTTCCCGTACCTCCATGTATTAAACAGATAAATGCTATTTGCATTTAAAACTGAAAAGTATTTATTTCTCGTTCACGACCTGGAATATAAAAAATTTCAGATAATAGGATTCATCAGCTGCCCACAGTATCGGATGATCCGGAGCCTGAGTACGATATTCCACTTGTCGGATCCGCTTCTTCACATTTTTCGCTGCCTGACCTATCGTCTCCGCAAATAAATCCGGAGTCATGAAGTGAGAACAGGAACAAGTAGCCAGATATCCACCATCCTTAACCAGCTTCATAGCTCTGAGGTTAATCTCACGATATCCCTTGATTGCATTTTTTACTGAATTCTTGGATTTAGTAAATGCAGGTGGATCTAGGATGACAACATCAAACAGCTCACCCTTCTTCTCGTATTCCGGCAGCAGATCAAAGACATCCGCTGAAAGGAATTTCACGGTGTCCGACAATCCATTCAAAGCGGCATTTTCTGTAGCTTGGGCTACTCCAAGGTCTGAAGCATCCACACCAATTACCTCTCTCGCACCACTCAACCCTGCATTCAGTGCAAAGGATCCGGTATGGGTAAAGCAATCCAGAACACGGGCACCTTTACATAGTCTTGCAATTGCTGCACGATTGTATTTTTGATCCAGAAAGAAACCGGTTTTCTGGCCTTCTGCAACATCTACCAGATATTTTACTCCATTTTCAAGAATTTCAACCTTCGTATCAAAAGGTTCCCCGATGAAGCCCTTAATTCGCTCCATTCCTTCATTCAGTCGAACCTTAGCATCACTTCGTTCATAGACTCCTCGGATATTAATCCCCTCTGATGCAAGTATTTCCTTAAGAATATCAACAATCGTGAGCTTCCATCGGTCAATTCCCAAAGCCAGCGACTGTACCACCAGAACATCCGAGAACTTATCGATCACAATCCCCGGAAGGAAATCCGCTTCACCAAAGATGATTCTGCAGCTGTCGGTATCCACTGTGGTCTTGCGATAATCCCAGGCATCTTTCACTCTCATAGCTAGAAACGAATCATCGATTTCCTGACCCTTGATTCTGGACATTAATCGAACCGTAATCTTGGAATTTGTATTGATGAAGCCGCAACCAAGGTAATAATCATCAAAATCATGGACAGTTACCAGGTCTCCATTCTCATACTCGCCCAAAATCGTATCTATCTCGTTATCATAAATCCAGAGACCACCACTTTTCAGGGTTCTTCCTTCGCCTTTTCGTAATTTTACAATTGCTTTTTCCTTATTCATACATACCTCCATTCTACTGTGCAAGGACAGCATCTCTAAAACGTTATACAGGCTGTCGTATACAAGCATTACAACCATGCTGTTTTACGGCAGCCCATGTGTTAATCTTAGACTTATTATTCTACTTGTTCTTATTAAAGATAAATATTTTACTAAATAAATAGTTTAATACAATTACAACGACCGCAATGACCGCTTTCACAATAAGACGATGAAATCCGAGCACATCAATAAACAGATACATACCTGCCTGCTCTACCCCTAAGGTAATCAGTCTTGCTCCAAAGAATTTCGACATCTTTCTGGCTTCATCCGCCAGACTTTTACTTTTTGATAGGAAAACCTGCTTCTTATTTACAAAGTAAGCAAAGGTGACAGCGATAACCCAGGCAATTGCATTTGCGGTAAGATTCTTAAGACCTAGCCTGTATAAGCTTTCATAACTGATGAAATTAACGACCGTAGTCAACACACCTGCGATGATATAAGCGATTGTTTCCCGGTTCACGATCTTATTGATTAGTTTTATGATTAATGTCTTCAATGATATCCTTCCCATTCCTTACAAATTATCATCCTTAACGAAATAAAATAATCTTTTTTCCATAGCCGGAACATCCATAGAGAAGCTCAGTGCCTGTTCCTTTGTAATTTTACCAAACAGATATAATTCATAGATTGCATCGTCCATCGCCTTCATTCCGTTTTTCTTACTGGATTGAAGATAGGTTTCCATCTGATGGATCTTGCCATCCCGGATCAGACTGCGGATTGCCGGATTGGACAACAATACCTCAAAAGCAGCTACACGACCGGAGCCGTCCGCTGTCGGAATGAGCTGTTGTGAGATTACTCCCTCTAGCACGGAGGCCAACTGTACTCGAATCTGCTGTTGATTGGCAGCCGGGAACACATCGATAATTCGGTTCACACTGTTGACACTCCCCAAGGTATGTAAGGTCGAGAACACAAGATGTCCCATTTCTGCAGCAGATATTGCAATCTGCATTGTCTCATAATCCTTCATCTCACCAATTAAGATCACATCCGGGTCCTCTCGCAGAATGACACGTAGGGCATTGGCATAGGATAGAGAGTCAGTACCGATCTCTCTCTGATTTACAATTGATTTATTATGGCGATGGAGGTATTCGATCGGATCCTCCAGGGTAATGATATGACGATTGTCGTTTGAATTAATCTCATTAATCAAGGCTGCCAGGGTGGTAGATCTTCCGCTTCCGGCAGGACCTGAGACCAATACCAGACCTCTCTTCTTCTTCGATAATTCTACTACCGAGTCGGGAATACCCAGCTCCTGTGGTGATGGAATCTCTGTGTATATAATCCGAATGACCAAAGCATAGGAGCCTCTTTGTTTGAATACATTCACCCGAAATCTTCCTACATTCGTTATCGCATAGGAGAAATCAACCTCTCCATTGATATTAAGTGCATCCACTAATCTCTGCGGTACGATTGACATGACAATGGACTCTATATCCGTCGGTCCCAAAACCTCATAGTCCATGTTAATCAACTCTCCGTTAATTCTGCATTTCGGTGGTACCCCTACTGTCAGGTGCAAATCAGATGCTTTTCTATTCTGAGCATCCAACAGCAGCTCATTCATTAAGTGCTTCATACCTTCCCCCACAATACCGTTCACATCCAGGTATATCCCTTTCCTCTTGATCACACAAAATATGCCCCTTCTCTTTGGCTAACGATTGGCTGTACTGGAATTTTAGCACATTTTGCAGTAATATACAATTGATGAATCTTCGAATTGTTTTTTTTTCAATTTTCGTGTAAAATAGTAATTCGTAGTGTCAAAATGATAAACCTGTCAGTAGTTCATGAAAGTATGAATTTAAATGGTATAAATAGCCTTTTAGGCACGGAGGTAATAATGAGTATTTTAAATGTAACAAATCTTAGTCATGGTTTTGGCGATAGAGCTATCTTCCATGATGTATCCTTTCGTCTTCTCAAAGGGGAACACATCGGACTAATCGGTGCCAACGGAGAAGGCAAGTCCACCTTTATGAATATCGTCACCGGAAAACTGATGCCGGATGAGGGTAAAGTGGAATGGTCCAAGCATGTACACGTAGGTTACCTAGACCAGCATGCTATGCTGGAAAAGGGCATGACTCTGCGTAGTGTACTTCAATCTGCTTTCGCCTATCTTTTTGAATTAGAGGATAAGATGAATCAGATCTGTGATACCATGGGTGATGCAGAGGGTGATGCTTTGAATGATATGATTGAGGAGCTCGGAACCATCCAGGAGCTCTTAGCAATGCATGACTTCTATATTATTGACAGTAAGGTTGAGGAAATTGCACATGCACTGGGTCTGGACGAGATCGGACTGGACAATGATGTAACCGACTTAAGCGGTGGTCAGAGAACAAAGCTTCTCTTAGGAAAGCTGTTGTTAGAGAAACCGGACATTCTATTATTGGATGAGCCGACCAATTATCTTGATGTACAGCATATTGAATGGTTGAAGCGCTATCTGACAGAATATGAGAATGCCTTTATACTGATCTCGCATGATATCCCCTTCCTAAACAGTGTGGTAAATATCATTTATCATATGGAGAATCAAGAGTTGAATCGTTATGTAGGCGATTATGATAAATTCCTGGAAGTTCATGAAATGAAGAAGCGACAGCTGGAAGCAGCTTATAACCGTCAGCAGAAGGAAATCGAAGAGCTGGAGGACTTTGTAGCGCGTAATAAGGCCAGAGTATCAACACGTAACATGGCGATGTCCAGACAGAAGAAGCTGGATAAGATGGATGTCATCGAGCTTGCTAGAGAAAAGCCCAAGCCGGAATTCAATTTCAAGGAAGCCCGCGCAGCCGGCCGATATATCTTTCAGACAGAGGACCTGGTCATCGGTTATGATGAGCCTCTTTCCTCTCCCCTGACTCTGTCCATGGAGCGTGGAGATAAGATTGTTCTTGTTGGTGCCAATGGTATCGGTAAAACTACGCTACTGAAGAGTATCTTAGGCTTAATTCCATCCCTCAGCGGTAAGGTTACATTGGGTGACTACTTAAGCATTGGTTATTTTGAACAAGAAATGGGGCCCAGTACCAACACCTGTCTCGAAGAGCTTTGGAAGGAATTCCCCGGTTATACACAATATGAGGTTCGTTCTGCTCTCGCAAAATGTGGTCTCACCACAAAGCATATTGAGAGTCAGGTACGTGTACTCAGCGGTGGAGAGCAAGCAAAGGTACGCCTCTGTAAGCTGATCAATCGTGAGACGAACATTCTCTTATTGGACGAGCCTACGAATCATCTGGATGTCGATGCGAAGGAAGAATTAAAACGAGCGCTCAGAGCATTTAAGGGAAGCATACTCTTAATCTGTCATGAGCCTGAATTCTATGCGGATGTAGCCACTAAAGTATGGGATTGCAGTAAGTGGACCACGAAAATATAGTACTAAATCAATAAGCTTATGCTACGAAGGCTATATCTACACGGACGACTCTTACGTGAGATTTCGAACCTCTGACACCCATAGATATTGTTCGGTTGTCAGCCGTAACGAAATTCACCTGCAAGATCATCCTTGTAGATACAGCCTTTCGTAGCTTTTTGCTTATTCATATTATATATAATTTTCTCTTATTATCTTTATGGTTCCCTTTTTCTTTCTTGTGAGAAATAAATGCTATTGTATATAATTCGTACTCTATATCCTTCCGAAGGTTCCGCTTCGTATCTCCTTAAAAGCCTGATCAAGCTCGTCACTGGTATTCATAACGATCGGTCCGCCCCAGGCAATCGGCTCATGCAACGGCTTACCGGATAAAACAAACATTCTTAACGGCTGCTTTCCGGCGGTTATTACAAGTTCCTCTCCTTTATGAAAGAGAACTGCATGCTTTGCAGTAATAAGTTGCTTCTCCTCGCCTCCAAAATATCCTTCTCCATCCACTATATAGACAAAAACAGTATCCTCGGGATTGGTTCGTAATTCCCAGGTATATGCCTTTTCCAGTGATACATCTAGAAAGGAGGCATTCACATAATCTCCCTGTGTTGCTCCATTCTGTCCTTTATAAATGCCGGCTATAATTCCGACCTGACATCCTTCCTCATTCACAATCGGTATTTTATCTGCGGATAAATCGCGATACTGGGGAGGTACCATTTTCGATTTTTTCGGAAGATTTAGCCATACCTGCACACCAAGCATACGCTCCGACGGTTGCGGCATCTCCTGATGAAGCACTGCTTTTCCTGCTGTCATCCACTGACAGCCGCCATCCTGGATCGTCCCCTTATTGCCCATGCTGTCACCATGCTCAATTTGTCCCTTTATCAAGTAGGTAATCGTCTCAATCCCCCGGTGAGGATGCCACGGAAAGCCCTTTACATAATCCTGTGGATTCTGCGAATCAAAGGCATCCAGCATTAAAAACGGATCAAAATCGTGTACATTAGCATATCCGATTACGCGAATCAGCTTTACACCTGCTCCATCTGTCTGAGCAGACCCGGTTACGATCTTATTAATCTCCCGTGCACTCATAAGTACTCCTTTCTAAAACCATGATTAAAGAAGCTTACATCAGTATCCTGCGTTATAGTATCATTTGAACTTTAAACTGTGCCCGTATGTGGTGTTAACCTCGGTGATTTTATCAATTTCTTCCATATTTTTATACTAACCTATTTAGGTCAAAACATCAAGCGTAACACCGGAAGAAATCAAGAATTTAACTTAAAATCAACTGATAGAAAGCACGCTTCGCGAACATTCTATTGTCATGAAGAGAAGGACGTTGTATCAGCGTCCTTCCCTTCATGATTTACCTATGCTATTTTTACTTTCTTTTTATGTCCTGCGAATGAATTCAGACTTGCATTTTGGGCAGGTGATTGCGATCTTGCCTTTACCTCGTGGTACACGGATCGTTTGTTTGCATTTAGAACAGGTATAATATTTGTGTGTCTTCGTTCCAACCAACCACAATTTCAGATGGTTAAGTTTATTTCTCGCATTGGCGGTATACCTCATAAAAGCCATGTTCTCCTTAGACCTCTTTTGAATGTCTCTGGAAAACGCTCGGTAGAGCGCATAAAGGAATGGAATATATGCCACAACGACCAGTCCGTTAATGCGGGTAAAGGTTATAATGACAGACAAGAGTAACGACAATATAACAAGTGCTCTGGTAAACTGATCAAAGCCATATCTTCCGATCATAAAATTACGAATACGATTCATTCATATACCTCCGGGTGGTAAAAGATAAGTTCCTATAATAAAATTTTTGGATCTATGTACCTATCAAATATCATACTATATCTTATCCCTCTTTCCTATTAAAAATATATAAAGTTTCATAAACATTTCAAACGATAGTCATAAAATTGAAATAGGCGCCCGTTTTATCGGTGCGCCTAATGTATCGCAGAAAGATGGCTTGCTCGTCATCTTAATTATTTTACTGTAGTCATGGTTGATTGTCCGATTACCAGTTCAGCTTCAAAGGTCTTCCTCTCCCTCTTAATCTTGCCATCAATGATATCAAATAAGATTCGGATGGTCTCCTGTGCCATCTCCTCTACCGGTTGGCGAATTGTTGTAATCGAGGGGTGATAATAGAAGGAAATATCCATACCATCGTATCCTGCTACGGAGTAGTCCTCCGGTACACGCTTACCCAGTTCAAAGATTGCCTTACTGGTTCCGACAGCCATACTATCGGAGATGGCAAAAATTGCTGTACACTCTGTATCAGAATTGATTAATTCCTTGGTCACCTCATAACCATATTTCATTGAGAAGGTATCCATGGTATCGTCCTTGATATAACGTATTAGTTTCTGATCAAATGGAATAAGATTATCCTCAAGCGCTTTCATATACCCCTCCAGACGAAGCTTACCAATGCTCTCATCATCCGGGGGGGCTGAGATAATCGCAATCCTCTTATGACCCAGCTTACACAGGTAATCTACCATCTTATAGCTTTCGGTAAAATCATCAACGGTTACGAAAGAATAGCTCTCTTTATTAATCTGTTCGGATACACCACCGGTACTCAATATAAAGGGAACTCGCATCTTGTTTAACTTATCCTCGGAATGTGAGAAGTATCCGCCCAAGAATACGATTCCTTTTAAACGTTTCTCCTTTTCAAGCAATAATGCTATCTCAATCTCATCTTCATGTTCCTCTACTCGATGCAAAAGGAAGGAATATTTCTTATCCTGAATCTCACTCTCGAACACCTTAAGCATATTATTAAAGAAGGGGTTGCTGATACCCTTTATCAATACCGCAATCGTATTAGATTCAGAACGCTTCAGGTTACGGGCACTGTTGTTCGGAATATAATTATTATCCTTGATCGCCTGCATGATAAGATTTTTTGTCTCTTCGTTGATGTCTGGATGATTATTGATTGCTCTTGATACCGTACTGACAGCTACGCCGCATATTCTTGCTATATCCTTAATTGTTGTTTCCATTGTTATTCTTCCTCTGCAATGTATTCCTTTTAATACCTTAAAGCATTATAACAATTTCAACACAAAAATGCAATGCGCTCTCTAACTTCTTCCATATAGAATTACTAATTCCTTAATCTGCTTAAGTAATTCTTCTGTCAGCTCTCCGGGTAACATTCGCCATCTCCAATTATTCCCCAGGGTTGAAGGAATATTTATTCTTGCTTCGGTCCCCAGTCCAAGATAATCCTGCACCGGTATAATGCATAGCTTAGCTACACTTTGTAATGCCAGTCTTATAAAATCCAGATGAAGTGTCTCAAACTCCATCTCATTATAATTCAGATAAGCCAAAGCCAAGGCTCTGTCTTCTTGACGTATACTCTTAAACCATCCAAGAATGGTATCATTATCATGAGTACCGGTATAAACGATACAATTTTTATCGTAATTATGTGGTAAGTAATCGCTTTCTTCTCTGGAATCAAAAGCGAATTCCAAAACCTTCATACCTGGATAACCGGTCAATTTAAGCAGATCCTTCACGCTTTCCGTTATATAACCGAGATCCTCAGCGATAATATCTACCTTACCCAGCTTTTCCTCAATCGTCTTAAACAATTCGTAACCGGGACCCTTCTCCCAATGCCCGTTCACCGCAGTAACGTCACCGTATGGGATTGAATAATACTCATCAAAACCTTTAAAATGATCGATACGAACTACATCATACAGGCGAAAACAATATGCGATACGGCTTAACCACCATTCATATCCCGTCGTTTGATGAACCGCCCAAAGATACAATGGGTTACCCCAAAGCTGGCCCGTCACTGAGAAGGCATCCGGGGGACATCCCGCCACAGCCACCGGATTCTGTTTCTCATCCAACTGAAATAGCTCCGGATGAGACCAGGTATCCGCACTGTCAAAAGCGACATAGATCGGAAGATCTCCGATAATTTTAATTCCATTTTTGTTGGCATACCCCTTTAGCGCATTCCATTGCCTGGTGAACAAATATTGTATGTATTTGTAGAATTCAATCTCATTCTTAAGCTTTACTCGGTAAGACATTAACGCATTCATTTTACGAAGCTTGATGTCTTCCTCCCATTCATTCCAGCTAAGTCCTTTAAACAAATCCTTGATTGCCATATAAAGGGCATAATCCTCGAGCCAATACGCATTCTGTTCCGTAAAGGTGGTAAAATTCTTGTTTTCACTTATATTACTGCGGTCGTATGCCTTACGAAGCATATGAAACCTAGAACGATATATCTTCTCGTAATCGATGTATCTGTTATTGTCACCAAAATCGTAGCCCTTGCACTCCTCTTTGGTCAGTAATCCTTCTTCTATCAGTTGATCCGGATCAATGAAATATGGATTTCCCGCAAAGGTCGAAAAGGATTGATAAGGGGAATCACCATATCCAGTAGGTCCGATGGGTAATATCTGCCAAAATTTCTGTCCCGACTTCTTAAGAGAATCAATGAAGTCATAAGCACTTTTAGAAAAGGAACCAATGCCATATTTTGAGGGAAGACTGGCAATTGGCAGTAGCATTCCACTTCCACGCATATTATGTCACATCCTTTTATTATATATATAGTAATTTATGTTACATTATTAAAGAAAAACATAGGGAGCTCATTTCATTACGCTTGAAAGCGATATCAGCTTTTGTATATCCTTTATCCTTTCACCGCACCAGCAACTACACCTTCGATAATGTACTTCTGGCAAGTCAGATAAAAGATTACAATCGGGATGATTGCCAGTACCAGCATCGCCATCATTGCTCCCATATCGATGGAACCGTATCCACCCTTCAGATACTGAATTGCAATCGGGATGGTCTTATATTCTGTTCCGATAACCAGATAAGGAAGCAGATAGTCATTCCAGATCCACATAGTATTCAGAATTCCTACCGTAACCGCGATCGGTTTCAATACAGGTAACACCACACGAAAGAAGGTGGTAAGCGGGTTACAGCCGTCAATCATGGCTGCTTCCTCCAATTCCAGCGGGATTGATTTAACAAATCCGCTAAACATGAATACTGAAAGCCCGGTACCAAACCCAAGATAGATGAATATAATTCCCAACGGATTATCCAAATGCAGTACATTTGCTACCTTGGTCATGGTGAACATAACCATTTGGAAAGGCACAATCATGGAAAATGCAAAAATATAATATAGGATATTGTTAAAATGATTCTTAACTCTAGTAATAAACCAGGCAGTCATCGAGGTAAATAAAATGATTGCTGCAACAGAACAGATAGTGATGAAGAAGGACCAGCCTGCTGCATTTAAAAATCCTGTTTTCTCTATTCCACCGGTGTAATTTTCTAATTGAACGAAGGTTTTCTCATTTGGTAATTCGAAGGGTGTCTCACTGATAAAAAACTTCCCCTTCAAGGAGTTAATGAAAACGATGAGCATTGGTGATAAGAATAGAACCGCCAAAAAAAGAAGTACCATAAAAACAAAGATATTAATAATATTACCGCTTTGCTTCTCTCTTCTCATTAGCTTTCCACCTCCTTAGTTCTGGTTATTTTAAGCTGAATAAATGCAACCAGTGCAACGATGATAAAGAATATTACTGCCTTTGCCTGACCAATACCCTCACTTCCGACAGAACCATAGAAGGTATTAAAAATGTCCAGTGCAAGCATCGCCGTTTTCTTGGAAGGAGCTCCTGCAGTCAGAGCAAGATTCTGATCGAATAGCTTAAAGGAATTTGACATCGTTAAGAATAAACATATCGTTATAGACTGCATAACCATGGGAATGGTAATTTTTCGGAGGATCTGTAGGCTACCTGCACCGTCAATCTTTGCAGCCTCAATGATATCCTTCGGTACATTCTGAATTCCGGCAATATAGATAACCATCATATAACCGATCATCTGCCAATTCATCAAAACGATCAAACCCCAGAATCCGAATTCCGGTTTGAAGGTTAAAGTAACTCCGTATTTGAATAGAATACCGTTGATAATCAATTGCCATATGTAACCAAGAACAATTCCGCCGATTAGATTCGGCATAAAAAATATTGTACGGAACAGGTTCGTTCCTTTGATTTTTCTGGTTAACAGGAGTGCCAATAAAAAGGAGAACACATTGATTGTCAGTACTGCTACAATTGCAAACCTTACGGTGAACCATAATGCATTGAGGAATTCCTTATTGACGAATACTGCCTTATAATTCTTAACCCCTACCCACTCAGCATCGATGACCGTAGTGAATTCGGTGAAGGATAAAAAGATTCCCAACAGAAAGGGTATTACAAAAGCAATTGTAAATGCAATTAAAGTAGGTAAAACAAATATAGGAAAATATCTCTTATTATGTCTTAGCATATAAACTCTCCATTCTTGTGAAGCATCGAGAGTGAACTATTCTCTCGATCTCGACTCGTGTAACCGGTATTCCAATTCACTTGTCATACATAAATTTGGGAATGCTCCAAAACCCATTTTGACAGACTGTTTTGAAGCATTCCCCATTTCATACATTTCTTAAGGTAATAGCAATTCACAATAATTGCTTCAGACAGCCTCCAGTATCATTATGAAATAACATAACCTGATGCTTCAATTATTGTGCCTTCTCGGATTTCCAAGAGTCCTTCACAACAGTAACAACCTCATCCCAAGTCTTGCTGTCCTGAACATACTCTAATAATGCATCACCGAAGTAATTTTTGAACTGCTCGCTCGGGAATGCTGCGAAGGTCCAGCCAACGCTGGTTACATCCTTCTCCATCCATGCAAGAACTTCCTTCGCCAGTGGATCAGCAGGCTTCTCATCCTCTTCAAAGGTTGTGAAAGGAGCGATAAAACCTAACTGATTTGTAACATAATCCTTACCTTTTTCGCTGGTGAATAACCATTCAATGAAAGCGATAGAAGCTTCCTGTTTCGCGGGGGATGCCTGACTGTTGATAGCAAAATAGTTTTCTGTACCAACACATAAGCCCTGTGTCTCTTCTCCTGCAACACCGGTATAGATCGGCATGAACTTAATATCCTCAGCTGCTACGACATTACCTTCTACACCACTGATTTGCGACCAAGCCCAGTTACCGTTTTGAACCATTGCTACCTGACCAAGAGCAAACTCAGCCATGGAGTCATTAACGGTCTTACTTCCCAGAAGTCCCTTCTGAGATGCAGAATTATTTACATATAAATCAAAAATATTCTTAAAGTTATCAGCATATTTGAACTCGATCTCATTGGCTGCAAGACCGGCCAGAACGGTACTGTCAAATGCTGTGTTATCTTTAAACTCATAGTACAAAGGCATGTTTGCTAAATGTGTCTGCCATCTCCATTGCTCACCTGCACTTAACGAGGTAGAAGCAAATACGCCTTCAATTCCTAAATCAGCCTTGCGAGCTGTCATATCTTCTACTACTGCCTTTAAAGTAGTAAAGTTATTTACTTCTTCCATAGAAGCAACGGTGGTTGCTCTATCGGTTAATGCAAAGTATTTATTCATGATCGCGTTGTTATAAATGATACCATATCCTTCTACTACATAAGGAATTCCGTAAACGCCATCGCCGCTCTTAACGACTAAGCTCTGATCGGATAAATAGCTATAAAGCTTAGTGCCGCTTAAATCTGCACAATAATCCTTCCAGGACTCAAAACCTACCGGTCCGTTGATCTGAAAGATTGTCGGAGGATCGGATTTAGCAACTTCACTCTTTAAGGTCTGCTCATAGGTACCACTTGCTGCAGTAACAACCTTTACCTTAACACCGGTTTCTGCTTCATAATCAGCAGCAATCGCATTATATACCTCTGCAATCTCAGGTTTGAAATTTAAGTAATAAATCTCATCAACCTTTTCTTCTTTTGTTTCTCCGGTTGCTGCAGACTCCTCCGTCTTTGTTTCCTCTTTTGCTGTGTTTGATGATTCCTTGGTTGCTTCTTCCTTTTTGCCGCATGCTGCGAAGGAACCCACAACCAGAACGAGCACCAGCAGTACTGCTAATAATTTACTAATTTTTTTCATGACTACCTCTCCTTCTCTTGGTGGAACAATACAAAATATCATTCCATTTTTCTGATTTTTGCAATCGGAATCGTTGCCAGTAACGTTATCGGTAACGTTTCCATTAATAATATTACCATAAATTCGGATAAATGCAAGTACATTTTATTTATTTTTCACAACAAAATGAAAAGACCGTTCAGAATGCCTTATAAAGAGCCTTCCTACGGTCTTTCTACTTTGTCTAAAAGGGTTATATTCTAGATAATAAAATTGTTAATAGCTTCTTTCAGTTCCTTCGCATTGGCATCCATTTCATTGGCTGCCTCCTCCAGGGTGGCTACAGCATTTGCTTGGTCACTAACTGTATTCTCAATACTACCGGAGGTTGCCATGGTCTCCTCTGAAATTGCAGAGATGTTTTCTACAGCATTCAAGGTTCCTTCTCTTGCCACTTCCATATTCTTCATATTTGAGCTTATTATTGACAGATTCGCAATTAGACTCTCCATAACGGTATTCATACCGTGAAAAGCTTCAATGGTATGGCCAACGAAATCATTTTGCTTACTGACAACACTCTGCGCTTCCTTTGCTGTCTCTACCGTATCTTCTGTCTGCTGCTGAATCTCATGGATCACACCCTTGATCTCATTTGCAGAAGTCATTGACTTAGTCGCCAGTTTACGTATCTCGGTTGCCACTACTGCAAACCCTTTTCCTGCGTCTCCTGCCCTAGCTGCCTCGATTGACGCATTAAGAGAGAGTAGATTTGTTTGATCCGCTATATCATTAATCACTTGTACAATATCTCCTATAGAGCGTGTCTTATCCTCCAGAGCATCAATATTTTCTACAACATATCTGGTACTTTTATTCGTTGCCTCCGACTGCCTGATCAACTTCTCCATCGTATCAATTCCACTGGCAACCATTGTTTTTATATCCTCAGTGAGCTGCTCAATCTCACTGAGGTTATGGTTAACAATGGTTATCTTCTGCGATAACTCATCCATCTGCAGCAGGCAATTCTGAGAATCCTGGGCTTGTCCTTCGATACCATGACTAATCTCGTCCACAGCCTGTGTTATGTTGTCGTTGGATAAGGCAATCGTTTTTGATACCCTCATTACATTGGCGGCAGAATCAGTAACCTTTCCTCCCACCTGCGCCATCTTATGAACCAGACTTCTCATATTGTTCATGGTATCTGTAATATTTGATGCCAAGGTAGCAAATTCATCTCTCCGATGAAAAGAAACCTGGACAGTCAGATCCCCCTGTGATATTTTCTGTAGCTTCCGATTAATTTCCTTCAGTGTTCTACCAATCCCGTTAGAGATCAGAAAACCGACTGTTACGGCGACGAGACAGGCAAGGACCACAATAATAACCGTGGTTAATCGGATGGCATTCGCTTGCTGCATAAAGCTGCTCTTTGGAACCAGACTGCAGATTGTCATTCCTGTACCACCAATCTTACTGTACATATACAAATAATCCTCGGACTGATGTTTTACGTATTCCGATCCACTGGGCTCCTCTGATTGAAGACTCTCAATAAAATAGTTCTGAGAGCCAAATAGGAAGCCATCCTCCGATACGCCTTCTGCAGCGGATTCCAATTGGTCATTTCTAACAAGCAGCTCTCTCCCATCCTCTGTTATCAACCCTACCAGGCTTCCCTCGCCAATCTCTAGTTCTTTTAAAAATTCCACTAAGGACTCGGCACTTAGATCGATAACGATACAGCCGCTGTCCATATCAAACGTTCGGATCAGGGTTACAGCATAATCTTCCGTATCAAGTCCCAACTCCTCATCAATGAGAGCATGGTTTCCGATCCAGTAAGAAACAGTATCTGAGTCTCTCAGCTTCTGTCCTTCCTCAGAGGCTTTCATCTCCTTATAGAAGCCATTGATATTCTCCATATCACTTGTCAGAACCGGTATTTTCTCGCCACCGATGATATGTATATTTTCAATAAACTTTTCCAGATTCGCTTTCTTTAATAACTCATTATTCTTCGCAGTCACAAACTTAAGTCTTTCCTGCTTATCGGTATAGACCAGCCCTCTGATAAAATAAGATGTGTCATTATCCTGTATGTATTGCTGTGCAATGGCATCCACAGCCTCTGTCACATATTCCAAGTAACCGGTTGCCATATTAAAAGTGTTATTGCTTGCCTGTTCATAGTTTGAAAGCAAGCCCTTGGATGCCCTGGTATATGATGTGACCCCCAAAATCACAATAAAGGCAACCGGAATACTGAAGCCTAATATCAGCTTCGCTAAGATACCAAACCGAATTTTGTGCTCCCCCCCTGTAGAAGATGCTTTACCGCTCTTAAATTTCGTCAATAGTGATAATAATCTTTTAAAACTCACAACCTTTTTCATATAAATCTACCTCCTCGAAATCAGCATGGTTACAATTATAACTGATATAATTATAAATGTACAGAATGATTTTCGAAATTTTTCGATAGATTTTTCGTATCAACGTCATATTTTCTCTGTTATATAGTTTATTCGTATACAAAAAGCTGTTTCTCTTCTGATTTGGAAAAGAAACAGCTCACTGTCTGCTAATAATCACTTTACTATATCTGATATACAGATCTATGAGATCATTGTTAATCCAGCTCCGGAACAACAGACGCCTTACAATCATAATGATCCAGAAAATGATACTCATGTTCCTTATCATGGTATCCAATGATGGTGTCTAAATTCACATTATGAACACTTCGGAAGATATTCATATCGATAGCCGGGTTCGTTTGTCTGAATTTCTTAATCAACCCTTTCATCTCCTGACGCTTGGAATTTCCACCGCCATTATCACTCAGTGTACAATTCTCTGTAAATCGACAGGCACATTGGATAAATTGGAGATCATTATACTGTTTCCAATTAAGGATATCTGCTTCCTTCACCAGATACATGGGGCGAATCAGCTGCATACCTGGATGATTCGTACTATGCAGCTTAGGCATCATGGTCTGAATCTGTCCACCATAGAGCATGCCCATAAGAATCGTTTCTATCACATCATCGAAATGATGTCCCAGAGCAATCTTATTACATCCAAGTGCCTGGGCATTCTTATACAAATAACCTCTTCTCATACGAGCGCACAAATAACAGGGGGACTCCTCAACCTCTGCTACGATGTCAAAAATCTGTGTCTCAAAAATCTTAATCGGAATATCTAAAAGCTTTGCATTATCAATAATCGTCTGACGGTTCACTTCATTATAGCCGGGATCCATCACAAGGAATTCCAGCTCAAAGTTCATCTTACCATGCCTTTGAACCTCCTGCATCAGCTTGGCCAAAACAAAGGAATCCTTTCCGCCGGACATACATACCGCAATCTTATCGCCCTCTTCAATGAGCTTATAATCATTGACACCGTTAATAAATTTCTTCCAGAGTGGCTTGCGGAATTTTGTTATAATACTTCGTTCAATCTGTTGATATCGTTCCATTTATCTTCTACTTTCTATTCATTTATCGGTTAATGCCATTCTAGATGGCTAGCTTCTCATAACATTCTTGAAACGCGGTCAGGAAAGATTTAAGTTCCTCTTCGGTCGTTAAATGGCTGAGGCTGATTCTCCAGGAGCACAGTGCATTCTTTCTATCCTTAGTGACCTCATATACCGGTCTGGAGGGCGAATTCAGCACCGAACAGGCAGACTTCGTCGAGATACAGATCCCTTTCTCTGCCAATGCTTCCTGAAAAAGTGTTGCCTTCACTCCCTGAATACTTAGGTTGATGATATGAGGAATACTGTGCTTTGTACTGTTGATCCTAACCTTCTTATATTTTGTCAGCTCTCTTATCAATTCATCATGAAGTCCGGTCACAAATTGATATCGTTCTTCCTGATACAAAATCGCTAATTCCAAGGACTTCTCTAAAGATGCTGTCAAGGCCAGAGCCGGACTGCCGCTTCGATATACCGTGGTACTTGTCCCACCATGGATCAGAGGCTCAAGTTGTACCGTATCCTTGCAGATTAACACGCCACAACCATTCATCCCAAAAAATTTATGGGGTGTAAAGGATAACAGATCAATATTATTCAGTGTAATCAGTATCTTACCAATTGCTTGCGTAGCATCCACATGAAAATAACAATTGGGATATTGAAGCAATAGTTCACCGATCTCAGATATCGGCTGCCTTATGCCTAATTCACTGTCAACATAGCTTACAGATACTAACACGGTATCCTTTCTGATCAGTTCCTTCAGATGCGCTGTGTCTACTATGCCATCCTCCGTAATTCCTACCATATCAATCTCATACCCTTGCGACTGGAGATAGGATAAAGCACCACTGACCGAAGAGTGCTCCAATCCGGTGGAAATGATATGCTTACCATTATGACGGTAAGCCCTCGCCAGTCCTTTTATCGCCAGATTATTTGCTTCACTGGCTCCTGAAGTATATATAATCTCCGTTGTTTTGATTCCTAGTACCTCAGCAATATGATCCGTTACCTGCTTCATCTTGTTACCAGCTTCCATCCCAAGCGGATGAACGGAGTTTGGATTTGCAATATAGCGATTGCTGCAATCCACATAGCAATCCATGACCCTGGGGTCAACCGGGGTGTTGGCTGCATAGTCTAAATAAATCATGTTTCACCTCTATATTTGTATAATAAGAAATGCAATAGAAAAAAGCATCCTAGGTTACTATTGTCATGAATTAACCCCTGCAAGCCTTTGTCATAATGCAGATACCAAAATTGATCTGTCTATCTTATGATCGAACGCTTTACAGGGGTTTACCATATTGTACAATATTATAATGTGTAATTCCTACTATGTCAATGGATGAAATATGGTTCTAAGTAGCTATTCAAAGCATTCACGTAATTTCTTTAATGCCTTTTTCTCGATCCGACTGACATAACTTCTGGATATGCCCAGCTTCCCGGCGATTTCTCGTTGGGTTACCTCTTTGTGATTACTTAAGCCGTACCGCAAGCAGATGATTTCACGTTCTCTATCTGTTAATACCTTACCGATAATGTGATACAGTTTCTTAATATCGTCCTCTAGAACAATCTTTTCTACAATATCAATTTCTGCCTCTTCTATGATATCCAAAAGATTTATTTCATTACCTTCCCGATCCGATCCGATGGGATCATACAGATATACTTCTTTTGCTAAGCGTTTACCGCTTCTGAGCATCATCAACAGCTCATTATCAATGCAACGGGAGGCATAGGTAGCCAGGCGAATTCCTTTCTCTTCATCGAAGGTATCGATTGCCTTAATCAGACCAATCGTTCCGATCGAAATAAGGTCATCGGTTTCTTTATCTACCATATTGTATTTTTTAACGATATGAGCCACTAATCTGAGATTGTGCTCTATCAATTTATCCCTTGAGGCCTTATCGCCTTCCTTGCAACGCTTCAGATAGTCAGCTTCTTCCTTGGTGCTTAATGGCTTTGGAAATGACTTCACGAAGATAAGCACCCTCAATGCCCATAAGATTCATTTATATCTTATGATGTGATATGACATAAAGTGCCTATCCCTCTTAAAAAAGGACAGAAGGACTTACAGTTTTTTAAAAGAGCACAATATTGGACAATAACGCGAAGAGTTTGAAGCATTTTAACCATATAAACCAGCTTATGTTCTTACGCTTAGTCACTATACAACCTATTTTACCTGTGATACACTATTAGGAGCGAGAATTCTAGTACAACTCAAATGAATGAATAACGATATCTATCTCCGGATCCTGTCCGGTTACTTATAATCACCTCGAAGGAGTCCTAACATTGAGAATCGGAATATGTGATGACAATCAACTCTATCTTAATAAACTAACACAAACAATAAAATTATTAATAAATCCTTCTGACCGTATTACCGTTGAGACATTATCCCCGGAGGCTTTAGCAGCCTACATAGAATCCGGTTCTGTTCCTTACGATATCCTTGTCTCCGATATTGATATGGGACCTTATAACGGAATTGATTTTGCAGGTAAGATTAATGACATCGCACCATTCTGTGTCATTATATTTATCAGTAATTTTTTGAATTATGCGACGCAAGTCTATGATGTAGCTCATATTTACTTTGTCTTAAAATCAGAAGCTGAGGAACGATTGCCAAAAGCATTAGAAAAAGCAATCGCGATTCATAATGACCGCATCGGTAGAAGTATACTGGTACGCTTCCAGAACACGGAATACAGACTGTTTCAATCTGATATTACTTATATTGAAGCGTTGGGACGTTATCTCTTTATTCATGACCTAAAGCAAAGCTACAAATACATTCAATCCCTGAAGAGCATAATGAATGATTTATCTGATTCCTTTGCCAGATGCCATAACAGCTATCTTGTAAACATGAAGTACATCCATTCCATAAATCGAACGAACTGTGTTCTATCAAATGGCATATCACTTCCGATTAGCAAGACCTATTATAAAGCATTTCAGTCTGCATATGTAGCTTATGTTTCCAGTGAATTATCATAGTCCTTGGCTTCGGGAATCAACTTTAGCATTACCATCGCCGAGAATTCTGTGCCAGAATCCTTTCGTTCTTTATAGCCATCATAACGCTTTACGATTTCGTCTATAATACGTAGGCCATAGCCATGATGTTTCGTATCCTTCTTTGTTGTGCCATAACCATGCTCATCCGCCTGTAACACTTGTGACGGCGCTTTGCTGTTGGTTATCTTGATCCCAAGATAATTACCGATTTGATTCGTTTTAATCTTTATATGATTTTTATTTTGCGGATTATTCCTACAGCTCTCTATCGCATTATCCAGTAGATTAGAAAATATACACATCAAATCAATATCCTGAAAGGGCAGCTTCTGTGGCAAATTTACCTCCAGATCAAAGTGTATATCTGCTTCATCACAGGCTCTAAGCTTCTGGATCAATACTGCATTAATTATTTTATTGTCACAATAAGTCCCTCGTTTCACATCCTTGTATTGATCTGTAAGCATTCGGGTGTATTCTCTTGCATCCTGAGTATCCCCCTGTTCCACAAGAACCTTAATTGTATTGATATGATTTCCAATATCATGATATAACTTATGTATCTCAAGCTCCTTCTGCTGCAATGCCAGATAATTGGCATACTGCAATTCATTTTGCTCCTTAAGCAAGCCGTTCTCGGTTCTTAAAACCCTTTGATCCGTATATATGATAGCGATAGCTATACAAAATACAATCACAAGTACAACAATGATAACTTCCCGGTAATTATCAAATCCGATAATTTTATTACTGGTATCATCCGAGGTGTATTGATAGGTTTTGGTTGTTAACAATACCATACTGGCCCAGATTGTATAAATAATTACCCAAAGCTTTTTGGATATTTTATTAAGATTAATTCGCTTTATAATGCTTCTAACCAGATAATAGAACAGTGTATAAATAATCAACATAATGGCGATACTTGCAAGATACTGCGGCAGATTATCTCCATTGACGGTCTGATATATAATTCTTTCTTCACTATCCAGGTAAGTGAATGCTTTAATATAGTAAGCGATCGGAAATACCAGAACGATATGCAGAACAATGGTGAGCCAATAGGTTTGGTACCACACTTTCTGTAATGCTCTGGACAAAAATAAGATAATCAGAAACTCTCCGATTATTGAGGTCAATTTCGTAAGAATGATAATCGCCAGCGTTTCCTCAACCAGTTTCTGTGCGATAATTATATTGGATAAGGTATTGGTAATCGTTAAAAAATTAGCAAAGAAAAAAGCGCTGATATACGCTTTTCTTTTGCTAATTTTGAGTGTAAAACTACTACACAGTATAAAATATACCGCATATTCATATATAATTGATATTAGATAAAAACAAAGAAATTCACTAATAAGTTTCAGTAACACAGTCTGGTTGCCTCCGGATTAATCCTTATCTTTTTCTATGTATTGCTTGCATATCATACCATGTTATTTGGTATTAAGTCAAACATCGAAACCAAGGCATTTTTAATTTGCTCTTATTGGTATATTGATTTCTACAACGGATCCTGGATAATAATCTTATGGCATATTCATTATCCCGTTTACTCTCCTCCTGAAGCCAAGGTAATAAATCCTCGATCCAGAGATCATAATTATCGGTTAAAAGGTAATATAGGTACTTTTCAGCAGCCGCGGCCTTACTCTCCCGCTTCTCCATTAGATGCTTCAATAACCTGATTGCATATTCTGTATTGACCTGATCGCTCATATAACCCATAGTCGAGATTCGAAAACGAAAGGAGGATAAGATCCGATCCAAGCGGCTGAGTGACATAGCCTGAAGCTCCGGAACATCCTCGACCTCTACAGGCGAAAGCTGTCTATCCCAGTTGTTATACTTCAAGGTATCCAGGTTCAAACATTGGATCCCATTTCCACTCAAATCCCAATTCATATTCCAGTGTGCAAGGATCAGCATAGCAGTCTCATTTCCACTATCACAGATATTCTCAAGCCGTTTGAGTACATCCTTAATCGGTCTTGACATCTCGTATGGTACATCAGAACCAATCTCCAAGACAATCGCAGGAAGAAGTGCACGAGAATAACCAAAATCGATAGCTTTCCAAAAACATCGTAATGCTTCCTCTGTCTTATTCTTATTCAGATGTACTAATCCCTGTTGAAATTCTACATCGATTGATTTGACAGAATTCTGTTGGTATAAATTGCCGGGCATAAATGCTTTCGTTTTGTTATCGATTTGGTCTTCTACATTGTACATATTCTATCCCCCACAGATATGTAATGAACTCAGTAAAATGATAATATTTTGACAATATAAAATCAATACAACTGTCATAACTTGATCATTTACTGTCATAACTGGGCGCAATATGTATGATGTAATCGCCTATTAAGGATCGTCTATTTTAAAATCTTCTCCAAATCGGTAACGGTCAGGGGGCGATAGAAGTAATATCCTTGTACTTCGTCACAGCAGTTACTTTCCAGGAACATGAGCTCGCTCTCTGTTTCTACACCTTCCGCGATCACCTTAACGCCGAATATTTTACCCATCTGTAAAATAACCTTGATGATCTCTTCGTCCTTATTGTTTGAGGAAATTCCGCGAATAAATCTCCGGTCTATCTTAATACGATCGATTGGCATAGACTTAATCCGATTAAGGGAGGAATACTCCGTTCCGAAATCATCAATGGATATCTCTACTCCACATTTCTTTAATTCTGACAGTGTACGTGTAATCTGTTCCTGGTCGAAGGAAGCGATGCTCTCTGTTATCTCCAGCTCCAGGTGCGCCGGATTGATTCCGGTCTGTTCCATAACCTCCTGAAGCTCTGTCACCATTCTGGGATCCAAAAATTGCCCCGGTGACATATTAACAGCCATGCGGATGGGTTTCATACCCTTGGTCTGCCATTCTACACTCTGTCGGCAGGCTTCAAAAAGCACCCATTTTCCAATCTTAACAATCAACCCTGACTTTTCTGCTAAGGGAATGAAAACACCGGGCATAATGATACCCAGTTCCGGATGCTGCCAGCGTATCAATGCTTCCACTCCGATAATTTCTTTGGTAATTAAATCAATCTGCGGTTGATAGACTAACACAAATTCTTGCCGATCTATGGCTAAGTGAAGATCATTAATCAATTTGCTGTTCGAAATAGTCTCACTCTTCATGGCCTCTGAAAATACGGTATACTTATTCCTTCCACTCATTTTGGAGTAATGCATCGCTATTTCCGCATGCTTAATCAACTCCTCCGGCTTCTGTCCATCAAATGGATAAATCGCAATTCCCATACTTGCTGTTATGTAGAAGTTCTGATCATATACCTGAACCGATCTCTGAAATTCATTGATGATGGAAAGGCAGCGGTTTGTGATTTCCTCTTTTGAGGCAGCCTGATCGATTAAGATCAGGAATTCATCCCCGCCACTTCGTGAAACGAAATTGCTTAAGGTTGCCTTGTCGGCAAGCCTTTTACTCACCTGCCGTATAAGTTCATTACCGCCTTCATGACCCATGATGTCGTTAAAGGATTTGAAATTATCAATATCAAAGAATACAATACCAAACATATCTTCACTGTGTTCCATCAATCGTTCCAGCCTCTCCAGCATGAGAGCTCGATTGGGAAGCCCGGTCAAATCATCAAGATATGCTTTATAGCTCAGCCGCTTTTCCGCTTTAATATTGTTCCATAGGTTTGAAATCATGTGTGCTAACAACGTAATCGTTTCCTTTTGATTTTCCCTGCACTCTTCAAACTTATGAACGGCTTCCAGTACGAGATAGCCAACCACCGTGTCATTCATTACAATTGGATTAACCGCAAGGGACTTAATTGGTTGATCATGCAGCCAGCTTATCGTTTCATTGTCTTCTATAAGTGTTGAGAAGTCATATACACAGATAGCATCCGCTGATTTTATTCCCAGCTTGTGTACAAGATTAATCCCTCTATTCCAGTCAGCAGACTCCAGCTCTGCTTTTACGGAGGGAATCCCCTCTTTGCAGAGCTCAAATATTCTATTACCGGTATCATCATCCTCCTGCAGCAGACAGATGTAAATACGATCCACCTTTAAGTATTGGCTGCTGATATTTAGTGCCATATAAATACAGTTCTCAAAGTTATTTTCATCCGCGGTAAGAAATAAGGTTGATATCTTGAGTAAAAAAGATTGATGCTTTGCTCTCTCTTCGTTTTCATTAATTCTTTCCTGATAGATTAAATTGATATAGAAGGCCATCCATAATATAATTCCCAGCACAATAATTCGTATCAAATGATCGATCCCATTAAAATGAAGGATTGTAATCGGATATTTGAACCACAGATATAACATGGATCCTAAGGTAGATACAACAATATGGATAAGCATTGTACGTTTACCGAAGGCAACTGCGATCAGAATAAAAATAACTGGAACCACCCAAGCATATACACTGGAATATTTCAGATATTTTATCAACATCAAGGGTATAGATAACGCAATTAATAGATTACAGATAATATCCTTATATTTTAGTGAAACATTAACATTCTGAATAAAGAACAGAAACATTCCCAGCAGTACCAAACCAACACTAAAGCGCAAAGCGGAATAAAGAGGCTCACGATTTGTAAAATATTGTGCAGCAAAATTGATAAAGCCTCCGAAGATGTAGACTTTGGTCAGATTTCGATACAGTTTTTTTCGTATAATATCACCCTTTTCCGGATAAATCTCCGGCTCATTTTTAACCCACTCCGGTACTAGGAAGCCATAGTTTAAGACACAATAAAACATAACGGACATCGGTATGAGAATCAATACCGGCGCCAATTGGGGTAAAGTGACCGGCAGATAGATATTTGCTACAAATTCGGTAATCGTACCTATAATAAAAGTAGCAATATAAGTAAAGCTGATTAATATTGTCTGCTTCAGATTCCTCTCGTCCTTCGAATTCACACCCCATTGTATCAATAGGATCAATCCCATGATCGAAAAGCCGGCATAATACAGATTATAGGCCCAGTCATATATCGTAAATTGTGAAATGTTAATCCAACCCACATCCGTATAAATTAACTCATAAACCCTTTCGGCAATTTTATTGCTTATGGCAAATACATAGCAGTTGAAAACAACCGGAAGATATAGTATCAGATAGGTTAGCTTCTTGGATAAAAGCTTTCTTTGTTTGGTATAGAGCAGAATAAAGTGTAGAAGAAAACTGAAGAAGGAGCCCCATCCAAAGGATGCCACTCTGCGCCAGACCTCTGCCGTATGATAGCTGATCGCGGTGTTGGCAATCGAAAAGGAGAAATTCCATAAGCACAAACTTAGGCAGCTTAACAGAAAAATTCTATGCATAAGTGACTTCGAATTATAGGAATAAATGTACAGGCCGTAAAAGAAAATCAGAATGGCGGCTGTGTAAAATACGAATGAAAAGAGAAGCCGTAATGTTATCTCCATAGAATATCCTCCTTGATATTTATCCTTTACGCTATGATCGCTGTTACGTGTCAAATCATGTCTGATTATAGTACTATTATACCATTATTTTGAACAAATGCTATCCCTCACTATAACAAAAGCACCATTCACCCTAAAAATTTCTTAATGGGGAATGATGCCTAGTTATAATACAATGAAATAAACTCCCTTATTCTTTTCTTCTTACAATATCAAAGAGATCCAGCTTCGTACCAAAATCAACATAGATTATCTGCTGTGGGTGGGGACAGCTTTCCATGGCAGTTCCATCGATATCCTTTATACTTACAACGACCGTATTAATGGTATCTCCATTCGGTTTTATCACTTCAACATTTTCTCCTATGCTGAACTTATTCTTCTGCTCAAGCTCATAGAAGCCATCCTTCTCACCGGAGATCGTACCAAGATAAGTATATGCCTTCTCATAAGTATTGTGATCGTAGATCTGATCTTCATGCGTCGGCTTGCCAAAGAAGAAGCCCGTCGTGAATTGGCGATTCACTCCTTTTCGGATTTCCTCCATATAATTGCTTTTATTCGCTTCATATAGAGCAGGATCCGTAAAGAAATCATCGATGGCTTTACGATAGGTCCTGGCTACAGTAGCAACATACAGAGCCGTCTTCATTCTGCCTTCGATCTTAAAGCTGTCAATCCCTGCTTTGATCAGCTCGGGTATATATTCAATCATACATAGATCTTTGGAATTAAAGATATAGGTACCCCGTTCATTTTCCTCAATCGGAAGATACTCTCCGGGTCTGGTCTCTTCCACGATTCGATATTTCCAGCGACAGGAATGCGTGCAAGCACCCATATTCGCATCTCTTCCGGTAAAATAGTTGCTCAATAAGCATCTTCCGGAATAAGCGATACACATAGCACCATGTACAAAGGTCTCTATCTCCATCTGTGCCGGAATCTTGGAACGAAGCTCCACTAATTCCTCCAATGATAATTCTCTTGCTGAAACCACTCTGGTCGCTCCAAGCTTATACCAAAAGTTATAAGCCTCGTAATTTGTATTATTCGCCTGAGTACTGATATGCAGTTCGACCTCCGGAATCTCCTCCTGTGCAATAGAAAAAACACCGGGATCAGAGACAATCAGTGCATCGGGTCGATCTGTACCAAAGGCTCTAAGCTCCTTAAAATATGCCCGTATGCCGCTTAGATCCTGGTTATGCGCAGTGATGTTCGCTGTAACATAGACCCTTTTCCCATAGGAATGAGCAAAGGCAATTCCCTGTTTCATCTCATCCATGGAAAAATTTTTGGCTTTTGCGCGAAGACCGTACATATCTCCGCCGATATAGATCGCATCCGCTCCATAGATAACCGCTGTTTTTAAGGTCTCCAAATTACCTGCCGGGATTAACAGCTCCGGCTTCTTTATATATTCTGTCATACTATTCTCCCATTCTGCATCTTCGATGCAGCCCACTCTATTTCGTGATACGATGGCTAAGGGCAATCCCATCACCAACCGGTAATATTACCGTTGCCAGCTCCTCCATATGAGTGATTTCATACAGATACTCTCTCATTCTGGAATGAATGGTTCGGTCTCTTCTGGTGATACTATACCTCGAATTGGTTACCGTACCATCCTGCAACACATTATCCGTGATCAATAATCCCTTATTATCCAGTAGTTTCATTAGCTCCGGAAGAAAGGTCATATACTGAGCTTTGGCAGCATCTAAAAATATGAAATCAAAGGTCTGTTTCTGCTCCACCAGATTTTTTAGTGCATCGAGAGCCTCTCCCTTAATCAAAGTAATCTTTTCCTTGTAGGGAAAGCTTGGATTTGCCAGATTTTTATCAGCCTCAACCAATCTCATTGCTACCTTTTCTATCGTTGTGATTCTACAATCACTACTCGAATATTTACTCATAAAGAGGGCGGAAAAGCCAATGGCTGTTCCGACCTCCAGAATACGTTTGGGTTGTTGTAATTGTAATAAAAACTTCAGTACACCCTGTGTTTCCTTCTTAATAATCGGGACATGATGGTCTAACGCATCCCGTTCCAACTCTCTTAATTCAATCGGTAATTCTGTATCTAAGGAGTTAACATAGGCTGTAATTCTTTCATCAACAATCATAATATATTTTGCCTCTTATCCATGGCAACCTTCTCAAAGCGAATATAAGAAGGGTCACCATTATTCTGCTGCATCCTCCGTATCAGAGTCTGCACCGGTATCATTTTCCGAACCGTCACCTGTCTTTTCGCCTATTTCGGCATTGGAGTCAGACGAACCTTTTTCTGAATCTGTATCTTCTTCATCCTTTACAAGGGACTTGGAATAATCCGTGACCACATCAAGGATCTCATCATAAGTCATCGATGAATTAATAATATAGGTACCAGGCATAATTACATATTCCTGAAGCTTTGTTTTAAGATAAAAGGAATACTTATTCTTAATGGCTTGATTTAACTCCAGTTTTGTTGCTATGTCCATCTTTGATTCACCCTTATTAATCTGGAATACAATCTCTCTTCCGGGTGCTACATCTACCGTATCGGGTCCATAAAGCTGATACGTGAAGGTATAGGCATATTTGCTGACATTAATGATTAGTATAACCACTAAAACATAAAAGAATATATTCATCAGCATCCGAACAAGAAAGCTTGTTACCTTTAATGTTAATTTAACTGCAGTGGACCTTGTCGCCATATGCTTCCCTCTCTAACTTTACAACAAACCGGGTTCTATAATCCTATACTTCCATGATGATAGGCAGAATCATAGGATTTCTCTTTGTCTTCTTCCAGATAAAGTCACTGAGCGAATCCTTAATCTCTGTCTTCATCTTGCCCCAATCTGCGTTATTTTTACTCAAACACTTATCCAGCGCCCGTTCCACCACTTCTCTGGCTTCTTCCATCAGATTCTCGGATTCTCTGACATATACAAATCCGCGTGATACGATATCCGGACCGGCAAGTATCTGATTGCTATACTTTTCTAATGATATAACAACGATAATTAATCCATTTTCACTTAGAAGCTGTCTATCCCGGAGTACAATGTTCCCAACGTCTCCGACACCAAGACCGTCTACCAGAATTCCTTGAGCGGGAACCTCTCCGGTAATCTGTCCTTGTTCCTCAGATAAGGTCAGGACATCTCCGGAAGAAATAATAAATATATTCTCCTTCGCAATTCCTAAGGTTTGTGCCAGCTCAGCATGGCGAACCAGATGTTTATATTCACCGTGAACCGGAACTGCATATTTCGGCTTCAGTAAGGTGTACATTAATTTTATTTCTTCTTGGCAGGCATGACCGGAAACATGGGTATCCTGATAGATTACCTTTGCTCCCTTCATCGTAAGATCATTAATGACCTTAGATACTGCCTTCTCATTGCCCGGAATCGGTGTTGAACTAAGAATTACAACATCACCCGGCTTGATGGTTACCTTTTTATGAATGGAAGCAGCCATTCTTGGCAATGCTGCCATAGTCTCTCCCTGACTTCCTGTGGTAATCAGAACCAGCTGGTCATCGGTATAATTCTTCATCATTTCTATGTCGATTAACATATTGTCAGGCATCTTGATATATCCAAGTTCCTTTGCAACGGTAATAATATTTACCATGCTGCGGCCTTCAATGACTATTTTTCGATTAAACTTCGCTGCCGAATTAATAACCTGCTGAACGCGATCTACGTTAGAGGCAAAGGTAGCAACGATTATTCTCTGCTTGGAATAATCAGAGAAAATACTGTCAAAGGTCTTACCTACGGTACTCTCACTCATGGTATATCCGGGACGTTCCACATTCGTACTATCGCAAAGCAGAGCTAACACACCCTTTTTGCCGATCTCACCGATTCTCTGTAAATCAATCGGAGCCCCGAATACAGGAGTATAATCAACCTTAAAGTCACCGGTATGAAAAATAATACCAGCCGGTGTAAAGATTGCTAAGGCAGATGCATCCGCAATACTATGGTTTGTCCGGATGAATTCGATACGGAAGCATCCCAAATTAATGGACTGACCGTGTTTGATCACTTTTCGCTTTGTATTCTTTAATAAATTATGCTCCTTCAGCTTTGTCTCGATAATCGCTGTTGTAAGTTTTGTAGCATAAATCGGTACATTGATATCCTTAAGGATATAAGGTAGTGATCCGATATGATCTTCATGACCATGAGTGATCACAAAGCCTTTCACTTTATCAATATTATCCTTAAGATAAGTAACATCAGGAATTACTAAATCAATTCCCAACATCTCATCCTCCGGAAAGGATAATCCGCAATCAATGACAATAATACTGTCCTCGTATTCAATTGCGGTTATATTCATACCTATTTGCTCTAATCCACCAAGCGGAATAATTTTAACACCCTTTAACTGTGTCTGCTTCGCTATGTTCTTTTCTTTTTCTTTCAAATATTTGCACCTCCAATGGTTTTATGTACATTCGTTTTCCATTCACTAAGTGCATTCGATTTACGATTAGACATTAATAGATTTATTTGCCCTGCATGCTTTACAATGACCGTATAGCTTTACTTCATGGTCTACCACTTGAAATCCTAAGGTATCCATGATCCGCTCTTCTAATGTTTCCAATAGATCATCCTGAAATGCATATACATTTCCGCAATTAAGGCATATTAAGTGATGGTGATGGTGGGAAGCGTCTTCTTGGCTTCCCTTGCTAATTTCATAGCGTACATAACCATCATCAAGATTTAATTTATCTATTAGATTTAATTCTGATAATACTTGAATCGTACGATAGACAGTAGCGATACCTATCTCGGGATATTTCTCTCTGACATAATCATAGATTTCTTCTGCTGTCAGGTGCTTCCCCGGTCTGCTGTCTAATACCTCCAGTATCGCCACTCTCTGTGTGGTTACCTTCAGTCCGTTCTGCTTTAACAAATTCTTAAACTGTTCCTGATTTTCAGGCATATCATCACCTATTTTCATCTAATCCTATCTTCATGCATTTAATATCATGTATAATATATTAATATAATTCTATATCTTCCAATAGTTCCTTGAAGATCGCAGCAACCGATTGCAGCTCCTGCTCCTCCTCGACAATATCATATATCGCTTCTTCATCAGTCTCTTTCGATATATCTTTTAATATGAGTGCCTCAGCATCCTCATCATCCTCTGTAATTGTGCTGACAAGAAGGTAGTCGGTTCCACCCAGTCTTGTCTGCTCCAAAATCTGAAATATAACCTCTTCACCATCTTCTGTGATGAAGGTAATCTCATCCGGTCTATTACTCATCCTTATTCTCTTCTTTCTTCATAAATTGCAGACGATCCAAATATCCCTGCAAAATCAATACTGCTGCTAACTTGTCAACCACCAATGCTTTTTCTTGATGACTTAATCCGCCCTGATCAAGAACTTGGTGTGCCGCTACGGTTGTTAATCGCTCATCCCAAAGAAGTACCTCAAGACCGGTTCTCTGCCGAAGCTTTTCAGCAAACTCCTCCGATTTGATAGCACGTTCGCCTACTGTATTATTCAAATGCTTTGGATAACCTAACACAATCATATTAATCTCATACTCTGCAATCAATTCCTCTATCCTTGCGAGGGTCTGACGCAGCTTATTCTCTTGCTTTCTACGAATTACCTCAATGCCTTGGGCGGTTAACCCGAGCCCGTCACTGATCGCAACTCCTACTGTCACAGAGCCATAATCCAGCCCCATTATTCTCTTCATTCATACCTCCCTATATTGAAGCAACTATATTATATAAATCAATTCCACTTATATTCTCGGGTGAAACAAGGCAGTATCTATCTTTCCTACCTACAATATTGAATTGTTACTTCGAACTATTTCCTTTGTCGAGTTCGTTTTCAATGTAAAAACGTAACAATTCTTCGATTATTTCGTCGCGTTCCACCTTCATAATCAAGCTTCGAGCACCCTTGTGGCTCGTTATGTAGGTAGGATCTCCGGACATAACATACCCAACGATTTGGTTAACCGGATTATACCCCTTTTCTGTTAAAGCGGAATATACGGTGCGAATTACCTCACTCACGATAACTTCTGTATCCTTTTGCACTCTAAAATACTGTGTATTGTTTATTTTTTGCATTGAATCACTTCCTTCTCCACTATTTTAGATAATCTCTCACACATCAGATCGAACATTATAGAATCTATATAAATTATATATTAATATATTTAGGTAAAAATTTCAATTAGTTATTTCACAAAGGAGCATTTCCTCCGTTAAAAAACCTGTGACCCTAGTCTCCAGTATCTCATTGGAAATATCTGCATCCATTGCTACCGCAAGCTTTAGATAACGCTCATTGTGCCCAATCTGATATTGCTTACCATCAATTTCCATTGATTCCTCAAATAGAATTTTCTCTATTTTGCCCAAGAATCGTTCATGATATTCTTCTGACATCACTTCAGAAAGTGCAATCAGTTCATCACTTCTTATGTTCTTGATCTCCTCCGGTATCTGATTCGGCATTTGGGCAGCCTTTGTTCCTGCCCGCTTGGAATACTTGAAGACATGAATATGTGTGAAACCAATACTTTTTACAAAATCCTTCGTCTGTTCAAATTCTTCCGGTGTCTCACCCGGAAAGCCAACAATCACATCAGTTGTGAACGAAGGATTCTCAAAGAACCTGCGGATCTGTTGTACTCTGTCATAATATTCTCTGGCACTGTACTTACGATTCATCCTTTTTAGTACACCATCACTGCCACTCTGTAAAGACAAATGAAAATGCGGACAGAATTGTCTTACCGATGCGATCGCTTTCAGAAAATCCTCTGTGATAATTCTGGGCTCTAAGGATCCTAGCCGGATTCTTTCTACCCCGGAGATTTCACCAATTCGAACAATCAGCTTGGCCAAGGGCATCTCCCTGCTTAATCTGTCGTATATATCTGTGTCCTGCTTTACCAGATCCACATCATCTATAGTAGACGCTTCTTCCATCTGTGTCTTCTTAAGAAGGTCCGAACCGTAAGAGGAGATATGAATCCCCGTCAATACAATTTCTTTATATCCCTTTTCTGACAGCTCCTTGATTTCCTGAAGGATATCATCTTCCTTACGACTTCGTACTCTGCCCCTTACATAAGGTATGATACAATAAGAACAGAATCGATTACAGCCATCCTGAATCTTGATAAAAGCGCGTGTCTTCTCCATGGTTGTGATGACATGAAGCTCCTCGTACTCCTGCTCTTCGTTGATATCTACGACCAATTCCTCTTTCCTATTACTGCTCCGACACCTCTCTACCATTCTGACGATGTCCGATTTTTTATTATTTCCGATTACAAGATCCACCGCACTGTCTGCCAGAAGAACATCTTCTGCCGCCTGTACATAACAACCGACTGCGGCGATAATGGCCTCGGGATTTCTTTTCTTCGCCTGATGCAGCATCTGGCGAGATTTACGATCAGCAATATTCGTCACAGTGCAGGTATTCACTACATAGACATCCGCTATATCCTTAAAATCCACTATATCATAGCCAGCTGCTTCAAACATTCCGCGCATCGCCTCAGTTTCGTAAGAATTCACCTTACAGCCAAGGGTCAAAAATGCCGCTGATTTTTTCATTTTATATCATATTCCTTTCTGGTTAAGCAGAATGCAAGCATTCTATCTCTATTTATAAACATTTTTACTGTCCTTCCGGTGCTGTACGATCACTAAATTCAATAAATAGTCTGATTATCCATACAACTTTCTGCCCTATTTTTATGAACTTTGTATATTGACTTTTAATTAGGTAAATTATAGTATATACATATACCGAATAAAGGAGGAGTTATTAATGAAGACAGTAAAGATTTCTTTAAATTCAATTGATAAGGTGAAAGC
>JAEZUM010000035.1 GCA_023421075.1 Bacillota bacterium
GCTTTTATGACTTAGCCACGGCTTATCAGTCTGTGCACATCAACTATTGAAAGCGCCGTGTACCGAACGGTACGCACGGTGCTGTGAGAGGACGGCGGTTAGTCACCGCCTCCTACTCGATTGATAAAGAAGAAAATATTTAAAATTCATAGTTGCAATATACAACAGTTGTATGTTACAATGCAAATAGAGATGAACAGAATAAAAATCAAATTGTTTAAGTGAATTGTAATATAATCCTTAGCAATTACTGTGTGGCTGCAAAATATGCGAAGTACAGAAGAATGGAGGATAAGTATGAGAGATCAAGGAAGTAGCACACTTCGGGAGCTAATCCGAATACTGGTAAGAAACCTAGGGGTTTTGGAGAAGAATGATGCCTCGTGCTGTGGTGTAACAATTACTCAATGTCATGCAATTGTTGAAATCGGTAGAGCTGACAATATTTCTTTAGTGGAGCTGGCTGATTTGTTGGTTGTAGACAAAAGTACAATGAGCCGAACCGTGAATAATCTTGTTGAAGCAGGTTTGGCAATCAGAGAAATGGATACAGAGAACAGGAAGTATATATTAATACAATTATCAGAAGAGGGAAGAAATGTATTCAATAGAATTGAAAGTAGTATGGAAACATACTATAGAGACATCTTTCAAATTCTTCCGGAAGAAAAAAGAGACCAGGTATTGGATAGCTTAGCACTGTTAACAGAAGCAGCAAAAAGCAATAAGAATTAATAGGATAATATTTGTTGTTAGAACTGTTGGTTGGTTATCGATGAGGAGGGTATTACATGAATTTTTATATCGAAAAAATGAAACAATCTGATTGGCGTCAAGTGTCAGACATCTACGAAGCTGGAATAAATACAGGAATAGCTACCTTACAAAACAATGTACCTACTTGGGAGGAGTGGAACAGTGAACATAGCGAGAATTGTCGTTATGTAGCGCGTTCGGGCGATAAGATCCTTGGATGGACGGCACTGACTCCGGTTTCAGGAAGATGTGTCTATGCAGGAGTTGCTGAAATAAGTATATACATCGAGGAAGAATGTAGGAAGCAAGGGGTGGGTACAGCACTTCTGACAGAGCTAATACGAGGATCGGAAGAAGCTGGATACTGGACCTTACAGGCATCAATCAACAAACAGAATTTACCCAGTCGTAAACTATTCATGAAGTGTAATTTTAGAGAAATTGGTTATCGAGAAAAAATAGGACAGTCGACAAACGGGGAATGGCATGATATCATTTTGGTGGAAAAAAGAAGTAAAACGGTAGGAATATAGTTATCTATAATACAAAATAAAAAGAATGTTAAAAATACATAGGATGATTTGGTCTGACTTACAATAAAATAAAAGGAGATGTTTAAAATGATTATTTTGGTTATATTCACTATTTTACTTATTCTGATATCTGCAGTTCCAAAGGTGGATAACTCGTATCATGAATATTGCAGATTAGAGTGTTGGAGCCTACGAAATCCGCACCTTAAAGCAAACTGTGCATGCTTAAGCAAACAATAGATGTTTGGCCACTAATTCAGTACATAGACTCCGGTATTTAAGTAGAATGCAAATAAAAGCCACAAATAATAGGGTATTAAGAGCCATGCAGAAAGTCGATTCAAATAATAAAAGAACATAATAGTCAAAGTAACCAATAAAAGTAAAAGCGCTAATACAACGACCGCTAAACCATATTCTTGAAAACGGAAGAATATAATACTCCAGCTAAAGTTAATCAGAAGCTGTATAGAATAGGTAACTAGAGCTTTTCTTTTGTCTGATGGATCTGCCATGGATATAAAGACAAGATATGCAGCAACACCCATAAGTATGTAAAGTATAGGCCATACCACACCAAAGATCCAGCCCGGTGGTGAAAATGGTGGAAGCGTTAATGATGTGTAGACCGTACTTGCGTTTCCCGATAGGATACTTGATATAAATCCAGTTAATAAGGTTATACCAGCGCTTATGAATACACCTGTTATATTGATTTTTTTCATTGTTTTAATTCTCCGTGAGATTTAGTATAACTTATGCAAGTATCCTTAAAATATGAGTTTGACAGATACAAATGTTACTGGTTATCAGCGTATTTATTAGATATGGTAATACATGAAAATTACATGCAGTAGATATAGCTGCAGATTTGATTAGGGACAAATATGGCAAAGATAAGATTATGAGAGATGTTTTTCTGTAGTCAGGTATTAAGATATGGCCGGCGGAATATCTGACGAAAAGAATATTCACAGTACAACAGACAGATTAGAGGATTTTATAATACTATCTATTCGATAAACTTAGGTTTTGCGAATAGTATGACATACAGGAAAACACTCTCTCTTTTCAAAACATACCTGTCGAGGGACGCAAATCTGGTAATATAAAAGGTTACATGTCGATATTTATTGTTCTGTTATAATGAACTCTTATACATGATTAAATATTATTTTTTCTAAATATTATAGCATCGCCTTTTAATATTCCTCCTTGAGAATTCAGAGCATATTCAATCAAGTTTTTTGCTGCTTCTCGTTTTTCAGGTATTGAATATATAGAGCTTAATAGTGTTTCAATATATTTATAACAGTCAAAACATTGTAATTTTAAATAATTAATCATTTTCTTTCTTGTTTGATTCCACAAATTATTATTTTCGATTAGAATTGGTAACGCGTTTGTAATTAGCAATGAAGTTATATAATTAAATGTAATATCATCTTCAACATCCAATAAATCTTTATATATTTCAGTTAAGTCTGACCGTTTCTTAGTTCGATATCCTTCATTTTCCCACTGGGGATTTATGGGTGGACTATTCGCTAGAATTTTTCTCGCATCATAAATTAATTGTTCGGTTACGGAAGCTTTATCAAACAAGACAATTCCGTTCGCTAACGCAAAAAGCATGGGTATTTCTCTTTTTTCAATAAAATTCTGCAGAAACTTTATATGCATTTCAACGAACTCTAAAGTAATACCATATCTTACGGTATGTCTTTTTTGAAGATAATCTTCATTAATTATTGCCAAAAGGTCTATATCGCTATTAGCGCTTTCCTCATTTCTAGATACTGAACCGTATAATATTAATGCCAAAACATTATTATCATGATATAATTCTTGAGTTATTTCTTCTACTAATTCCTTATGACTTATCATCCTACCACCCCATACATAAAATGATTTATTAAAATAGTTCAACTTTTAAATATGATGAATATTGATTGCAGACTCTAATGATAGATAAAAAAGTTTCTCACGAGCCGTCAGATTTGTAAACCAATTCCTATCGTTATAGTTTGATAAATCAAAAAGTATATCGCCGCTGTATAGCAATTGTGCAAATTTTATTCCTCTAAATTGTGCAACTGCCGCCATCGTAGCGCACTCCATCTCAACTACTTGACAGCCCTCTTCTCTCCGATATTTTATCATATCTGGGGTTTCTCTGAACAAAGCATCAGTGGTCCATGTTTTACATTCAAGATAAGGTACATCGTTGTCGTTCAATGTCTTCTTAATTATAGAAATCATTTCTACATTCAAATCTATATCACGTGATGGAGGTAAATAATGATATGATGCACCTTCATCACGTAAAGCTTTCACAGGAATAATAACATCGCCAGCAGGAATGTCTACTAAAACTCCACAACCACCGCAAGCAACAATATTTTTTACACCATAGCGGATTAAGTAATCCGTCATCATAGCGATTGATGCTGAACCTACTACTGCTTGCATGATACATAATTCAATACCTTTATAATCCAATACATATATTGGGAAGTTAGCCATTTCAGACCTGTAATTATGTCTGATTTCGGATTTATGTTTTGTAACGAAATCCTCTAAAACTTCACGAAAAAATGTTATTACACAAATCTCTGGTAACAATGCTTTACCATTTCTATTTGGTATTATAACTCCATCCTTTTCGTCATCATATTCCAGAATTGGAAATGCATTTTTGTAAATAGTCAAACAATCACCTTTTCTTAAAGAATATTTTATGCTTATCAAAACAACTGAAAATTAACATATAAAGGAGTATACCGTATATTTACAGTTGTGTAAAGGTTTCTTGCATATTTCTGGAAAACTCATTTACTACTATTTTGTATACTTCAAAAAAATCATCTCTACTAACGATATGGTACACTAAAATCGATACGTTTACTTTAATTGATAGATCTCAAATTTTCTTTTACCGATCATTTGCTTCTCAAGTCTCTTAAATATTTCTGTCTGTATCTTTTGTTTTTTATCCATACAGACACAAAGAATTGTTTCCCGACTACAGATCTTGGCTATGGAATCCATCATTTGATTGATACCTCCGTTACCGGCATCCCATTCTACCAGATTACCATATGGAACATCCGTAATAATGATATCAGGAACGAAGGACAGGTCACATAGCTCAAAGGCATTTTGCAGGAATACTCTGGCTGTGATCGTACTATTTAATAGCTTTTCGATACGTTCGACACTTTGTAGTGCGTCCAGATGGGAGGCTTTGCCATATGCATTATATAGAGCCTCGAGTTCGCTTTTACGTCTTTGAAGCCCGGACTCCGTCAAAAGCCCAAGATTATCTTCTGCTAATTTTATGCTTTTGGAATCAATATCACTTCCGTACAGCCTAGCTATGGTACTGTTCTTCAGCAGTCCTAATATGGTCAGCATATAAGCTCCGCCACAACAACAATCATATAGTGTGATATCCGTTTTTTTGATCGAATACTGCAAGCAGCGCTCATATAGTTCCAGAGTAAGTCTTACCGGAAAGGTAGGCTCACCACCCATATGATATAATACTCTTCCACTTGCGAAGTCTTCATAATTATCATTTTGCGTATACTTATATTCCATGATGATATTCAACCTTTTCGTATTTTAGTATAAAAAAACAGAGATTATTAAAACCTCTGTTCACCTATTATTCTTTGAAGCTCTAGGACCTCTGCCTTTGACAGGTCCTGATTTTTCAGATATTCTGTTAAGAATGTACTTAATGATCCGTTGTATAACTTGTTCAGTAATACTTTAGTCTCGATTGTCTGTACCGTACGTTTTGATATTGCTGCTCTGCATAAGAACCCAGGGTCCTCGCGCTTTACTGCACCTTTTTCAATCAAACGATTAATTACTGTATAGGTGGTATTTTTCTCCCAACCGATATATTCCTTGATGATCTTGGAAATATCCTTGGCTGCTAAGGACTTATTCGACCATAACAGCTCCATAATATTGAGTTCTCCTTCGTGAAGACGTATTTCTGGCAAAGATGACATGATATCCTACACCCCTCTTGGCTATAATTCTATAATTCTACATTTGTAGAAATTAAAATACAGCATATGCTTCTCCATTCATCTGCTGTATTTTATAGTCTAGTTGATAATCCATTATATATCCAATAAATTACTTATTTATATATTTGCAAAATATAGAAATGTTCTATATTGACGTATTTTAAGGGACTTACTATTGTAGAATACAAATTTGTCTTTTGAGGCGATAACAACTACACGCGTAGACCGCAACTCGTATAACTATACTATAATAATAGAAAATATTTGTCAACTACTTTCTTAATAATTTCGTAAAATAATAGTTAAATAATGGTATTACAGACAGAACACAGCATAATAGGGAACATATTTTATATCATTTGCATAGTCAAAATTCTTTGCAGAAATCTTAATTGCATACGGAAAATGACATTTTTGCTTTAATACACTGATACTCTTCGACCTGGTATTCTCTCCGGAAAAGATTTCGATGGGAAGCATCTGCAGGTTTTTTGAAATGATAAAATCGACCTTAGCCATGGATTCGCTTTCCCAGAAAGCAAAGGGATAATTCTTTGCCTGTAGAGATTGAGCCACATAATTCTCTAATAAAGATCGCTGGTAAGTGAGAATCCCTTCCGTTCCTTGTACTTCTTTAATTTTGGAATACAATAAGCCGGTATCCGGAAGATACAGTTTAAAGTTAGAATTGTCTTCTTCACACGAATTGTTTACGATAAATAGTTGAGAAGGATTCTCCAATTGCTCGGAATTAATCTTATTGCAGCGAATTACATAATTCTGCTCCACAAGCTTCTTGATGGAATCTCGGTACATTGCATGGGTTGTACCTTTACGGATGATTTTGTACTGAAATTTCTTATTATCCTTCATCAGCTGATAGATTAAGCTGTCCAGTACCTGATTCATCTTCAGTGCTTCACTGTCGGGATTATCCCGGAAGATAAAGTCATGGTAAGAGCTGATCATAAAACTATGTTGCTCGGGTACATTGATCGTATCAGAAAGATTGAGATACTCATTCACGATTCCCGGCATTCCGCCGATCTGAAGATAAAGCTGATGTAGGGTTAGCAGCTCCTTATGTACAATGTCCGGTATTTTTGAAGAGGAATGATAATGATTTTGGATGGTCTCAATATACCATTCATTACCGGTTGCTCTCAAAAACTCGTCAAACTCCAACGGATGAATACAGACTCTGTGAAAAACTGCTTCAAAATCGAGCGGTAAGGGATGGCTGGTGATTGCGACGATATAATCGAATACACCGGTCAACTGATGTTTTTTGATTGCTTTTAGAGCTTCCTTGCAGAAACTGATTTCATCCAGAATTAAGACACGGGTATCCGTGGGACGTTCTTCAAAGATACCAAAATGTGATAACAAATGATCCGAAAGTGATTCCTTGGTATCGTTCCGGAATAAATCTGCCAGTAATGGATCACGTTCAAAATTGATATAATAGAACTCTTCAAAAAAAGACTTGGCAAAATCATATGCAAGATACGTCTTTCCGACCCCTTTTGCTCCGGTAAGTAATATGGGAATGTCCTGTGTGTCTGTTTTCCAGTTGATTAGTTCATCAATGACTTTTCTCTTCAATGAAAGTTACCCCTTATGTCTTAATTTCATTAATAAATCGGTAAAGTAATCCGGAAGCGGAGCCCTAAATTCTACGTACTCCCTGGTAGTTGGGTGAATAAATCCCAAAACACCGGCGTGTAAGGCTTGTCCCTCCAGGTGAAAAGGATCCTTGCTCGGTCCATAAACCGTATCACCAAGAAGAGGATGACGTATGCTAGCCATATGGACCCTGATCTGATGAGTACGTCCGGTTTCCAGAGAGCACTCCACGTGAGCATAATGTTTTGAAAGATTCTCCAATACGATATAATTGGTAGCTGCTGGTTTACCGTTTTTATGATTGATGGCCATCTTCTTGCGATCCTTTGGATCTCTACCGATTGGCCCCTCTACTCTTCCATTTTCCGTTGGAAAGGTATTATAAACAATAGCCTGATATTTACGAGTAATGGAATGAACCTTAAGTTGTTCAGCAATAAACTGGTGCGCTTTATCGTTTTTACAGGCAACCAGAACACCGGTTGTATCCCGGTCTATCCGATGAACTATTCCAGGTCGCATAACCCCGTTAATACCGGATAATTCTGATTGGCAATGATATAACAGGGCATTCACAAGAGTACCGGATGCATGTCCGGCGGCAGGATGAACAACGAGTCCCTTCTGCTTGTTAATCACGATGATATCTTTGTCTTCATAAACAATATCAATCGGAAGGTCCTCAGGAACGATTTCAGCCACCGTAGGTTCGGGAAGGATAATTTGTACTGTTTGTCCGAATTTGACCTTAGAATTGGATTTTACAGGCTTATCCTCAAGAAAAATTCTGCCATCCTCGATCAGCTTCTGAAGATAACTTCGAGTCAGGTCGTTTTGAATTGTCGATAGGTATTTATCAATACGAATCCCCTGAAACTCTTCGCTTACGACATATTCCAGAGTTTGTTCCGACTCGGACAGCTCTAATACTTCATCCTCCATTCGCATGATCCCTTTCTGGTTTACATAATAATGTTATATCTACCTATATAACTCTGATAGGGAGACCTAATCTTCTTCCTTATTCTCTTCCTCGGAGGGACGCTCGGAAGAAGGATCAACATTTTTCTTTTTCTTAGATCCAAACATCCGATCCAGGAACTCAAAATCCGAATCCTTGTAATAAAAGATTGCCAGAAGGAACAATAAGATACAGGATACGGTCAGATAACTATCAGCGATATTAAATAGAGGGAAATTAATTAATTTAAAATAAATAAAATCAACCACATGACCTAAGAAGATGCGATCGATCAGGTTGCCTACTGCTCCGGCAATAATGAATACGGTGATCAGCTTCATCGGGTTATACTTCTTATCCTGCGGGATCTTAAGATACAGGAATACAATAAATGCTAATATGATAAAGGTGAAAATACTTAGAATTTGTACCTTTCCACTCAAAATGCCCCATACTGCACCGGTATTCTCATGGTACTGCAGGCTGAATACATCCGGTATAATGATAATCGGATCGTTATTCATCAGGGTCTGACGAACCCATAGCTTCACTCCCTGGTCAATTACCGTAAGAATAATAAATAAAATCAAATGCCTAATTCTTTGCTTCATAGTTTCCTCCAATAAGTACAATTCTATTATTTTTACTCTAAAATGGAATGGATGGCAGTAAGCATCTCATCCTTTGTTACAGTGGTATCTATAACCGCATTCCCGACATTCTGTAATAAAATGAATTTGATCTGATTGGAATCCATCTTCTTATCTAATCGAGTCACTTCATAAACAGCCTCGGCATTTAACCCCTGTACACGGATTGGCTGTCGAAAACACTGCATGGTCTGTAGGATGTCCTGATATTCTTTCTCACTGATCGATCCTCTCTTCAGAGACAGATAAGAGGCTGCAGCCATTCCGATGCAGACACACTCTCCATGCAAAAGAGTTAATTCTTTTAGCTTTTCTACTGAATGTCCTATCGTATGTCCGAAATTAAGAAGCGCACGCTCTCCTTGCTCCTTTGGATCCTGTTCTACCACGGCTCTCTTGATCAGACAGCTACGATATACCATTTCAAGAAGAGCTTCAAAGTTTCTGGAGCTGATGTTCGCTTCCTGTTCTTTTAACCACTCGTAGTAATTCAAATCCTTAATCAGTCCATGCTTAATAATCTCACCCATACCGGAGAAATATTCCGCTTCGGGAAGGGTTAATAGCGTTCCTAAATTCATATATACCAGAACAGGCTGATGGAAAGCGCCAACCATATTCTTATAAGCTTTATAATCCACTCCGGTTTTCCCACCGATACTGGAGTCAACCATGGAGAGTAAGGAGGTAGGCATCTGAATAAATCGTATTCCGCGTAGATAGGTAGCCGCAACAAAACCGGTGAGGTCTCCTACTACACCGCCACCGAGAGCGATTAGTATATCATTTCGATCAAAACCGGACTCGATTAGTCTCTCGTAGCACAGATTTACAGTATCCAGATTCTTGTTTGCCTCTCCTGCCTTAAAGGTAAAGCTTTCCACCTGCTTCACAGAGTCAGACAAAGCCTTTATTACTTCATCCAGATAGTACTTTCCGACGTTACTGTCTGTGATAATCATAACTTTACGGCTGCTAAGCTTCATTGGGGCCACTGCATCACAGAGCCTCTTAAAATTCGGTTCCAGCCATATTTCATAGGCAGGTTTGCCCTCATAATTTACGGTAAGCAACTGATTCATTCGTTCGATCCCTTCTTGTAGAAATAGTATGAAAATATAGCATAACCGCATCAAAAGACAAGACGAGGTTATGCTATCCTCCGAAATCATTCATCTTTCATTGTGAAGAATTCAAAGCCATCCTCAGTCTGATAGCTTTTCTCTTCCGGTTCTTCCATAAAATCAAATTTGATTTGATCCAGATCCTGAAGCTCTTCGTCGTATTGCTTGGACAGATCCTTCGAAAACTCATCGTCCCGAGCTGCTGAAGCCTCCGTGGCGGCTACTTGATCCTTTGAACTAGTTAATTCTTCCGGCTCACGGTAGCGAAAATCATCAGTATTAACGGAAAAGCTTTTACTGTTTATCAATTCAATCTGTGCGTTTAACAGATTTTCAAAATGTATTTTAAATAAATCATACTGCTGCATCAGATTCAAGGTCTTATGTTCTATGAATTCAATCTGCTTTCTGGCATCCTCTAAGATAAGATTTGCTTTCGCCCTTGCTTCCATCTCAATAGCATCCGCTTCTCTAAGCGCGGTATTCTTCGTATCCTGAGCAGTCTTCTCCGCCAGGATCAAGGCTTTCTGCAATGTCTTCTCAATGGATTTGTAGTAGCTTAGGCTATCCGTCGCTTCCTTCAGCTTTCGTTTCAGCTTCTCATTGTCCTCCAGAAGAGCTTCATAATCGGTGGACAGCTCCTTCAGAAACTGCTCTACCTCCTTCTTGTCATAACCAATACCTGTTTTGAATTCTTTCTCCTGTATCTCTGATGATGTAAACATAAATACCTCCATATAGTAGGGATATCGTTCTTTGTTTATCGGTAGACGCTTAAGGCATCCGGATTTAAGAATACAATAATATTTTTACGCTGTATCTGCCCTTCTTGGTTTGATATGAGGTTCCGACATAAAGAAATTTACCAAGACCACGTACTGACACAACATCATTTTCTTTGAGCATATAGCTGTTTGACAGAACCTCTTTGCTGTTCACAAAGACCTTACCACCTTCAATCAGACCTGAGAGACTGCTCCTGGAGGTGTGAAATGCTACTGCAAGGATACTATCCAGTCGTACAGAGGCTACGGTTCCGACAACCTCAGTATACTTTGTTTCATAATGAAAATCCTGTTGTTCTATCCGACTTGTGCTGACCATGGTGTGCTTTACCTTTACTAATTGATCCAATATAAAGGGACTGATGGTATTATGAGCAAATAAATAACCTTCATTGGCATCAATCAGGATATCTCCAATCTTACTACGGTCAATACCTAGATTCAATACCGCACCAAGAAAGTCACGATGGTTTAGGTTATCAGAAAAACGCTGATTAAGCGGTTCTACCTTGATACAGGTGATCGGAAAATTGATTTCTTCTATGCTGCTGATCTGATCGTTTCCACAAAAACAAAGTATTTTTCTCTCGGCATCTTGATAACCTCCGTTAGTAAAATACTTTATCCTTGGCAATTCATTTTTGAGGCTTAGAAATATGTTCTGTTCGTTTAGATTAAGGAAATCAGAAAACATACAGATTCCTCTGTTATATGCAGTGTTTGCCAAATCCAGCAGCCTTCGGCAAAGCAGCTGCTCGTCCTTGTCCAGATTCATCATGGCTTAGAACTTATTATGGAAGGTCGGAGGTTCAAAACCGCTCTCCTGAATTAAATCAAGATAATCACCGGAGATATCAACCGTATCCGGAGAAACAATAAAGATTGCGTTCGAGATACGATGAAGCTTACCATTAATGGCATATACGGAACCTGAGATAAAATCCATGGTTCGCTGTGCTAACTTATCATCAAAACCTTCCAAATTGATTACGGTTGCTCTGCCTGTTAAGAGCATATCGCAAATTTCCTGAGAATCTTCAAAGGAGGTGGGCTTCATGATACAAACCTCAAGTCCCTTGGGTGTTGTACGGATCGGTACAACCTTGCTTGCTGTACTTCTTTCCATCTTTGCAGCCCTCTCTTTTTTGAAATCATTTGTTACCGTATTCGATACAGATGCCACAGTCTGGCTCTTAGGTGGTTCAGTATATCTCTCACTTTTTGCTTCTTTACGTTCTGCACGCATTGCCCTTTTTTGCTCTTTCTCGGACTCGTCGTTCAGATACTCCTCATAATCGTCTTCATCTTCAGTCAGTTTCATTGAATTAAGAAAGTTTTTAAATATATTAGACATTTGTCTATACCTCCATTTCGCCACTTACGGCAAAAACCTTTTTTACTTTGCTATGTTCTATTGCTTCACATAGCGTATGTTATATGTTTTTATATACAGTCAATTATGTCAGCTAATTGAATAATCACGCTCACCGAAAATGCCTGTCCCAACCCGGACCATGGTGGCGCCTTCTTCTATAGCTACTTCAAAATCACCGGTCATACCCATGGACAGGATATTAAAATGTTCCAGAGATTGAATTGCCGTAGAAAATTGATATTTGGAAATGTTTCCATTATCATTATTATCTGCGTTTTTTGATTTTATGTCAACATATAATTGTCGCAATTTCTTAAAATACATCCTGTTTTTCTCCGGATTTTCTACATAAGGCGCTATCGCCATGAGGCCTCTTATCCGAATATGTGGGAACAGAATGAGTTCAGAAATTAGTGAAGCAGTTTCTTCGGCTTTCACTCCGTATTTGGTATCTTCTTCTGCGATATTCACTTCGATCAGAATATCACAGATAACATTCTTCTTGGCAGCTTCTTCTTCGATCTGTTCTGCTAGTCGGAGTGAGTCTACGGAATGAATCAAGGCTACCTTATCTACAATATACTTAACCTTGTTCCGCTGCAAATGCCCTATTAGATGCCAGTGCACCGGCTCAGGGAATTCAGAGCTTAACTCCTCATGCTTTTGAACCAATTCCTGAACCTTATTCTCACCAAAGTGTCTCATTCCCAGTTTATAAGCTTCAAGAAGCATCTCATTTGGTTTTGTCTTACTTACAGCAATTAAAGTAACCTCGGAACGGTCTCTCCCGCTTCGGTCGCATGCAGCTTGAATTCTATGTTCAATGTGCGCTATATTGTCCTTCATTATGAATAATCTCCTTTGGTATCACGAATACATTTCAATAAAGGCCTTCTTATTATATCAATAAATGCCATAGGTAAGTGATATCATCCTTAGTATTTAATTAATAAATAATCGCCTGATTCTCTGCTGTAGTACCATCCAGAGCAATCTGGTCGTATGCAGAAAGTCCATTTTCTGTATCGTTGCGGATGATTGCGTATTCTTCATTCTGATATAGTATGTCAATGCGTTTGAAAACGGCATAACCAAGATTAACATTATACACACCGGTTAATTTATTCGTCGGACCTAGAGTATATCTCTCCGAATTGGTGGAGGAATGGATATAGGTACCGGCCGGAAAGAGGTCTGTATCAACGTACGCATAAGCGTCATCCTGAAAATAGATATCAGTAGGTGTAAAGGTATATTTAGCTTCACCGGTCTTTTCATCATAGGTTTCAACAATCAGACCTTGATCAGTACTATCCGCACCCATTGAGAAATATTCCAGAGGTACAAGATAAAAATCTTTGTCGATTATTGAGGTCAAAGGGATTTTAAGTCCTTCAACGGTATCAAAATCCAGTTCTATCTCCAGATATCGTTCATCCAGGTAATTGGACAGATAACGGTTTAAGGTGATCACAGCATAATAATCGGAGCTGTGTTGGCTTAGCATAAGAGCCCCATTCATGTCAAAATCGTCTTCTAATATGGTGAAACGAACATGTTCCTTTCCTTTCAGCTTTTCATATTGCTCCTGGGTCAGGGATAGTACCAGCTTCCACTCCTCGGAGGTAATCAGCTTATAGATCGGAGTATTTACATCGATAATATCAGTGGTTCGCAGGCTTGTCCGAGTATAGCTTTCGGTATTAAACATCTCTTTATTGACATTATCACTCGTCATGGTTTCAAAGCCATCCGTATAGTATGATACAATACCACTGAGAGGGCTGGTCACCATATCGTAGGAATAGGATTTACCGGTTTCCTCCCGCATGGTCTGTTCATTGGTAAGCATGGTCGTATTCAGGATGTCAAGTACAGTACTTTGTGCATCCTCCTTAAAATCATAAACCTGTTCGAAATCATTATCCCGGAACGAGGTTCTAAAACCTTCGATTGTATGAAGGAGCTCAGCCGAGTCTTTGTCAGACATTGTTATCGGCACATCACCGGTAGCAAGCACATCAATCATCCGCCCACTATCATCGAGAGAATAAACGGTTGCATTTTTTGCAACACGAGCACCCTCCTTCTGATAATAAGAGACATAGCCTGCTTTCGAGGAGGTTATAATCTGTTCATCCCTAAGAACTAAGGCAGTTATTCGATTATCGATTGCAGTGGAACCTTCGTGAACCTCATAGATTGATAGTTGTTCTTTGGTAAAATAGATATATACGTTGATCGCAATATATAAAAACAGAATAAGAAAAACAATAATACCGATATTAATACTTTTACGTTTTTTAAATTTTACAACCTTATTATTGTCGCTCAAGCAATTGCCTCCTATTTGGGCTTTGTTTTCCTTTTACATTATACTTACTTTTTGATGATTTTTAAACCCTTTTCTAACGTTTTTATTAAAATTAGTAACAAAGTATGAATTTACCATTAAGATTGGAGTGAAATACGAGGACTACATTTCTTAATGTTTATGTATAAAAGTCATTAAATGGGTTATTCTAAGTAAAGAGAGTAATCTCTTTATATTTGTTTCAATAGGAACCTCGACATCGAGGACTATAGGAACTAATATAAAGAGCTTTGATTTAAAATAAGTCATGAAGGAGGTTTTTTATGAAAACATTGGATTATATCGCTTTAATTCTGGTTGTGATTGGGGCAATAAATTGGGGATTAATCGGTTTCTTCAGTTTTGACCTTGTAAGAGCGGTTTTCGGAGATATGACCTTAGTATCCAGAATTGTTTATGCATTGGTCGGCGTTTCCGGTTTATATGCATTAAGCTTCTTTGGAAGACTGAGAAATGAATAATGTGAAGAAAAAAAAGGAGCGCCGGTTTTATCGTCGCTCCTCATTTATTCTATTCAATTAGCATTTTATAAAGCTACGATAACATTCTTTTTTATACTCTCTGGAAGTTGATCAGCATTCAAGGAAATACTTATCACTAAATCAACATGAAACGCCTCGGAGATCTGTTCTAATTTGGAGAAGACACTTTCTAAATTATCATCATTTACATAAGCTATTTTCAGGAAACTATCCAGATAAATCGTCTGTAAATCATGATTACCGGATAAGATACCACAGATAAAACCGATAAACTCGCTCTGATTCTCAATGAAATAATCTCGTACATTTTCTAATCGGATCTTATTACTCAATTCGTACATATGCTTGTTGCTTTTGTCAAGATAAACAATGCTTCCTTTTGCAGCTCTCACTTCGGTGTTTGCTCTGTCGATAAGGATCTTGGTCTTACCCTTACCCTTCTCACCTGAAATTATCTGTATCATTGTAATCTCCTCCTTAATGTGGGCGCAACGTAAGATGTGCGGTGCCAAATATTAAATTGTACAATTTGTCTCAAAACCCAAATTTTATATCTCAATTATAGTACAATTAGTATGGAAAAACAACTATAAAATATCAATTTAGTGATGTTTTCGCTATACAAAATTCTATATAATACTATAATTCTTATGGATGCTCTGCATTGGTTAAAGAGAGCAAATGTGTCATCTGAGAATATAAGGTTTCCTTATTCGGTGCATTCAATATAACGGAGATAAATTCTTTCTCGGAAGCATCTTTGCTAAGGAGAACCAAGCAATTACCGGCCTTTCGGGTAGTACCTGTCTTACCGCCAACGATTTCGATCCCTTCAGGAGGTGATGCCTCACTGCTTAGATAGGCATTCGTAGCCTGAAAGGTCTTCTCTACCGGATTCTCATCCTTATCTTTGTACACAGCGGTATAGGAGGAGGAACCGATAATGGAACGAAAGGTTTCAAATTTCATAAGCTCATTAAAAATCAGATAAATATCATAGGCTGTCGTATATTGATCATCATCATGAAGCCCATTGGAGTTCATAAAATGTGTATGAACTGCGCCGATCTTTCGGGCCTCCTCATTCATTAATACAACGAACTCTTCCTCTGTTCCTGCGACATGATCTGCAATCGCAATAGCTGCATCATTACCGGAATAGATTAACAGACTTTTCAACAATGCTTCCATAGAAATAACATCACCTTCCAGAAAGCCACAAAGCTTTGCGCCACCTTCGGTAATATGGGAGGCATCGTAGCTTACGGTTACGGAATCGGTTAATTCTCCATATTGTAGGACGACCAGGGCTGTCATTAGCTTTGTAAGACTTGCCGGATATAGACGATGATAGACATTGTCCGCATATACAATCTTTTGATCAGAAACATTAACCAATAGGCTGGAACCGGAGGTTAACTGAGCATCTGAGCCGTTATTCTCCTCGTCTGTAATAATAACCAGATCCTTAGAGAAAAAGTCGGCTTGTGTTAAGCGGTTATCCATGGCATATTCGGAACCGGTTGACAGCTCCTCATAGGATAGATAATCCTTTGAAGATAACAGACAACCACCAAGTGTCATTATCAACAAACTTACACAAACAGCGACAATCAGTCTTTTTATCATACGTATCATCTCCTGTATAACGTCTTGCAAATACGTTATCTTTTTCAATTTCTGGTGTGGAACAGTATTTTTCCTTCTCTAAATTGTCAATATCATGTAATTAAGCATAAAATATGCAATCCTGTCCATAAAAATTCATCGAAAGCAAAAATAATTAAAAATATTTATAAAATATAACATAGGTGCTCTGTGATATCATTGGAACCTTGAAATGTATCAACTTGATTAATAAAAAAATAAAATAGATAATCTAAATAGGAATATAAAATTTTGTGTTTAAAATTTATACTATATAGATTCATCTATTTTATTATTCATGACAATAGTAAGCATTATTACTACTGTCATCAGTTTTTGAAAAGTTCTCTCCAATCAAGATCACCACGATCTAATGCTTTAACAATCAACTCTGCAGTCGCAAGGTTGGTAGCCAAAGGTATATTGTGTTTATCACAAAGCTGAAAGATATTATTTACATCAGGCTCATGTGACTTTGGTGTTAAGGGATCACGTAAAAATATCACCAGATCCATCTGGTTGTGTTCAATCTGCGAACCTAATTGCTGCTCGCCGCCAAGATGGCCAGCCAGATATTTATGAACCGTCAGATTAGTTACTTCTTCAATCAACCGTCCTGTAGTTCCGGTAGCATAAAGATTATGCTTACTTAATATACCACGGTAGGCGATGCAAAAATTTTGCATTAGCTTCTTTTTTGAATCATGAGCAATCATACCAATATTCATATTTACCTCCCTTCTGCCGCAACAATTGACGGCATGAATACATTATTTCCAAAATGTCAGCCTCTGGTTCTTTTTGGCTGTAATCGAATGTTAAGTATCATTCCCACTCCCATCATACCACTTAACAGAGAGCTTAAGCCGTAGCTTAAAAACGGTAATGGGATACCTGTATTCGGTAGTAATTTTGTTGCTACTCCAATATTAACGAATACCTGGAAGGTAAACATGGAGGCGATTCCTACAGCGATCAGCATACCCATATAATCAGGGGCTTCTTTGGCTGTCTTGATGCAAATATAGATAACAACTGCATACAAAGCTAATAAGATGCAGCTTCCAATAAAGCCAAATTCCTCTCCTGCTACCGAGAATATAAAATCACTTTCAGAAACCGGAATAATCTCATAGTTACGATCCGCTGCGGGGTCAAACAGTTTACCGTTTAATTGTCCGGAACCGATGGCACTGACGGAATTATCCTGCTGAAACATTGTAGATTCATATTCCTCCGGATTGAGGATGGATAATACACGTTCCTGCTGATAGGGTTTTAAAAGCACCTGATAATCCTGTTGGATATACCAGAACAATCCCATTACACAAGGGATCCCGATCACAATAATCGGAAGTATAATCTTCCAGCTCAGTCCTGCCGCAAATATCATCATAACGAAGATAAAAAGGATTACCAAGCTGGTAGAAAGATTGGTCTGAATCAGTATTAAAAAGGTCGGTAAGCCAATGGATACCGTAGCCAACAATAAAATCCAGAAATTATTGAGCTTAGCCCTGAAAATCGTATACAGCTTGGCGGCGAAAATAATCAATATTATCTTCGTCAGCTCCGAAGGCTGGAACTCAAAGAATCCAAGATCTAGCCAACGCCTTGCATTATTATGTTCTACTCCGTTCAGTCGAACCAATACCAAAAACACCAGATTAATTATATACAAAACGATATAAAAGCTAGAGATGAAATGGTAATCAATAATGGATAAAATAAGAGCACCGACAATTCCAACACCTAATCCGAAGACTTGCTTCAGAAATAGGTTTTCATCTTCTGTTTGTACCTGTTTAATCAGATAGGTACCAATACTACCCATCAATAATACGATTATAATTAAGGGTATGTTATATCGCTTGAAGTCATACTGCTTAAAATTTAACATCTGGTCAACATCCTTATTTCTTAGAGGACTTTAAATCCTTGATCGGAATATTAGCGAATAAAGCCGGTACACTACCGTTATTTGTTTCAGATTCCATTTGTGTGATCTTGATATCCAATCCTTCTAAGTCAATTTCTATATACTTCGATATTACTGCGATAATATCGTTTTTGATTTGTTCCATAATCTCCGGCGAGCATCCGGCACGATCAGAGACTAATACCAGCTTTAGACGGTCTTTTGCAATACTGCCGGTCCCCTTTTTCTTAAAAAAATCCGAAAAGCCCATTACGTTACCTCCCTATTTTTTTCGCCTTCCAAACAGTTTCCCGAATATACTCTGCTTCTCATCTAAGTCAAGGAAAGGAAGCTCTTCGCCAAGGATTCTCTTACAGATATTCATATAAGCTCTTCCTGCCAACGAATCATTTCCTACCAACGGCTCTCCTTGATTTGCAGAAATAACAATGCTTTCATCATCCGGTACAATACCGATTAAGTCGATCGCCAGGATCTCACATACATCATCACTGGACATCATGTCACCACGTTTTACCATGTCCATACGAATTCGATTCACAATCAAATGGGTCTGCTTCATCTCATTCGCTTCCAATAATCCGATGATACGATCAGCATCACGAACGGCGGATACTTCAGGAGTGGTTACTACTAATGCTCTGTCAGCACCTGCGATTGCATTTTTAAAACCTTGCTCAATACCGGCGGGACAGTCCATGATTATGTAATCAAATTCGTCTCTGAGCTCATCAGCCAGCTTCTTCATCTGCTCAGGAGTTACGGCATTCTTATCTCTGGTCTGTGCGGAAGGTAATAAGTACAGATTAGGATAACGCTTATCCTTAATCAGGGCGTTACGAATACGGCAGGTTCCCTCAATGACATCAACCAGATTATAAACGATCCGGTTTTCTAATCCCATAATAACATCAAGATTTCTAAGACCGATATCTGTATCAATTAATACAACTTTCTTATCCAGCATAGCTAAGCCGGTACCTACATTTGCGGTAGTAGTGGTCTTTCCAACGCCACCCTTACCTGATGTTACAACGATAACTTCTCCCATGTTTAACTCTTTCCTCCTATAATGGAGGAAATATCCTCCTTGCTTATTGACTAGGACTTTCCACTCTTCATTTTGTAAGGCGGGTCCAGATGATACATGTCCGAACATGACTTCTGACATGTGTTTGAAAGGGAAATAAGCTTTGCCTTTCGGTTAATTATTTTTATTCTATTGAACCGACTACAAAGAAATATCCTGTAGAATATTCTTGTTTAACGGTTCAATATAAATATTACCATCTTCAAGGAAAGCAATCTTTGCTTCCTTCGCTTCCTGCTTCACCGGTTTATCGGGAGCGCGGGCAATTGTATCTGCAATTCGGATCTGAGTCGGATTCATATCCAAGGCCACGACAAAGGAATTTGTATTACCGGTTGCTCCGGCAAAGGCGTTTCCTTTCAAAGCACCGAGCACAATAATATTGCCCTTTGATACAACACGGGCACCATGATTCACATCACCGATAATGATGACACTGGTTTCAAATTCCAGAGAAGCTCCGGAACGCAGGATTCCCTTATAGAATTGTCCGGTATTATTGCTTAGCTCCAGAAGCTTTTGTTCTACTGTCTTTTTGAAGGAATCCTCTGTTTCAGGATCATTTTCCATAACACAAACGATGTGCATTTCGGTATTTTCACCGATAATGTCTAAAATTTCTCTCTGTTCCTCGTTTGTCAGCTTCCTACCTTCAAAACTGATCGCCATTTTCGCATTTTCGAAGAATTTACTGGATTCTTTGAATTTTTCGGCAATCACAAGCTTCAATTCTTCGAAGGGCAAATCAGGACCTATCACAACAATAATACCGTATTTATTGCCTTTAATAATAACAGAATTATTCATTGTCTTACTCCTTCCCGGTTATATTCCGGATTTTATTCTTCTCTAGTGTTATTTATTATTCGAGTGCAGCATCAATATTTGAGCCATCCGGAAGTGCTACATTACTGTCAAGAATCTCTTCCGCATCCTCTAAATCGAAGTAAATCTTATAGATATCCTTCGTTAAGCTGGCAGCATTCAATGAGGTATAACCTCTGGGGATTACAGTGGTAATGGAAATCTCAGGCTTCTCAAACGGTGCAAAGGATACAAACAAAGCATTATTCGGATTAACCTTACTAATCTGAGAGGTTCCGGTCTTACCTGCTACAACTACTCCAAAGTTACGATAGGATTGATATACAGAACCACCGGGGACATTGACAACGGAGAACATTCCATCCCATACACTGTTCCAGGTACTTTCCTGAATTCCTTCCAGGACATGATCTACCTTCGCTTTATTCTCAGTAACCTTCCCTTCCTTATCCACGGTTCTGTCGATAAGAGTAAGATCATAACAGGTACCGCGGTTAGCCAGGGTTGTGATATATCTGGCAAGCTGTACCGGAGTATAGACATTGGAGCCCTGTCCGATCGAGGAACGTACAGCATCTTCATTAGATATCTCAGGATCTGCTTCATTCAGTTCTATTCCGGAGGCTTCATTTAATCCGAACAGGGTAGCATATTTCTCAAGCTTTGACAAACCAAGCTGCTGGTCAAATTTACCATTATTAATACTTAATCTCCAACCCATTTCATAGAAGAAATAGTTACAGGACACCTTCAAGGCATCAACAATATCTACTGATCCATGGGAACTAGGGTATATGTGACATTTTGCAGCAGGGTCGATCTTCTCAAACAAACCTAAATCTCTGATCTTCTCGGAGGGAGTAGTTACTCCTTCTTCCAATGCTGCAAAGGCAGTGATCATCTTAAAGGTGGAACCGGGTGCAGTCTTCTCGGAAACCGGACGATTAATCATTGGAGCGGTCTTATCGTTATAAACTTGATCATAATAATCAGAATTGATCTTATTCGCAAATTTATTATTATCATAGCTTGGGTAGGTTACCATCGCCAATACATCACCGGAATTCACATCCGTTACGACTACCGAACCGCTGCAGGGTTCTAATGCTAACATGGCGGGAGTAATCTCCAGGGATGAAATCTTATCCTTAATAAAATCATAAGGAGATTTCATACCACTTTTCAACTTATTAACATCATCTTCCTTATATTCTAACACACCTTGGTCGAATAATAAAAGACAAATTTCAGTTCCCGATAATTTATACGAAAATACCAATTTTCGGTAGATCTTTTTATTAAATTTGTCATCCTTCTTTAGCAAATCCTTCGTATAATCAATCAACTTCTGATAAAGCTCTTCTGCACTGTAATATTCATCGCCTACACCTAGCTTAGACAGATCAACCCAGTTGTTTGCCAGTGCATACTGGAGTAGTTTGCTGAGACTGATTTTATCGTTTCTGTAATCATTAAGTGTTACATCATCCTTAGCAATATTGCCAGCAATGATGAGATTTTTAGAAACAACCGAATAGAAATAATCCAGGAATTCATCCATATCACCTGTCTTATCATTGGTAACCGTATTATTAATCTTCAGAAAACCGTCAAGCTGATCGAATACATCCTTTAATTCGGATTGATAATCAGAGTAAGTCTCCTTCTCCAGCGTCTTGGCATCATCACTATTCAACTGTTCAATATTGATGATATTATTATTAATTAAGGCAAAATAAACCTCATAGATCGGTATCGTAATTTCACTGGCACTTTCGCCTTTACTACCGTAGTTCATATCCGGAACAATCTTTTCCAGTAGAATACCGGCTATCTTCTTCTCCAGGATATGATACGTACTTCGTTGGAGATCGCTGTCAATGGTTAGATAGATATCATTACCGGCGATTGGATCGGTGTGATTAATGACTTCGACCACCTTGCCACCCGTATTTACACTAACCGTTTCGCTGCCCTTGGTTCCTCCGAGTATTTCTTCGTATTTCTTCTCAAGTCCGGCCTTACCTACTACATCTGTAGAATTGTAATATTCCTTTTCCGAATTCATTGCTTCTAACTGTTCTGCACTGATACGACCGGTGTATCCGATAATATGAGCAAAATAAAGACTGTCCTCGTACACCCTGTGGGTCTGCTGCTGTATCTCAACTCCAAGAAGCTCAGCGCTACTCTCATTGACGGCAGCTACTGTTTTATCGGTAACATTGGAGGCAACAGTAATCTGAACGTATTTCGGATAATTTAAGAACAAAGCATAACGGACTCCCATAATCTTTAGAGCATCTTCCACGCTGTATTCATCAGAGATACCGAACATACTGGTATATGCATTTCCGGTTCCCTTCTTTAAGAATTCAAATACATCCTCGGGAGTCTCACTGGGATAGTCCTCCGGGATATTTCCTTCGTCATCAAGGACAAAGGCATAAACATTTTTCTTAAACCGGGTTAAAGCGTCCCCTTTTATAGTAAACTCTAAATTACCCTCTTCGTTTTGTGTAATAAAGAAATCGGTATCCAGAGTGTCACCGTTTTTCTCGATAATCTGGATTAACCGATGAATAATTGCATTCCGCTGGGCATTAGATTCTATCTTGGTATTATCTTCCATTACAACTGAATAGGTTAATACATTGGAAGCTAAAAGCTTACCATTGCGGTCATAAATATTACCACGGGTGCTTTTGATTTCTCTGCTTTTATTATATTTTAACACAGTCTTAGCTACATTCTCCGGTCCCTGTACAATCTGCAAGGTAAATAACCGATTGATGATTACAGAGAACAGAAGGATATAGATGATAGTGATCGGAAACAGTCTGGATTTAACTAATCGCTTCAGAGAGTCCAAAATAACATCAAACAAACTTATACCTCCTCTTCCGGTTTACGTTCTAGACGGTTATTAATCATATGTAACAGTTTATATAACAAAACGGAGGCTGCAATCGTATAAATGATCTCAGGTAAAATAAATCTTCTGAGGTAATACAGAAAATTTAAACGGCCTCGCAATAAAAATTCGAATACATAGTAGAAAAAACCATAAATTAAGTCACCGATTCCGATTAATACGATCGGAAGGGTATAATCGTCGTTTGAATATACCCTATGAGTGAAGCCCATAAGGTAACCGATTAATAGATATAATAATGCATATAAGCCGATAATATAGGAGCCAAACATTAAATCTATGATGATGCCGCTGAAAAAACCAACCAACATGCCGGAAAGTCTTCCTCGCATATATGCGGTAGAGATAACCAGAATCAGTAATAGATTGGGCATGATATTGGCCAATTTAAAATAATGAAAGGCTGCGCTCTGGATGACAAATAATATAATGATTTCTAGCAAATAAACAATCAGGCGTTTCACAATAACCTCCCTTGCTGCAAAAGCAGCTCTATTCTAAAGCAAGTATTTCAAGATCTGTGATCGAATATAACAGTCATCTTTGATTAGTTCTTGCTGGCCTGTTCAGAGATATCCTCTTCAGAATCGATGAGTGGTTCCTTCAATTCTGTGATAATCAAAACCTCTTCCAATCGCTCAAAGTCAACAACCGGAGTAAGATAAGCCGTCTTTGTCATATTACCGGCATCCAACTTGATATCACTGACATAACCAATCAAAATACCCTGAAGAAATTTTGAACTGATGTGGGAGGTTACAACCTCATCCCCATCTTGAATCTGAGCATCCTTATTAATAAGTTCAACTTGAATCTTACCGGAATCCATTAATTGCAGATCGCCTTCCACATTGCAGGTATCGGAGGTCTTTAAGAACATTCCGCTGACACTGCTGTTATCATCAATGATGGAACGGACTACCGAATAATTATAATGAACATCTGTGATAATACCGGCAAGACCGTTACCGGCAAGAACATTCATATCCTTTTTCATTCCATCCCGGGTACCCTTATCGATGGTGAAAATATTATACCAATTGTTGGGATCCTTGCTGATGACGCGGGCGGCCACCTTTGGATAATCCAGATATTTTTGATCCAGGTCATAAAGCTCACGAAGTCCGTCCAGCTCATATTTATCTTGGAGCAAAAGCTTATTCTCATAGGAGAGAATGTTCACCTGCTCCTTCAGTTTTTCATTTTCCGTTAAGAGCTCATTAATACTCTTAAAGGTATCCAGCTTATCAGATATATAGGTTCCTATCGAATTAATTCCAACCTGCATCGGAGTAACTACCGTTCCTACCGCCTCCTTAACCGGAGAAAGCTTCTCACCGTAGCGATAAGAAAAGAATATCAGACCGACACAAAAGATAACCAACGCGATGAGAACATATTTCGGATTAATATTAAATTTCGTCCTTCGTCTCATTCCAAATCTCCATCTGTTCTATATAATTCTTATACTAGTTTACGATTGTTTTCGGTCTTAAGGCATCTGCCAGAGTAGCAAGCTTATGATCCTCCATAATTCTACCGAGGCCATTGACTACTGTATTCGCAGAATCAGGACAGATATTAATCTTTAGATCGGTTTCTTTGTGCATCAGTTGATCCAAGGCAAATATCTTAGCGGATCCACCGGTAATATAGATTCCACTATCAATAATATCGGAGGAAATCTCCGGAGGAGTACGCTCCAGAATAATCTTGATCGCATCAATGATTGCGAACATATACTCAGATATGGATTCATATACATCCGAGGAGCTGACTTCCATCTCAGTGGGAAGTCCGGTTACTACATCGCGTCCGTAGACCTTTATGGATGCCTCTACAGTTGTTAAGGCACAGGCAAGCTTCTTCTTGATGTTCTCAGCGGTCTTATCACCGATATATAAGTTATACTTTCTCTTAACCATGCTCTTGATCGCATCGTCAAGTCGGTTTCCGCCAACCGGTATTAGTTTACTAAGTACAATACCACCCAGGGAAAGTATGGATACCTCTGTGGTATCGGCTCCTATGTCGACAATCATAACTCCGCGAGCAGTCATGATATCCAGTCCTGCTCCAACCGCATCTGCGATTGGTTTCTCAACGATCTTGATCTTGCCAACCTTAAGACTGGAGCTGGCAATCAGATCATAGAACGAACGACGCTCTACTTCTGTAATATCCGTCGGAGTTGCGACGATATAGTCAGCGGCACCGATTCGTTTTGCACCGCCAATGCGATGCATAAAATGATTGAGAAGGGCAAGCATATTTGCAACATCAGCAATTACGCCGTTTCGAACGGGGTAACTTACCTCGATGTTGGCCGGTGCCTTCTCATACATCTCAAACGCATCGTTGCCTGAGGCAATCACATTCTTACGGTTTGAAATAGCTATAATATTACGTTCGTCAAGGACAATACCCTGTCCCTTTTTATAGATCTTTATTGTACTGGTACCGAAATCAATACCAAATGTTTTCGAAGCCATAACTTTCGTAACCTCCTATATTCACTAAAGTTGTCAAAAACTCATCCTCTGTCATAACATTATTAGTTACATATTCACATCAGACCTTGCTCTTTTAAGCTGATATATCTATTATCGCCAATAATTATGTGATCCATAAGCGAAACTCCGATTAAATTACCAGCTTCTGTTAATTTTTTCGTTACCCGAATATCCTCTGCACTTGGAGTAGGATCACCGCTGGGATGGTTGTGAAGCAGAATTATATTGACGGCCCCTTCCTTCACGGCATGTACAAATATCTCTCTGGTCGGCATGATTGATGTATTAACGGTGCCCTCGGATATCACCATATCCTTCATCAGTCGGTTCTTTGAATCCAACATTAACAGCAGAACCTGCTCTCTGGTCAGGTGACGCATATCCTGCATGTAATAGTCGGCTACACTTTGCGGTGTTATTAAACGAATACTATCCCGCATTGTATCCTTAGACATTCGTCTTGTAAGCTCCGTAAGGCACAGCAATTCGATTGCCTTCACTCGGCCGACCCCTTTGATCTTCATAAGTTCTTTCATTGTGAGATAATTCAAGCCCTTTAAACCAGGGTAGGCAGTAGAATAATTGAGTATATTCACTGCCAGATCAATTGCTCTTTGTTGTTTTGTTCCTGTTCGGATTATAACGGCTAAAAGCTCTGCATCGGATAAGACAGCTGCACCGAAACGTTCACATTTCTCATAAGGACGTTCGGATACCGGTAATTCTTTGACGGTTAAATAATTATTGTTCATATGATCCTCCTAAGTTCTCTCTCCAAGAAATCAGGCCTTCGGATCCTATTCACCTACAGAATTCCTCTGAAAGAACAATTCGAAGGAGCAATGTAAATGTTTTATACTTTCTTATAAATAAAAACTGCGGCTGCGGCACCGATTACACTACCGATCGTAATCTTGATGCCAAAACCGAAATGTAATACCAGAACGCCTAAATCCAAAGTTACAATATTATTGCGATTTGGATCTCCTATAGCAAAATTCATCCCGTAATTCAACCAGTTTAGGAAACTGATATCCTTTGCCAAATGCCCAAGAAAGCTGCCGACTACGATACCGGCCAGCAATAAAAGAAATAAAGCCCAGTTGTTTTTACTGAATGTTCTTGCCATAAAAAAGAAGCCCCCTTGTATCATAATCAAATTACATTTTACCACATCTACCTTATTTTGTATACGCTAAAACAATTTTTATCGCTGGCTGATTAATTCAACACTACACTCTTCGTATAGCTTCTGTACGGACATAAGAATTCCGAATTTGGCATGATACCAGGTAAGACCGCCTTGGAAAAACACGGTATAAGGAGGCTTAATCGGAGCATCGGCAGATAGCTCTATGGATGAACCCTGAACAAAGGCTCCTGCAGCCATAATGACATCACATTGATAACCCGGCATAGCCCAAGGCTCCGGAACGACATAGCTGTCAACAGGAGCGGCAGCTTGAATTCCTTTGCAGAAGGCAACCACTGCCTCCGAGCTGCCAAGTGTAACAGCCTGTATGATATCATATCGGTCTTCACTGCCATTCGGCAACACTGCATATCCAAGCTGCTCATAAATATTAGCGGCATAGATGGCGCCTTTTAGAGCACCGGATACAACCTGTGGAGCTAAGAACAATCCTTGGAATAACGGAGCATTGAGACCTAAGGTGGCACCAACCTCCTTACCCAGACCAGGTGCAGTTAATCGATAGGCTGCATTCTCAACATATTCTCTTTTACCGACAATATATCCTCCGATGGGAGCAAGACCTCCTCCGGGGTTCTTGATCAGGGAGCCGACACACAGATCAGCACCAACCTCAGTAGGTTCTGTAAGTTCCACAAATTCACCGTAGCAGTTATCAACCATACAGATCAGGTCCGGTTTCTGAGTCTTCAGAAAATGAATTAACTCACCGATCCTTGCCACGGATAGTGTGGGTCTGCTTGCATAGCCCTTAGAACGTTGAATCGTAGCCAGTTTTGTATTCGGCTTAATAGCTGCCTTAATACCCTCCCAATCAAAGCTGCCGTCCGGCAACAGATCAACCTGAGAATAAGTAATGCCAAACTCTGCAAGAGAGCCTTTCGTCTCTGTTATACCGATTACGCCCTCCAAGGTATCATAGGGCTTTCCAACCGGTGACAGAATCTCATCACCCGGTCTTAAATTCCCGGATAAGGCAACCGTAAGAGCATGGGTTCCACTGATTAATTGTGGTCTGACCAAAGCATCCTCAGCCTTGAAGACATCAGCATAGACACTCTCTAAGGTATCTCTGCCCATATCGTTATAGCCATAACCGGTCGTTGCCGCAAAATGAATGTCACTGAGACGGTTCTTTTGCATTGCTGCGAGAACCTTCATTTGATTAAACTCGGCAACCTGATCGATTTGTGCGAAGCGTTCTGCCAGCTTATCTTCTATTCCTAAGCAATAATCCAAAACCTTGGGGTCAATCCCAAGCTCCTGATAAGCCTTTAATAAATCATTGTTATACAAAATATTATCCTCCTAAGTAATCTCTATAACGATATAAAAATGTTAATGTTGACATAATATTGTTATGTTGCATTGAAATATATTCTTACCAATCCACTGAGGAATGATATCTCTCTATCAGGATGATATCTCCTATCGGTTTGATTAACTCTTTCGCAAGATGATAACCATGGATTTTGTTTCTTTCTATTATCAGACATAATAACAGCTACTGAATCAATCGTTTATCCTTAAGTATGGTTAATAGATTAGCAAGAACTGCTTCTTCTGTCTCAAAAGTATCCTTATCGACCCAGATGACCTCTTTTTCTCTCTTAAACCAGGTCAACTGTCTCTTGGCAAAATGTCGGGTATCTCTTTTCAGAAGCGTTATAGCTTCCTCTAAGGTGCATTCTCCTGCTAAGTAAGCAAGTATTTCCTTGTATCCCAAGCCCTGCATACTGACAAGATCTCTATCGTAACCCTTCACATGTAATGATGTTACCTCATCAAGCAGTCCCTCTTCCAACATGAGGTCGACGCGATGATTGATCGTCTCATATAGCTTGCCGCGGTCCTTATTCAAAACAAAATAACAGAAGTTGTAAGGCGATTCTTTCTTTCGTTGTTCTTCATTATGTTCTGATATCTTATCGCCCGTCAATTTGGCATATTCCAGAGCACGGATAACCCTCTTACTGTTATTAGGATGGATTGCCTTCGCGCTGTCCGGATCAACTTCTTCTAGGCGCTTATGCAGATATACAGCGCCTTCCTGAGCCAGAACATTCTCCAGTTCTTCACGATAAGAGGTATCTGTTTCATTTTCCGTAAAGTCGATATCGTATAATACGGCCTGGATGTAGAAGCCGGTTCCCCCTACGAGAATCGGTATCTTATTCTTATCGTAGATTTGCTGCATGTATTGCTTCGTTAATTGCTGAAAACGGACAACATTAAACTCCTCGTCCGGTTCCAATTCATCGATGAGGTAATGAGGTACCCCTTGCATCTGCGACGGAGTAATCTTCGCTGTACCGATATCCATATGCTTATAGACCTGCATGGAATCAGCCGAAATTATCTCACCATCGACTTCTTTCGCCAAAGCAATCGAAAGGGCCGTCTTGCCGACGGATGTGGGTCCGGTAAGTATAATTAATGGTTTCTTGATCATGATTTCCTCCTAAGAGTGAGTACCAATGTTCTACCCTTTGAATTAGTTTGTGCCAAGGTTATCTTTATACTATACATAACCTGTAAGAACAAGGAGTGAGCACCTTTGTACGAACTTCGTAGTTCTTACCAAGGATTTTTTAAATCCTTTTATACTATGCGCTTGAATTTTCGTTCCAATTCGTATTGGCTCATCGAGATGATAACCGGTCTTCCATGAGGGCAATGATACGGGTTCTCAAGAGTCAATAGCTCCTTAATCAGGGCACTGGCTTCTTCATAGGAAAAAGCATGGTTCGCTTTCACTGCTGCTTTACAGGATAAGGAGGCAACTCGTTCCAGAATAGAATTGGAACTAAGCGTCGTGACACCGGACACATCCTCTACCAGCTCATCAATGAACTCGAGCAATAGCTCTTTCTCGGAGATACCATATAAATCAGCAGGAACAGCTCGAACAGAATATTCATTACCGCCAAAATGCTCAATTTCATATCCAAGACTCTGTAGTACCTCTTCTCTCTTTAGTAACACCTCCTGCTCACGCAGGGTTAAGGATAACACGATCGGAGGCAATAGTTGCTGTGAAGCATTTGTCTTTGTCTTGGCCGCAGCCATGATTCGTTCATATAGAACCTTTTCATGTGCTGCATGCTGATCGATAATGTAGAGCTCCTTTTTATATTCCACCAGCCAATAGGTTGAGAAAACCTGTCCGATAATTCGATGCTCTTCCAGCGCTTGCTTTGATAAGAAAGGCTTCTCCTCCTCTTCCGTCGCAGAGTCAATAAACAGATTCATCTGTTTTGGGGTTGTATTCGGATCAATTGCTCGTTCGGATATCGTAGTATGCTCCGAGTTACTTCTGATTTGTGGTTCCTCGGAAGTTGTAATCTGAATAATTTCCTGCTTAGAATCCTTTTGTTCATCGTCATTTGACTGAAGGGTGGGTGGCTTCTTCTCGGTGCCGGATAGAATGCGCAAAGCTTCCAGGCTTGCCTCAGGGTTCCCTGCCTTGGAAGTTCCGGAAGGATAGATTCCCTTATGCTCCGCGACATAACTCGCTTGTGCTGAGTTGATCGGATTACCGCTTCCTTTCTCATAAGTAAACAGTAGGGGCTTGGATGAAGCATTCTTGGGGAACTGAGCCGAGTCCATAACGGATTGTTTTAAGAATTGGCTCCTCCGGTTTTGTTCAAAGGGTTCCGGAATATGGGGTAACTCTTCCTTCTTGATCTCCTCCTGTATAAGGGATACCCTAGGAATTAACTCCTTCCCGGAGAGTGCGTCCCGAAGCAGACGATAGGTCTGCTGATAGATATCCTCTCCATTCTTAAGGCGTATTTCCAGTTTCTGAGGATGGACATTTACATCAATCTGTTCCGGATCGATCTCAAAATATATCGAGGTGAACGGATATTTATGCTGCATCAGATAAGACTTATATGCTTCTTCAATCGCCTTTGTAATTACACTACTCTTAATATAACGACCGTTAATAAAATAATTTTCAAAATTACGGTTGCCTCTTGTAATCGATGGCTTGCCGATGTATCCGGTTACCGCAAAACCCTCAGACCGATACTCTAAGGGCAGTAGCTCTCTGGTAATATCTCTGCCATAAACCTGATAAAGAATATCCTTACTGCTATTATTGCCGGAGGATTGAAGCTTTACCTGATTATTCATAATAAATTTAAACGAAACATTCGGATGGGACACCATCATTCGTTCCATCAGATCACTGATATAGCTGCCTTCTGTAGTAGCAGATTTTAAGAACTTTCGTCTTGCCGGTGTATTAAAGAAAAGATTTCGAACAATAATTGTTGTTCCACCGGGGCAACCGATTTCCTCCAAGGCCTTTTCGCTGCCGCCTTCAATTATGTAGCGGAAGCCATTCAATGCGGTTGGAGTCTTCGTAATCAATTCAACCTGAGCTACGGAAGCGATACTGGATAACGCTTCACCACGGAAGCCTAAGCTGGTAACACTAAGTAGATCCTCCGCACTTCTGATCTTACTGGTGGCATGACGAAGAAAAGCCAAAGGGATATCCTCCTTGGCAATTCCACCTCCGTTATCGGTAATTCGGATAAAGGATAAGCCCCCTTCTTTGATCTCAGCAGTGATGGCGGTGGCACCGGCATCCATTGCATTTTCAATGAGCTCCTTCACCACGGCACTGGGACGTTCTACTACCTCTCCGGCTGCTATTTGATTAATGGTTGCATCGTCAAGTATATGTATCAGTGACATAGGCACCTCCTATATTCTGTCCTTGATCTTCTTCTGTAGCTGATACAGCTTATTGATGGCATCAATGGGTGTCAATACTGCAATGTTAAGATCTCTAAGTTCTGTTATAATATCTTCATTCTCCGAGGTGGTGAACAGGGACAGCTGATCGGAGAACAGCTTCGCCTTCTTTCTCTTTCCCTGGGAATCAAGCTGGAAGGAGGTTTCAACATATTCATCGATTGAGAATTGCTCGGGGATGGAATCGGTCTGGTCCTGAGACACCTCCGGTGAGGATAAATTCTTAGCCTTCAGAGCAAGATCATTGCCGGTAAGCTCCATGACGATCTCGGAAGCGCGTTTTAAGACACTGGTCGGTACTCCGGCAAGCTTCGCTACCTGTATACCATAGCTCTTATCCGCACCACCCTTGACAATTTTACGAAGGAATACGATATCCTCTCCTTGTTCCTTTACTGCAATGCAATAATTATTAACACCCTCCAAACGACCTTCTAACTCAGTCAGTTCATGATAATGTGTCGCAAATAGAGTCTTTGCTCCTAGAATTTGATGGCTGCTGATATGCTCGACCACTGCCCAGGCGATACTAAGACCATCGAAGGTACTGGTGCCTCGTCCGATTTCATCAAGGATTAAGAGGCTGTTTTTGGTGGCATTGCGAAGAATATTTGCCACCTCAGTCATTTCCACCATGAAGGTACTTTGTCCGCTGGCCAGATCATCGGAGGCTCCGACACGGGTAAAGATACGGTCAACAATACCAATCGCGGCCGAATCAGCCGGAACAAAGCTTCCGATCTGTGCCATGAGAACAATCAGTGCAGATTGCCTCATATAGGTGGATTTACCGGCCATATTCGGTCCTGTGATGATGGACACACGATTATGCTTGTTGTCTAGTAAGGTATCATTGGCTACAAACATGTCATGACTGATCATCCGTTCGACGACCGGATGACGTCCGTTCTTTATATGTAGAGAACCGCTGGTATTCATGATTGGTTTCACATAATTATTCTGTTCCGCTACAAGAGCAAGGGACGCAAATACATCCACCTTGGCAATCGCCTTGGCAGTCTGTTGAATACGTCGTACCTCTAAGGATATCTGATCACGAAGTTCACTGAACAGGTCATATTCTAGGGAAAACAGCTTGTCCTCGGCTCCGAGGATAATATCCTCCAGATCCTTCAGCTCCGGTGTACTATAGCGTTCCGCATTGGCTAAGGTCTGTTTACGAATCCAGGTAGGTGGAACCAGATTCTGATAGGAATTGGTTACCTCAAGGTAGTAACCGAAGACACGATTGAAGCGAATTTTAAGGTTCTTGATTCCGGTGGCCTCTCGCTCCTTTGTCTCGAGATCCATCAACCAATCCTTACCTTCGGTCTTTGCTTTACGAAGTCGATCCACCTCCGAATTATAACCCTCACGGATGATTCCGCCTTCCTTCACATTCAGTGGAGGCTCCTCTGCAATGGAAGTATTTATTAATTCAAAGATATCTGTCAGAGGATCCAGTTCCTCGTAGATTTCCTTCAGTAGCTCACTATCGAAGCTCTGCATCAGGAATTTGATATGGGGCAGCATGGAGAGGGAAGAGCTGAATGCAATTAGATCTCTGGGGTTGGCACTTTTATAGCTGATCTTACTCATGAGACGTTCCAGGTCGTAGATCGGGTTCAGATATTCCCTGATCTCCTCACGAGATATCATATTATCCTTCATCTGGCTGACTGCTTCCAGACGCCTAGTAATCATATCATAATCAATCAAAGGCTGTTCCATGAACCCTCGTAGTAAACGAGCTCCCATGGCAGTCTTTGTCTTATCCAGAACCCAAAGAAGAGACCCCTTCTTCGATTTCTCACGAATGGTCTCGGTTAACTCAAGGTTACGTACGGTTGAACTGTCAAGAAGCATATACTTCTCATAAGTATATGGTGTCAGCTTTATAATATGGGATAAGGAGCTCTTCTGAGTCTCCCGGAGAAATTGCATGATACAGCCTGCGGCTATCACCCCGATGGTATAATCCTTTAAGCCGAGACCATCAATGGTTGCAACCTGAAAATGATCTTTCAGAGCACGAATACAGAGTTCGTCATCAAAATACCAGGGCTCAAGCGGGGACAGGGTAACATTATTGTAATTTTTCAATGTTTCAATATTGATACCGGAGACAAAAAAGGTATCATTACAGATGATTTCTGACGGAGACCATTTATAGATCTCATCCATCAGCTTACGTTCGGTATCTACCTCGGTCACATAATAATCTCCGGTGGTTACGTCTACAATGGATATGCCATAGGCATTGGTAGTATGAACGACAGCCATCAGGTAGTTGTTCTTCGTTTCATCCAATACCTGAGTATTCAGATTCGTTCCCGGAGTTACGATACGGACTACTTCTCTTTTCACAATTCCCTTGGCTTGCTTTGGATCCTCCACCTGTTCACAGATCGCAACACGATAACCGCGGCTTACCAGTTTGCTTAGGTAATTATCAACTGCATGATAAGGAACTCCACACATGGGGGCTCTCTCCTCCTGCCCAATATTCTTACCGGTTAATGCAATTTCCAGCTCTCTGGAGCAAACATGAGCATCCTCAAAAAACATCTCATAAAAGTCGCCCAGGCGGTAGAATAAGATACAGTCTTTATATTGTTCCTTAATCTGAAGGTACTGCTGCATCAGAGGAGTTAATTGAGTCATGGTAGTGATCCTTTCGTATATAAATTATTCTTTTGAAAATTGATTATAGCCTTGATTTATGATCGGTAACGATACAAAGAAATCCATTCATCTATGCTTTATAATACTATGTATGGTGGTGTATCGCTTCCGAGACAATATACATGGTATATGGTTCAATAAATTAAAATCATTACAATTATACCATAATAGTCACCTTTTGCAAGGATTGGTTGATGAATAAATTGTATGTACTAAACGGAACACCCCAGTATAAGTTGATGACATGAGTTCAATCAAGGTTTCCAGAATCGGAGACGCTTTCGCTTAGATGCATTACGTAGCGGTACGTAAGGTTCTATAGTACAGAACCTAAGTACCGACGAATGCAAATACTCCGATTATACAAACCTTGATCGAACTCATCTTCAGACATTCAAGCTGGGGTGCGAAAGTAACGGACATGCTCCTATGGTATCCTCATATCAATCATATTTATTCGATTTGAGAATGTTAATAGAAACCTGTCCGTAATGTTTAAATAATTTATTCTATATAGTTTAAAAGGATATCTATTGCGAAACAATAAATTTGATTTTATTCCAGCTGGATATCATCCGCAAGGTTGTCTCCGTCTGCGGCGGTTGTGGCAAGCACATCACAGCGCTCATTCATCGGATGACCGTTATGTCCGCGTACCCATTCGTAGCGAACCTCATGAATCTCCATTGCTTTCAGTAACCGCTTCCACAAATCAATGTTTTTCACCGGCTCATTCTTGCCTCTCTTCCAGCCCTTTTTCATCCATCCTTCCAGCCAATGCTCATTAAAGGCCTTCACTAAGTACTGAGAATCAGAATACAGAACAACCTGGCAGGGTTTCGTTAAGGCTTCTAAGCCAGCGATGGCTGCCATCAGCTCCATGCGGTTATTGGTTGTTTTCTTATAACCACCGGAATATTCTCTCTCGTGAGTGGTTCCTTTTGAATCGACGAAGACCACAATGGCTCCATAACCACCGGGACCCTCCGGGTTTCCTCTGGCTGCTCCATCGGTATAGATTGTTACATTCATAATATTCTCCATTCCCCTCTCTCCAAAAATTCCTGTGCGGCATGTTCGGCGGAGGTGATAATTTCCTCCGGATAGCCTAACATGGCAAGCAGCCTTATCGCATTTTTTGAAACTGCCTTTCCTTGATATAGCTTGTAGTCAAAGAGTACCCGATTATCTTCTATTCGCTCCTGGAAATGATAATTGGAATAGCTCCCTTCTAAAATATGTGTCAGCTCGATATCATGAGTTGCAGCGAAAACCAGAGCATTTTCGAGGGCTAAGGTATTCAGAATGCGGGAAGATGCCGCAATTCGCTCTAAGGTATTTGTACCTCGCAGCACCTCATCAATAAAACAGAGCATCGGGATATCAGGATTAATCTGATCAAGAATACGTTTTAACGATTTAATCTCAACTATATAGTAGCTCTCACTGCTGAAAATATTGTCTCGCAGCGCCATAGAGGAATAGATCATAAAATAACTTCCCTGATAGCTGGTTGCTGTAGAGGTATATATTGTTTGAGAAAGGATGGCATTGATTGCTAAGGTCTTAATGAAGGTGGATTTGCCCGAAGCATTGGAGCCGGTTAGTAATACACTGCGTTTCTCACTGATTGAATTTGTTACAGGTTGCTCCAGCAAGGGATGATATAAATCGGTTGCCGATAGAAAGGGCTGATCCGTTTTGGTCAGCGTCGGCTCACAGTAATAATAAATCAACTTTCGGAAGGAGGCTGCAGCGATCATACTGTCCAGATATCCGATATTTTCAAAGATCCGATTCAGAACCTTACGATTCTTCTTAAAGAAGCTAAGCATCGAATTATATTTGATCAGATCCAGATGAAAAAGCATTCGAAAATAATCAAGGATAGCATCTAATATATTACCATTTGCACTCTTCGGAGCTAAGATAAAGGAGCCACGTTTAATCTTGTTAAAATATTTTATATCCTCATGTAGACGATCGGTGTATTTCTTAATCTCAGGAATATCAAGGTGAATAATTGCCTTGGTATTATCCAACAGACGAAAAATATAAGAAAATACCGTTATATAATTCTCGATTTTTGCCTTACAGGAATAATAATGAAATATATTAATGATAGCAAAAGTAAAGGTACCGACCCCACCTAAGCCGGGGATTACAAAAATCATCGCGATAGAAAAAAGGAAACCGAAATCCAGCAGATAATGAATCAAATTACTGTCTGCTTCCTGAGCTTCCAGTCGATTGATATATTCAAAGACAGATATACTGCGTAGCTTACCCATATTATGAAGCCTTGACTGTAACTCGATTCGAGCGTCTTCCTTGTCCGTGAAAAACTTCATTAAGCGGTTTCTCTCCGCTAATTCCTCCTCTGAAAAACAAGGCTTGCGAAGCAGACTATATAGATATTCTTCCCCGATGGACGACCTGGTGTTGTTCATCTCCATAAAAATCTCATCCATATCCAGGTCATTCCAGGTGATATCATCGACATCCAGCTTCGTGTCTTTTACTGAATTATAATAAGCCTTAAGATATTCAAACTTTTCAGAAGTGTATTCTTCATTGGGTGTATCTCCCCATTCGTTCTTCAGACGAAGCTTTAACTGTCTCAAATTTTTCCGGTTACTGATGATACTCAATATAACAATTACAGTCATTGCTGCAACAATAATTAAGATAATTTCCATGACTATACTCCTGTCTGCTTAATTTCTATTGTTATTGTAGGTGTATTTATACTACGGCTATTATAAAATTCTATTACTATACTGTCAATCTTTGAGGGACTAAAATAAGTAAATTCTAATCTTTTCTGTGCTTGTCAGTATTAGAAGCTCTTATTACTCTCTTTCTTATTTCATAAATTCAAGAGGAACGAAGAAGCACGATTTGCGAGCTTCTCTGATGCCTGTTAATAGGCATTATTCGCAGATATGTATTCGCATTGATAAATATGCTTACGTGCAAATATAAAAATGGTTGAACACTAATGTTCAACCATTTCATATCATTCTATACGAAATTCTAATTATTCGTTAATATATCTTACGCACTTTACAGGGGATCTGTAGTACATATTGGAAATCTTAATACCATCTCTTCTATTACTTGCATGAATAACCTTACCATTGCCGATATACATCGCTACATGGTTAATATAAGAAGAGCTTCCGTAGAATACTAAATCACCGGGCTTCAAGTTGGCAGCAGAAATGGTGTTACCGCTTCTTGCCTGTTCTCTGGAGGTACGAGGAATATAGATTCCCATCTTTCGATACAAGGCTTGTGTATAACCGGAACAGTCAACTCCTCTGCCGAGTGTAGTACCACCCCATACATAAGCATCTCCAAGATACTGTTTCGCCAAATCAATCAGCTTAACACGTGTAGAGGATACACCGGAACCGTATTCTAATTCTTCGATGGATACCGCTTTGATTAACTGGAAGGATAAATCTACATATTCCTTCGCTACATAAGCAATGGTTCCCTCTGCTGAATCGTCGGAATCAAGACTCACCTGTACCCACTTTCCATGCTCTTTATCATCTGAAATAATTCTGCTGTCAAGAACGATTAATTCTTCGCCCTTAGCAATCTGATCAATTACTTCAGCATCCGTGGAGGGATTCTTTCTTACTCTGAGGCCGTTCGTATTTGCTGTAGCAATATAATTGCCAAGCTTTTTCGCTAGTTGAGTAGCTTCGGTACCGGTAATCAGATACATGCTCTTCACATATCCGGTTACTTTACCCGAGGTAATCTTGGTCCAACCGTCCTTGTCAGCTTCTAAGATCTCGCATCCACCATTCTTGGGAAGCTTACCAACCAGTTTCTTGTCTTCACTGGGACCGGAACGAATATTTAAGTTATTATCTACGTTTGCAATACCAATATTAATAAAACCGGGGATCGGTATCTCGTAATTTGAAAAGGTTGATACCGTTCCTTCATCACCGATACCGGTGCTTGTGGTTATTTTATCTGCTGTAAATCCAGCAACTGCTTCCTCATAGGCCATTGCTGTCTTAGGGGCGGCTGTGAGCACTAATGTTCCCGTTACACATACCAAGGAAAACTTTAGGAGCTTCCTATTCATTGTACTTCCTCCATACATTTTCTTGTTCTATTACACGAAATATCTAGTCGTCACATATGTAATCAATATGTAAATTATAGTGTGCATCAAATGTTACATTAAATATTACGCAAATATTAAATATGTTACATGAGTATTATAGCAAACACTATACTTTTTGTCAACTCTATGTCAAAGTTATTTTAGATTTTGGTCAAAATTAACAAAATAGATAGAAAAAGGACTACCACGGTAATTTTTCATTAACCGGGTAGTCCTTTCAGCTGTAAAATGTTAAATTATTATGCAAATGAGACCGCCATTACTGTCATTGATGATTCGTTGCATGGTATCCTGAAGCTTTAACTGACTATCATCGGTTAATTTATTAATTTTCGTATTAATGCCATCGTCAACCAGTTGCCGAATGGTCTTTCCAAAAATATTGGTCTCCCAGATTCCCTCGGGATTTTCCTTGGCATTGGCATTGATATAATTAATCAGATCCTTTGCCTGCTCTTCCGAACCGACAATCGGAGCAACCTCAGTCATAATGTCAGCCTTAATCATATGAATCGAAGGTGCGGTAGCCTTAATCTTAACTCCGAACTTATTACCATGCTTCATTATCTCAGGCTCTTCAATGGTTACTTCGTTACGCATCGGCGATACGATACCATACCCCTTCTGCCGCACCTGATCCGCTGCATAGGATACCTTCTCGTACTCGGACTTTCTGCCGGCCAGATCCTTCAGTGTAGAAATTAACTGATATTCCCCATTGATCGGGACCCCGATCAGATCACTTAAGATCTGGTAATAATACATGTCATCAAAATCTACATTTACGCTTACTACACCATCCTGCATATTGATTTTATCAATCTTAAAGCGTTTCACGTATTGACTATCAGTATCCAGCGTGGATGTCTTGGTATCCTTCAGCTGGGAGATATTCTGGAACAAGCCCTTAACGGATGTTACCAGATCCTTTTTCAGCCAATGGTCCGTAGGAAGCATCTCAGCCCATTTCGGCATATAGAAATCCAGTTCGGTGATCGGGAAGGTAGAAAGAATATTCTCCATAATTCTGGTGATGTCTTCTTTGCGAAGCTGTTCTGCATTTACCGGAAGAACAGGTACGTTATATTCCTCCTGCATCTCCTCAGCGATATGAAGCGTTTCATTGGAATAGGGCTTATTTGTGTTTAACAACACAATAAAAGGCTTTCCGAGATGTTTTAATTCATTAATGGTACGCTCTTCGGGAAGCTTATAATTTGCTCTCGCAAGCTCACCAAAACTACCATCAGTCGTAACAACGATACCAATGGTAGAATGCTCGTTGATAACCTTCTTCGTTCCGATTTCAGCTGCCTGGGTAAACGGAATCTCATGGTCAAACCAAGGGGTTCTTACCATCCGCTCATGCTGATTCTCAATATGACCGGAGGCACCATCCACCATATATCCTACACAGTCAATCAGACGGATTTTAACCTTAGTATCATCGTCAAATGCGATCGTGGCAGCTTCCTTAGGTATGAATTTTGGCTCGGTCGTCATGATCGTCCTTCCGGCCGCAGCCTGCGGCAATTCATCAATTGCCCGCTCTTTGCTATGGACATCTTCGATACCCGGTATTACCAAGAGATCCATAAATCTCTTAATAAAGGTAGACTTTCCTGTTCTAACCGGCCCTACCACACCTATGTATATTTCACCGCCTGTCCTAGCCTGAAT
>JAEZUM010000017.1 GCA_023421075.1 Bacillota bacterium
CTGTAGGATCAAGCTTTAATACTTAGAAAACAAATCATTTAATGGAAAGGAAGTGCATCTTATGGTAGATACCGGTGTTTTGGAGGATCGCAGGGATTTTATATTACGAAAGCAGCAAGGCTGTAGCGGAAAAGGTATTCGCTGTGACAGCAATAGTGTATCCGGATCTGTCAGCCAGAGGGCTTGCGTATATTGTGGGGCCCGCGTCGTGTTGAATCCGATCACAGATGCATTTCATATCGTACATGGACCAATCGGATGTGCCAGTTATACCTGGGACATCCGAGGAAGTCTCAGTAGTGGATCGGACCTTTATCGAAACAGTTTCTCTACCGATTTGCAGGAGAAGGATGTAATTTTTGGAGGAGAGAAAAAATTATCCCTGGCACTGGAGGAGATTATAGAGAAACATCATCCGAAGCTTATCTTTGTATATGCTACCTGTATTGTCGGTGTAATCGGAGATGATGTGGAGGCGATCTGTAAAAGATTTTCTGCCGAGTATAATATCCGGGTCATTCCGGTAAAAGCTCCGGGATTCTCGGGCAATAAATCCGTTGGGTATAAGCTTGCCTGTGATGCACTAATGGAATTGTTGATGCCACATCAACCCCAGAAGCGCAAAGGTATTAATATCCTAGGAGATTTTAATCTGGCAGGTGAGCTATGGATCGTAAAGGATTATCTGAAACAGATCGGAATCAACGTAATATCGACGATTACCGGTGATTCCTGCTATGATACTCTGATCCAGGCTCCGGCTGCAAGTCTCAACGTGGTACAATGTGCCGGATCCAGCACCTATCTGGCGAATCGGATGGAGAAGGAGCTTGGGATTCCTTATATTAAGGTCAGTTTTTATGGAATGGAAGACACCATGAGCTCACTGATACGAATTGCGGAGGCCATGGGGGATTATGAGGCTAGAGAGAAGGCAATCCGGTTTTGCAACGAGCAGAGCAGCCTGCTGGAAGAGTTTCTTACCGAGTATCGGAGCAGACTGGAGGGCAAGCGCGCCGCAATTTATGTTGGTGGAGGCTTTAAGGCCATTTCTCTGATTAAGCAGTTTGAGGCCCTTGGTATCGAGACGGTTATCGTCGGTACTCAGACCGGGAAGCAAGAAGATTATGAATTAATAGAAGCTTTGGTGAATGAGAATACGGTAATTCTGGATGATACTAACCCCGCTGAGCTTGAGAAGTTCATCCGCGAGAAAAAGGCGGATATCTTAGTGGGAGGGGTGAAGGAAAGACCCTTGGCTTATAAACTTGGTGTAGCGTTTTGCGATCATAATCACGAGAGGAAGCATCCTCTGTGTGGTTTTGACGGTGTAGTGAATTTTACGCAGGAGATATATCGCAGCATCTGCCACCCGGTGTGGGATTATCTGAAGAAGGGAGGAGCTTAAATGAAAGGTACATTAGTCAATCTGAATGTGAATCCCTGTAAGATGTGCATGCCCATGGGAGCAATAACCGCATTCTATGGGATCCGTAAATGTATGACCATTCTTCATGGCTCACAGGGCTGCAGTACTTATATCCGCAGACATATGGCAACCCATTTTAATGAGCCGGTTGATATCGCCTCCTCTTCTCTGACGGAGGAAGGAACCGTATACGGGGGAGAAAAGAATTTGATTCAGGGGCTTCTGAATCTGATACGTGTCTATGAACCGGAGGTGATCGGTGTGGCGACTACTTGTCTGGCGGAAACCATCGGAGAAGATATTACCGGAATGATTGACCGCTTTTACAAGGACTATCCGGAGCATAAGCAGATTGCCATCATACCGGTTTCCAGTGCGGGTTATTCCGGAACACAGTATGAAGGTTTCATGAAAGCTTTATATCAGATTGTAAAGAGTATCCCTATGGAGGATAAAAAGAATAACAGGGTAAATATCATAACAAGTCAGCTATCACCGGCGGATACGAGATATCTGAAGGCTTTGCTAGGGAGCTTTTCGCTGGAGTATACCCTGCTTCCCGACCTGTCCGAGAATTTGGACGGAGGATATCATACAGAGTATCAAAAGCTGCCGAAGGGTGGAACTTCACTCAGTGATATTGGTAAGATGGCCGGAGCAAGGATGACAATTGAACTTTCCACCTTTGTCAAGGAGTCAGATTCCATAGGGCGATACCTATTTGAGAATTATGGCGTACCTTATCAAAGCTGTAATCTGCCCATCAGTCTTCGCGACAACGATGCACTGATCGCTCTTCTTACTGAGTTGTCAGGGATGGAGGCAAAGGAGGAGCTTGGTAAAGAACGAAGCCGTTATCTCGATGCGATGATCGATGCGCATAAATATAGCAGTGAGGTATCGGCAGTAATCTTTGGCGAACCTGATTTTACTTATGGTTGTGTACGTTTCTGTGTGGAGAATGGAATGATGCCGATGGTTACGGCTACCGGTACAAGGTGCTCCGGGTGGAAGGAGAAGATTGAACAGGAATTACAGAATTTGACTGCGAAATATCCAACGGATCGTTATGAGATACTTGAGGATACTGATTTTAAAACGATAGAGGAATATGCAAGGGAGCTTGGCGTGAACATTCTCATTGGCAATTCGGATGGAAGAAGGATTGCACATAAGCTGGGAATTCATCTGGTGAGAAGAAGCTTTCCGGTTCATGATCATCTTGGAGGGCAGAGACTGCGAAGTCTGGGATATGAAGGTGCTCTTACTCTTTTGGATGAGATAACGAATACAGTGATTGATGAGAAAGAAGAAAATTTCCGTGTTCAGCTGTATGAGAAATATTATGAGGGGGAAGAGGAGGATGCTTCGATTATGGTAGCAGAGATACAGGATAAGATACAGGATATGATACAAGACAAGACACAGGATAAGACACAGACACACCCCTGCTATAACTGTAAAGCACACAAGTATGCTAGAATGCATTTGCCGATTGCTCCAAAATGCAATATCAGCTGTAATTATTGCGTAAGAAAGTATGATTGCCCCAATGAAAGCAGACCCGGTGTTACGACCAGTGTTCTATCGCCCCAGGAGGCGCTACAGCGTTTCCTTCAAGTGAAAGAGAAGGTATCAAATCTAACGGTTGTAGGAATTGCGGGACCGGGAGATGCATTAGCCAATTTCGAGGCGACAAAGCAAACCTTACAATTAATTCGGGAACAGGATCCGGACATTACCTTCTGTCTCTCAACCAATGGGTTGATGCTACCGCATTATGCACAGGATTTGATCGATCTAGGTGTTTCCCATGTTACGGTGACAATGAATGCCATTGATCCGGTGATTGGAGCCCGAATCTATAAATATGTGGACTACATGGGGCTTCGATATGTTGGAGAAGCCGCTGCAGCAATATTGTTGTCGAACCAGTTGGCTGGAATTCGACTGCTTACCTCCCAGGGAGTGGTGTGTAAAATCAATATCGTAATGCTGAAAGGCATTAATGATAATCACATACCGGAGGTAGTCAAGAAAGTGAAGGAGCTGGGAGCAGTAATGACGAATATTCTTCCGATGATACCGGTAGACGGAAGTGTCTTTGAGAAGCTTGAACCGGCCAGTGAGGAGGAACTCCTTCAGTTGAGAAAGCAATGCGGCGAAACCCTGACACAGATGTACCATTGCAGGCAATGCCGGGCAGATGCGATCGGTACGCTTGACAAGGATAAGGCTCAGGAATTCACTCTGCCGCAGGAAAAGCTTCCGGTGCAAACCAAACTACAGATTGCCGTTGCCACCAAAAGCGGGATGATAGTAGATCAGCATTTTGGGCATGCCAGTGAATTCTATGTCTATGAATACGGGAATGGAAATGCAGTATTTAAGGAAAAAAGAGCAGTAAAGCAATATTGCAACGGACAGGAGGAATGTAATGAAGCGGAGGATAAGATGGTTAATATTATCGCTACGATATCCGACTGTAAAGCGGTCATAGCAATGAGGATAGGGGAGGCTCCGAAACAGCAGCTGAAGAGCAAAGGAATTCTTACCTTTACGACTTGTGACAAGATCGAAAAGTCTATCTATGAGGCAGTGAAGAGTATTATATAACAAGAGTGTATTGAATTTAAATAATGCCGCTGCCCATATTAAAATACTTTGTTTTTCAAGTAGGAATACGCGGTTGCGGCGGAATGGAGATATTATGATTAATCTAAAACATCATATTTTTGTCTGCACGAGTTGCAGGATGAATGGGCAGCAAAAGGGGCTGTGCTATTCTAAGAATTCCGTTGATATTGTTCAACGTTTGATTGAAGCAATTGAGGATCTTGATTTATCGGGTGAAGTAATGATTACGAATACAGGCTGCTTTGGGATCTGTAGTCAGGGCCCGATCATGGTGGTATACCCGGAAGGGGTCTGGTATGGTGCGGTTAGCGAAGACGATATCGATAAAATTGTGGAACAACATATTATCAATGGATTACCGGTAGAGGAACTAAGGATTTGATATCGTTCGTCGGTTGCAGGAATTAGCATCAGTAATAATTTATCAGTGATGGAGGTGGTGGTATGCTTCAAATAGTCGATAATACACTAATGGCCTTGAAGAATTTAATGCCGCCCAAAGAGAAGCTGCAGAATTTTTGTGAGCTTTTATTCACCATAGGAGTGGATGTGATAGAGCTTCCGATTGCTTTATATCAACATATCGAAGAATTACCTTCGGGGAAATATATTCTGAATGTCGAATATGAAGAGGAGATTGATACATACCCCGGTTTTTTTCGTTATATATGTCGCCAGCCATCCGAAAGAAAGAATATAATACATGAACTACAGATAAATGATACCAGAGAATTGGTTAAGCTAAGATCTATTGATCATTTTCCGGAAGTACGCATTATTGGACTGGATGATTTGATCTGTCATCCTTATGAAAAGTATATGGAGGAATTACCGAACTACCTTCCGAAGACTACGATACACTTTTGTCCGGAGAATACCTTCGGCTGCGCTACAGCCTTGGCATTTCAATGGGTAATGGATTACGGCAGTATTATTACGACCAGCTTTGCCGGTTGTCAAAATAATGCTGCCACGGAAGAGGTAATTATGGCTCTTCGCCTGGCGATCCGCCATAAACCCAACCGCGATCTCACGGTACTTCCTAGCCTAACCGTATTATTTGAGTCGTTTTTTAATGTGACTATTCAGAATCGCAAGCCGATTATCGGGAAGAATATATTTAAAGTTGAGGCGGGAATTCATGCAGACGGAATCTGCAAGAATCCTGCGACCTACGAGGCTTATGCTCCAAACTGCGTGGGTGCGAGATCGGAGCTGGTAATCGGAAAACATTCCGGTACCCGGTCTGTCAAAATGAAGCTGGAAGAATTAGGTCTTCCAACTCCCACCGACTATGTAATCGATCAGATATTGCACAGGGTCAGACTTATCTGTACACAGCAAAGGAAAAGCTTAAATGATGAGGAGTTCATTCTGCTGGCAACGGAGGTGATAAGGTGTGAAGGAAATTAAGTATATTGTTGATACTACCTTAAGGGATGGGGAGCAGAGCCCCGGAATTGCGCTAAGTATGGAAGATAAGGTAAAGATCGCCGGTCTGTTAGCCGAGCTGGGAGTATATGAAATCGAAGCAGGAGTGCCCGTGATCAGTAAAGAAGAGGAAGAAGGTATCTGCCGTATTATCGACAATAAAACAAATGCAAAAATATCGGTATGGAGTCGCATGAATCAATTGGATGTAAAGCGTTCTATAGCGTGTAGACCGGATATTCTTCATATCGGAGCACCGGTATCTTATGTACAGATCTATAGTAAGCTACGTAAAAACAAAGGCTGGGTCATTAAAAATGTACTGGAATGTATTGATATGGCGATGTCAGAGAATGTCGCGGTAACGGTAGGGTTAGAGGATGCCTCCAGGTCTGACATCGGATTTTTACTAAGTATGATCAAAGAGTTAGCAAAGGCCGGAGTGGATATGGTGCGAATTGCTGACACGGTTGGGGTATTAACACCAAACCGTACCAGAGACATCATAAAGCTGATTAAGGATAATTCGGATATTAAGATTGAATTACATTTCCATAATGATTTAGGGATGGCAGTAGCGAATTCCATCATAGGAGCAAAAGCCGGTGCGGATTATGTCGACTGCACCTTATTCGGAATTGGCGAAAGGACAGGAAATTGCAACCTGTATGAATTTATTAAAGCAGGAGAGGCACTATTTCAATTTGCAATGAGTAAAAAGCAGGTCAGATGGATAGAAGAGCAGACTTATCCCGAGCTTCGGGGTGCTTTATAGATATATAATGTATGAATGAATATGCTTTCCTCTTTCCTCTTATTAGAGAAAGAAGTCCCTCTGACAAGATTGGAGGGACTTCTGCATGTAACCGTTTTGATATACTTTTATACAGAAATATAACCCAATACTCTAATACAGTAATACGGTAGTACAGTAATCAAAAATAGTAGCTTGAACAATTGAAAGGCTTCTGGTATAATTATACGTAAATTTGTATTAATAATTAAAGGGAGGGTTATTATGGGTAATTTGCAAATACTAATCGTAATGTGCGTATACATGGTATTGGTGATTGGAATTGGCTTGTTTTTTGCAAAACGAGCGAATGAAAGCTCAGAGAATTATTATCTTGGGGGACGTTCTCTTGGGCCTTGGGTTGCCGCAATGAGTGCTGAGGCTTCCGATATGAGTGGTTGGCTGCTTATGGGTCTTCCCGGAGTTGCTTATTTTTATGGTCTGAGTGATGCGATTTGGACGGCCATCGGATTATTGGCAGGAACGTATATTAACTGGCTGATTGTGGCGAAGAGACTGCATGCGTATTCCATCATTGCAAATGATGCAATCACAATTCCTGACTTTTTCAGTCATCGTTTTAAAGAGAATAAAAAGATTATCATGACAATTGCAGCGCTGTTCATTATGGTATTCTTCACCGTATATGCCTCCAGCTGTTTCTTAAGTGTTGGTAAGCTGTTTAATGCTTTATTTGGTATTCCATATGAATATATGATGATAGCCGGTGCGATATTTGTTATTATTTATACCTTCCTCGGCGGCTTTTTAGCTGAGAGTGCCTCCGATTTTATGCAAGCAATCGTAATGGTCGTTGCGCTGGTGGTGGTTCTAGTGGCCGGAGTAGTCTATGCAGGTGGACCGACTGCTGTATTTGACAATTTGAAACAAATACCCGGATTTCTGGATTTCTTTGGTATCGCAACGCCGGATATGAAGGATGGATTACAGCAGGTATCCGAAAGTGGAGCACCTCAATTTGGAGAGGCAGGAGCTTATGGGATTATAACCATTATCTCAACCTTGTCCTGGGGCCTCGGATATTTTGGTATGCCACAGGTACTTCTTCGATTCATGGCGATACGATCCCATCGCGAGATCGCAAAATCCAGACGTATAGCTACCAGTTGGTGTGCAGTTTCTCTGGTTGCAGCAGTATTTATCGGTATCATCGGTCGTGCGGCTTTCCCTGCAGTGCATCTGACCGGTATGGATGCAGAGAAGATCTTTATAACAATGTCAACCAGTCTATTACCGACATTGCTTGCAGGAATGGCTATGGCAGGAATTCTTGCTGCCACCATCAGCTCCTCCGATTCTTATCTGCTGATTGCTTCCTCTGCAATTACAAAGAATATCTATCAAGGAATCTTTAAGAAGGATGCAACAGACAAGCAAGTCATGAGGATGTCCAGAATTGTTCTGTTGGCTATAGCTTTCGTCGGTATCCTGATTGCACTGGATAAAGATAGTGTAATTTTTACCGTTGTTGCATTTGCCTGGGCGGGCTTTGGAGCTACCTTTGGTCCGATTATGTTGTTCTCATTATTCTGGAAGAGAACCACAAGAGGTGGTGCGATTGGCGGTATGCTAGCCGGTGGCTTTATGGTGTTCTTCTGGAAATATGTAATGAGACCAATGGGTGGAGCTTGGAATATTTATGAGCTGCTCCCGGCCTTCCTGTTCTCCTGTGCAGCCATTGTAATCGTATCCTTGTTGACGAAGGAACCCGGTGCTGAGCTTCAGGCGGAATTTGAGCAGGCAAAAGCGTACAAAGACTAAGGAAGAAAAAGAATCTCCATTGTCAAAGAGTTCGATATAAATATAGCTTATGATACAAGAAGAAGGTTTGCACAGCTGCAATCCTTCTTTTTTGTCTGATAAGATTAATGTGTACAAGAATATCGGTCAATGCAATTGCATATGTTATGCTAAAGGATTTGTTACATAAGGAGGGGGTCTGTTTGGCAGAGGGGTATCGGGTCCTGGTCAGAGAGAAGCAGTTTCAACAGGACATGTACTATAAAAATACAAATATCATGCGATATACGATAAAATATCCCAAATTCATTTCTGAAACATATCAAACGATGCTTAATAAGCTAAATTCATTATACAGAACAAAAGCAGTGATGTATGAAAGATCTAATGTTATGAATCTTTATCAGATGGCAATGGTAGAGTATGAATATTCGGTAGCCAACGAATACCCGATCCGGCAATTCGAGGCATATGTGGATTATGTCATTACCTTTAATCAGAATTGTATGCTTAGTCTATACTTCGATCAATATGAGTATGCCGGTGGTGCCCATGGATTGACATTCCGTTATTCGGATACCTGGGATCTGAACAAAAGCAAGCGGATGGAGCTTGGTGATTTCTTTCCCCACCGGAATAATTATAAGGAATACCTGATTCAGAGTATCAATAAACAGATTGCGGATCAGATGTCGAAAGGAAACGGGATGTTTTTTGAGGATTATGAGAAGCTGGTAAGAGAGAATCTGAAAACGAATAATTTTTACCTAAGTAAGGATGGACTTGTGATGTATTTTCAACAGTATGATATCGCCCCGTATGCTTCAGGGATACCTACCTTTGTTATTCCATATGGCCCGGGGGGAGCTGTTTTGCCGAAATGCTGAGCTATGAATGAGTAAATAAGGGCTGTTGCATTATGGGATACATGTTGTCCTTCCCTTCATACGGAACTTAAGTTTTACAACAGCTCTTTATTTACTTGATTCCTAGAATATTTGAGAAACTATATTTTTTGAACATAATGAAGGATTATATTCTCCAATTTTTCGGATTGAACAGGAGTAGAATGGGGAATACCTCGAGTCGGCCGCAAAGCATGTCAAACATCATGACGAATTTAGATAAATCGGAGAATTCGCCAAAGTTACTGACAGGGCCGACAGCCTCAAGGCCCGGTCCAACATTATTGATGGTAGCGGCAACAGCAGTAAAGCTGGTGGTGAAATCAAAATTATCAAGACTTACGATGAGGACGGAGGCTGCAAAAATCATAATGTAGGAAATAAAGAAAACATTTATTGAGCGCATGGTTTCGTGCTCAATTTTTTTGCCGTCGAATTTAATAATCTTTATGCTCCGTTTATGAAGCAGATAAGACAATTCCTTCCGTATGGTCTTGACTAATATTACAATACGGGAGACCTTCATACCTCCACCGGTGCTACCGGCACAGGCACCGATGAACATTAACCAAACCAATATGGTCTTCGAGAAGGTAGGCCAGTGGTTGAAATCGACGGTCGCAAAACCCGTTGTAGTAATGATCGATGAGACCTGAAATGCTGCATGGTGAATGGAAGGGAAGAAATTCTTAAAGCCGCCAAGGTTCAGAGATATCAAAACAACTGCGGTCACGACGATGAAAAAGTAAGCCTTTAGCTCCTCGCTCTTGAAAGCTACCTTCGCCTTCTTAAACAATATCAGTGTATAAATGTTAAAGTTAACACCAAATAAAAACATAAAGATGGTTATTATGTTCTGTTGAAATGCAGTATATTCGGCAATGCTCGAATTCTTAATGGCAAAGCCACCGGTGCCGGCGGTTCCAAAGGCAATGGTTAGAGCATCAAACAGAGGCATATCTCCGAGTAATAATAAGATGATCTGTAAAACCGTCATCAATAAATAAATCAGATAGAGTAAGGAGGCTGTAGAACGCATTCTGGGTGCAATCTTTTCGACTGAAGGGCCGGGGCTTTCGGCTCGCATGATATGCATGGTTTCTCCGCCTGCCATCGGCATAATTGCAAGAATGAATACCAGGATACCCATGCCTCCGATCCAGTGAGTAAAGCTTCTCCAGAAGAGCATACATTGGGATAGGATTTCTACATCCTTAAGGATACTAGAACCTGTCGTTGTAAAGCCTGAGATTATTTCGAACAATGCATCAATATAGCGGGGAATTTCCCCACTGATATAGAACGGAACCGCGCCAACGATACTTAACACAATCCAACCTAAGGAGACCGAGATAAAACCCTCTTTCGCAAAGAAGATATGGTTCTTTGGTCTCATAACGACCAAGGGGATACCGATTACCAGACAAGCCAGGATGGTTATCAAAAAGGAGTAACCGCTTTGCTCCTGATATATGATAGCAACAATACAGGGAAGTACCATAAACAGAGCCTCTATTGTAAGGATCCAACCGATAATATGTAGGATAATTGATTTATTCATAGTGGCTCCTTTATTCGAAAATCTCGCTTAGATCATTCAATCCAAAGGAGGTGGTTACAATGATAACGGTATCGCCGGTTTGGATGGTATCCTTACCGCTTGGTATTATGATCTTACCTTTGCGATTAATACAACCGACTAATGTATTTTCTTTTGTTTGCAGCTGTTCCAGAGGAATGCCAACATACTTGTTATCTGTTTTCACTCGGAATTCCATCGCCTCAACTTTGTTACCTACCAGTTTGTATAGCGTCTCCACATTACTGCCCAGAGAGTTTTGCTTTGCTCTTACATACTGGATGATCCGGTCTGCGGTTAAAAGCTTTGGATTTAGTATGACACCCAGATTCATTTCCCGTATGATATCATCGAAGGTTAATCGGGTGATTTTGGTGAAAATTTTAGCATTACATCTCTTCTGTGCGTAGAGAGAGAGAAGAATATTTTCCTCGTCCAGATTGGTTAAGGATGCAAAGGCGTCCGTTGTATCAATTCCCTCCTCAATCAGAACATTATTATCAGAGCCGTTGGCATGTATGATTAAGCTGTCCGGAAGTAATGCGCTTAATTCCTCGCAGCGCTCTCTGCTTTGCTCAATGATCTTGACCTTAACATCGGTTCCGGCAAAGCGTCTGCCTATATAGCTGGCAATCATGCCTCCTCCGACGATCATGATATCCTTTATAGGAGAGGGAGGCAATCCGATTTTCGTAAAGAATTCCTGTGCGCTTTTCTGAAGTGCAATGATGGAAATCTTATCAAAGGACTGTAATAAAAAATCACCGGACGGGATAAAAGTATCGTTATTACGTTCTACTGCGCAGACCAGAACCTTGCAATGGGTTTTGGCGGCAATATTTTTAATCTGCATATTATGCAGGATAGAACCCTTTGGTATCTGACATTGCAATAGTTCTACTTTCCCTTTGGCGAAGGTCTCTATTTTGATGGCGGATGGAAGACGGACGAGGCGTGCCATCTCCATAGCAGATTCTAATTCGGGATTTATTGTCATAGAGATACCGAGCTCTTCTTTGATGAAATCAATCTCTTCGTTGTACTGAGGATTACGGATACGGGCTATGGTGTGGCATCTGCTGGCCTTTTTTGCAATCAGACAACATAACATGTTAAGCTCATCCGAGCCCGTTACGGCAATCAGAATGTCGGTTGATTCGATATCAGCTTCTAACAATACATGATAACTTGCACCGTTTCCAACGACACCCATTACATCCAGGGTATCAATTACATTATGAATTGCAGTTGCTTTGTTATCGATGACAATGATATCATGGCCTTCATGGTCCAGCTGTTCTGCCAGGGCGGTACCAACCTTCCCGCAGCCAATAATAAGTATTCGCATATTTAATAACACATGTTAATGAATGCCTCACAACAGGCATTCATCAATATTACTCCTTTGCAATATAATAAGGCTATTATATCATATTTCGAAAAAAACACCATGCATATAAATACCTGTACGAAACAGCACCTGTATATCCTTATAATCAGGATTTACAGGTGTTGTATTAGTGTGCCCAGTGGGCACATAGTCTAAAGATATTGTTTTAAGTTCTATGCACCTCCGGGGCCGCTGCGTGCAGGGCGGTTATCCGGCATATGTGTGACGTCCTTCATGGAGCCGCCGGATTTATCCTTGCTGGAATTACTGGCATTATTTTTACCGGAGTTTGAAGTACTGTTCTTCGAGCTACTGTTATTCTTATTCTTTGCCATGGCTATCTCCTTTCTATAATAATCAATAATATTATTACTAGAAAGAGAAATATTATTCCGCTTTGCGAATGCTTGTACCATGGGTAATAATGATAAACGGTTGGGATAAATTATGAGGTAATCCTCTTACTTGGATAAGGTAATGCTTCCCATGGTTAACGATTTCAGAGCAGAATCATTGGTTTTATATTCATGCTTCGCAAGGATTTCATCGTATAGCTTATTAAAACCTTCGTTCTCCGCGGTTGTAATAGCATCCTTAACTGCAGTATCATAACTCTCAGAGGAGTTATTATTAACCATTTTAACTACATAATACCCATTATCGGTTTCATAAACTTCACCGATGGTGCCATTTTCCATGGCCATAATCTGAGCTTCAAAGTCATCATCGAAGGTTGTGTCCGATTGAATGAAATTGTCGGAGCGATAAGAAACCAGCTTCTCGTCCTCAGGAATAAGGGTAGACCAGTCTTCTGTAGTCTTCGCTTTCTCGTAGTAGGTATTCAGGGCTGCCAGAGCGGCTTCCTGATCATCCACCGTCTTGTCGATGGAATTGCCTTGCGCGTCCGTCGTCTTCTTGGAGGCAAAGAGATATTCGATATCATATTGTCTGTACTCTTCTTTGGAGATGCCGGCGGTGATACCTTCATCATCAATATCCAGAGCATCAATCTTATCCTGACGATATCTGGCTACTAAGGTTGTCTTACCAACGGATTCAATAAGAGATTCCTTTGTGAAATCGGCATTTTTAATGGTTCCCTCGGACATGGTTTCCATCATTCCAGTAACATTTGTTTCGACCGTAGTCTTCTCCTCGTCAGTAAGAGCGTAGCCCTCCGATACAGCCTCATTGTAAAGTACTTCATTGTAAATTGCTGTATCAATCGCTTCCTGCTTTGCGATATCTCTCATTGTAGTACCGCTTTCGTCAGAGGACATATTCCAATATGACCCGTTTCCACCAAACATCTGGTCATAATAATCATACTGATATTCCGTGTTGTAGATGTAATAAGATAAATCATCTAAATGATATTTCTTACCATCAATCGTTAGAAGGGTACTCTCAAATAATTGATCGAAAATCAGAGCACCAACCAGAATAACAACAAACACGATTGACGCAATTGCTAATACTTTTGAACTGATAATCTTATCCTTGGTTTTGTCATGTACATGGACTTCTGTCTCAGCCCTTTTGATTTTTTTAGATTTGTTCACTTTTGCTACCTCCATAGTATTCTCATGAAGATAATTTTATACGATTTGTGGGATAAGTCAATACAAAAGCCACTAGTTCACAAAATATTGCGATATTTATATAACTGTTCAGCCAAGGGCGCTCTGCCCAAGCGAAATGTAGCGAAGCGAAATCGAACTTATGGCTGAACTGTTACTTTTTAATGTAATTATAATGGGGTTTATTGCTTTCTTTCATTGAAATCCTGTAAATATATGTTATAATAAACGAGAAATTACCACAATTCAGGAAAGAACATAGATACCGGAGTGGATGGGGAGGAGAGAATATATTATGGTCCCGTATAATGACAAAGCAATACAAATCATGGATGAGGTAAATAAGGTAGTCATCGGTAAGAGGACAATCATAGAGAAGGTACTTACTGCTGTTTTGGCTAAGGGTCATATCTTACTGGAGGATTATCCGGGAGTAGGTAAGACGACATTAGCATTGGCATTTTCCAAAGCTATGGCACTTGAGCATCATCGTCTCCAATTCACACCGGATGTGCTTCCGACGGATGTGGTAGGCTTTCATCTGTTGAGTAAGGACGGTGACGGGTATCAGTACAAGCCCGGAGCAATCATGTGTAATCTGTTTCTTGCAGATGAGATTAATCGTACCTCGTCAAAGACACAGTCCGCCTTGTTGGAAGTAATGGAGGAGGGTAAAGTTACCGTGGACAGCGTAACAAGAGAGGTTCCCAAGCCCTTTGTGGTTATGGCGACGCAGAATCCCATCGGCTCCGTCGGTACCCAGATGCTTCCGGAATCTCAGTTGGACCGCTTTATGATAAGACTTTCTATGGGATACCCGGACAGAAAGAGTGAAATTGGAATCTTGAAGGAGCGACAGAACTCCAATCCCTTGGATAAAGTAGTTAAGGTAGTAGAGAAGGAAGATATATTAACGATGCAGAATCTGGTGGAAGAGGTGTTTATCCACGATTCGATCTATGAATACATTACCCTGTTGGTGGAGCAGACCAGAGAGAATCCGTTGATCGAGCTAGGGGTAAGTCCCAGAGGGTCCCTTGCTATGATGAATATTGTGAAGGCGATTGCTTTCCTAAATCGAAGAGATTATGTAATTCCATCGGATGTACAGTATATCTTTAAGGATGTAGCCGCTCATCGAATGATATTAAAGCCCAAGGCCCGAGTGAATAATGTAACGGTGGACAACCTGCTGGAGGATATCCTGCGTATCGTAAAGGCCCCGAGAATTATATCCAAGGAAGCTTAGCATCGTCAGAAAGGCACAGGTGGCTTTATGCTGCGCAACATAATAAAGTATCTGGTGGCCTTTGCAGCCGTCGGATTATTATCAATTCTATATAACACATATTATATGGGAATTATCTTTTTGACCTTAGGGGCGATTCCCTTCTTTTTGTTTGCCCTTCTAAGCTATTTTTACGGTAAGCTGAAAGTGGAACTGGTGTCAGTAATCCATGTGGCTAAGAAGGGAGAGGTAATTCCTGTCTCGGTTCAGATTGAAAATCCCACTATTTTTCCGGTCTCTCAGATTAAGCTTTCTATGTCCTATAAAAATGCTTACTCGAAACAGCTTTACAAAAAGAATTTTACTGTTTCTGTTGATGCAAAGACGAAGGCATCTGTCATCTGTAATTTATATTCCGAATATGCCGGAAATATGGAGATTTCTTTAAATAGCATTCGTATCTATGATTATCTTAAGTTGTTCTCCTTGAGAAAGAAGAAAAACACGCGATTAGCGGTGGCGGTCCTTCCGACGTATTATGAACTGCCTCAAAATATGTTTTCAAGCCTCCAAACGAGTATTGTGGAGAGTGACTATTACTCCGGTGTTAAGAGTGGAGATGATCCTTCCGAGGTATTTGCGATTCGTGAGTACCGGGAAGGGGACAGGCAGCAAAGAATTCATTGGAAGCTGAGTATTAAGCAAAATCAGCTAATGATCAAAGAATTCAGCGATCCTTTAAACTGTTCTATTTTGCTTTTTGTAGATTTATGTATCCCAGCCGAGATTAATCGTATGGTATTCATGGATTCCATTCTGGAATGCGCTTTATCACTATCCTATTCCTTCCTATTAGCCGGTCAGATGCATTACTTTACCTGGTATGATGAGAGTCGGGGTTCCTGCAGAAGAATAAGAGTTGCCCAGGAAAAGGATTTATTTGAGGCGGTCGACGGTTTACTCCATGTATTGCCCTATTCTCCAACAATCGATGCAATCACTGCCTATGAATCAGAGCATCCGAAGGAGCAGTATTCCAATTTGATTTATATCACCGGTGAGCAGCCGAGAAAACGTACAGAAGCCTTGTCTTTATTAAAGGCAATGTCCCGACAGGTAATTTTTCTTGGTGAAGTCGATAATAAACCCGGAACGAAGTATTTCCCGAACGAGGTAATCCGTCGTAACGGGGATACGGGGGTTACCCTAACCTCTATCGATACCCATCATGTTCAAAGGGATATGGAGCAATTAAGACTGGATTAGAAAGGTTGTGTAAACATGTACCAGAATTATGAAGACGGTATTATCATGGATAATAACGTGCTGATTATAGATGAGAAAAGGACCGGCTTTCCCGTAACCACCAGGATAGTACAATTTATGGTGATCGCGATCGGGAGCTGGAGTGGTATCTCTATGCTCATCCAGGCCATTGGTATTCCGTATAACATGCTGCAACTGAACGGAATACTGTTAGCTTTCACAGCGCTTCTTTATGCTTTTTGTCTTCATCCCTCCTATGGTCTGGTAAAGATATTCTTTAGTATCCTGTGCTATGGACTATTCTTTTATAGCCGACTTCCAAGAATCCTGAACGGTTTCTATATAGCTGAGAATCTTGTTTTGCAACGCATCTCTGCTTATTACGGAACAGAGCTTCTGGTTTTTAAAGCGGATTATTCTGCTCCGGAGGCGGATACGACCTTACTTTTGATCATGATTCTATTCCCATTGATCGGATTATTATCCATTGCAGTGGTACGTAATGTATTGGTTGGGTTCGGCGGAATTATTATGTTTCTTCCGGTCAGTGCCTGCTTTCTTATGGGGCTGATTCCCTCGGAACACTATCTGATTGCCTATGCGGTTTGCATTCTGTATCTGACTCGTTCGGGCTCCAATTATTATCACAGTAAAGAACAGCAGCAGAAGAAGCTTCTGCATCGAATCAGCAGTCAAAGTGCTATCTGGCTCAGTTTAATCAGCCTCCTGATATTTTTCCTGATCAAGCTGTTTGTCAGCAGAGAGGACTATGACAATTACCTGCAGATTAAGGAAATGAAGGCAGAGCTTCAGGCATCCATGAATGAGTTTTCGTGGGAAGACTTTATGGGTAAGCTTAACGATATTAAAATATTTACCAGAAAGGTATCCTCTACCGGTCTGAACGGCGGAGAATTGGGAAAGACCGGTCAGGTACAGTATCAGAACGTAAAGCATCTTACAATCACAGCCCCAATTCAATCCATTAATGAAGGGATTTATCTGAAGGGCTATGTAGGAAGCACCTATACCGGGGATCGATGGGAAGAACACTCTGAGGAGATGCAGAAGGAATATGAGAAGCTATTGCAGCGATTGCCCCAGAAGCTCTTTCCGCCTGTCAATCAGATGAATATATTTCTGGATCATTTTATCGTGAAGGAGAAGGGGGAAGCTGCAGAACCTTCTGTAGGTGATTCAGGCTGGCATGAATACAGTATTAATGAAGGCACCATGAAGATAGAATATAAGGGTGCCAATAAGAAGTATTTGTATGCACCTTATTTTACGGATTTTAGTTTGCTCAGTAATATGCTATATGAAGAGGATATGTATGTCGCTCCCGCGATCCGGGAAGACAGCTATGAGTATCAGTATTACTTTAATGTAACATTATTGAATAATCCGACCTTTTATGATGAGCTGTTAGAGAAGCTGAGTGATTATTCGGAGTACGAGAAGCTGTATCGGGATTATGTTTATAAGGCATACACGATTCTACCGGAGGAGGGTCTGATCAATATCAAGAGGGATTTCGCCCCGAACCGTGTGAAGACAAAGACCGGCAGTGTCACTGAAAAGATTCAATATGTGAAAGATTTTCTGGACCAGCGCACAGAGTATTCACTCACACCGGGAAAACTTCCGGAGGGTGAGGATTTTGTAGAGTATTTTGTGTATCAGAATAAAGTCGGCTACTGCGCTCATTATGCTTCAGCGGCAACCTTGATGCTTCGAAGGCTGGGTATTCCCGCCAGGTACGTGGAAGGGTATGCCGTAGGAACAGAATCCATTTATCGCAATGCCGGTTCACAAGAGCTAACCAGATATACCAATGCCTCAACAACCTCTACGATGGTTACCCAGTCCGAGGTAAATGTGATGGACTATCATGCTCATGCCTGGGTCGAGGTATATTTTGATAATTGTGGCTGGATACCGGTTGAATTCACCCCGGGTTCTACAGTTAATTATAACAATTCAGTGGTGGCTGATATGGAGGAATTCAGCGACAACATCGAGGACGGTAATATCAGAAAAAGCCTGGAGGAGTCTTCGGCGGTTCCGACACCGATGATTGAGGTTCCGAAGCCCCAACAGCCTGTGAATCAGGAACTGGAGGGAAATACGGAGGCTGTGGTATCCCGAAGATCCGGCCGGTCCGAGCTCTTATTCCTCTATTTGGTGCTTGGTGCGGCTCTATTATTCGTGATCTTACTGTTGTCCTATCGGATGTTCAGATCCGGCAGATCCAGAAGCTCACATGATTACAACAAAAGAGCAATCTTCTGCTACGGCGAGATTGAGAAAATGCTCCGAATCGGTAACGGACTGCCGGATAGCGGGGCGCTGCTCGAGGATAGCGAAGACTATGTTAAGGAGCATATTAATTATCTCGAAGGGGATGATATTAAGCAATTAATGGAGGTCGTTCGAAAGGCAAGATTCAGCAATGGCTTAATTACGGTGGAGGAGCTGAAGCAGGTACTTAATACTCGGGATACTCTATATTTGGTGCTTATGAAGGATATGGCATTTCTTAAGAGAATCTACCTGAAATTTATCCTATTAATTTAGCTATCGTACCAGTTTGGCCATAGGTCGATTATGCTTGCTATATCTCGCTTAGGCAGAGCGCCTTACAAATTGAAACGATAATCATACGAGAGCAAGCTTTCTTCTTTTATCGTTTAAAATTTGCAAGCGTAACTGTGTTAAAATAGCTTCTATGGATAGGGTAAATATGGTATACTGAAGATGTAATAAAATGAAATAAAATTTAAATGGAATGGGAGTGACTATATGAATAAGATAATTACAATCAGCAGGCAGTTTGGTAGTGGCGGTAGAGAAATCGGAGCAAAGCTGGCTAAGAAACTGGGAATTCCATTTTATGATAATGAATTAATCTCAAGAGCGGCAAAGGAAAGCGGATTTGCGGAAGCAGCCTTTGAAAATGCAGAAAAAAAGGCCTCCAACAGTCTCCTTTATTCCCTGGCAATGGGAATGAATGCTTATGGTAATCAGGATATCGGCTTTACCCACCTGTCCTTGGATGACCAGCTGTATCTTGCTCAGTCCAATGTGATTCGTAAGGTTGCAGAGGAAGGCCCTTGTGTCATTGTCGGGCGTTGTGCGGATTATGTGCTCCGAGATTTTAACAATGTAGTGAATATATTTATATGGGCTGACCTTGAAGCCAGGAAGAAGCGTGCCATAGAACAATATCATCTTAAGGAAAACAAAGCAGAAGAGGAGCTTGTTCGAACGGACCGTCGCAGAGCAAATTATTATAACTATCATGCCAGCGAGAAATGGGGTAAGGCAGAGAATTATCATCTGGCTCTTAGAAGTGATTATGTCGGCATTGACAGTACAGTGGATTGTATCCTACAGTACCTGGAGTGCGGGGAAAGGGAGCAGGGCTTTATCAAATGAAATGGAAGGATAGGGTGAACTGGCAATATTTACAGATCTCTCTGTATGTGATTATTACTGTTGTTGTTATCTATGCACTGAGCTTGGTTGTCAAGAATGCACCAATGATTCTGGAGGGCTTGATGGATCGTCTCCGGTGGCTGCTGAATGTAAGTAAGCCGGTGATACTGGGATTTGTTTTTGCTTATCTAATGGATCCGGTGGTTGAGATGTTTGAACGCAGATATCGTAAGCTCAAGACAACCCGCTTCTTTAAGAAAATTGTTATGCCTCGGACCTGGGCAGCAGTTACCTCGGTTCTTCTTCTGGTAATTGCTGTTCTGGGTCTTGTTTCATTGCTTGTTTTTACCATTACGGACCAAATTAAGCTTATTACGCTGGAGGATGTTATTAAATTGGGACAGGAATACCTGGCAGGCTTGAACAGCTTTGTTCATTCCATTCAGGAACGACTCGATAAGCTTGATATCGGGTCTCAGGAAATGGAGCAGTATGTAAAGGATGCTACGACATATCTTACTGACTTTATACGTTCCTTCATTAAAGGGACCATTAATTCGGCTACCAATCTTTCAAAGCATCTGACAACCTTTATCTTTAGTTTTATCATCGGTTTTTATTTTATGATAGACGGAAGAATGTTTCTGTCGTATATAAGGAAGGTATGTAAGGCTTTGTTTCCGGATAGTCTGAATAAAGGGCTGAAGAAGATGATGAATGATCTGGATCAGGTATTTTCCGGTTATATAAGAGGGCAATTGATTGACGCCTTTGTGATGATGTTTCTGATCAGTATCGTGTTATCCTTGACCGGCGTGAAATTTGCCATTGTAATCGGAATACTTGCCGGAATTGGTAATCTAATTCCGTATTTCGGTCCGATTGTGGCATATATCAGTACCTCCCTGGTCTGCTTGATTAATCAGGATTTACGGACTTGGCTGGTTTCCATGATATTGTTATTTTTAATACAGGCAATCGATGGTAATCTCATCGGTCCAAAGCTGTTAAGCAGCTCTATAAAGATACATCCGCTTATTATCATTGTATCAATTATTTTTGGAAGTGCACTGGGTGGATTTCTCGGTATGCTGCTGGCGGTTCCGGTTGGAGCATACCTTAAGCTTGTCTTTGCAAGATTTATTGACCACAGGCTTCAGAAGAAGCAAGAGCATAGTTAGCGTATAGAGTAAGGTAATTTTTAACTAATTGTAAGGAAAAATTAAGAAATTAGGTAGTCATTAATTAAGAAATTTAGTGTATGATTACTTATGATTAGTGTGAATAAAGGATTTGATAAGGATTCTGACCGCTTGGTAAGGAAGGTGTTAGATGAACAATAAGGATGATAATATCATTGAAGTAAAAAATGTTAAGAAAATCTACCGGATGGGCAAGGAACGAATCAGTGCGGTTGACGATGTCAGCTTCACGATTAAACGTGGGGAGTTCTGTTGTCTGTATGGTGTTTCCGGTTCCGGTAAATCAACTCTTTTGAATCTGATGGCAGGGATTGAGAAACTTACCGCCGGACAGATTATTATTAAGGGTAAGAATATACATAAAATGAGTGAGAGAGGATTGGCTAAATTTCGCCAGGATAATCTGGGATTTGTATTCCAATCCTACAACCTGATGAATGCCATGACAGCGCTTGAGAATGTAGAGCTGCCACTGGTGTTTAAGCACATCAATGCCAAGAAGCGAAAAAAGATGGCAACGGATATGCTGATTAAGGTTGGACTGGGTCCAAGATTAAAGCATAAACCCAAGGAAATGAGTGGAGGTCAGCAGCAAAGAGTCGGAATTGCGAGAGCATTTGTCAGTAATCCGGAGATTGTATTTGCAGATGAGCCTACCGGTAATCTGGATTCTAAGACCTCAAAGGAGGTTATGGATCTGATTAAGGAGATGGCAAAGGTAAATCATCAGACCATTGTAATGGTTACCCATGACCGAAGATTAGCCGAATATGCGGATAAGATAATCCATATCTTTGATGGTAAGGTTGAGAATATAGAGTTAAAGGAAGTCAACCCGGAACAAGCAGATCCCGGAATAATCAGTCAGGAGGAACAGACACATTCCGGTCAACCGGCTACAGCATAGTCCGTTCCGGTTAGCGGTATTAATCCATAAGAATAACATCAATTAAGGAAGAAGAGGGAAAGGGAATGAAAGGAAAGTATAAAAAGATAAAAGTAATGATGATTGCTTTTGTATTAGTTATGATAAATGTCTTTGGCGGTGTATCAAATGCATATGCTGCTGATGCAACCGCAGTAATCATGGCAGGAAAGATGGAGGATTCGGAGCTCTTACTTAAGCCGGGTCAAACGAAGCATGTAAGAGTGCCGGTGAAAGCACTCGGAGGACCCATGCAGAGTGCTATTGTTTCCGTATCCGCAGGCAGTGCGCCGTTTACCATGTCTCAGCCAAAATTAACGTTGGCAGATCAGTCTCCGGTAATGTACCTTTCGGATTATGGAACAACCTATGTGGATTTTGATATTAATGTAAAGGAGACTGCTAAGATAGGGTCCTATCCTGTAACAATCAAGGTGTCCAGCCCGGGGGCAGAAGGTATGAATACACTTACCCTGGAACCGGCTGTTAATTTTTATGTACAGAGTGAATTGACGCCGGCGCAGCTGACGATCAGTGAGGTAGCCATCAGTAATGCAATCATCGGTGGTCAGGCGGAGATCGCCTTCGTGCTGAAGAATGAAGGTGAAATTACCGCAAGAAATGCTTATTATAATATTAACTACGGTACTACCGGGATCACCCCGAAGTACGCTACACCGAATATTAAGGTAGGCGACGTTGCTCCGGGACAGGTACAGTATGTGAGGCTTCCTGTCGGAATATTGTCCAATGCCGAGGCAGGTTTAAAGACATTAACCGCAACCTTTGAATATAAGGATACAGACGGAGTGAAAGGTACTGACGTACATCAGATTTATGTAGATGTGAAGAAGGATGAAAATGCTCCGGAGTTGATGATTGACAGCGTAACCTATGACGGTGATCTTAAGCCGGGAGCAAATGTGACCGTAAAGGCTGTGATCAGAAATTATGGCGGAGTAAAAGCAGACAGTGTAACAATTAAAATAGATGATGCAACCACCGGCTCCGACGGATTCTATAAGAATTATTTTACGGACAGTATCGATGTAGGCGGTATCAAGGCAGATGCCAAGAAAGAAGTAGCAGTCCCGTTGAAGGTATCCAGCCAGGCAACCGGAGGCAACAAGAAGGTTAATCTGGTTTTGAATTATGAGGATAACAATAACAATAAATATACAGCTACCATTGCAATATATCCTGAGATTGCCGGCGGAGCTTCAAGCTCAAGCCTAATTCTGAGCAATGTAAGACAGACTCCCGAACAACCGATCGCCGGTGATAACATGGTAGTATCCTTTGATCTTAAGAATGACAGTCGTTCTGATATTACCGATGTCAAGATCTCACTTCCCGGGCTGGATGGCAGTACCTTTATACCGACCAGTTCCGAGCCATACATATTAGTAGATAAGATTGAGGCAGGCAAGACGAAGAAGGTTTCAATCTCTTTAAAGGTATCCGATGCTATCGCAGAGGGACTGAACAATCTTTCCGTGAAATACAGCTATTCCGGTAATACAACGCTTGATCCTGTTGTCATTCCGATTCGTAATGTTATTAACGACCTGGGAAGCAACAGCAAGCCGAAGCTGATCATCAGTAAGTATGTTACGGATGTCGAGGAATTAAGGGCAGGCGAAACCTTTAATTTCACTTTTGATATCTATAATACGCATTCATCGATATCTGCAAAGAACATCACAGTGACCTTAACACAGGCAGATAATATCTTCTCGGTAACTCAGGGCAGTAACAGCTTCTTTATCAGTAAGATTGCCCCCGGGGAGTCGGTACAGCAAAGTGTTGAGCTGAAGGTAAAGGCGGATGCAAGTACAAAAGCATATCCCTTAAAGCTTACCATCGAATATGAGTATGAGGGTATTAAACCGAATCCGGAGACCGGTGAGGTTGGTGAGAAGAGAACGGAGGAACTTAATCTTCAGGCGGTCGAGAATTCAAGACCGGTTGTTGACTATGTGAATGTTTATTCTTGGGATGGTAATGTGGTAGCCGGTAATACGGCATCTCTATCCTTCGAGTTTTATAATATGGGAAGATCACCACTAAATAATGTTATTGCAACGGTAGAAGGTGATTTTACGAAAGCAGACGGTAACATGTATTTCCTTGGAAATGTTGCTGCAGGTAGCTCGGGCTTAGCCGAGTTCGATGTAATTCCGAATATAGAAGGAACAGCAAATGGTTTGCTGAGAATAACCTTTGAAGACAGTAACGGAGATAAAATAGAATTTACAAAAGAATTTCAGGCCGAAGTAATGCCGGCCACTGTATTTGATCCGGGTATGGAGAATGGCGGAGCCGGTGAAGTGTTCAACCCCGAGATGCCCGTGGCAAAGAAGGCAATATTACCTGTATGGTTATTTATTATTCTACAGCTTGTTATTGTAGCGGTATTTATTCCTGTGACAAGAAAGGTCATTATCAGTGTATACAAAGCAAAGCTTCGTAAAAAGGAACAGGAAGAAATCTAATCTGGGTAGGCGTTGAGGATGGAGGATTAAAATGGAAATATTTACAGTAAATGGAATGTTGTTAGCAAAATCAGAGGTGGCGGTAAGTGAACCTGGATTTGATGCAGGAATGCCTACAGAAGAGGGCATGGTGGTTGATGCCATGGGAACAGGAGTGAAGGACCCACTGTTATCCTCTTGGCCTTTTGTAATCGGTATCTCGACTGTAGTTCTTGCAGTGAGTGTAGCCTTAGGTGTTCTCTTAGCAAAGAGAAAGATTAAAAAAGGAATTGAGTTATATGAGGATTAGCGATTTGTTTAAAATGGGACTTCGTAATCTGTCCCGTAGAAAAGCAAGAACAGTACTGACAGTACTGGGTGTTGTAATCGGTTCCTTATCCATCATCATAATGAGATCCATCGGTTATGGTATGGAGAATAACTTTGAGTCTCAAGTTATGCAGCAAGGGGGACTGACTACAATTACCGTGAATACTTATGCGGATATCACTGATGAAGATGGTAACTGGATTGATATGAAGGAGCAGAAGCTGGATGACAGGCTGGTTGAGCAGATCCGTCAAATTGAGCATGTAAAAGCTGCCTCTCCGGTCATCCAGAAGAATGCAAGCCTATATAGCGGCAAATACATGGGTTGGATCTACATTACAGCCATGGAGTTGGATACCTTCGAGGCCTTTGATTTCCCGGCATTAGCTTATGGTACTTATCCGTCTGCCGAAGATAATACTCAGATAGTTTTCGGATCGGATATGCCCTATGAGTTCTATGACCCGAATTCCAGAGGGTATCATCCGGTACAGGTTGACCTTCAGAAGGATAAGGTGGTACTCAAGTTTAACGAATTTCCGGTAAACGAGAAGAAAAAAGAGTTCAGCCTTCCCTTGAAGAATATTGCTAAGATGGAAAAGACGAATAGCGAATATGATTATAATACTTATATGGATCTGAAATATTTCAAGCAGCTTTATCGTAAGTATACGAATACCTTATCACTTGAAGACCGTAAGAAAGCAATGAGATCGATTGAAGAGTATCAGCAGATCAAACTAAATGTTGATAATATCGATAATGTCATCAAGGTACAGGAAGAGATCGAAAAGCTTGGTTTCCAATCCTATAGCATGATGCAATATCTAAAACCGTTGCAGGAAGCTTCCAAGACGTTACAGATGGTACTCGGTGCCTTAGGTGCAGTTGCAATGGTAGTATCCGCGATCAGTATTGCCAATACCATGGTTATGTCTATCTATGAGCGTACCAAGGAAATCGGTATCATGAAGGTTCTCGGATGTATTGTAACAGACATCCGAAAATTATTTCTTCTGGAAGCGGCAATCATCGGCTTGTTTGGAGGGTTTATCGGGATTGCTCTTGGTTATTTGTCTTCCTTCTTGATCAATAAATTTGGAGCACCGGTATTCGGAGCTCTTATGTCCGGTAATTATATGTATGATATGACAAACACGAAATTTTCTATCATACCGATCTATCTGCCCTTCGCTGCATTGGCCATATCCGTGGCAGTTGGTCTTGCATCAGGTTATTTCCCTGCAAGACGTGCTACCAAGATTAGTGCAATTGAAGCAATGAAGACAGAGGGCTAAAAGTAGCTGGTTAGAACATTCATATAATAAAGACAGAAGCAGGTGCCGTTAATGAGCTGACCATTGGCACCTGCTTCGATTCGTCGGTTGAATGAATAATTGATTTTTAAAGGAAATGTGTTATAATAGAAAAACAATAGAAATCGAGGTGAAAACCAATGATATGTTATAACTGTGGAAGACAGATACAGAATGAAGCAGCAAATTTTTGTGAATATTGCGGAGCCTCCTTTCGAGAACCGTCGCAGGCGGCCAGGCCTGAGGCAGGTCAACCGTTTTATCATATACCGGGAGTACAGAAGGAAGCGTTCCGGATGAATGAACCAAATCAAATGCTGGTGAGCCAGACCGGAATTCCGGAGAAGCCGATGGGCTTTATGAGTTGGCTTGGAACCTATTCGATCCTGGGAGCGTTATTATTTATCCCTTATTTCGGCTGGATTGGTTTTATCGCACTTCTGCTTTTTTGGGCATTCAGTAATAAGACCCCTGCCACCAAGAAGAACTGGGCAAGGGTAACCTTGATCTTTGTCGGAATTATGATAGTTTTTATCATGATTGCATTAATGGCATTCTCAAGTCTTTATTATAAAGAAATAATGAACGGAACCTTTGATTTTAACACCTATTATAATAACATGATTAATAATCTGCAAAAATAAACCAGGATGAGAGGAAGAACAAGATGAGCACGATTAGAACCAGATTTGCACCCAGCCCTACCGGAAGGATGCATGTAGGTAATCTACGAACAGCATTATATGAGTATTTAATCGCGAAGCATGAAGGAGGAACCTTCATACTTCGTATAGAGGACACGGATCAGGAGCGCCTTGTGGAAGGAGCTGTTGATATTATCTACCGTACCATACAGGGTACGGGATTAATTCATGATGAAGGGCCGGATAAGGATGGCGGTTATGGTCCCTATGTTCAGAGTGAACGTCAGGCAAGCGGAATCTATCTGGAGTATGCGAAGGAGCTGGTAGAGAAGGGAGCAGCCTATTATTGCTTCTGTACCAAGGAGCGTCTCGCCTCCTTAAAGACTGCGGTTGGAAATACCTCAGAGGAGGAGGAAGAAGAGACCAAGGAAGTAAAGGAGATCATCAAGTATGATAAGCATTGTCTTCATTTATCCAAGGAGGAAGTAGAGGCAAAGCTGGCGGCTGGACTTCCTTATGTTATTCGCCAGAATAATCCTACTGAAGGCTCTACAACCTTTCATGATGCAATCTTTGGTGATATTACAGTAGATAATGATGAGCTGGATGATATGATATTAATCAAGTCCGATGGTTTCCCTACCTATAACTTTGCTAATGTTATTGATGATCACATGATGAAAATCAGCCATGTGGTAAGAGGAAATGAATATCTTTCCTCAACACCCAAATATACAAGATTATACCAGGATTTTGGCTGGGAGGAGCCGGTATATGTTCATCTTCCCCTGATTACCAATGAAGAGCATAAGAAATTGAGTAAGCGCAGTGGTCATTCCTCCTATGAGGATCTGCTGGAGCAAGGCTTTGTATCAGAAGCGATTATCAATTTTGTAGCTCTTCTCGGTTGGAGCTCTTCCAATAATACAGAGATCATGTCTTTGGAGGAGTTGATTAAGGAGTTTGATTATACTCATATCAATAAGGCTCCTGCTGTATTTGATATTGTAAAGCTACGTTGGATGAACGGTGAATACCTAAAGAATATGGACTTTGATAAGTACTATCAACTTGCTCTGCCATATATCACAGAGGTTGTGAAGAAGGATCTTGATACCAGCAGGATTGCAGCTCTGGTTAAGACCCGTATTGAGACTTTGGTGGATATTAAGGAGATCATCGATTTCTTTGAAGAGCTTCCTGAGTATGATATAGAGATGTACACTCATAAGAAGATGAAGACTGATGCACAAAGCTCTCTTAAGGTATTGCAGGATCTATTGCCGGAGTTTGAGGCTCTGGAGGATTATAGCGAAGCAGAGATTGAACGTGTTATTATGTCTTATATCGCAGAGCAGGGTATCAAGAACGGTCAAGGTTTATGGCCGGTTAGAACAGCAGTCTCCGGTAAGCAGTCAACACCGGGTGGAGCCTATGAGATTATGAGCATCCTTGGCAAGGAGGAAAGCCTTTACAGAATTAAGAAGGCAATTGAACTTCTTAGTGTATAAAATGTAGATTTGATCTGTATGGGATATGATCCTTATGGAGAATATTCCATACAGATTGCTATTATTTCTTTTCCCTCTATCATCGATCTGGAATCAATCTTTATCGTACAATCTTCAAGTAATCCATAGTTTTCGTTAATAAGAAAGGTATATCTATGAATATTCAGATGAATCAGGCACAGCAGCAAGCGGTGCTTCATAAGGATGGACCAATGCTGGTTCTTGCCGGTCCGGGTTCCGGTAAAACACTGGTTATTACAGAACGTACAAGATATCTGATCGAGCAGGAGAAGGTTCCGGAGGAGCAGATTTTGGTGATTACCTTCACCAAGGCCGCAGCCAACGAGATGAAAGAGCGCTTTCTAAGAATGACCGGAGCTAGACAGACAAAGGTTAATTTCGGTACCTTTCATGCGGTCTTTTTTACCATGCTGCGGTATGCATATCATCTGGATGCCAACAACATCGCCAGAGAGGATATTAAGTATCAGTATATGAAGGAGATTATACATCATCATGGCTTGGAATATGATGATGAGAAGGAATTCATCTCGGATCTTTTCTCGGAGATTAGTCTGGTAAAAGGGAGCCGAATGGATATTGCCAATTACTATTCCATCAGCTGTGCGGATGAGGTGTTTCGTAGTATATATAGTGAATATAATCAAAGGCTTTCTAAGTCAAAGTTAATCGATTTTGATGATATGCTACTGTTAAGCTATGAGCTTCTTTCACAGCGTGCTGATATTCTGAAGCTATGGCAGAATAAGTTCTGTTACATTTTAATCGATGAATTTCAGGATATCAATTTGGTTCAATATGATATTGTTCGAATGCTGGCTCTCCCGCAGAATAACTTGTTTATCGTAGGAGATGATGACCAATCCATCTATCGTTTTCGAGGGGCGAAGCCGGAGATTATGTTGAATTTTCCGATGGATTACCCGGATTGTAAGAGGGTCTATCTTGATAAGAATTATCGAAGCGTTCCCTCCATCCTTCATGCGGCCGGAAGACTGATCAGCCATAATGAGCATCGCTTCCTGAAGCAGATTAATCCGATGCTTCATGCGGATCGAGAGATAGTAATTAAGCATTTTAATACACTGGCCGAAGAAAATCGTAACGTTGCCGAAGAGATCCGTATTCTTAGTCGTGAGGGTATCGCCCTGTCAAAGATGGCTATCCTGCTAAGAACCACTTTGGGATCAGGCGCCTTATTACATAAGCTGATGGAATTCAATATTCCCTTTACGATGAAGGATAATCTGCCAAATCTCTTCGATCATTGGATTGCTGCAGATATTATCGCCTATATAAAGATTGCAATGGGGCGAACGGATCGCAGCTTATATCTACAGATTATCAATCGCCCCAAGAGGTATGTCAATCGGGAGAGCTTCGATTGTCCGGAGGTAGACTTTGAGGATGTGAAGGCTTATTATGAGGACAAGAACTGGATGCTGGAGAGGCTGACACAGTTTGAGTATGATCTGGGGATTCTGGATGGCATGAATCCCTATGCGGCTGTGAATTATATTCGAAGAGGGATTGGTTATGAGGATTATCTGAAGGAGTATGCCGAGTATCGCAAGATTAAGGAAGATGAGCTTCTGGATATTCTGGACGAGCTGCAGGAGAGTGCACGAGGCTTTAAGAAGTATGAGGAATGGTTCGAGCATATGGAAGCGTACCGGGAGGAGCTGAAGAAGCAGGCGGCAGAAAGTCAGAAGCACAGGACGGACAGTATAACGATAGCAACCATGCACAGCTCGAAAGGACTGGAATACCGTGCTGTGTTTATCATAGATGCCAATGAAGGAATTACTCCGCATAAGAAGGCTGTACTGGAGGCGGATCTGGAGGAGGAACGGCGGTTATTCTATGTGGCTATGACCAGAGCGAGGGAGTACCTGTATATCTTCAGCGCAAAGGAACGTTATAATAAGACGACCCAGTGGTCACGATTTATTGATGAAATACGTACTACGGATAAAACATAAGAAACACCCTATGCGAATTGCAAATGAAAAGACTGTTGATGAAATGCGACCGAAGGCTATGGATACCCTTTCGGAGGAATTTCATTAACAGTCTTTTAAAATCATGGAAATCTAATTATTCTTCTTCTGATTCTTCGAGATCATCCAACTCATCATCAAACATCTCATCATACTCTTCAGAGTCTAATAATTCCTCAAATGCATCGGCTACTGCTTCAAATTCATCATCATCATCGATGTTGAGAAGTTGAGGCTCGTCATCGCCTTCCTGGATAAAGCGATATAAGAATACGTTATCATCCTCTGCTTCGCCTTCTTCCGGTTGTAATGCGATATACTCCTTGTTATCTACTGTGAAAATATCTAATACGATGCAATTAATTTCCGTACCGTCATCTAAAGATAATGTAATTGAATCATGCTCGTGCTCGTGATCGTGACCGCAGCCGCAACCGTTTCCGTGATTATGCTCACCCATAATACTACCTCACTTTTTTAATTAATGGCCTACGACAGAATGACTCTGTACGTAAATGCTTGGCAAGTAAATTCATTTAAGACTGAATGACAAACAATATTCAATGACCATGAATTCAACTTGTTAATTCCTAACAATAATTAGTATAGGAATATAAGTAGAATGTACCAGATTGAGGTAAAAAATGCAAGCACTAAAACTAATTTTAAAAGAATTAAGCAGGACAGTAATCAAACAAATGTTTTGTTTTGCTTGGCAGTATTGTAGTGATATGATATAATATAGTAAATAGGAGCATCTTAAAAGGATTATAGTTTTAAGATGCTTTTTTGTATCTTAGGTAAATATGACCTAAGATACAAAAACATTCCGTATTTGTTCAATACGACTAATGAAGACTGGTGATGATGATGGAAGAGATAAGAAATATAAAAATATCGGTTCGAAATCTGGTAGAGTTTATACTCTGCTCCGGTGACCTTGATAATACAAGAGGAAGAAGTGATGCGGATGCAATGCAAGCGGGAGGAAGAATGCATCGTAAGCTGCAGAAGCAGATGGGGGCCAATTATACAGCAGAGGTTCCGCTCAGTATTACCGTTCCGGTTACCGGTGGGGACATCACCTTTGAGTTAACCATTGAGGGAAGAGCGGACGGAATTATTAATAACAGCAATTCAATTATGGAGGACTTTTCAATACTAATCTTCGAAGAAGAGGAAGCGAATCCTCCGGAGATTATAATAGATGAGATAAAGGGTGTGTATATGGAGTTGTCTCACTTGACAGAGCCGGTTGGAGTACACCGGGCTCAGGCAATGTGTTACGCCTATATCTATGCAACCAAATATGAGCACTCCCGCATCGGGATTCGTCTGACCTACTGCAATCTGGAAACAGAGAATGTAAGGTATTTTGAAGAGACGTTAACTTATGAGGAGCTTAGCATCTGGTTCAAGCATTTGGTGGAAGAGTATGCAAAATGGGCTTCCTGGCAGATCAAATGGACCGAGAAAAGAAATAGCGCGATCAAGGCTATGGATTTCCCGTTCCTATACCGGGAGGGGCAGAAGGAGCTGGTTACCGGTGTCTATAAAACCATCCTTAGGAAGAAAAAGCTGTTCATCGAAGCACCCACCGGAGTTGGTAAGACCATCTCTACCGTATTTCCTACGGTGAAGGCCATGGGGGAAGGACTTGTAGAGAAAATCTTCTATCTGACAGCAAAGACAATAACAAGAACCGTTGCAGAGGATACCTTTCGGATACTAAGTGATCATGGTCTTCCGCTTAAAGTGGTGACGATTACAGCGAAGGAAAAGGTCTGTATTCTGGACAAGCCGGATTGTAATCCGGGTGCTTGCCCCAGAGCAAAGGGTTATTTTGACCGTGTGAATGATGCGGTATATGATTTGTTAACCCATGTAAATGACATCTCCAGAGATGATGTTATCTCTTATGCCGAGAAACACTGTGTATGCCCCTTTGAGATGGGGCTTGATGTTACTCTGTGGTCTGATGCTATCATTTGTGATTATAATTATGTCTTTGACCCCAATGTGTACCTGAGGCGCTTTTTCATGAATGAGAAACCATCGGATTACGTATTTCTTATCGACGAGGCACATAACCTGGTGGATCGTGCCAGAGAGATGTACAGTGCTGCTCTGTATAAGGATGACTTCCTTCAGGTTAAGCGGTTGATCAAGGATAAGAGTGCCAAGCTGTCCAAGCTGATCGAGCATTGTAACAATGATCTTCTGAAGCTGCGCAGGGACTGTGATGAGTTTGAGGTATTAGATAATGTGGACGGATTTGTAATGCATCTGCTCAGCCTGATGGCCGAATATGAGATATTTCTTCAGGAGGGCTTTATCACAGAAGGCAAAGAAGAGATTGTCAGACTATATATGGACATCAGACATTTTCTGAATATGTATGAGATCCATGATGATAACTATACCATTTATACCGATTATGAGGAGGATCAATTTCGCCTTAAGCTGCAATGTATGGATCCTTCCAGGAATCTGCAGAACTGCATGGATAGAGGGCGGAGTACCGTGTTATTCTCTGCGACACTGCTGCCGATTAATTACTATATGGAACAGCTGGGTGGTAAGAAAGAGGATTATGCAGTCTATGCACCTTCTTCCTTCCTGACTGAGAATCGTTTGATCATGATAGGGACGGATGTCAGTACGAAGTATACCAGGAGGAACGAGAGAGAGTATGAGAGAATCCTGGACTATATCAAGGATTTTACCGGTGCAAGAACCGGAAATTACATGGTTTTCTTTCCTTCCTATCAATTGCTTCAGACAGTAGCGGAGCTGGCCGGAGATGAGTTGGAGGGCCTGGTCGTTCAGAGTAATAGTATGACAGAGGCAGAGAAGGAGCTATTTCTGGAGGAATTTGTAGAGGATCCGGTGAGCAGCCGTATCGGCTTCTGCGTAATGGGTGGAATCTTTAGTGAGGGAATTGATCTGAAGAACAATCGACTGATCGGAGCAATTATTGTTGGGACGGGACTACCGATGGTATGTAATGAACGGGAGTTGTTCCGCGGTTATTTTGACGAAAAGAATGGGAATGGTTTTGATTATGCCTATCTCTATTCCGGAATGAACAAGGTGTTACAGTCAGCCGGCAGAGTAATCCGTACCAAGGAGGATCGCGGAGCAATATTACTATTGGATGAGCGATTTAACCAGAAGCAATACTACAACCTCTTTCCCAGAGAATGGTATCCGAATGTGACGGTGAATCTGAATACGATGAAGAGCGTCCTTGATAATTTTTGGAAAGAAAAATAAATAAAAAGAGGCTGTAATCAAAATACTTGTTGGCATAAGGTAAGGATAACAGCATCCCTCACACACAGGTTGACGGACATTTTACTATTTTGTAAGCCATTTTATCAAACAAAAATGTTTGCTATTGTCTTACAAAACAGTAATCTGTCCGTCAAACAGTGCATTTGCGCGAAAGCAAAGTGAGCATATACAAGCTTGCTTGTACATATGCGAACGCGCACGCGAACCGTATGATCTCAATTAAAGAGATTATACGGTATGGGACGCCTGTTACCCTTACCTTGCCAACGATTTGTTCTTGGATAACAGCCTTATTTTATGTACTTCGATTTTTCTAAAAATGGATGCGACTGTTCGCAAAAGGATAATCCGTCTCTGTGGCGAGAAAATTCTTACCTGTAAAAGCACGGAAGATCAGATTGCACAGGTAGAACAGGATGGAACCCAGAACGCCTCCGATGATAGCATATATCACATCGTCGATATCGCAACGATTGGAGATGACGAAATACTGTACAATCTCTAAGACGATCGGAGGAAGGAGAAGAACGATAAATCGTAGCAACCGAGATTGTCTTCGTAACACTAAGGTCATCTGGAAGCCATATGGTATGAAGATCAGGATCCGTATCAGCAGATATACCATTACGTCACTTAAAGGGATAATACCGTAGAGATAATCTTCAATTAATATCGTAATTGCCTCGAAGGGAATTATATTGGCGGAAGCTAATGCTCCACGATAAGCAATGGGGAAAGCACTTTCAACAAACATACCGTATAGCATAATGCCTAGATAAATCAGAAAGAAAAGCAGGCTATGATTACGATAGAAGATGTTGTAATCCTCAAAGCGTGTACTGTAATCCAGCATATTGCGCAAGAAACAATACAGGCAGGGAATGAGCCAATTGATAATGCCGACAGCCAGCATGTTACCGGTGTACGGAAGGAAGGATTGATCCTCTCCGAGATACGAGAGAAGCGTAATAAGAAAGCTCATGAACAGGATCAAGGAGGAATAATTAAAGCAGACTTCATAGGTGGAGGTCTGCTCCAATAGAATATGGCAGCATAGTAAGGTCATTAAAATTGCGATACCCCAGATTACATAAAAAGCCGCAAAAAAATAATATACTACAAATTGAATTAAAATCGTAATAATGCTTAAGAGAATAATTAAGGATGAAACTTGAATATTGGTTCTTCGTTGCATCTTAACACCAGCTTTCATTATAGAATCATTCGTATCTGTTCGTGTATGCAGTCAACCTTGATGTGGGAGCATACAGAAGGAACCTCGCCGTCCGTATGAACCGCAGAATTGATATCGGTCTGAATCTCTATCTGTGAGCAGTGGAACGTTTCCACACCTTTATATTTAACATGTTTACCGGTAAATATGGTAGGAAGGAGTACGAAAACCTTAGCCTTACTTAAACCGTGAACTAAGGTGACCGTTAGCTTCCCATCGGTAGGGTCAGCATCCGGAGCCATAAGAAGTCCGCCACCTTCATATTTGTGTATCATATTGGAGATCAGAAGTACCTTTTTATAGCTCTCCGTTGAAATGCCATCCAGAGTTATGGTTGCATTCATCTGTGGCGCAGTAAGAACCTGCTTGATTGCAATGGCTATATAGACAAATTTGCCAGCGCCAAAACGGTTTAAGCTTTTCTTAAGAGGGGATTCCTGAACCTCAAGGCATACGGCTGCATCGTAGCCAATCCCGCTGGAGCAGGAGAACTTTCTCGGTGTCTGGTCTTTGTCCAGAAATGTAATTTGTCCATGATCCAGATATTTGAACTTAGTAGGTTTCAGTATATGTGATAAAGCCTCCAAGGGATCCTTTGGTATCCCTAGACTTCTTGCTAAATCGTTGCTGGAACCGGAGGGGATATACCCAAGCAATACCTCGTCATAATGCTCTATACCATTGATTACTTCATTCACAGTACCATCACCGCCTAATATAACAAGGTTTTTGATGCCTGTATTTTCTTCACAGATCTGCTTCGCAAGCTCCGTAGCATGTCCCGGATGTTTCGTAAAGACAGCAGTGTATTCGATTTTCTGCTTATCCAGTTCATCCTTAACGATCCACCAAAAGCGGATTCCCCTTCCGGAACTGGATTTTGGATTAATAATAAAATGATACATGTTAACGCTCCCTTTTGGCACGTATTAAACGCTGGTTATAACTAAAATATATAGTAAAAGAGTATCATTGTCAATGTTTTGCAGTTCATTAATATGCTTATTCAACATGAAAGACCCAAATTTTGTTACAATCCGACATTGGCTCTTCGCTTTGAAATATTAAGCTATAAATCAACCTTGAATTATAAATAATTATATACTTATCACATATATTATTATGATAAATAATCTAGGGGCCAGCTATGGATATATATGTTGTACAAGAAGGAGATACAATAGAAGGCATAGCCGAACGCTTTGGTGTTCCTGTCGAACGGCTTATACAAGATAATGGATTCGCAACCCCTGTTCGCTTGATCGTTGGTCAGGCTTTAATCATAGCATATCCGAAGGAAACATATATTGTACAGGAGGGTGATTCCATACAAAGTATAGCAGATCAGTACCAGGTATCTACTATGCAGATATTAAGAAATAATCCATTTCTCGCTGGAAGAGAGTACATTTATGCCGGTGAGTCCCTGATTATAAGCTATGATACGAATGGGAGTGTTACAACGAATGGGTATGTTTTCACCTTTATTAAGACTGAGATATTGAAGAGAGTACTGCCTAACTTGACATATTTGTCTGTTTTTAATTACACGGCATCGGAGGAAGGTGAGATTATACAATATCGTGATGATACGGAGTTAATCCGTACCGCACTGGAATATGGTGTGATTCCCCTTTTGATGATCACAACCTCGACACAGCTTGGAGAACCGAATGTAGAGATCGCATTTAATATACTGTTAAATGAAGAAGCTCAGGATCGGAATATTAATCAATTTGTTGAGATAATAAAGACCAAAGGCTACTATGGTATCAATATGGTGTTCAATTTTTTGAATCGTAACAGTCAGCCCTTATACCTGAGTTTTGTAAGGAAGGTCTCAGAACGGTTGAAGCGGGAGGGGCTACTTTTCATTCTTACGATTAATTACGAGCAACAGGTAAATAATGGGGAGCTCACGATAGAACCGATTGACTATGGTGCTTTCGCCTCTTATGTAAACGAAATTATATTCTTAAAGTTTATATGGGGTACGAACTTTGATCCACCCGCACCGATCATTAGCAACAACAATATCAGAGAACTGATCGATTACGTAACGCAGAGTGTACCGCCGGATAAAGTTGTTGCCGGCAATCCGATCTTCGGATACGATTGGCAACTGCCGTATATACAGGGGAGAACCGCTGCAACCTCAATGACAATAAACGCGGTATTAGAATTGGCTGATGAAGCGGGCGCAGTAATACAATTTGATGAGATTTCGCAGACTCCATATTTCTATTATAATCAGATCATTGGAATTCCCGTTCAACATATCGTTTGGTTCATCGATGTTAGGAGTATCGTAGGAATTAATGAGATTGTTAAGGAGTATTCGCTTCGGGGAAGCGGAATTTGGAATCTGATGTTTTATTATCCTCAACTATGGACCTCAATTAATTCTCAATTTGATATCATTAAGTTAATCTGAAAGGATTTCTGGTTTCATACCAATTTGAACATAAATAGGATCTTTCTCCGTGTAAATAAAAAAGTGGTACTTTCATATATTGTTAGTAATGAGAAGAATAAAGGATATCGCATGGAAATTTACATCGTTCAGCCAGGAGATAATATTTATTCTATCTCTGATAAGTTTGGAGTATCGGTTAATAGATTAGTGATGAATAATGGGTTGGAATATCCGTTTGAACTAACCATAGGGCAGGCTTTGGTAATTGCATATCCGTCTCAGACGCATAATGTGCAAGAAGGAGATACCCTTCAAGGTATCGCCGATATGTATCAAGTCCCTCTCATGAAGATCCTGCGAAACAATCCTTATCTTACAGAGAGAGAATATATCTATCCCGGGGAGACAATCATCATTAGCTACCCTACGGTAAGAGATATCACTACAAATGGTTTTACTTATCCCTATGTCAGACGTGACACTCTTATTAAAAACCTTACCAACCTAACCTACCTTTCTGTCTTTAACTATACCATAGTAGATAAAGGCGAGATAATCATATATCATAACGATGTAGAAATTGTTCAGACGGCAATCGATTTCGGTGTTATTCCGCTTCTGATGCTGACCTCCTTGTCACAGCTGGGTGAACCGAATGTTGAGATCTCCTTTAACCTATTACTTAGTGCTGAGTATCAGGATAAATTAATCAATCAAATAATTAGTATAATAAAAAGTAAGAGCTATTACGGACTCAATATGGTCTTTAATTACCTTAATAAAAACAGTCAGTCACTATACCTGAACATGGTGAAAAGAATATCGGACCGACTGTGGCAGGAAGGTTTTTTGTTCTTTATCACTATAAATTATAATAACATGAAACAGGATGAGCAGGAAATAAACGAGCTGGTCGATTATTCAGTATTCAACGATTATATTAATGCAATCATTTTTCTGAAGTTTTTTTGGGGTACCAATTATGGTCCACCATCACCGGTCAGCGACATTAATAATATTCGTGCCTTAGTGAGCTATGTGTCAAAGCTGGTACCCGTTGAAAAAATGATGATCGGCAAGCCGCTCATAGGATATGACTGGTCACTACCCTATATTCCGGATAGATCGAGTGCCATTTCGATATCGGTAGAAGCGGCGATGCGTCTGGCTTATGATACCGGGTCCATTATTCAGTTTGATGAACCGTCACTAACCCCATATTTTTATTATAATCAGCTATCTGTCGGTGTACCTCAACAGCATATAGTCTGGTTTGTGGATGCAAGGAGTATCGATGCCCTGAATGATCTGATCAACGAATTCTCATTGAACGGTACCGGAATATGGAATGTCATGCTTTATAATCCACAGCTTTGGACTATCTTAAATTCTCAATATGAAATAATGAAACTTTTGTAGAGTCGGAATGATGTCATAAAATAAATAGGGATAGCCTAAGATCTCGATAATTATAATCCGGATATTAGGCTATTTTTGTGCGTAAGCATAGTAGCAATGTGAACACACACCTGCGAGTAATGCCTAAAACAGGCTTTATAGAAACTCGCGAAGCATGTTTCTTCCGTTGAACATAACCTCTGCTTGGAAAAATGAACGTTATCCTGCCTAGAAACGATTCTATACAGGCACAGAATTGTCCCTACTTCATAATATGTATAGAACAACAAACAAATAGCATGTTGCTCGCGAAAATGAATGTATTCGAAAGGAGAGTCTAGTTTTATGGATAGACGGATGTATCGTGGCATGACGGGGAACAACAACGGCTATAACAGAGGCGGAGCCCCCTACAAGTCGGTGGAACCTGTATGTGGCGATGTTGTTAGCGGATATGTACCGGAGGATATGTACGAAAGAAACGGCTTTGATGACAATCAGGAGCGTTTCCCGATTGGTATGTGCTATGTACCCTGGCAGCGTTTTCGGAATTTATATGATAATGAATTCCAGGCTTTGGCAAATGGAACACTTTTTAAGGAGCTTGACCTAGATTGGTATGGAAGGGGCTGTAAATAGGATGGACGGAAATAACAGAGAGAAATTATTTGCATGCATAACAGCTACCAGCTTTGTCTGCGATGAACTCAGATTATTCCTGGATACTCATCCCACAGACAGAGCCGCTTTAGATTATTGGACCAGAATATCCAAGGTAAGAAATGAAGCAATGCATGAATATACCAAATGCTATGGACCGATTGAGTCCTATCATGTAGAAGTAGATAATCGTTGGACCTGGGTGGATGAACCATGGCCATGGGAAGGAGTGCGCTAGAGTATGTGGAGTTATGAAAAGAGATTACAGCACCCGGTATGTATAACAGAGAGAAATCCGAGATTAGCGCAGGTAATCATGAGCCAATTCGGTGGTCCGGACGGAGAATTAGCAGCATCAATGCGTTACCTGTCACAGCGCTATTCAATGCCGAACAGAAAGGTATGTGGTATTTTAACTGATATCGGAACAGAAGAACTTGCTCATATGGAGATGGTAAGTGCGATTGTTCATCAGTTAACGAAGGATCTTACCCCTGCTGAAATTATGGAGGGTGGATTTGAGAAGTATTATGTGGATCATACCCTTGGATTGTGGCCACAATCTGCAGGCGGGGTACCGTTTACCTCTACCTTCTTCCAGAGCAAGGGAGATCCGATCACTGATTTAGTGGAGGATATGGCAGCAGAGCAGAAGGCAAGAACGACCTACGACAACATTCTTCGTCTTGTGCATGATCAGGAAGTATGTGACCCGATCAAGTTCTTAAGAGAGAGAGAAATCGTTCATTTCCAGAGATTCGGTGAAGCGCTCCGTATCATTCAGGATGAACTTGACTCCAGGAACTTCTATGCAATCAATCCGGCATTTCCGGCTGACTTCAATAAATGCTAAGAAGAATTTATTTAAAATTAAAACAAAACCCCGGTCAATTGATCGGGGTTTACTAAAAGCTCACGTAGCATGACTCCTTTTGTTTATACTCCTCTGATATTGCCGGAAGAGGGCCTTTTATCTGTGGTAGATTTAGATTTGGGATTCGGATTCTCGACTCTGGGGCTGTATTTATAATCATTGGTAACGCTACTCTTGCCTTGCTTTTTGGATGAGGTATCTTTGCTATTGCTCATATTGATGCACTCCTTTCTCGTTTCTGATAGTGTCTGCAGATGATAATGATTTATTCGTATCGGCTAACATATGTCATTATGGTATTGCTTTACAGCATTACACTTTTTTGAAATAAAGTATTGACAAATTAATACTGAGGTATTAATATGAACACATTAATAAGCGAAACCGTTGAGAAAGAAGAGTAAGCTTTAGTACGACATTTCAGAGAGTCGCAGGTGGTGTGATTGCGGCATGGAGTTTTTAGCTGAATGGGCTTTTGAGGGCAACCCGAACTCATAGTAGGCGTTGACGGAAACCATAACCGTTATCAACATGGCATATATAGTTCGTATATGAAGATAAGTGGACATAAGCAAAAAGTAATCATCTTTTTCTTAAGTCAATTTGAGTGGTACCGCGGATATTATTCGTCTCAAGTATATATTATACTTGGGACTTTTTTTATACCCTGATATCAATCACCACCCTTGACTATCCACGAATGGCGAGAACGAACATTGCTTTTGTGAAGACGATTATCATGTCTTTGCATGGCGCTAATTCCTGTAATAATTTTATTGATAGCCGTAAATAACGGCAGAATTGGAGGATTCGTATGAAGAAATTAGTGGTAGTGGTATTGGTCATCGCATTCGCGATGAGTATGATGGTAGGTTGTGGGGCAAAGAGTGATGGAAAGATAACAATTGGAATCGGACAGTTTGCTGAACATGGTTCTCTGGATAACTGTAGAGAGGGATTTCTGGCAGGATTGGCTGAGGCAGGATACGTAGAAGGTGAGAACCTGGAGGTATTACTCGAGAATGCTCAGGCAGATACCGGAACAGCAGGACAGATCGCCAAGAACTTCGTATCCAACAAAGTGGACCTGATCTGTGCGATTGCAACACCAATGGCGCAGAGTGCATTAGGCGCGGCAAAGGATACGAATATTCCGGTTATTTTTACCGCAGTAACGGATCCGATCTTAGCAGAGCTTGCGAAGGAAGACGGAACACCGAATGGCAATACAACCGGTACCAGTGATAAGCTTCCTGTCGAGAAGCAGCTGGAGATGATCCGTGCCATCTTACCGGAAGCAAAGACCATCGGAATTATGTATAGCACCAGTGAGATTAACTCGGTATCCGCCATTGAGGAATATAAGGCGGCAGCCGGTAATTACGGCTTTGAGATTGTTGAGAGCGGTATCTCGACATCAGCAGATATCCCGTTGGCAGCCGATAATTTATTAGGCAAGGTTGACTGTATCAACAACTTAACCGATAACACGGTTGTAAGCTCCCTGCCGATCATCCTCGAGAAGGCGGCAGAGAAGAATATTCCGGTATTCGGAAGTGAAGTAGAGCAAGTGAAGATCGGATGTCTGGCTACCGTTGGTCTTGATTATTATGATCTTGGAAAGCAGACCGGAGCGATGGCGGCACAGGTGTTGAAGGGTGAGAAGAAAGCCAGTGAGATTAATTTTGAAGTAATTGAAGAGGCATCCTTCTATGGGAATACCGCAGTTGCTGGTAACCTGGGAATTACGCTTCCGCAAGAGCTGGTTAGCAGTGCAAAAGAAATGTTCAGTGAGATTGCTCAGTAAGCATTTGATTATAAATAAATCATGTACAATATTTTGATTTAATACAGAGTTGGTTCTTGTAAACTGTAATTGGAGGCTGCAGGATTACCTTTTATAAGTGCCAACATATTCTGTTTTAGGAGGTAAGAGGATGGGGTTTCTTATATCATTTATTATCAGTGTTATGGAGGAAGGGCTACTTTATGCGATCATGGCAATGGGTGTCTATATCACCTATAAGATCCTGGACTTTCCGGATCTGTCCGTAGACGGAACCTTTCCGCTTGGAGGTGCAATAACAGCGATCCTTATCATTGCAGGAGTACCTCCGATGCTCACCCTCTTTATTGCCTTCCTCTTGGGTGCCTGTGCCGGAATTGTAACCGGACTCATTCATGTTAAGCTTAAGGTAAGGGATCTCCTCTCCGGCATTATCATGATGACAGCATTATACTCCTTGAACCTCAGGATCGCAGGCAAAGCCAATGTTGCTATTTTTACGAAGGAGACAATCTTTGATAGTTCTTTTCTGGATAGCGTTATCCCCGAAGGACTAAGTGATTATGCAACTCTGATGATTTTGTTTGTTATCGTTGTTATTATGAAACTTCTGCTGGATGTGTATCTAAAGACAAAGTCCGGATATCTGTTAAGAGCGGTAGGAGATAATGATACACTGGTAACCTCTTTGGCGAAGGATAAAGGGTTTGTTAAGATTGTCGGACTGGCCATTGCGAATGCTTTTGTTGCTTTGGCTGGTAGTATCTATACCCAGAAGAGCGGCTTTTTTGAGATATCCTCCGGTACAGGAACCATCGTCATAGGGCTTGCCAGTGTAATTATCGGAACCAATGTATTTAAACAACTTACCTTCATAAAAGCGACAACAGCAGTAATTGCCGGTTCGATCATTTATAAGCTGTGTGTGGCTCTGGCTATTTGGGTTGGTATGACTGCCTCTGATTTAAAGCTTATCACGGCAGCATTATTCCTCATTATTCTGGTGGTGAGCAATGAGCGTAAAAGGAGGGTAAGATCCAATGATTGAGCTGATTCGTATTAATAAATATTATAATCCCGGAACAGTCAATGAGATGTGCCTGTTCAAGGACTTTAACCTCAAAGTAGCGGATGGTGAGTTTGTGTCCGTCGTAGGAAGTAACGGCTCCGGTAAGACCTCGATGCTTAACATTATCTGTGGAAGTATTCCCGTTGACAGCGGAGTGATTCGAATTGGTGGTGAGGATATCACCGGTATGCCAGAATTTATGAGGCAGAGAAGGATAGGTCGTGTCTATCAGAATCCGGCTATGGGTACCTGTCCATCCATGACTATTCTGGAAAACATGTCATTGGCGGATAATAAGGGTCAGAGCTTTAATCTTGCCAGAGGAACCAATAAGAAGCGGGTAGAATTCTACAGAGAAAGATTGCGGTCTCTAAATCTTGGTCTCGAGGATAAGCTTCATGTAGCAGTAGGCTCCCTCTCCGGAGGTCAAAGACAGGCAATGGCGCTTCTGATGGTGACCATGACACCCATCGAATTCTTAATTCTGGATGAGCATACGGCAGCCCTCGATCCAAAGACAGCTGAGCTGATCATGAAACTGACGGATCAGGTTGTGAAGGAGAAGAAGCTCACAACCATTATGGTAACGCACAACCTTCGTTATGCGGTGGAGTATGGCAGCAGACTGATTATGATGCATCAGGGTGAGATGGTCATCGATAAAGCGGGCGAGGAAAAGCAAGCGATTAAGATAGAAGCCATTTTGGATAAATTCAATGAGATCAGTATCGAATGCGGTAATTAGAGAAAATGCGGTAAGCGGCTTCCTATCCGGATCGGCCTGGATGACAAACTATGATTTGTCAGAATCTTGCAGATAGGAAGCCATATTTATGATAGTATTAGATATTTATACATAAGACATGAAAATAAATACATTATTGCATATATTTTTATTAATATTTATTCTTGCAAATACAGAATACTATGATATACTTAGGATACAAAAAAATAGAAGCAGAGTAGAACCATGTGCGTTAAGTGCTGGGTGAACAGGGAGTTGTCATCCGGACGAAAAGGATATCTTGCGGTACATGATTCGCATCCCGCTGCTACAGTAAGGTAATCAAATATGGATAAGGCGTGATGATGATTGGAGAACCCGATTATCTTATGTTCTATTCATCATAAATGAATTGATCTTTCATTCATTTTGTTTGATTTTATCTCTTCTTGTAGTAAAAGGTCTGCAAAGGAGGTAATTTTTTTATGACCAAATTTACAGCATTTTTCAAAGCATCTTATCAGGAATTAAAAAGCATAAGATGCATCACCCTCATCGCAATGTTAGGAGCGGTGTCAATTGTGTTAGGCAGTTTAGTGTTTATGGTAGGCGATTTTCTGAAGGTGGGGTTCAATTTCCTTCCCAATGAATTCGTATTTTACCTGTTTGGACCGGTTGTTGGAGTGATCTACGGAGCCGCACTGGACATCCTGACCTTCATTGTCAGACCGGCAGGTCCTTTCTTCTTTGGATTTACCCTGAGTGCTATGATCACAGGACTAATCTATGGAACCATTCTCTATAAGAGACCGTTGAACATGAAGAGAATTATCGCGGCGAACCTGGTGCATTTGGTATTAATTCATTTGTTGTTAAACACTTACTGGTTGACCATGCTTTACGGTTATAATTTTATGGCGATTCTTCCGTTAAGAGCCCTGAAAGCGTTTATTATGCTACCGGTAGAGTCCATCATGTTATTCATGGTTATTAAAGGTGTGGAAGCAAGTGGAGTAATAGATCGACTGTTTCCCGGCAAGCATGCGAATATAATGACGAAATAATTGTAAGCCTGGAGCTTAGGAAGAGATCTCGGGCAATGGAACACCAATTCCGTTGCCTGAGCATATTCATAGGTCTCCGGGCTTTATTACGATTCATTCGTATCATCTGTTTATGAAAGCCCTTGACAAATGGCGGGAATGTGAAGAGAATTATTAGTGTTAGATTGAACAATCATCGATTTTCAATCAGAAAATTTGTGCTGCCGACCAAGATCATATGTTTGCAGCATGTAGTATTACGTGAAAGGAGCTGCAGCATGCCGTTTATAAATGTGAAAACCAATACCACGGTTACAGAGGATCAGAAGGAGCTTGTAAAGCAGAAATTGGGTAAAGCCATCGAATTGATACCCGGTAAGAGTGAGGAGTGGCTGATGGTTGCCATCGATGATAACAGCTCTCTTTATTTCAGAGGAAAGACGGACAGACCCGTTGCCTTTGTAGAGGTTAAGATATTCGGGAGTACGACCGAGGAGGCTTATCAGCTTGAAACGACTCAGATTACTCAAATACTGAAGGAAGAATTATTGATATCCCCGGACCAGATCTTTATCGCATATACGGAGATCGAACACTGGGGCTGGAATGGCAGTAATTTCTAGGAGCAAGCCTCACTCACATTAGTTTAGTGGCTTGACTAATTATGGCAATGCATGTTAAAATGTGTTAATGATGTACCAAGAAATGAATATATCAACCCTTATAAGGAGGAAACAAAAATGAAGAATTTATTAGTGGCACAATCCGGTGGCCCTACCGCTGCGATTAATGCGACATTGGCCGGTGTACTGCAGGGTGTACGTGCAAGTGGTAAAGTGGATAAGGTATATGGTGCGAAGAACGGTATCGAAGGCGCCATCAAAGATCAGTTGATTGATTTGAACGAAGTGGTACGAGATACGAAAGCAATGGATACCCTTACTTATACACCTTCTTCCGCGCTCGGAACCTGCCGTTACAAGATGAAGGACTGGCGTAAAGATGATGAACCTTATAAGAAAATTATCGAAACCTTCTATAAGTATGATATTAAATATTTTATCTATATCGGTGGAAATGATTCTATGGACACCGTAGATAAGCTTTCCGAATACTGCAAGCTGAATAATCATGATTTTATTATCATGGGTGCGCCGAAGACAGTTGATAATGACCTTAATCTGACGGATCACAGCCCCGGTTTCGGTTCAGCAGCGAAGTATATCGCAACCACCCTCTCCGAGCTGGCTTGTGATATCGGAGCCTATGATATTCCTGCAGTAACCATTGTTGAGATCATGGGTAGAAATGCAGGCTGGTTAACCGCTTCTGCAGCCCTTTCCAGAGTGAATGGCGGTGCTGGTGCAGATCTGATCTATCTCTGTGAGAAGGATTTTGATAATGCCAGATTCATCAGTGATGTGAAGGAAAAGCTGGCGCAAAAATCCGGTATCTTAGTAGCAGTCAGCGAAGGCTGCAAGGATAGCACCGGTGCTTATGTATCAGATCAGATGTCCAGCGGTGCAGTAGATAACTTTGGACACAAATATATTGCCGGTGCAGCACGTGCATTGGAGCAACTGGTGCGTAATGAGATTGGTTGTAAGGTGCGTTCTATTGAATTAAACCTGATGCAGAGAGCAGCAGCCCATATTGCCAGTGAGACTGATATTATCGAGTCCCTGATGTTGGGACAGAAGGCATTAAGCTGTGCACTGGACGGAGAGACCGGAAGAATGGCAGCGATCAAGAGATTAAGCGATGAGCCTTACCGTGTAGAATTTATCTCTGTTCCTGTAAATGAAGTTGCAAATCATGAGAAGACGGTTCCGATGGAATGGATCACACCCGATGGACATGATGTAACCGAAGAATTGGTAGCTTATATGAAGCCTCTGATTCAAGGTGAGACAAACGTAAAATACGCCAACGGAATACCGCTTCAGATCAAGCTCTACTAAAAAATCGTCTTAGCAGCAAAGTACTATTAAATAAAACTATTGTATAATAGCCTTTCGCGGTGTAGATAAAATGTTTTTTATCAGTTTGGCATGCGTTGGTATATATTCAAAGAACAAGGTGCTGTTATAATCAGTTAATTTTAGCTTAGATACGGATGATGGTATTCGTATCTTAAGCTAATAAACTATACTGAAACAGCACCTTGTTCAAAATTTATAAATTGCGAAAGTCATTATTAACTTTATATTGAATTTGCTGTCTACCAGAATAAGTGGTCACCCAATTTTACACTGGTCTCCTTCTTATCATAGCCCTTTCTTACAGCAGCTTTATAGGAATGGAAATATAATCTGGAACCGATATTATTGGATCCCTCCAGAGCAGCCTTCGCTGCTTTGATGGACAGCTTCTGGGAGGCTGAGCTGTAGTTGTCATAATTGGCAAGCTGCTTAGCAAGAGAACCGCTTTTTGCTACAGAAAACTGCCCTGCTTGATAAATGACAGACTTTATCGTTCCACCATACTTTGATGAATTCACACGGTTAAGAACAACATTTGCTACGGCTAGCTTTCCTTCATAGCTCTGTGTTCCGGCTTCGGCATGAACCAGACAAGCCAACAATTTAAGATCGTCCTGTGTATAATTCACACTTTCCTGCTGCTTGATTTCAGTCTCTTTTTTGGCACGTTCTTCTGCTTGAAGCTTAAGGAGCTCCTCTTCTTCTTCCTTAGAGACAGCATCCCTAAAATCCACAATTACATCAGCATAGTCTTTCGTTACATACCCCTCGGTCTTATCCTCGGGTATTTTAATCTTAATCCAATCACCTACTATTTCTATAACAGGATAGATTTCATTCAAGTAGATGACAGTCACCTTAGATGATTCTATATCAGCCTTTTCTCTAACATTAAGACCATCGACAGTTACTATAACACTTAGTTCGCCGTATTTCTCAACTAATTCATCATCCGGAATTCCGGTACGAATAAATTCTGCTTTTACATAGCCCTTTACGCTTCCGGATTCAACATGATACCAGTCACCGGTTGCTTCCAGAATCTCAACGGCGGAATTCTTATAAAGCTTACCGAGAATCGCACTATCCGTAGAGGCTTCTTTTCTAATGTTAACAAAGTCAGAGGCATTCGAGATACCGATATTAGCATAGAGTGCTTTTGCCTTTTCTGGTTCTATGGTCTTGACGGCAGGTGCTTCCGTTTTGTTTGCCACTTCGTCGGATATCTTTGGTGACAGGGCTTCGGTAGGCTCCATCTCTTCTGTTGATGTTTTGCTATCCATACTCTCAATTGTTTCCGCACGATCGTCCGTGGTAAGGTTTGGATCCTCCCAAACGGTTACGATGGAGTTAGTCTTGTATGAAAAAGATTCAATTTCGTTATCATCTGTGATTATTGCTGATTCATTAGAGACAGCAGGCTCTAGGGCAATTGTCTCTGTGGGTAAGATATCTTTGGTGCTTGAAGTACTTGGTATATTGAAGATTGCGGATAAACAGAATACGGATAAAAAAACTATCATAGACATTAAGGCTCTTTTATTTTTATTCATTCCTTTTCCCTCTACATAGTTTGTAACAAACGAAAATGAGTAAGGCAAATCTTCGTTTGTTTATTTTCTAACTATTATACAGGAAAGCGAAGGGAAAAGCAACTGTTTTGAGGTCCAATTGGAAAATGATGACAGAAATATACATAATAAGGTATAAAAATGAACAAAATATACTAAGAAATGGTAGAATTGGCATAAAGTAACTCCGGGGTCCATACCATTTTGAACCCCGGAGTATCAATTTCGGTTTGTAATTTACTTGTTCTGTTGTAAAACCTCATCAATTTTGGCCTGGATGGTGGAAGAAACCAATTCCGCTATTTCCGTAGATTTCAGATCCTTATAATCCTCATAGTAGAGAGGTTTTAGATAATGAATTTGAACAGTCAGCTTACGTAGAGATTTGGTGTCAAAGGGTTTAAAGGAATCAATCAGCGCTACCGGGACGATAGGACATCTCGCATTCGTTGCACTCTTAAAGCTGCCACCCTTGAATTCTAAGAGTTTGTTACCGTTACGGGACCTTGTACCTTCGGCAAAGATCAGAAAATTCTCGCCGGTTTTTACACGTTTCGTCATGTTCATAATAACCTGCATGGATTGTCTTATATCTTCACGGTCAATAATCTCTGCCTGCAAGAGCTGAATAATCTGCTTAAGCAGAATGGTATCCTTGACCTCCTTCTTCATAACCGTTACAAAAGGACGTTCATGGGTCTCAAGGAAGGCGAGTGCGTCGAATAACCCCTGATGATTCGGAAACATAATGTAACCCGTCTCCTCGGGAAGGTTATCAAGACCATGACAATCAATCGTTACTCTTCCACGGCGGTTAACAATTGGTACGAGCTTATGAAGATACGCATAACGAGTAGCTGCATCGTATTTTTCAATATTGCAGAGTTGGTTAATATGAAATAACCAGTAGGGTAGATTTAATAAACTGCGAAGTACCATAAATGCGATACGTATCATGAAAAAACTCCTTCCATAAAGGTTTTAGATGATATCATAACCCTTCAGCATCTTAGCACGGCTGGGATGTCTCAGCTTACGCAGAGCCTTCGCTTCAATCTGACGAATACGCTCACGGGTAACATTGAACTCCTTGCCTACTTCTTCAAGTGTACGGCTTCGTCCGTCCTTTAATCCAAAACGGAGGATTAAAACACGTTGCTCTCTGTCTGTAAGTGTATCCAATAATTTTGAGATCTGATCCTTAAGGATGGAATAAGAAGCAGCATCTTCCGGTCCCATCATGGATTCATCGCTGATAAAATCACCTAAGTGACTGTCATCCTCTTCTCCGATAGGGGTATCAAGGGAAATTGGATCGGCAGAGACCTTAAGAATCTCTCGAACCTTATCGATCGGCAGGTTCATTGCATCTGCCAGCTCCTGCTCGGTAGGTTCTCTCCCTAAATCCTGTAGTAAGTTACGTGATACGCGGTAAGTCTTATTAATAACCTCCGACATATGTACCGGGATACGAATGGTTCTGGACTGGTCAGCGATAGATCTTGTGATTGCCTGACGGATCCACCAGGTAGCATAAGTACTGAATTTGTAGCCCTTCGTATAATCAAACTTCTCAACAGCCTTAATTAATCCGAGATTGCCCTCTTGGATCAAGTCCAGGAAGGAAAGACCTCTGCCCACATAACGCTTCGCAATGCTGACAACCAGTCTCAGATTGGATTCCGCTAATAGCTGCTTGGCATAATCGTCACCATCGGCGATTTTTTTTGCTAATTCAACCTCGTCCGCCATGGAAAGCAGCGGGTAATTACCGATTTCTTTGAGATATAGATGTACCGGATCATCAGACATGGAATAAGAAGAACTCGTTAGAGCTTCCACCTCAGATTGTGCATCCTCTGCATCATCATCGAGTTCTAATAAAATCTCATCGGTAGGCTCTTCCTCTTCACTGTTACTGAGTACAACGATATTATATGCCTCAAGTCTTTCATAAATCTTGTCAATTTGATTATTATCTAAATTTAACTCGCTTATGAGAGTATGTACCTTTTCTGCTTCCAAAATGCCCTTTTGACGGTTGGCAAAAGCGATTAGTTCTCGAAACTTGTCCTCTAACACATCATGTGTAGTTTGATCGTTCATTATTGTTCCTCCATAGGATATAAAAAATTGCATAACCAACATTATATCATATAATTTGAAATAAGAAAACAAAAATAATTATACAATCTGATAAAATACTTCCAAAAAGCTTATATAGGTATGGATAAGTTTTCTAAAATCGTTTATTATAATAGTATGAATTTATAAAAAGAATAAATTCATACTTAAAAGTTTGTGCCTGCGTCTTCCTCGGCACAAACTATTTCACGAGGAGAGGATATATAAATTCTTCACATAGTAAGAACTACAAAGTCCACACAATGGTGCGAATTCAAAGAAAACTGACAGATGGTACTATACATAAGCTTTAGGCATAGAAAGGTAATGGTAAGATAGAATGACAGAAGAGAAAGATATGAAAAAGCACAGCCAGGATCGTCTTGGTTCGAAGAAAATAGGAACACTTTTAATGGAATTTTCTATACCTGCTACAATTGGCATGCTGGTTAATGCATTTTATAATATAGTGGACCGTATGTTTATCGGTAATGCAAAGGATCTGCAGTCCATCGGGCTTACTGCCTTGACGGTTTCGTTTCCGATCATGATGATTATGATGGGGTTGGCATTGATGTTTGGAGCAGGAGGAGCATCGCTATTTTCCATAAAGCTTGGAGAAAGGGACAAAGAAGGAGCGGAGCGGATCCTTGGTAATTCCATTGCTATGATATTTCTTACTTCCTTTTTATTCATGGTGATAGCACTTCTAAACCTGGAGGGGTTGCTCAGATTATTCGGAGCCAGTGAGGAAAGTTTGCCTTATGCCTTAGAATATATGAGAATTATTTTATATGCCTCCGTACTACAGGGACCTTCGGTAGGTATGAATCATTTCATGAGAGCGGATGGTAGTCCAAAGTCCGCAATGGTTTCTATGTTTATTGGAGCCGGATTTAATATTGTATTTGACTATGTATTTATTTTTATATTCGGTTGGGGAATGGCAGGTGCTGCGCTTGCAACAATCGGAGGGCAAGGGCTATCTGCTATCTGGGGAATATCCTATTTTATCACGAAGCGTAGTAATATGAAGCTGCGGCTCAAGAATCTGATGCTGTCACCATCGATCGTGGGCAAGACCGTATTAGCGGGACTTCCCTCCTTTGCAAACCAGATCAGCGGAAGCATTCTCAGTCTGATTTTGAATAACCGACTCGGCTATTATGGTGGTGATGTTGCGATCGGAGGTATGGGTGCAATCAATAGCCTTCAGACTCTGTTGGTTCTTCCTACGATTGGTATCAGCCATGGAGCACAGCCGATTATCGGATATAACCGAGGAGCAAGGAATTATCATCGAATTAGGGAGACCTTAGGAAAAGCTATTTTAGCCGCATCGACTGTTGCTATCGTCGGTTTTGCAGTCACCAGATTATTCCCCGGAGCTTTAATCGGAGCCTTTGGTAAGGAGCAGGCATTTCGGGAATTTGGTACTAAGGCAATAACAATTGTTATGCTAATGTTGCCTGTTATGGGTGTGCAGATTATCGGCTCTCTGTATTTTCAGGCGGTCGGAAGACCAAAAATCTCTCTGTTATTAACGCTATCCAGACAGATATTGATATTAATCCCTGCTATTCTAATTATGTCAAAGCTATTCGGATTGCAGGGGATCCTGATGGCAGTTCCTGTCTCTGATTTTCTTGCATTTGCCGTGACAGGGGGTTTTCTGTCGGTTGAGATCCGACGTCTGAATGGTTTAATCAGAGAACAGGAGAGTGGGAGTAGTCGGGAAACTAACATTGAAAAATGTTAATATATAAAAAAGGGGGAATTCTTATGAAGAAGTCAGAGATTGTACTATTATCCATATGTAGTTTTTTGACCGGTATGGTACTTGGATTTTTGCTCGCGCCCATCAAGAAGGGTATTGAAATGGGAAACAATTGCGGAAATACAACAAATCATAACTATGGCGGAGTGGATGATTTCGAGGAGTATTTATAAGTGGTAAAATCTGATCGAAGAAAAGAGGAACAGAGCCGATTGTTGTTTCAACCGGCTCTGTTCCTTCTATTTTATATCCAATTTGGAGAAGAATATAGCTACTGAACGCCCGGGATCTTGGGAAGCTCATCAAAGCCCTTCTGAAGATCCTCGTCACTGGGAATGTAGTCTGACATACTGCCGCTAAGATAAGCGTTATAAGCAGTCATATCAAAATATCCGGTTCCGGTCAGACCAAAGAGAATGGTTTTGGCCTCTCCTGTTTCCTTGCATTTTAATGCCTCATCAATGGCAGCCCGGATCGCATGTGCAGATTCAGGAGCCGGTAGTATGGTTTCCTGCTTTGCAAAGAATACCGCTGCTTCGAATACCTTGGTCTGTTCCACAGCGATTGCTTCCATATAACCATCATCGTAAAGCTTCGACAGGATCGGAGACATACCGTGATACCTTAAGCCACCAGCATGATTTGCAGAGGGCATGAAACTGCTACCCAAGGTATACATCTTCGCAAGAGGTGTAACCTTACCGGTGTCACAGAAATCATAGGCATATCTACCACGGGTAAAGGAAGGACAGGAAGCGGGCTCCACAGCAATGATTCTGGGATTGGCTTTGCCAAGAAGCTTATCCTGCATAAAGGGTGCAATCAAACCACCGAGATTAGAACCGCCACCGGCACATCCGATTACGATGTCCGGATATTCATCCAGCATTTCCATGGCAATCTTTGATTCTAAGCCGATGATGGACTGGTGTAATAATACCTGATTTAATACTGATCCAAGGACATATCGGCTGTTGGGTGTTGTTACAGCCTTCTCAACTGCCTCTGAGATGGCGCAGCCAAGACTTCCGCCGGTAGTGGGATCCTTAGCTAAAATCATTCTACCGACCTGAGTCGTATCACTGGGGCTCGGGATAATATTCGCATCAAAGGTCTGCATTACGGACTTTCGGAAGGGCTTCTGCTCATAGGATACCTTAACCATGAAGACAGTGAGAGGAAGGTTATAGTAGGAGCAGGCCTCTGATAAAGCAGTTCCCCATTGACCCGCACCGGTTTCTGTGGTTAAGCTGGTAAGCCCCTGCTCCTTCGCATAGTATGCCTGAGCGATAGCAGAATTCAGTTTATGGCTTCCGGAGGTGTTGTTTCCTTCGAATTTAAAATAAATCTTTGCCGGAGTTCCCAGCGCTTTTTCGAGGTGATAAGCCCGGATAAGCGGTGACGGGCGATACATCTTGTAGAAATCCTGTACCTCTTCCGGAATATCAAAATATCTTGTGGTATCATCCATTTCCTGCTGTGCCAGCTTCTCACAGAACACCGGATATAATTCTTCTACTTTAGCCGGCTGCAGAGTGCCCGGATTTAAGATCGGTGCGGGAAGCTCCTTCATGTCGGCTCTCAGATTGTACCACTGCTTTGGCATCTGATCCTCGGTTAGGTATAGTCTGTGCGGAATTTTCTTTGCCATAGTATTTGCTCCTTTCAATTATTGTTGTTCTTATGAATTCCATTCCTTGTTGAAGCTGCCCGATGGCAAGTGATCAACAAAATGGGTATAAAAAAAGCCCCTGCCTCAGTAATTCTACTGGGACAAAAGCAATTATGAGCTTCTGCGGTACCACCCGGTTTGGTGCAATGCACCCTCTCAATGTCGTATACGATGATATACGCTTCCTTGTTAACGGATGAAGATTCCGTCGGGCATTACTAGATAGCTTCCTATCGTTCTTCCCACCCTCGTAAGCCCATTCGATATCATATTACTGCTGCAATCGCACCCTCTGCAGCTCTCTGAAAATAATGAAGGATATCTACTCTTCTTACTCATCGGTTTGTTATAATTATGTATTTTTTACTAGTATAAACACTGTTTTCATAATTGTCAACTGCATATTTATGAAAAATTGTGATTATTATTAAATATATTTAAGATTTGGTTAAAAGCACCAAAATATGGTGGAGATTTTAGCTATTTTATCTTATAATAAATACTATACTGTTCGTGGTAATGTGTTGTTACGTTTTAATTAATCCGTTCAGGGGAGGTGATCCGATGAGCTTATGGTATGATACCGGTCAGTAACACCCGGCCTTGCGAGGTCCCCCATGCCCATAATATATGAAATTACTATATTAATATGGAGGGACTTATGTCTGATTTGAAATATTATATTTATCGATTTTTAGATGAACTGATACCAATCTATCCTCTTTATCTATTAATGTTTGAAAAGGGTGGATTATCCGTTTCGCAGATATCCATGTTATTAGCGATATGGTCCATACCCGGGGTTCTTCTTGAGATACCAACCGGAGTATTGGCGGATCGTTGGAGCAGAAGAAATATGCTTTTGCTGGGACGAATGTTGAAAGCAGGCTGCTATTTGGTTTGGATCTTTGCCGGTGGTTTTGGGATGTACGCATTCGGTTTTATCCTTTGGGGGATTGGAGGCACCTTTAAATCCGGATCAGAGGAAGCTTTGCTGTATGATTCGATGAAGATTATCAACAGAGCGGAACGATTTGAGCAGGTACTTGGCAGAGGGCGTTTTCTGTCCGGTATCAGTACAGTACTTGCCTCCGTATTCGGAGGACTACTCGGTATGAGGTATGGCTTTACTCCGGTTTTAGTCTTGTCGATGGTTTCCTCATTATGTTCTGCAGGGACTGTTCTTTCCATGAAGGAAGTTAACCTCTATAAAGATCGTCTCGTTACAGAGAATAGAGGAAGAGAGGAGAGAACACTTCTTGGTGCCCTGTCCTTTATTATAAAGAAGAAAGAAATTCTTCTTTATTGTCTCTTATCATTATTGGTAATTACCACTGCGGGGATACTGGATGAATATGATCAGCTGATCGCGGAAGGCTTTGGACTGTCGATTGCATTCATTGGTGGATGGACGGCACTTCGGTTTATCCTCATAGCGTTCGGTGGATTTCTTGCTGCAGGACTTCGAAACGGATTGGAAAAGACCTTTCATCTAAAGGACCGGATGTTCCAGGTAGCGGTACTCTGCTGCATGGCAGCAGGAGCACTGTTGACGGCAGGACTGGTTCGGTCGATCGGAGTGATGGCTCTTTATGGTCTCTATTATCTGATCATGGCAGCCGGGGATGTCATTCATGAGAATTATATACAAGAGAGAATCGAAGAGGAGGGAAGATCTACAGTACATTCATTAATCTCCCTAAGTAAGAATTTATATGGTATCTTGTGTTATGGAATATTCGGATGGCTGGTATCCGGATCCGATCTGTTTCATGGACTGGTATGGACGGGGGTCTATATTGTTTTATGGACACTCTTGTTGTGTGCCTATTATCAAAAGTGGCGGAATAAGAACCGGACAGCAGACTAGAGTTGTTATTGATAATAAAAGCATTCTTATAAGAAAAAGAGGTTGTCCGACTTGGGCAACCTCTTCGTAATCATGGGTATCTCTATTATTGTTGCAGATTCTACAAACACATTCTTTTCGATGCTAATTAGCTGTAAAGCTCTAAGCTTCTCATAAGTTCCTGCTTAATTTTATCTCTCAAATGCGGTGGGTTCAGCACACGAGCTCCTGAGCCGTATTGCATGATCCACCGTACTAGCTCATCGGTAACCGCAGTGGCTCGGATAAAGTTAATTCCGGTCTCGGTTACAACAATCTCATCCGCCAGATCTGCTTCATATTCTTGAATGTATTTCGCCGTCGGTCCGTCAAATGCGAGGATGATCTGCTCCACAACATTACCGGATAGATGAATGAATTTGCTACGTGCTTTCTTGAGAAAATAATCGGTGGGAATGCTAAAGGTATCCTCCAGTAGAGTAATTGCCTTGATGCGAGACACCCTGAAGTCCCGGATATCATTTCTTAACTCACAGTAGCCGACAACACTTAATGCACCGTCGTTGATCATTAATTCATAGGGATGGATGATTCGAATGGTGTCCTCGTCGCCACCAAAGCTATGATAGATGATCCGGACTTTATTCTTGTTGCGGATCGCAGATTGGAGCCGGTCTTCCACCTCAGGATTAACTTCGTCATTAATGTAATCATTCGTATTGATTGTAACCAGACCGTTGAAGTGCTTGATAAATTCGCGGTTCAGATTGGTCGTGTTATCCAGTAGCTTATGGATCAGCTCTTGAGCGGACTTACCCATGGTCATGTATTGATAAGGCTTCAGTAATTCAAGTAAGAAGGCAAGGGAGATAAGCTCCGGTGAGGTAAAGGTGATATCGCGAAGACGAAACTTGTCCGCGGTATAATAGGTCTTACCGTTTCTTTCCTCCTCGGATATAAAACAGATGCTGGACAGGCTGTCGATATCCCGACCAATGGTCTTTTTGTCCACGATAACATCCCATTTCTCCAGAGAAGCATGGATATCACTGATCGTATACCCTCTCTTGTTCTCGGAAAGTAATAATAAGATAAATATCTGCCGCTCTGTTTGCGCCATATCCTTCATAATTCAACCTCATTTCTTGCTTCTGATCTATGTTTTGTCTTTAATATTTGCATAGAAAGCAATAATACTAATGCTTTTTCACAAAAGAGATTATTTCATGTGATGCAGCAACATGTTGGAAGCATTGTTTCTATTGTCTATATTAGTAATAGGAAAAACAGATTATTGTCCTAATCTTATTTACCGTCTATTTATATTTATCTTACTACAAGATAGAAAAAAATTCAAGAATACTACCGGATGGTGTTTACGAAATATAGAACTGCAAGTGTTACCGGTATCAAAAATTCGAAGTAATAATATATCATAGTTTGACAATATGGGTTCACTTTACGTTGACAATATAGTGAATATAATCATTAAAGTGTATAAAAATGTAAAAATTAAGAAATTATTACAAATAATAAACATATATTGACAAAATATGAAAATTATACTATGGTATGTAAGTAACCAATAAATATAGTGTAAATATAGTTAAGGGCATTAAGTATTCAGATTGGGTATTAAGAACTGTATCTAGTAGTAACTATTTTTTTATTTTATAAGGAGGATATGCTAATGAGAAAATTTTTACGTTTTGCTTTATCAGCTGTGATGGTAACAACAATGTTTTTTTATGCGGGAGATAATTTCGTAAAAGCAGCTAATAGTTATGATTTGAATGATATTGGTATTTCTGAGGCTAACAAATGGCTCGACAAGGAATCCAATACGTTTAAATATCCAATTACAGTTGATTCAAAGGAATGGAAAGATTATAAAACTCATGACGAAATGCTTGCAGTATGTACGATACCAAAAGAGTTATTGGCTGAAATGTCTACGGATAACTTAGTTGAACTGGTACTGGATTATCCATTATTATGTGATTTACTTGCCTACAATACCCTTCAGCAAGGTCTAGAAGCAGTAAAACAACAGTATAACGGTTTAGAAGAATTATTATCTAGAGAAGATGCCGCTGATATGTTATTGGCAAAATACCAAGAAACTGAAATTTTGGCCAGCTCATCTTTACCAATTAAATTAATGACTAAATTTAAAAACGATGGGGATATTAGTGCTGTATTAGCCGAAATACAAAAATCGGATACTCTATACAAAAAAATAAGAAACGAATCTAAGGAGTTATTGGATACAATATTTCTTGAAATGATGTTGGTTCAAGATGAAATTGTTAATGATTTTTCAGCTGAAGAACTTAATATACTAAATATGGAAGCACTACATAAATATAAAGAAAAATCTAATTCAGATATGTATCGAGGACTTGAAGATACTTATTTTGAGGAGATGGAGAACAATGGCAATGAAAAAATGTTGGGTGATATTAATATTATAAAAATTAATAACTCTGACATTAATAATGAAATATCTATTTTATCATCAACTACATATGTATATACTCCAAACGGAACCTCCGTACTAGTATTTATTAATGATTTTTATGGCTATTCGGTTCAAGTACTTACAACAAATAATTTTGTAGCACAATATCCACAAGCAGATTTAGTCGTTGCTGCTACTAATATGTACAATTGCCATTCATATGCGTGGTATTCACAAAATCAGTATGCTACTAGCGGGTATTGGATGAATTATCCTGATGCATATATTAATGATGGAAGTTATTATCGTGTTGGTGGCGGACTTTCTCCGACAGCACAAAATCAGAAAGCAGTCTGGATGAGTTCGGGTCAGTATATACATTCTGGTATTGTGTATGAAGTTTATAATAGGACAATAACTTCTAAATGGGGAAATGGTCCTTTATTTAGGCATGCTTCAACTTATAGCCCATATTCAGGGGGCATATACTATTATACACGATAAAATTATGTTAATTGAGTAAAGTTGAATAATATGTAAAGGTTCTGTCAATGTAAGTTATTCCAGAACCTTTATTTTTTTTATTATATTACTAAAAAAATATATTCGAATTTGGCAAAAAATACACAATTCTTTACTTATACCATATAGATAAGAATGATCAGCTAGTTCTGGTAAATTAATAATACTTGAGAGGATGAATGAATTTGTGCTAGAATTAAAAGAAGAATTTACACATATTTATGAGGAAACATATAAAGCTCTTTTTGTATATGTAATAGGAAAAATCCGTAATATATACGATACAGACGATGTATTACAAACAATCTACATGTCTCTATATCGAAGATTGTGCAATAAAGGCATTCTACCTGTTGATCAGGCACTAAAAATTCTTTATACAGCCGCAAGACATGAAATTGGCTATTATTATGGTTTTGTTAAATATCAACGGAAAATGGTTCCTTTATTTTCAGAAGAGAATACCGAAATGATTGAAATTCAATTAATGGCTAATTCGTTATTTCAATCAATCGATGAAAATGGTGATCAAGAAATATTAGATTGCATTTGGAATTTTATACATGAAAAAGATGAACTAACATATCGTGCCTTTCTATTGCATTATTTGGAAGGACTAAGCTTTAAGGAATGTGCAAATGCGCTAAATTGTAGTAATGCAACAATTGTCCATCGTGTGTACCGTACTATTCAAGAAATCAGAGAATTATTTAAGGAGGACATAGCCTATGACAAAGATTCAATTTAAGAAAGCTGGCCTTGATAATAGCCAATTATTAGAGAAGAAAGAACTATATGATAAAATCATGGATGGTATTGAAAATACGCATAAAACAAATAATAACAAGAACTTAAGATTAATATATAAGGGCGTTGCTATTGTCGCTTTTCTACTGATTTTATGTATAACAAATATAACTGTATATGCATTTTCTGCTGATTATCGAAATCTATTGGCAGAGAAGCTCAATATTGGCAATGAAGAAATACATTACGTTGGGAAATCAGTTAGCGATAATGGTATTACGATGACTATTGAATCTTACCATGTTAGCAATCATTCGGCTGTAGTGCTACTAGCATTTACTAAAAATAATGGCAATGTATTTGGTAATTCGCTAAATCCGAATATTGGAACTATAATTTGTAATAAATTAGTTGTTTCGTTTACAGGATTTTATTCAGAATTATCCGATGACAGTAAAACCTTGTATTGTTTTTATACATGGAATCTTACTGATAATATATCTGATCAATTCACAACGATTACAATACGTGACTTGATTTGTAACCAATCTCAGGCCGATGGGTTAAACTATACGGATAATAAGATTTTCGGAGAATGGTCTCTTCAATTTGAATTATCAAGTAATATTGATAACTCAATAACGGTCAATAATACAGATGTATCTAATACTATTATTATGTGTGGAAAAGAACTACAGATAGACAGTGTGACGTTGGCAGATATGTTATTGATTGTAAATACTACAACATTAGGTGATTCAGGCATGAGTAAGCAGGTAGACCCTCTAAGTAATATTAATCCACGTAGTGGTGCATATTATGACGTATTTATTCATCTCGAGTATGAGAATGGAACTTTGTCTGAGTATAAAGATTGTATAATAGATAATAATGGGGACATTATTTCATGGTTCCCAGAGAACATAAAGATTGACAAAGTAAAAAAAATACACATTGGTAATGTAACGATATCTTTATAGGTATTATGACTAGGTGAGATGAATGCTGCAAAAAATATAATTGATATGTCTTGCTCCGCATTAGATTCAGCCTTTTTCTTTTGTCATAAAAGTACCAGTAGGTGCTTGATTTCAGATTTCCAAACGTTTCAAAGTAAGTTCATAATTATGTAGAGGGTAAAAAAAACTAGAGTAACGTCTCTATTTTCTAAAAACTTTGTCAACCGTCTTTGAAAATGTTATCATTGTAAGAGCATCGACAATCTACATCTCTAAGGATTGTGCCGACTTAAATTAAACCGAGGATAATAAGAATTTAAGGATGATTTTTTATAAGATAATGATAATGATTCGTGGCTCCAGGATGTAACGGGAGCCATGAATTATTTTATAGAAAGAGCAGGATTACTGTAGGAAGAAATTCATAATTAACCAATATCTATGCCTACTACTGCTTTGCATTATAGTATTAGCTGGCTGCTGTTTGTTTGGGAAAGATCAGGCTTCAGTAGGTTCTATAGAACATATTTGTAAAGTAAAAGAAGACGGGATAGAACTAAAAGATAGGGTTTTACAGACAGATATCGCTATGCTTGCTGCTAACATCTCACAGGTAGAGGAAGATATAGATTTTCTAACCTCAGATCAATGTTCCGGGCGTATGCAGGAACAGCTGGTAATGATACCGCAGGAGATTACATTATAAAACGTTATAAAGAAATTGGACTAATACCATTGGAGAAAGATAATACATTACCCAATTTAAAGGATATGGGAAGTCATGATCTGGATCATATAAAACTGGAAATCATAAATGATGAGTTGTAGACTACTCAATTAAAATATGCAGATGACTTTCTTGAAGCATACCTTTATGATATCTCTGTGACTCTTCCCTTTATATAAGAAGCAATTCCTTGAGGATGGTTCGTAGGAATTTATTGATGAAATGGTAAAATGGCGTACTTTCAAAGCTTTTCGGGTTTTTAAAAAGTCCTTGACAATTTCTTTGCAAAAATATATAATCATTTAGCGTGCAGATTTCTGCATGCAATGTATTTTTTATGCGCTTTTTGTTGATGCTTATATAGTATCTTAAAAAGCGGAAATAAACCACAGAATCCTAACTAATAACAAGCGGATTGCGAACCAATTCAACTTGTAGCTAACAATTTTCAGGAGGTGAAAAATTAATGCCCACATTTAACCAGTTAGTAAGAAAAGGTAGACAGACAGTAGAATACAAATCAACCTCTCCTGCGTTACAGAAAGGTTTTAACTCCTTAAGCAAGAGAGCAACTGACGTATCCGCTCCTCAGAAGAGAGGTGTATGTACAGCTGTTAGAACTGCAACTCCTAAGAAGCCTAATTCAGCGCTTCGTAAGATTGCCAGAGTTCGTCTGTCCAACGGAATCGAAGTAACCAGCTATATCCCCGGTGAAGGTCACAACCTTCAGGAGCATAGCGTTGTTCTGATCAGAGGTGGTAGAGTAAAGGATTTACCCGGTACTCGTTATCACATCATCAGAGGTACACTTGATACTGCAGGCGTTGCTAAGAGA
>JAEZUM010000040.1 GCA_023421075.1 Bacillota bacterium
TCAGCCCGCACTTGACCAGGCATTAGCTGGCGGCGGCGCAGATGCTCCTGACATCTACTGTGCAGAGGCAGCATTCATCTTAAAGTATGCACAAGGTGATGCTAGCCAATACGCTGCAGCCTATAAGGATCTTGGTATTGATGTTGATACTCTTGTTAAAGAGGCTGACATCGCTCAGTATACGATCGATATCGGAACTAATCCGGAAGGAAATCTTGTAGGCCTTGGATATCAGGCTACCGGCGGTGCTTTCATTTATCGTCGTTCTCTTGCTAAGGATACTTGGGGATCCGATGATCCGGCTACTGTAAAAGATAAGATTGGTCCCGGTTGGGATAAGTTCTTTGCAGCTGCAGCTGAGTTAAAGGCTAAAGGCTATGGTATCGTATCCGGCGACGGAGATATCTGGCATGCAGTTGAGAACAGCTCCGAGAAGCCTTGGATCGTTGATGGAAAGCTTTTCATTGATCCCAAGCGTGAGGAATTCTTAGATCTTTCCAAGAAGTTAAAAGACAATGGTTATCACAATGATACTCAGGACTGGACCGATGCTTGGTATGCAGATATGAAGGATGCCGGCGCTCAGAAGATTTTTGGCTTCTTTGGTCCTGCTTGGTTAATCAACTACGTTATGGCTGGTAACTCTGGCGGAACAAAGGCTGGCGAAGGCACCTTTGGTGACTGGGCAGTATGTGAGCCTCCGGTTGGTTTCTTCTGGGGTGGCACATGGGTACTTGCTAACAAAGACAGTAAGGTTAAAGCTGCTGTTGGTGATATCATCGAATGGATCACACTTGACAGCTCAGAGACAGGTCTTCAGTACTTCTGGGCTAACGGAACTCTGAACGGCGAAGGCGGCACAAAGGATACAGTTGCTTCCGGTACTGTTATGAGCAAGTCCGATGGTAAACTTGAGTTCTTAGGCGGCCAGAATATGTTCGATGTATTCGTTCCCGCTGGCCAGTTTGCTACCGGTACAAACAAGACTCAGTATGATGAGACAATCAACACCTACTTCCGTAATCAGGTTCGTGAGTACACAGCTGGTAATAAGAGCCGTGAGCAAGCAATTGCTGATTTCAAGCAGGATGTAGCTGATAATCTTGATGTTATTGTAGAATAATTTTAACCTGTATTCAGGGGCGGGAGGATATCTTTTCGACCGCCCCTAATATTTGTGTTATAGAATAGTAAAACAATTTAACCGGAGGTGAACGCTTATGCGACGTAAGAGTGTTAGCTACGCTAAATATGGGTATATCTTTTCGATACCTTTTGTGCTAGCGTTCCTTATTTTTAATCTATATCCCACGTTATATACAGCCGTTATTGGCTTTACCGATTTTAAGGGTTTGGGAAAGACTACGTTTAAATTCTTAGCGAATCCGCTGCAGAATTTTCAAACCATTTTAAAGAACCCTTCCTTCCAGGAGTCTTTAGGAAATACAGCAATAATTTGGATTATTAACTTTATTCCTCAGATACTACTTGCACTCCTGCTGACGGCCTGGTTCACGAGCCATCGCCGCAAAATTAAAGGCCAGGGTATGTTCAAGGTGCTATTCTACATGCCTAATATCATTACGGCTGCAACGATAGCAATTCTGTTCAACTCATTATTCGGCTATCCGATGAGCCCGGCAAATGATTTCTTTATGTCACTTGGATTATCCAGTACACCGATTAATTTTCTGCTTCAGGGCTGGACATCCAGAGGAATTGTAGCCTTTATTCAGTTCTGGATGTGGTATGGATATACGATGATAGTATTGATATCAGGTGTATTGGGAATGAACCCAGAGCTATTTGAAGCATCCGATATCGATGGTGCAACAGGTGCTCAAACGTTCTTCTTCGTGACACTCCCGAATTTGAGAACAATACTTCTTTACACTCTGATTACAAGCTTAATCGGTGGTTTACAGATGTTCGATATCCCCAGACTGTTCCTCAATGGCGGTCCGGACGGTAAAACCCTTACAGCTAGTTTGTTTATCTATAATCAGGCGTTTAGTGGAAGTTATCTATATAACCGTGCATCGGCTGCAAGTATGATTATGTTCCTGATCATAAGCGTATTGTCCGCTTTTGTGTTCTTTATTATGAGAGATAAGGAAGCGTCAAAGCTATATAAGATGAACCGGAAGCTAGAAAGAGAATATAAGAAGGCTGAAAAAGCATCAAGGAGGGCTGCATAATGAGTAAAAGCACGAGCATACCTCAAGTTATTCTGAAAATTGTAAAATATGTTGTATGTATTACATTGGCAATTTTAAGTATATTCCCATTCTGGATCATGATTATGAATGCAACCCGCAGTACCTATGAGATTCAGCAGCATGCTATTGCATTACTTCCTTCCAAGTTTTTAATCAGTAATTTGCAAGTATTATCCGGAAAGAGCTTTGATCCAATCAGAGGTTTCATCAACTCTATGATTATATCGTCTGGATCTACCGCATGTGCTGTTTATTTTTCATCACTCACAGCGTATGCTTTAGTAGCTTATGACTGGAGATTACGTCAGTCGTTTTTTACCTTTATTATGGCTGTTATGATGATCCCGTCTCAGGTAACCAGTATCGGTTTTTATCAGTTTATGTATAAGATCGGAATGACAAATAGCTTCCTGCCCTTGATTGTACCCGCAATAGCAGCACCGGCGATGGTATTTTTCATGAGACAGTATCTGTTGTCTTCCTTATCGATTGATATTGTAAATTCCGGAAGAATTGATGGAGCCGGTGAGTTTAAGATCTTTAATCGCATCATTATACCCATTATGAAACCGGCCATTGCAACCCAGGCAATCTTTGCCTTTGTTGGTTCTTGGAACAGTTTGTTCATGCCAATGATTTTACTTACAGATACGAAAAAGTATACAATGCCAATCATGGTAAGCTTATTAAAAGGGGATATCTACAAGACGGAGTTTGGCTCTGTATACTTAGGTCTTACCCTTACCGTTTTACCGTTATTTATTGTTTACTTCCTGTTATCCAAGTACATTATAGCCGGTGTAGCATTAGGCGGCGTCAAAGAATAAAACAAACCTTTCATAAATTAGCCATTAGATCTCAGGATCTGATGGCTTTTTTGTGTTCCGGTTACTCTTTTGTGATATTAGATGCATTTACAAAACACTAGGATACGGATTATAATGTGATTATTACATGTAGTTGAAGGTTCTGTCCAATAGTGGACGCTGAGTTTCATATACAAAGGAGCAGTGATGCCATGGAGGATATATTACAAAGGAAGATAATGATCGTCGGTAAGGAATCTCCGGAGCTTCAAAGACTGGAGAGTGCTCTTCTGGAGGATTACGTTCTTTCGAGAGTTTATGAATCAAACGAAGCTTTACTAAAAATGCCGGAATTCAAACCGGATCTGATTCTTGCCGATGAAATGTTAACGGATTTTGAAAGGTTCTGTAGAAGGCTTTTGGATATGGAAGAGGGAAAGGCGATACCACTCCTTTCGATTCTGGAAATGTTCGATGAGGAGAGTGCGTTAAAGGCGCTATCCTTTGGAGTGACTGATTATATATATAAGCCCTTTAATCTATCACTTATCCGAAGCAGAGTGAGAAATTATATTGAGTTGAAGTTACACCGAGAACGACAGATAAACAATAACAGAATCGACTATTTGACACAGATTCCGAATCGCCAAAGATTATTAGAGGTATTGCACCAGGAATGGGAGAGGGCTAAGAGAAACGGAACGATATTATCTGTACTTATTCTAGATATTGATGATTTCAAGAGATATAATGATGCTTATGGTAACAATCAGGGAGATCTATGTCTGAACAAGGTTGCTCAAACGATGAACAATCTATTAAAAAGGCCATCTGATTTCGTGGCTAGATGGGGCAGCGAGGAATTTGCCTGTATCTTACCGGAGACGGATCTGAATGGCGCTTTATTAATTGGAGAGAATATTCGCAAAGAAATCTATGGGCTTAAGATACCGCATAAGATGACATCGACGGATACCGCAGTAACAGTGAGTATTGGAAGTGCATCCATAAGACCTACCCCGAACAGGGACCTTGAGGAGATTATCAGATTGGCAGAGAAGGCATTAGATACGGCGATGAATGCAGGAGGGAATAAGCTGAATGCTGAAATCGCATGATGAAAACAGGGATATTCAATGAAAAAGGATGATTGGCAAATGCCAATCATCCTTTTATGAAATGATTAATTATTATTCAGTGATTCGAAGATGGAATCTGCCAAAGCATCCAACTCATATTCCTTGTCTGCTTTCAGTGTGGATCGGATATCCAGAGGAGTACCGATAATCTCCATATTATTCATTGCTTCAATTTGTTCCTTTATGGACTTCATAGCTGCACTTGCCCAGGAGTGGTTACCGATTATAGATACCTTACGATCCTTTAGACCTAAGACAGAAATATCCTTAAGCAGCGCATCCATAACAAAATACAGGTGCATGTTATAGGTGGGAGAACCGATAACCATATGGCTATATTTCCAAAGGTCTGAGATGATATAGGAAGGATGAGTCTTGGAGACATCATACATCTTCATATCACGGACTCCGCGGATAGCCAGCTTATTAGCCAGAGCATTCATTATGTTCTCGGTATTGCCGTACATAGAAGCATATACCAATACCACACCCTTCTTCTCGGGCTCATAACGACTCCATTTATCATATTTATCAAAGATAAATGCGATATCCTCGTTACGCCAAATTAAGCCATGCAGAGCACAGATCATATTAATCGGTACACCGGTCAGCTTTTTGAACAGGGCTTGTACCTGAGAACCGTAACGACCTACGATATTAGCATAGTAACGTCTTGCTTCATCCATGTCTTTTTCGTCAACTTCATCAGCAAAAAGATTACCGGCGTCTGCTCCAAAGGAGCCAAATGCATCCGCAGAGAATAGAATTCCCTGGCTAACCTCATAGGTAACCATAACCTCGGGCCAATGTACCATAGGCGCCATATAGAAACGAAGCGAATTCGCACCGAGTAACAGTTCTTCGCCCTCCTTAACCTCCTGGTAATTGGCTTTCAGGTCCATATTATAAAACTGCTCAATGAACTGGAAGGTTTTTTTATTCCCGATTATCTTCACATTCGGATATCTGCGAGCTATTTCTTCAATATTTGCGCAATGATCCGGTTCCATATGATTGATTACAAGATAATCAAGGCTTCGGCCTCCAAGAACATGTGTTACATTCTCAAGATAAAGATCACTGATTGAGCGGTCAACCGTATCGATTAATGCGGTCTTCTCATCCATAATAAGATAGGAATTATATGCGACACCATTCGGAAGGGGAAACATATTCTCAAACAGCGCTAAGCGTCTGTCACTGCCTCCAACCCAAAATACTCTAGGTGCTATTTCCTGAACACAATACATAGTACAAAACCTCCTGATATAAAGTAATAATAAAGCGTAGTGGGTATTCTGCAAGCTTGCTTGCAAGTATACGATCGGATTAACCCAAAGCGTTCGCTTGACACTTAAAAACTACATTAGAGATATTGTACTACATAAATATCCTTGAAAACAAGTACCTATTGTGAAGAATAAATGCATTTCAGGTTTTGCTCCTATGTCTTAAGAGTATTCAATATACTTGACACAAAGGAATTCAACGAAGAGAATTAAAGGAGGATTTCTTCGTTGCTTCCACGGAAGCTGCTAAGTGTAGCTTTTCCTTCTACGAAGTATAATACCTCAAAAATATTGTCATCCAGCTTGTATAAATTATTAAGAGAAGGGACAGCATTCAACATAGCTTCCTTTGCTTCTGTTCTATGATCGGGAAGCACCTTTCCCTCAAGTCTGATCCAACGATCTTCGAGGGTTCCGGATATTTCTACATAAGGATTAGCGATCATTTGTGCATAGACGGGTTTTGTGTTATTGGTACAGATATAGAGCTTTCCCTCATACTCCATAACCGCACCGAAGGGGCGAACACGTGGTTGATTACCATCAAGTGTTGCCAGATAGAAGATACCGCATTGATTCAAGAATTCTGTGATTTTGTTCATCATCATGCTCCTTTTACTGTATGTTTGTTAAATTTCACACGATAATAATAACATATACATGATACGATACAAGTACGATTATTTAATATGGTAAGTATCTTATAAGATACTGTAAAAAGGCGTATGATAAGGAAGAAGGAAATAATTAGTGTAGATTAAGTCCTTAACAACAAATACTGAGACAAATTGATCATAATAAAATGAAACGATTATGATATATCGTGTTGATAAATGAGGGAAAATAGCTTAAAATAAGAGAAGAGACAGTTTCTACGTGAAGCAGTCTTAACTTTCTGGAACGGTAACAGGATAATAAGCTTATTATGAACTGCATATTGCAGTATGAAGGTGATAGAATGGCTGAGATAAATAAAGTATCAAATATTGATGTAAAGAATACACAAAATACAGTAATCGTGAAGAAAAGTAATGATAGTTCGGATTTTTCTTCCTTTCTCGGTGAGACTAAAACATTGGACGAGATTTTTGATAAGGCTGCAAAAGAATACGATGTATCTGTTGATCTTCTGAAAGCAATCGGAAAAGCAGAGTCTGATTTTAATCCAAATGCAGTGTCCCGATGTGGAGCACAGGGAGTAATGCAATTGATGCCGGCAACGGCAAAATCCTTGGGTGTAACGGATTCCTTTGATGCAGAGCAAAATATTATAGGCGGTGCGAAATATATCTCCGGATTGCTGAAAAAATATGATGGAGACACAAAGCTGGCACTTGCTGCTTATAATGCCGGAAGTGGAAATGTGAAGAAGTATGGCGGGATACCTCCCTTTAAAGAGACACAGAATTATGTGAAGAAGGTTACGAATTATATGCAACAGGGAACGGATACCAAAGGAGCCTTTGTTCGTGTTGATGCACCGGATCAGTCTGTCAATCAGACAAGACCGGCAGTTGCAGCCACTGCACCGGTCCAGAATAATTATGCTTTTATCATAGCGAATAGTATCGACGACTCGGATAACCAATTAGAGAGCCTTGACTCTATTTTCTCCTATGAGGATTATCTGAAATTTCTTGATCTTCTGATCAAAGAAGAAGAGGAACAGAAGGAGCAACCTGCCAATGAGGACAAGCCGAACTATACCGCTCAGGATATCACCTATAATGTACCGGTCATGAATCTGCTGAAGGATCAAAAATTCATCTAATCCATGAAAATTCTTTGACAAGTAGGAGGCCAAAAATGAAACAGGAATTTGATGCAGTGATCAAAAAGGTTGATGGTATCAATGGTGCTTATATAGAGCCACCCTTTGATGTGGAAGAAGTATTTGGTGCAAAAAGAGTAAAAGTAGTTGCAACCTTTGATGGCGTTTCATATCGTGGATCGCTGGTAAGGATGGGAGGCTGCTATATGCTTGGGATGACTCAGGAGATCCGTAAGCAGATTGGTAAAGAACCGGGAGATGTTGTCGCGGTCACGATTGAAAAGGATGAAGAGGAGAGAGTACCGGATGCACCGATCGATTTTCTTGAGGCTTTGAGACAAAATGACAGTGCCCTTGCAACTTATGAGAAGCTTTCCTATTCCGGAAAAAGGGATTATGTACTATGGATTACAGATGCCAAAAAGGAAGAGACCAGGAAAGATCGAATCGAGAAATCCATCGCAAAGCTTTCGGAAGGAAAGAAATTAAAATAGCTTATTTAAGGTCTGAAATCCATTTGGAAATCAGACCTTTTTATCGCAGTGTGTCCCGCAATGCCGGACCACACTTATCTCTTAGGTTAAAATAAGATTAAAATATTGCCAAGATAGTGGAAAATTATCCAAGATAGATTATAATAAAGACAATACTTAAAAAGTGTGAAGCAACATGTATTTCACACACCGGACAGAGCGATTATAACCAGGCAATAAAGTATTGCAAGGGATAGAACAAGTATTAATAATATATATTTAGGGGGTTTATTATGAAGATTGGATTATTCATTCATTCACACACCGGAAATACATTATCTGTAGCAGAGCAATTAAGAGATAAACTTCTTATGAACGGTCACATTGTTGAACTAAAAAAGCTTGAACCGACCGGAGGAGAAAATACAAACGTGGTTGACATTAATAAAATCAGTTTTTTACCGGAACCGGATATGAGCGGATATGATTATGTGATGATCGGGGCACCGGTCAGAGGATTTTCCATCTCACCGGTTTTGGCGGCTTATTTGAGTAAGATAGCAGCTTTAAAGGGACAGAAGGTTGATTTGTTCGTTACGCAAGCCTTTCCTTATGCCTGGATGGGAGGAAATAATGCAATCAAACAGATGAGAAATGTCTGTGATCAAAAAGGTGCAACGGTTGTAAATACTGCTATCGTTAATTGGAAGAATAAGAAGAGGGATGCTCAAATTCAGGAGCTGATCACTCTTTTGGGAAATAAATAGTGGGAAGACTTATGGAAGCCGGTACGAGTGCATATAAATGCAGTTTACCGGCTTTTTTGAATCACATTCTGGCCAGTCGGAAATGGATCTGTTTTATATGAAATCTTTGTCAATCATGGATTGAAAAACATAAGGAAAAAGAATACAATAAAAGAAATTAGGTTATTTTACCTGACAGAACACACAATAATTCATTAAATAGATTTTAATAATATTGATAGGAGGAGAATTAAGGATATGCCGGATATTATCAAGACAATCGAATTGCAAAAGAAATATTTTGCAGAAGGAAGAACCCAAAATATCAAACATAGAACAGAATATCTAAGCAAACTGGATCAAACAATACGTAAGCATGAATCGGATATCATGGAGGCTCTTAAGAAGGATTTGAATAAGGCGCCATTTGAAGCTTATGCAACGGAAATCGGTATGGTTTTGGAAGAAATCCGATATGTCAGGAAGCATTTAAGGGAATGGGCAAGACCGAAGCAGGTAAGGACCCCTATTACAAATTTTCCATCAATCAGTAGAATCTATTCAGAGCCTTATGGAGTAGTATTGATTATGTCCCCCTGGAACTATCCGTTCCAATTAGCGATTTCACCGTTGGTTGGTGCAGTCGCAGCTGGAAACTGTGCTATTGTGAAACCCTCCAATTATTCTCCGAATACCTCATCGGTGATTGAACTTATCCTGTCTGAGGTATTTCCGAAGGAATACGTGGCAGTAATACAGGGAGGACGAGAAGCAAATCAGTCCTTGCTAGAGCAAAAATTTGATTATATCTTCTTTACCGGAAGTGTAGCGGTAGGTAAGACCGTTATGCGAGCTGCCTCAGATCATCTGACTCCGGTTACGCTGGAACTCGGAGGCAAAAGCCCTTGCATCGTAGATGAAACCGCTAATCTTGAACTTGCGGCCAGACGTATCGTGTGGGGTAAGTTCCTGAATTCGGGACAGACCTGTGTTGCGCCTGATTATCTACTGGTTCATCATAGCGTAAAGCAAAAGCTGTTGGATAAGATGAAAAAGTATATTCATCAATTCTATGGCGAGCAGGCCTGTACGAACGATAGCTTCCCGAAGATAATCAATGAGAAGCATTTTGATCGCTTGCTTGGATTAATCGAAGGAGAGAATGTTGTGACCGGAGGCTCCTCTTCAAGAGAGAGAAGACAGATCTCACCAACCATTCTTGATAATATAACCTGGAATAGTCCGGTCATGGCAGAAGAAATCTTTGGACCAATTCTTCCGGTATTGGAGTTTTCGAAGCTGAATGATGTAATAACCATGGTGAACAATCATCCGAAGCCTTTAGCACTGTATTATTTTACGACCAGTAAGGAGAATGAGAAGAAAATAATCAGCAGCATTTCTTACGGCGGTGGTTGCATCAATGATACGATAATGCACCTTGCGACCTCTCATATGCCGTTTGGCGGAGTCGGAGACAGCGGTATGGGTAGGTATCATGGGATAGAAAGCTTTCATACCTTCTCACACAAAAAGAGTGTACTAAAGAAGGCAAATTGGCTGGATGTACCTTTACGTTATCCTCCTTATAAGGATCACTTGAAGACCCTAAAGAAGCTATTTTAAAGCTGATTTGTCATCGGACGGAAGTAGAACGGATTTTAACAGAAAGGGAAAATGGATCATGAAAAAAAAGCCTACTCTCAGTATGGGTGGTGTCCTAACGGCTGTACTTGCAGCTGCACTCTATAGCATCAGCTCACCGGTATCAAAGCTTTTATTACAGGAGCTGTCACCTACTCAAATGGCAGCCTTATTGTATCTGGGTGCAGGCGTTGGAATGATCGTAGTAAGGTTGATCAGATCGAAGAGTGTCAGTGAGCAGAAGGAAGCTGGATTGTCCAAAAGAGAGCTGCCATATATACTTGTAATGATTCTATTAGACATCGCTGCTCCGATCCTATTAATGCTTGGCTTATTGACCACCGATCCGGCGAATGTTTCCTTGCTGAATAATTTTGAAATTGTTGCAACTTCCTTCATTGCATTATTTTTGTTTCACGAAGCGATCGGTAGAAGAATGTGGATTGCAATCGGCTTGATTAGCCTATCCAGTATCGTTCTTTCCTTGCAGGGAAGACAAAGTCTGGAATTTTCCATGGGGTCAATCTTTGTTCTTCTTGCCTGCTGTTGCTGGGGCTTTGAAAATAATTGTACGAGAAAGCTATCACTGAAAGATCCGCTTCAGATTGTAATTATTAAGGGAATTGGATCCGGAGCAGGTGCGTTATTGATCACCTTTATTACCGGGCAATTCTCCGTTCAGCTGTCATACATCTTGATAGCTCTGCTCGTAGGCTTTGTAGCCTATGGCCTAAGCATCTATTTCTACATAAAAGCACAACGAGTATTAGGTGCAGCCAGAACCAGTGCCTATTATGCCACAGCTCCCTTTATCGGTGTACTGCTCTCCTGGATTATATTCCGGGATGGGATAACAGTACAATTTATCATAGCATGTGCCATTATGCTGTTGGGAAGCTATTTTGCTGTGACGGAATTTCATTATCACACTCATATCCATGATCGTGTGACACATGAACATAAACATAATCATATAGACGGTCATCATACTCACATGCATTCACCTGCGTTTCGCGGTGAGCATAGCCATGCTCATACACATGAAGCAATAGAGCATAGTCATGTCCATACACCGGATCCTCATCACACCCATAGGCATCAAGCCCATAAGGAAACAGAACAATAGACCTAAGTAAACACAATGTAGCTAACATAAATGTAAAAAAAGTAGGAGGGGTAAAAATATGATTTTTGATCCAAACAGCGGGTTTCTCTATTCCGTAGCGGCTATTGTCATTCTATTTGTAATCGTGCAATCGTTCTTCTTCTTAATACGTGCTTATAAGCGCGCTGAGAAAATAGGAATGGATATGAGTCAGATTAAAAAGACCATAATTTCAACCACGATATTTACAATCGCACCGGCATTCTCCATTTTATTAGGAGTCATCACATTATCAAAGTTTCTGGGATTACCACTCCCATGGATTCGTCTTAGTGTCATCGGAGCAATCACCTATGAGTTACCGGCTGCTACAACAACGGCGAATGCATTAAAAGTATCATTATCGGAAACAATATCCGATCCGAGCGTTTATTCTGCGATTGCCTGGGTTATGACGATTGGTATTTTACCGAGTATCGTATTGGTTCCTATCTTATTAAAGAGGATTCAAAAGGTCTTTTATCGATTAAAACGAAGGATAGCAAGTGGGGGGATTTGTTCATCACTGCGATGTTTTTGGGTATGATATCCGCCTTTCTCGGAATGGTTTTTGCTGATATCCGGGGTGGACTAGCAGGCTGGATACCGTTCTTTGTACTTCTCTTTTCCGCTCTGTTAATGGCTGCCTGCGGGGTGTTGATCAAGAGCTTTAAATTTAATTGGCTTCAGAATTATGCCCTGCCGATCAGTATGCTTGGCGCGATGGCATTTGCAGCACTGATAACACCTATGATAGGTTAGGAGGAGATGACATGAAGCAAAAATCTTATGATGAATTAACTCATTTTTATGGAAAGCTATGGATCTGGAGTGCTGTTGTTTTATTATTGTGTGTACCGATTGCAATCTCGGTATATTATGATGCTTGGCCGGGGTTCACACCGGTATTGAAAGGATTATTAGGAGTAGCGCCGATCTTCTGGACGGTAGGGACCATTGAAGTAATTACCTTTACTCCGATGCTAGGTACAGGAGGCTCTTATCTGGCCTTTGTAACGGGTAATCTTACGAACCTCAAGGTTCCCGGTGCACTGAGTGCGATGGAGAATGCAAAGGTTAAATCCGGCTCGGAAGAGGGTGAGATCATTTCGACGATTGCTGTAGCTACTTCATCCATAGTTACAACAATCATTATTGCTGTCGGAGTATTACTTTTGGCACAGCTGGCACCGATCATAAATTCCCCGGTCCTGAAACCAGCCTTTGAAAATATTCTTCCTTCCCTCTTTGGTGGATTAGCCGTGGTTTATGTGAGCAAAAACTGGAAGATATCTTTGGCACCAATGATTTTTATGATTTTACTTTTTCTGCTTGTTCCATCGCTGTCCGGTTCTGTCGGAGTTCTGGTCCCTGTCGGAGCCCTGATCTCCATAGGTGCGGCAAGGATTCTGTATAAGAAGAATAAATTATAGCAGGAGGAAGTGGAATGAGTGAATATATTATCCTTATATTGCCGACACTCTTTGTATTTTTCATAATAATCATTATGATACGGGCAATTAGGATGCAGCCGCCAAAGGAAGCTGCGATCGAAGAAACGACATATTCTCTGGATTCTGATCGAATTGCTGAGAATATGGCTTCCATGATTCGATGTAAAACGATCTCCTATTGGGAAGAGGGGTATCGTGATCAAAAGGAATTTGAACGATTTCAGGAATTACTGGTAGAACGATATCCACTGATACATAAGGCATGTAGTAGAGAATTCATAGGCAAAACAGGGATACTTTATCACTTAAAGGGCAGAGCCTCAGACCAGCCGACCGTATTGATGTCACATTATGATGTGGTACCGGTGGATGGAGAAGGTTGGTTAAAACCGGCATTCGATGGAGTAATTGAGGAAGGTATAATCTGGGGAAGAGGGACCTTGGATACAAAGGGAACCTTATGTGGTATCCTGGAAGGTACGGAATACCTTCTGAAAGAGGGATTTATCCCGGAACAGGATCTTTATCTGGCGTTCTCCGGTGATGAAGAAATCTTTGGTGATTCCTGTCCGGCTATGGTAAGAGAATTGGAACGCAGGGGAGTGAAACCGGCTCTGGTTCTGGATGAAGGCGGTGCTGTTGTTGAGAAGGTATTTCCCGGTGTAACAAGACCGGCAGCACTGATCGGAATAGCGGAGAAGGGGATGGCAAATATCGCTATCACTCTGGATGGAACAGGTGGGCATGCTTCCACACCGCCTGTGCATACGATGCTTGGTAAGATCTCAAAGGCCATATTAAAAATTGAGAGGAATCCGTTCCATTTTCAGATGACAAGATCGGTAAGTTCTATGTTTGATACACTGGGAAGGCATAGTAGCCTGGCCTATCGCATTCTATTTGCAAATCTATGGTGCTTCAAGCCCGTACTGAATCTCATTGGTAAACGAGGTGGTGGAGAGTTAAATGCAATGATGAGAACGACCTGTGCACTGACTATGATAGAAGGGAGCAATGCGATTAATGTGTTGCCTACCAAGGTGACCGTCGGAGCAAATCTAAGACTTCTGGGTGAGGACACGATGGAACGGGCTCAAAGCTATCTCGAAAAAGTGATTCATAATGATAATATTGATGTTAAGGTAGTGAACGGAGTAAATCCTTCTCCTTGCTCGGATACCTCATGCAAGGAATATCAGAAGTTGGTAAAGATCATCCATAATGCCTGGCCGGAAGCAATCGTTGCACCGTATCTTATGATGGCTTGCAGTGACTCGAGACATTATTGCCGAATTACCGACCGGGTGTACCGTTTTTCTGCTATGGAGTTGAGCAAAGAAGAACGTGGATTAATTCATGGTCATAATGAGCGAATTCCAATCTCCAAGCTGCTTAAGACGGTAGAGTTCTATATCGGCTTAATTAAGGTGTGTTAAAGTTGGGAGGGGAGTAAATGAAGATCAGTGAAGCAAAGGAATGTATTAAAGAATTGTATTTGAATACCGGAAGTGTTACTGCGCTCATCAGTGAGAGGGGAGTCGGTAAGACCTCAGCCTATAAGCAGTGTGCGGATGAGTTGGGCATCGGATATATTAATCTGTATGCTGCTGCACTGGAAGGTCCTGATTTTATGGGGTTACCGGATAAGGACAGAGAGCATATGGTGACTGTTTATCTGGCACCTCAATTTCTGCCAACCACTCAAGCCGTCGAGATGGGCCTGTATCCGGAGAAGGGAATTCTGGTTCTGGAGGAAATCAATCGGGTTCCCAGCGATACCGTCTCCGTATTATATCCGCTCCTACTGGAGAAGAAGATAAACGGTCATGCACTGGCAAAAGGTTGGACGATTGGAGTAACGATGAATCCGGACACTATGAATTATCTGGTGAATTCCTTGGATGATGCGATGATCGATCGTTTCGTATCGATTGAAGTCACTGCAGAGATTGATGATTATATTGATTATTCCTTGAGGAATCACCCCAATGATGAGGTATTAGCTTTTCTGAAGGCTTGCCCGGATATGCTTCTGGTTGTTAAGAAGGCGGCTGATTCTACAGCCTTATCAAAATATCCGACCCCGAGAGGATGGACGAAGGTACAGGAATTATTGAATCATTGTGCACTGGAGGAACGATTAATGCATGAGCTGATTGCCGGAATCATCGGGAGTCAGGCAGCCGCCTCTTTCTACGGCTTTCGCAGAAACAAAGATATTAAGATTCCTTCAACTAAGCTACTGATGGAAAATTATCAGGAGGTTCAAGCTGAGATCATCCGTCTGGTGAATAATAAGCATATCGAAGTATTGAATTATATCATTAAGAAACTGGTGATGAGTTTGGAGCCACAGGAAACCTATGTGGGTAATATCAATCACTTTTTGGAGGATTTACCCCAGGAACTTCAGATCTTATTCTATAAATATATGGCACTGCAGCGACCGGAGGATATAGAATTTTTTCTGGAGAAGTCGGAGGTTTTCTTAATGATCAGTGATAGGATGATTGATATTCTCAGCGAAGAATAGGGGGGAAGCTATGAATATGCGGGATGTCATATTAAAGCTATTACTTGAGCAGCCTCTCTATGGATTCGTTGCAGCCTCCGTTCGTATCGAAGAGACGAATAAGATAGAGAGTATCCAAATGGCCTCTCTTCCGGACCTGATCATATATTATAATCCTATTTGGTTTGAAGCGCTACCGAAGATGCAACAAATAGGAGTTGTACTACATGAGCTGCTGCATGTGATCTTACTTCATCAATATCGTAGGGGGAACCGGCAGATCATCCCCTGGAATGTTGCCTGTGATATGGCGGTGAACGAGATGCTTCCGGCACAATATCACGAACCGGATGCCGTCACAGTTGCTAAGGTTTGCGATAAGTTAAAACTAAGACTAGAGCGTGAACGGAATGCAGAGTATTACTATGATAAGATTTGTGATTTGGAAGAGCAATTGGGTTTTTCCTTTATAGAGAGTGACAGCGTTCTGATCTTTGAGGGCGAAAGCAAAATGAAGATCAAAAAAATGTCAGAGGAAGCCGCATCAAGAGCTGAAATCAATGCTCTGAAGAATAATCTGGCACAGTCCTTGTCCGATGCAAAGTCAGAGAATGAGGCCTTTGGTACAATGGATGAGCGAATCGAGGAAATTTATCATGATATTCGGATGGATTGGCGAGTGATCCTTAAGCGTTTTGTGACCGGAAGAGGAAAGATGATTATCCGCAAATCCTATAAACGTCAATCCAGACGATATGAAGAGCTGCCTGGAACGAAACGATCCATCGGAGTGAATGCACTCATCGCAATCGATGAAAGCGGATCCATATCCGACTCGCTGGTAAAGGAGTTCTATCAGGAGCTGAAGGAGATTGATAAAATTACCGGAACCAATATGCTGGTAACCAGATTCGATACGGAATGTAGCGTGCCGGTACCTCTCGGATCCTTTGTTCTAAGTAGTAAGAGGATTAAGCGGGGCGGTACGGACTTTCGTCCGATCTTTCAATTGGCAGATGAAAATAAGATCCCACTGGTAATCATATTTACAGATGGTGACGGAGAAGCACCGGCAAATGTAAATCAGAATACCTTATGGGTACTTACCAAAAATGCGAAAAAGCCGGCGAATTTCGGATATTTTCTTAGTTTTGAGGAGTGAGTAAAATGATATTGCAGTATGAAATTGCGGGAGGCCAGCTATTTATAGAAAAGGTAGTCTTTGCGAAGGAATTGTTGTTGGCGGACAGTATCTTAAAGAAGCTAATATATCCGGTATCCGGTAAGGGGCATAAGCCAAAGGTAATGAAAGAGGACTCCGATGTACGGATAGACTTTAATCATGGGTCGGAGATATCTGTAGATGAAGGCTTTTATGATATGTTTAAGAAATTAAAAAGCAAATATCAGAGCAAGGTGAAGGGTCAGATTGTCATTCGAATCTCAGCAATTACTTCCTATTATGTCACCCTTGATCTGAATTCAGAGGATGAGACAGTCAAATACGAGTCATAGTATAACAGAAAGCAAGAAGCCTAACCATATTCGTTGGGCTTCTTGCTTTCGAAAAGAAGCAGGTGGCATCGCTGAAGCAGACTCAATAAGACTTCAATGTTTGGTTATACTTATGATTAGAATGATGAGATATATGCCTTTGGAGGTTTATTATGTTGGTTAAGACATTGTTGCTGGTGGTGATCAGCTATGCGATTGGATGTTTTAATACGGGTTACTACTATACACGCCTGGTCTATAAGAAGGATATACGAGCGGTTGGAACGAAGGTCACCGGAGCGATGAATGTAAGCCGCCTCGCCGGACGAAAGGGATTTATCATAACCTTTCTGGGAGATGCCATGAAAGGTGTCCTCGTTGTTATCCTGGCAAGAAGTCTTATCCTTCCGAAATGGGTGATTTTACTTGGTATATTGATGGTTTTACTAGGACATGTATTTCCGTTACAATTACGGTTTCAGGGAGGAAAGGGAATGTCTACGATTTTTGGAGCTCTTATCACTTATCAACCGATGTTCATTCTTATCCTTTTACTAACCTGTGTTGTATTCTACCCCTTTGTACGAAGATTTACCATTACCAGTCTTTATGCATTTCTCTTGTTTCCGCTGATTCTATTTCTGGTGGATTACTCTATAACAGAAGTGCTTTTCTCATTGTCTTATACGGTTCTTATTCTTTGTGCATGTCGAGGTAATGTGAAGGAATACTTGAGTGATAAGGCATATCATAAACATGAATGAAGGAGGAGCTTATGGCGATAGGTTACGCATGTTTGGCAATCGGTGTTCCGGGGTCTACTATTTCCTCATGCACCTTAAAAAATGCTACCGAGGACAATATCAGAGCATTGATTCTTAAGAATCTGAATGCTCTGGAGGTAATGTTTCATTATAATGACCTTCATGATATCCGGCTCTTTCGTATCAGTTCGGATCTGATTCCCTTTGGATCCCATCCGGTGAACCGGGTTGAATGGTGGAAGGATTACAAGGAGTATTTCAATAAGCTGGGAGAAATAATAAAGAATGCAGGACTTCGGGTCTCAATGCATCCCGGTCAATATACCGTCATTAACTCAAATGATCCCGGTGTTGTGGATCGGTCAGTACAGGAATTAATCTATCATGCGAGATTTCTGGACGCCCTGGGGGTGGATCAAACCAATAAGCTGATCCTCCATGTTGGCGGGGTGTATGGCGACAAAGAGAAAGCAATGAGTAATTTTATCAGAGTATATCAAAGCTTACCGTTTGAGGTACAGAGAAGGCTGGTAATCGAAAATGATGAACGATGCTTTACCATCAGTGAGGTACTATCAATCTCAGCTGCCTGCGGTGCTCCGGTCGTGTTCGATAATCTGCATCACCGGATAAATCCTTCGAATGAACCTGCTTCCGATTACGAATGGATCAAACGATGCGGTCTTACTTGGAAAGAAGTAGATGGACGACAGAAGATTCACTATTCCCAACAAAAGGAACAGGCACCACCCGGCAGTCATTCGGACACAATATTCCTGAAGTCCTTTCAGGAATATTATGAACCGCTTTCTCAAGCTGCACCTGATATTATGCTGGAGGTTAAGGATAAGAATCTCTCGGCAATCAAGTGCATCCATTCAATCGGTAATCCTGCGACTGCCAAGAGGCTGGAGACAGAATGGGCCAGATATAAGTATTATGTACTGAGTAAGGATGCAAGGATATATCAAGCAATCCGAGAACTCCTCAAGAATAAAGAAGCCAGGGTGGCAAATGAATTCTATGAAATGATCGAAACTGCTCAGGGCTTATCAGAGAATACCGGAGCCCAGGTGAACGCTGCTCAGCATGTTTGGGGATATTTCAGTAAGGATTGTACTGCAGCGGAGAAGAGGAGATATGAAAAGTTAATGGAGGACTATACGGTTGGTACAGCCTCCATTACCAGTGTTAAGAATCATTTGTATAAATGTGCAGTCAGAATGAAACAGGAATACTTAATTAAGTCGCTGTATTTCTATATATAGGTTCGATCAGGGCTCATCGGGCTTGTCGTAAAGCATTGATCTGCTCCAGTGCCGGTGGATTCAGCGGATTTCTTTGCAGATCAATATCAGTGTAGTTCCCCCTTTACATTATAATACTAAAACAATAGGAATAGATTGGCAATCGTATTTGTAAGTCCGGATCCGGAAACAGCAAATATTCCTACGAAATTCTTATGAAAAAGGATTGAAACTCCGGATATGATTTGATAGTATGGAGAAGATATCACTGGAAAAAACAGTATAACCGCATGGCGGTGATGAAAGGAAGAACACATGAATACCTGTATATTTGACTTGGACGGAACACTGCTTCCTATGCCTGACCAGGAACTTTTCTTGGATTCCTATTTTAAAGCACTTGCAACCAAATTTGTTCCACACGGCTATGATCCGAAGGAACTGATTAAAGCAGTTTGGGTAGGAACCAAGGCTATGATAGAAAATGACGGAACAATGACAAATGAGCGACGTTTTTGGACGGTGTTCTGTTCTGTAATAGGAGAGAACGCCCTGGAGCTCCCGCCTTTGTTTGAAGAATTTTACAGGAATGAATTTATCCAGGCAAAGAGTACTACAAACACTCATCCTCATGCAAAGGAATGTATCAGGCTTTTAAAAGATAAGGGCTATAAACTTGGGTTGGCTACCAATCCATTGTTTCCAAGGGTTGCGACCTACACACGGTTAAGCTGGGCAGGACTTTCCCCGGAGGACTTTGACTTAATTACTACATATGAGAACAGTACTTATTGTAAGCCTAAATTAGAATATTATGAAGAGGTGCTGTCCGGACTTGGAAAAGAAGCGAGGGAATGCATCATGATCGGAAATGATGTTAAGGAAGATATGTGTGCGGCGAAACTGGGCATGGAAACCTACCTACTGAAGGACTGTCTGATCTGTCCGGAAGAGGAAGATATCTCGGGTTTTCAACAAGGTGATTTTAATGACCTGCTTTCTTATATCTCGCGACTACCTAAGCTTGACTAATCCGTAATTTAATTCATTTATCGGAGGTTTCAGATGAAAACTACAATATATTACTTTACCGGCACCGGTAATTCCTTGAAGGTTGCCAAGGAGCTTGCACAACAGTTACCGGAATGTGAGTTGATTCGTGTCCATAAGAAGAGCATGGCGAAGCTGCAGGAGGCACCGGAAGGAGATGTCGGGTTCGTATTTCCGGTATATTTTTATGGGATTCCGAAGCTGATGCAGCAATTCATCAGAGATTTGAAGATGAGACCGAATACCTATGTATTTGCCATTATTACCTGCGGAGGTTCAGCCGGTCCTGCTATGAGACAGACAAAGCGTCTAATACAGGAGAAAGGGTTGGTGCTTTCGGCAAGCTATAGTGTAATTATGCCGGATAACTATATCGTCCTTTTTGATCCGCCTTCCTCGGAGAATGCTACCGAGATATTAAAGAAGCAGGAAGAATTTACAAAGGAAATTGCGGATACTTTGATAAATCACCGCGTGCAGGGCTTTCGTGAGAAAACCGGTATACTGGCAACGGTGTTTGGTCCGCTGGCAGCACGAACCTTCCACCCCGGGAAGACCGACCGTCACTTCTGGCTCGAGGATACCTGCAACGGATGCGGATCCTGTGCTAAGCTGTGTCCTGCGGATAATATCACATTCAAGGATAGCAGACCAATCTGGTTGCATCAATGTGAGCAATGCTTTGCCTGTATTCATTCCTGTCCCAGACGGTCCATCCAATATAAAAAGGGTACGTTAAAGAAGGGACGTTATCGGAATCCGTCTGTTAAACTGTCTGAATTATATATTTTGAAGGATTAAGAACGGTAGCATTGCAGTCCATACCAGGTGGGACAAATTCACAAGAATGTAAATAGATAGGGATATGTTGACGGCGATGTTCGAAACCTTCCACTCATCCTCTTCGCCGAACTTGGTAAGCTGATATACATAGCCTAATAAAATGGCTGGAAGAATTACTTTAATAAAAACACAGATTATAGGTCGATCAACTGCTTTGATCATAAACAGATTCACTTCCTTGAAGTACCCGGTTCGAAGCAGAAGTATTGTAAAAGCAATATCGATCAGATTGAGAATATAAAGCATAATATACTTTTTCTTTAGAATGACTGGTTGATAATCTTTAATAAATAATAGCATAAATACACCTCCTTGATTGAAGTATTACCAAATAATTGGTAATTAATCAGGTTGATATGTTGTTATTATGAGGGATCATAGAAAGCGGAGGGCTATATGAATAATTTAATGGATTTACCGAACGTCGGAAAGGTGTTGGAGGATCTCTTAAATCAAATCGGGGTTCATACTTATGAGGAACTGTCAGCAATGGGAAGTAAACAGGCATTCCTGAAAATAAGACAAAAGGATTCGTCAGCTTGTCTTCATATGCTCTATGGTCTGGAAGGGGCTATTGAAGGAATTAAGGATTCTCTGTTATCCAGGGAGGTTAAGGAAGACCTAAAGGAATTCTACCGTGCTCTTGTTTGATAATCGTGGACGGAAGGTTTACAGATAATCTTATTCGCGTTACAATGAAGTTAATCGATGATGACATGGAGGAGTAGGATGTTAGGAGAGAAGAGATTTGCTGTTTTAATTGATGCGGATAATGTATCTGCAAAATATATAAAGTATATATTGGATGAAATATCCAACTATGGTGTGGCAACTTATAAACGAATTTATGGAGACTGGACAAAACCCAGCTCGGTGTCCTGGAAGGATGTCCTACTGGAAAATTCTGTGACACCGGTTCAGCAGTATGGATATACCGTTGGTAAGAATGCCACTGATTCTGCAATGATAATTGATGCAATGGATATTCTGTATTCCGGTAATGTTGAGGGCTTTTCCATCGTATCCAGTGACAGCGATTTTACCAAACTGGCTTCGAGACTACGAGAATCCGGAATGCTGGTTGTGGGTATGGGGGAGAGAAAGACACCGAAGCCCTTCATTGCTGCCTGCAATCAATTTAAATATCTTGATGTGTTGGCTGAGACAGAAAAGAAGAGTATGGAGCTTGAAGAGAATCGTATAAAGCCGGGTCCTGTGATCGATACGGATAAGAACGGAAAGATTGAAAATAAGAATGAAAAAGAGTCAGAAGCTGAGAATGGAAAGGGACAAAAACCGATTGGTGGAACCGAGAGTGTAGAAGCCGGAAAGAATATGACCGACCTTGGAGTGATTAAGGCTGCAATCCTAAAGATGATGAATGAAGTGGATGAAGACGGTCAAAGGATGAATATGGGTGAATTGGGAAGCAGGCTGGTGAAGCGCTATCCTGATTTTGATGTTCGAAATTACGGGGATACAAAGCTTTCAAAATTCCTAAAGAAATTCGATTTTCTTGAGATTAATTCCGATGGCAGCTCAATGTGGGTAAGATTGCATGCAGATAAGGAAAATAAGGTAATCGTGAAGGCTCAGGAAGGTAAGTCTACTCCTGCCAGAAGAAGACGCAGAAGCAAGAAGAAATAGGAGTCGACATGAAACTGATCAGGATCAATGATCTCCAGGTTGAGCTGGAACAGAAGCGAATAAAAAACATGTATTTGAGAATAGTACCTCCGGATGGCAGAATTCGCATAACCGCTCCTATGAAGATGAGAGAAGAAGATATCATTTATTTTGTAAACACGAAGAGGGAATGGATTCTTCATCAACAGGAAAAGCTGGAACGTCGTCCGGTCGAGCCGTTACTTGAATTCATAACCGGGGAACGGTTATCAATCTGGGGCAGTAGTTATACCTTGATCCTTAAGGAAGCCCGGAGTCGACCTCGAATCGAGGTAATTGGGGATGAAATCATTCTCTATGTGAAGCCGGATAGTACAAGTGAACAGCGGGAGAAAATGATAATGAGCTGGTATCGGAAGGCACTTGAGGCTGAGATTCCATTTCTTCTGGCCAGGTGGGAGAGGATCATAGGAGTAAGCAGCAGCGGATTTCATATCCGTGATATGAAGACAAGATGGGGAACCTGTAATATTAAAACCAAGCAAATATGTCTAAATCTTCAGCTGGCAAAGAAACCAATGAAATGTCTGGAATACGTCGTCGTTCACGAGTTGGTACACCTGTTGGAGAGAAGTCACAACAAGATATTTAAGAATTATATGGATCAATTCTTACCCGAGTGGAGGAGTATTAAGCGCGAACTAAACGGGTCTGAATAAGGTCTATCATCATAAAAGTCTTATCAAGCGGAAACGTTATCCGGGTTGATAAGACTTTCTTTGTAGCGCAGTTTGTTATTCGTGATGGTGATCCTTCTTCATTTTATCTTTCACCTCATACATATTATTGTCCGCTCTTTTTATTGTTTCGTGAATCGTCATGTCCGTAGTCGGATCATAGGATGCATATCCAATGGAGAGAATAAACTGATACGCGATATCCTCATTGGTTTTATTGCACTCCTCCTGGAAGGTTTGAAGCATATTGTTAATATCCTCCTGTGTCAAATCATATTGGATACTTAGAAATTCATCACCACCAATACGATATACACTGCGGCCAAAGACCTTGAGAAGGCATTGACTGCACAGGATAATTACTTCATCACCAATCTGATGACCGTAGGTATCATTGATTTCCTTCATGTTATTCATATCTGCCATAAAGATCGTTATGTTTCTCTCCGTGTCGATCTTCTCGATATCGACCTCATAAGCAATACGGTTTCTGCAATTCGTCAAAGGATCCCGATATGCCAGCTGTCTGTAATGAATTGCACGTTCACTTAGCTTGATATAATCCACGAGCTTCTTAATACCATCCCAGGCCAGAATAAATAAGAAACAATAAAAACCAATCCGGAAGAAACCACCTGTGATTTGTTCTGTTTGGTAGCGGTACATATAGATCTCAATGATACTGAACACGAACAGGGTTAAGGAAGCCATCGTGAACATCTTAACCTCTTTGTTCTTGTATTTTAATAATTCAAGCCATAAGGTAATCATAGCAATACCCAGAATAAAGAATAATATTGTTCTCATAAAAGGCAAGCTTTCATGAAAGTCAAAAATATTAAAGAATTGCATTAAGATAATGAAGGTATTATTGGCTAGCAGGATATAGATAAAATATGTGTTCAGCTTCTTAAAATGATAATTTGGAAGCAGATTAATATATAGAAGAATCGGGATCGGAAAGGTCATTAAGGCCAAATAGCTTAAGGTTGATATCAAATATGCATTACGGAAAAAAAGTTGTGTAAGATTGCTTTCCATAAGCAGCCAGAGGCCGGAGATTACAGAAAACCAACCTAAATAATATAGGGATTTATCAGCGCGCAGCAATCTTTTAATAAAGAAATAAAGATAAATTAAAAAAGATCCCATAACGCAGATAAGAGTTGATAAAAAAAATCCTAAACCGAAGTTATCAATGGTATGCAATAGAATGGATGCCTTCGTACCAATATGGATCTCATTGATGCGACCGGCATAATCTGGATACTCCGAGGATAAAACAATAGTAATGGTTTTACCCTTATCGTCCGGTTTTATAGGAATGATATCCCAGACAGAGCCGGCAGGCACATTAAAGAAACCCTTGGGCTCTTTTTCATAAACTCTGGAATAAATAATATGATCATCGATGGAGACGATAATACTTTGATGAGTCGTTAAGATTCCAATGCTCGATATATGCTCCCGAAGGTCGGGTATCGTGTTGGAGATGATGACCGTATTATCAGCTCCGGCTTCCTTGATCGCAGGGAGTGTAAGAGACTGTTGATTCCCATTATCCGCATGAAAGGTCCAGTTATCGTTCAGGCTGTATAGTGTTTCGTTCTGAAAATCAATACTGATCTGTTTTTGGAAAGCAACAAACAGAAGCATGAGGAACTCAAAGATCAATAAAGTATAAAAAATATAATGATATAGTGGATTACGGCGTTCCTTCATGTGATAACCTCCTTTCCGGATATGCTATGAGAGTATTAATCTGCTTATACGATCAGTATAACATAATTTGTTCTATTTTTCACCTATTTATGTCGAATATTGTTCTTTTAGAACGAGTTTTTTGTTGGATACCAGGCTTTTTGAAGTAATTTGCAGGAGGCTTCGATTTCCTTCTCTGTGATCATGGCATAACCAAGCAGAATAGTGGGCTTCTCCGGTATTTCATTCCGATTGGAATAATAGGTGGAACATTTATATACTCTGACACCATAGGAAGAAGCGCTAAGGATCAGCTGTTCTTCGCTCATTTTGACCGGAACCTGTATTAGCAAATGAAGACCGGCATCCGCCCCTAGTATTCTGATATCCGGATCGATTCTCTGTATGGAGTCCACCAGGAGTTCTCGCTTTCTCTTATAGATATTCCTCATTTTATTCAGATGCCGTTCAAAATATCCTTCCTCAATAAATCGACATAATACCTTTTGCTCTATAATTGGTACAGGACAGAGCTGGTAGGATAATTCTTTGCGGTACCTGATCAAGAGATGGGAGGGCAGTACCATGTAGCTGACACGCAGGGTAGGAGATATGGACTTCGAGAGAGAACCCATATAGATTACCTTTTCATTCTCATCGATGCCCTGTAATGCAGGGATTGGTTTACCGCTGTATTTGAATTCACTGTCATAATCATCCTCGATGATATATCGATCCACCTCCTGGTTAGCCCAGTTCAGGATTTGAATACGTCGATTGATCGGCATGATCTGTCCCGAGGGAAATTGATGAGCAGGGGTAATACACAATACATTTGGCCGGCTTCGTTCAATCTCCTCCGGGATCATACCGTTTTCATCGATCCGTATCGATGTATAGGAGGCACGGTTGCCACGAAATAATTGATTTAACCTTTCATATCCAGGATTCTCGATTCCATACATATAGTTTTTATCAAATAACTGAATGATTGACTGGAACAGCATTTCGGTACCGGAACTGATGATGATCTGATTCTCGGTACAATTCACCCCTCTGGACTGATGTAAATAGGAGGCAATTACATGACGCAAGCGAGGTAACCCCGAGGAATCACCTAGCTGTAAAAGCTCCTTATCATATTCATTGATAACCTCCCTGGTGAGTCTTCTCCAGGTATCGAAGGGAAAGGCGGCTGTATCTACACCATGGTATGAATAATCATATTGAAGTACTTGAGGTTCCCTAGTCTGGGCGTCCTCTTCTTTTGTCCGAAGTACCCTAAGGTTTTGTAGGTGATCGAGCTTGTTCACATAGTAACCTTTTTTCTCAACGGACTCAATATAGCCTTCCTCTATTAATTGATCATATGCAGCCTGAATCGTGTTCTGGCTGATATTTAAATGCGAAGAAAGCTTACGTTTTGAGGGCAGCTTTGTATGATATGGAATATGTCCATTTTTAATCTCCTCCTTGATGTACCGATAGAGTTGCTGATAAATTGGGATGGAGCCATTGATTTCAAACGACGGTGTTAGTATTTCCACAAATACTTGTCTCCTTTCAAATAAAACTGATACCATTAACTTTTGATAAACTGGTACTTATGATGAGCTCAGTTTGGTTATATAATAAGGTAATCTCAAAAAAAATTCAAGTACAAAACACGAGGGAACATCGTTAGAAATGGAAAGGAGAAGGTTTTATGAGTTTACGTTATGAACTGAATAAGAATCTGGCGCAAATGCTGAAGGGTGGAGTTATTATGGATGTTACGACACCGGAACAGGCTCGAATAGCAGAGGAGGCAGGAGCCTGTGCTGTTATGGCATTAGAACGGATACCGGCAGATATCCGGGCTGCCGGTGGTGTATCTCGTATGAGTGATCCTAAGATGATAAAGGGAATTCAGGAGGCTGTTACGATTCCGGTAATGGCAAAGGTAAGAATCGGACATTTTGCTGAAGCCGGGATTCTAGAGGCTATCGAGATCGATTATATTGATGAGAGTGAGGTACTCTCTCCGGCCGACGATACCTTTCATATTGATAAAAGAAGCTTTCAGGTTCCGTTTGTCTGTGGAGCTAAGGATTTAGGAGAGGCACTGCGTCGGATTAATGAAGGTGCATCCATGATACGTACCAAGGGGGAACCTGGCACCGGTGATGTTATACAGGCGGTTCGCCATCTTCGCCTTATTATGTCTCAAATCCGCAATCTGGTCAATATGAGGGAAGACGAGCTGTATCATGCGGCGAAGGAGCTTATGGTGCCTTATGATCTGGTATATGAGGTACATAAGAACGGTCGATTACCGGTTGTTAATTTTGCGGCGGGTGGTGTGGCAACTCCAGCAGATGCCGCGATGTTAATGCAATTAGGTGCAGAAGGTGTATTTGTCGGATCCGGTATCTTTAAGTCCGGTGATCCTGCGAAAAGAGCAAGAGCGATCGTACAGGCCGTAACGAATTATAATGATCCTAAAATGATTGCAGCGTTATCAGAGGATTTGGGTGAAGCTATGGTTGGAATTAATGAACAGGAGATTGATCTTCTTATGGCTCAGAGAGGAATCTAAACAATAGGTGAGGAACATGAAACGTATCGGTATATTAGCATTACAGGGGGCCTTCGCAGAGCATCAGAAAATGGTGGAGGAGCTCGGCGGAGAGTGCTTTGAAATAAGACAAAAGGCAAATCTCACATCCTGTACCATGGACGGTTTGATTATACCGGGCGGTGAGAGTACGGTGATGGGCAAGCTTTTAGCAGAAATGAATATGATGGAGTTGCTGCAGAAGAAAATAAAAGAAGGTTTGCCGGTATTCGGAACCTGTGCCGGATTGATCCTTCTTGCTAAAAATATTATGAATCAGAATAATTCATATCTTGCGGCTATGGACATCAGTGTGAAAAGGAATGCATATGGGAGGCAGCTTGGAAGTTTTCAGATCTCGGAGGAATTCTCCGGAATTGGTATGGTTCCGATGACATTTATTCGTGCACCATTGATCGAAAAGACCATGGAGGATACTCAAATTCTTGCCAGAGTTGACAATAAAGTAGTTGCAGCCCGTCAAAAAAATATGCTGGTGACTGCCTTTCATCCGGAATTGGCAGGAGATCTCAGGGTACATGAATACTTTATGAAAATGATATAAATATGTGTCACAAATGGAGTGATTACCATGAAATAGTCTCATAACTAGGATGAGGCTATTTTTTTTGCAGATTATAGAGTGGAGTGGTTGTCATAAACTGTTGAAATGTGGTAATATTATATCTGAATTACATAGAATACAAGAGCAAAAGATGGAAGACAGGGAGAATACTTCAGGAGGTATACTATGTGGATAAAGCGTTCGATCAGGAATAAGATGATCATTACAATATTGATTGGCTGTTTGTTGCCATATTTTTTAGGTGGTGTATATCTCAATTCCTTTCTGAAGGATTGGTTATATAATAACAGTATTATTCAGGCAAAGCAGACTCTGAACCAAGTGAACGAATTAGTCGAGCGTTCTCTGGTTTCTGATATGGAAGAAGAAGTGACCCAGCTGGCTACGCTGGATATTATTTTAGAATCAAATTCTCAATTATCGAATTATGTAGATGCTTCCCAATCAACTAAGCATACAGAAATTACCGAAGGAGAAGCTAAAATTTCAAACTATTTTCGATCCTTGAAGGAGAGTCATACCACGACAAATTTTGTGTTTCTGGCAACGGAGGATGGAGGATATATGGAATATCCTGAATTTACGCCTTCGAAGAGCTATGATCCCAGAGAGAGGCCTTGGTATATTAATACGATAAATGAGAATCGGATCGTGATGTCAGAGCCATATAGGACTAACGTCACAAATGATATGGTAGTCAGCTTTACAAAATCGGTAATGAATGATGGGAGGGCAATTGGCGTAGTTGGGATTAGCGTTAAATTGGAGGAGCTGACCAATTCCATTCATAAGCTAAAGATTGGTAAGAACGGATATGTACTTTTATTAAGCCCGCAATATAAATTCATCGTTTCCCCAAGGAATAAGGAATGGACACTGAAGACTCCGGAGGAGGTCGGGCTTAGTGATTTTACAATATTGAATACAAAGGATGAGGCAACCTTTGAAACAGTCCTAAACGGGGAGCTATGTGTTCTGAATACACTGACATCACAACAAAACGGGCTACATGTTATAACGGTCATCAGTAAAGCGGAAATCCTACAGAATGCCGGTATTATTGCATCCATCCTTTACATGATATTTGCGATTACATTAATCGTAATCTCGATTGCTGTATTTCAAATATCGAAGTATATCACGCGGCCGATTTTGGAGATTGCATCCGTTATTAATCATATGACCGATTTTGATTTTCATTTTGAAAAGGATTCAAAGGTAGATTCTTATGTAAAACGATCGGATGAAATCGGTGTCGTATCAACGGCGCTGTTGGATATGCATGATAATTACAAGGAGCTGATTACTCAGGTTAATTATATCAATCAGGAAATCAATCACATCGACATTGAAAAGAATAGTCAGTTAAAGGTAGAGGTTTCACAGAAGAATCCATTCCAGAATGTAATACGATCCATGAATGAATTAATGTCCCGAATCTATCAGAATGTGAATGAGCTACGTTTGACCAATCTAAAGATGCAGGAGAAAAATGATCAATTAACGGCGTCAGAGGAAGAACTGACCGCACAGCTGGAAGAGATTGAGGCGCAAAGAGATTATATCAATTATATTGCCTGCCATGACGTATTGACTGGATTACCGAATCGGAGAAGCTTTGCGGAGCACCTGAAGGAGCGAATATATTCTGATCAATACGGTGCAGTTATTCTCCTGGATATTGATGATTTTAAGGGTATCAATGACACACAGGGGCATGTCTTCGGCGACCGTGTATTAGAGGAGATCGCAAAACGGTTACAGGGGACGGATCAAAAACGTACCTTTGTATCTCGCTTCGGGGGAGATGAATTTCTGATCCTTCTGGAATGCGAGGAAGGCTATCCGGATCTGTTGCAATGTCTGGAAGGAATCTGCAAACTATTTGATAATAAGCTGAAGATTGATGACATTGATATCGAAATTCGTTTTAGTATCGGTGTATCCTTGTTCCCCACAGACAGCAGGGATGTTAACCAACTGGTTATGAATGCAGATTTGGCAATGTATGCGGTAAAAAATGCGGGCAAAAACGGTTATCGATTATTTGATACTGCAATGCTTGAAGAGCAGATGAAGAAATCCAATATTGAGACTTATCTGCGCGAAGCGATAGAGAATGACGGCTTCAAATTGCTATATCAACCCCAGATCGATATTCGAACCGGAAGGATTACTGCTTATGAGGCTTTATTACGCTTAAAGGATCACAATATCTCACCCTCTGTATTCATTGATATTGCTGAAAAGAACGGTTCGATCATAAAAATAGGAAGAATCGTCACACAGAAAGTGATAGAGCAGATCGCAAAATGGAGATCCGAAGGGCTGGATATTAAGTCCGTTTCCATTAATTTTTCGGTCAACCAGCTTCATGATAGCGGTTATGTCGGATACCTGCAATCACTTTTGGAGCAATATCGGTTAGAGCCGGAGATTCTTGAGATTGAGATTACCGAGAATATCTTTATGGAGAATCAACAGATAACGAAGGCATTTCTAGGACAGCTGAAGGAGCTTGGGATTCGAATCTCAATCGATGACTTTGGTACGGGCTATTCCTCTTTACATTATCTTACCTATCTTCCTGTGGATATCGTGAAGCTGGATCGGTCCTTAAATCTAAAGTTCCTGGAGATTGAGAATATAAAAGTTATGGACAGTTTGATCTCATTGGTTCATAGCCTCGGATTACTTGTAATTGCAGAGGGAATCGAAGAATTGGAGCAGGTTCAGAGGCTCTGCAGTGTGGATTGTGATTATATCCAAGGCTTCTTTTTCAGCAGGCCCCTGGAGGCAGATCAGATATCGTCCATCCATTCAAATCGATATGATATCTATCAGAGATAATCAATCGGTTCTGAAGCAATGGTTATGTATAGCAATATTTGATTATCTAGTAACTGTAAAATGATCAATGAATTGATACCGGATCCATTATTAATGGATCCGGTATTATTTGTTATTGGTAAAAATGTATATCTGAAATCATATAGTTAAGAAAAATATTTGATTGTTTTGTAATTATGTGCTAAAATACATCCTTGTGCAAAAGAATATCAAAGATTGCTACGGCTAAAAATCTGCACGGACGGATGCTTGACCGGCTTTACATTTATTTTGACTAATCAGAAAGAAGGCGATGACAATAGAAAATATAGCATTAAAGCGTCGTTTAGACCTATCCTTAACTTGTTCCAATATAATATACTTTGCAGCAGTATCCATTTTTCTTCCGTATGTATTAACTGCACTCGTACTTACTTTTCTTATCGCTTATATCATATTCAATAAATACACAAGGCAAATGATCTTCGTACATAAGGGTTCCGGCTTATTAAAGGTAGTCTTTGGTTATATACTGGTCATCCCCTTACTATATAAGAACTGGATGGGATTCATCGTTGGAGCCGGTATGATTCTGGCAATGATCTTCGGTTTGTTCATGAGAAGTGTAATGACGAAGGAGCTTTTTGAGCGAGTATTACACTTTATTTGTATGTTAAGCCTCACCAGTGCCGGAGTTGCCATACTGGAGAAATTGTTCAATGTAATCTTTGACAGCAGACACAGCCATCGCATCGCAGCGGTGTTTTCACATCCGAATTATTTCGGTACGATTGTTGGTACCGTAATCATTATTTGTGCCTATAAGATCTTAACGAATCAGGGCAATAAACTGTTTTATATCCTGGTTGGTATGGTAAATGTAATCAGCATGTATTTATGCAAGAGTATGTTTGTGTGGGTTGAGGTATTTATCGGGATTACCGTATTACTGGTAATGCTGAAATACAATCATCTGCTTGCCTTGTGGCTATTAGCTGCTTTTCTGGGTATATTGGCCATCTTTGGTCTGAACCTACCGATCATTCCACGACTATCCGATATGGAGCTTACCATATCGCTTCGGGAAAGAATCTGGGCATTGGCTTTAAAACAGATAAAAGCCACTCCCTTATTCGGTCATGGCTTTCTATCCTTCCGTTTTATTTATAACAGCTCTTATAAGAACAATCGAATTCCACATGCTCATAATATTTATCTTGATATGATGCTTAACTTTGGTATCGTGGGGAGTGTATTGATTCTTTGGTTCTTATGTAAGTATTACATCTCCTTACTCGTTACTCGTATTAAGGAGAAAAACACAATCATTGGATCCTTAATACTTGCTGTTACTGTCGTTGGCCTGGTTCATGGTGCGACGGATCTTACTTTATTGTGGATACAGACCTTTCCTCTGTTTTTGATTATACTAAGTGGTCTCGGAGCAGAAGAGAAGAACGGCAGATATCATGTTAATACCGATTGGTTTTTTTGATTCTGAGCCTGATTCAATCGTTTATATAACCCCTCCTGATGTATCAGTTCCTCGTGGGTACCTCGTTGCACGATACGACCCTCCTCCAAAACCAAGATAAGATCGGAATTTTGAATGGTGGAAAGACGGTGAGCGATCGCTACAATGGTTCGGGTACCGGCCAGATCGGCGATTGCCTTTTGAATCTCTCGTTCTGTTTCCACATCGACAGAAGCAGTTGCTTCGTCCAGTATAATAATTGGTGCCTTTCGAAGAATCGCTCTTGCAATCGCGATTCTTTGTTTTTGTCCTCCGGATAAACGCATACCGCGTTCACCTACTCTGGTTTCATATTGGTTCGGCATTTCCATAATATTTTCATGAATTCTGGCTGCCCTAGCAGCTGCGATAATCTCTTCCTGGTTGGCCACAGGGTCAGCATATCCGATGTTCTCCAGTATAGTTCCGTTGAATAAGAAGGTATCCTGAAGCACAGGGGCGATATTTAACCGAAGACTCTCAAGTGTTACTTCCCGAATATCCTTCCCGTCAATCAAAATGCGGCCTTCCTTCGGGTCATAAAAGCGGGAAATTAGTTGGGTCAGTGTTGTTTTTCCTACTCCCGTCGGTCCGACCAAGGCAATCATTTGTCCTGGTTTACACTCAAAATTAATATCTTTTAGGACAGGTACCTTCTGTTCATAATGAAAGCTTATGTTTTCAAAGGTAATACCACCCTTTACTCCGGTTAACTCCGATGCATTCGGGGAATTCGTAATATCATTTGGAGTGTCTAAAATCATCATGACACGTTCCGCTCCGGCATATGCCTGTTGGATTTCCTCCAGTATTCTGGCTAATCCGGAGATGGGTGCATAGAATAGGGACAAATATAATAAAAATGCGATAATATCAGATACACTCAATTCTCCGTGCAGAGCAAAGATACCACCGACGCCTACTACAATAACAGTACCGGTCGAGGATAGGAACTCAACCCCGGGATGGAAAAAGGCTCCCATATTCAAAGCATGTAGAATAGCCTTCGTATAATTATGTGCGCCAACGGTTACCTGCTCCTGTTCATAGGACTCCTGACCGAAAGCCTGAATTTCATGAATTCCGGAGAAATTATCCTGAAGCTTAGCATTCAATTCGGCGATTGCTTTCTGTGCCTTCTTGAAATTAGGACGTATCTTGGTGGAGAAGATCCAGCCCGAGATTAGGATGAAGGGAATCGGAATTATGGTTAGTAAGGCGAGCTTAGCATTAATCGTCAATAGAATAATCATAATGCCGATAACCGTTACAATATTTGTCAGCATATCGGGTATGATATGTGCATAGAGAAGCTCGAAGGTGGCTGTATCATTTACCACACGGCTCATCAGATCACCGGTTTGTTTGTCATGAAAAAAGCTCATAGAAAAATCCTGTATCTTAGCGTAGACTTTAACACGGATATCCTCAACGAGATTCCAGGCTGCTTTGTGTGCAAGGTAATTGCTAAGATAGCGGAACAAAATTCGTAAAAGATATAATGCAATTAATAGGAATGTTAAATTGTAGATCTGTTTGAGATAATCCTCAGATTGCCCCTTTTCTACCAGAGCGGTCATCGAGGAGAGAAGCTTTGGTGCAGCCAGATTAATTAAGGTCAAGGCAAAGGTTGAAAGAATAGCAATCAGGTAAAGCGCTTTATAACGGATTGCTTCCTTTCCCAGTCTCCATAGTAGTTTCATTGATTTTTCGTCCTCCCATATCCTGTTGAAGTAGCTTGTTCCCAAGGAATTATTGTACTATACTTTGAATGAATTGTCACCGTTTCGTACCATTTTAGCAATTAATTCCCAATGGAGAAATGGCTCATCTTATAAAGGAAATGTGAAATATGATAAATGACAAAAGGCCTGTTGTATATTTTATGGTGTAAGATACATACTAATCCAAGCAAGCTCATTGGGTAAATGTATCTTAAAGAAAGGCAGTGGAAGAATGAAAAATAAGAATCTGTTTCCACCAACCGCTGAAAGGGTATGTCTAAAGACCGACCCGAAGATTAATGCGGAGATCAGGAATCAAACCATAAGAAATCTGAATATATTTAAGAGCTGTAATGAAACTGATATTTCGGAACGGATCCGCAGATTGAATCAGGAATGGGACACCGAACGGGTACTTGAGGTAAATGCAAGTATGCTGATTTTTTTAAGCTCCTATCTGGGTATACGTATCAGTCGTATCTGGTTTCTGGTAACAGGTGCGGTCAGTGTGTTTATGCTATGGCACGCCTTGCTTGGCTGGTGCCCTCCGTTGCCTCTGATCCGCAAATGGGGTGTCAGAACGGAGAATGAGATTCTCTCTGAGAAAATCGCGCTAAAAATCATGAGAGGTGACTTTGAGCAGGGTGGAACAACAGCCGCCGACTATTTGAATATGGCAGAAAAATAAAATCGTAAGAAAGATGCTGTTGCATAACGTAAGATTATGTGGAAGGTAAGGACAACATGCATCCCATAATACACTGTTTGACGGACAGATTGTTGATTTTGTATGACTAAATATCAAACATTTATGTTTGATAATGACATACGAAACAATAAGATGTCCGTCAACCTGTGTGTGAGGGATGCATGTTGTTCTTTTCTTCCTCTATACATTAACTTTTGCAACAGCCCCTTTTGTTTCAAATTGTATCAATTTACCATCTATGGTACAATAGACCATATTGATTACATGTGGGGTGAGCGGCTATGAAAAATTTTCAACAGAGCAACAGGTTAGACTATGATGAATACGGAGCGAAGGCAGCCAGACTTTTTAAGGCAGGGGAGAAAGGGTTACTGATTCCGGAGGGATTTGCACTATCCTATCAGGAGTTTGATGATTATCTGGAAGAGAATCAGCTGAAGTACCTGCTTCAGGACGAGGTAGTCAATGGGCCGATCTTACAAGACAAAATACTGGAGGGTAGATTTAGCGAGAGCTTCAGAGAAAAATTACGGTCCGAGCTTGATCAAATAAAGGAGAGGACGCAGTGTAACAGCTTCGTTGTTCGCTCTTCTTCAAGTTCAGAGGATGGTGGGTTAAACAGCATGGCAGGAATGTATGAATCCTATCTTAAGCTTACCACCATTTCGGAGGTTGAGGATGCAATCCGAAGGTGTTACAGTGCTCTGTACTCAGATAAGGTATTAAATTTCAATTTGGAGAAGATACATAGCAGTCGTGAGCAAAAAATGGGTGTTCTTATACAGGAGTATGTAGAAGGAGACTCTTTTGGAGTTATGTTTACAAACGATCCGGTCAATTGGCAGGAGAACCGTATCCATTTGAGTATTTTTGAAGGGGACAGTGCGAAACTGCTGCAGATGGCACCTTCCACCGGTATTTTTTCATTGAATAAGGAGACCGGAGCGCTTACAGCCGGATCAGACACCCAATCAGCTACAGCACCAGGGGATGCATTATGCAGAGCACTCATATCCTTAGCTCAGGACAGCGAGGTGATGTTTGGAGTATCCCTGGACATCGAATGGACTTGGCGAGAGGATAGATTATATCTGTTGCAGGTTAGACCGATCACCTCACTGAAAAAGGAAGCGCTGCATCCCATATGGACGGATCCCATCCAAGAGCAACAGGAATGGTTCCGACTGTATCAAAGACCCCTTACGCCCTTGATGCAAGACATTATTGCATCAGAGATTCGTGAGCAATCGAAAGCGTCCTACGAGACATTATTTCGAACCGATACTTACGGGGAATGTATTATCCTTCAGGGATATGCTTATGTCAGAAGTATACCGATTGAAGGAGAGGGAGAGAAGAGAAAAGCGTATCTTGCCTATCTGGAGGAGCTATCCAAGCAGGGCGTTTGTATCTACCATGACATACATTTGCCTACCCTACAGGCGTATGAAGGACGGTTGAAGGACTTTGCAAACCGCTCGCTAACACGGGAGGAAATACAAGAGTATTTGAAGCTTGCCATGGAATATCATGATTATTGTGCAAGATATCACTGGAATATGGTTCAAGCCAATGAGTTCCTGTATCGATTTGAACGGGAATTCTTGAGTTCATTTCCTGCCATGTCATTATCTGATTTTTATGATCTGGTATCGGGTTATACATTACAGACCAGGGATAGAGAATTGCTGTTTCATATGTCTGACGCTGTGAAAAAGAGCAATCTGTTGAAGGAACTTTTTGCAGCCTGTCCGTATGATGCAGTCTTATATAAAAGGTTACTAGCTATCAAGGAGGCTGAGGAGCTTCTAACGCTAATCAGGAAGTATCTTGAGATTTTTGGCCTCTGCGACAGCCTTGAGGGAGAGGTATTAATGCCGGTTTTACAGGAACGCCCGGATTATATATTGGGATATCTTCGAAGAGTATTGGATCTGGATTCTAAGGAGTTCTTTGAAAATATAGGATCTGCCATGGTGAAGAGGGACCATATCCTGAAGCAGGTTATGGAACAGCTTGAGGAGAAGAAACAGAAGGACTTCAGTCAAAAGCTTATGCTGGCGCAAAAAGCATTTCTGAGCAACGACAATCACAATTATTATGTAGAACGCTTATTCCGCGGTTACCTTCGTACCGCTGTCCAAAAAGCGGAAGAGCTTCTTCTTGAGGAAAGAACAATAGAGGAGAAAGATGATATTCAATACTTCTATTATGAAGAGCTTCTATCGATGCTGCAAGGAGAGGCACCGGACGAACAGCTTCTTAGCAGACGAAGGATGGAACATGAATATCATATGAGTCTGGAGGCACCGGAACTATTCGCAGGAAATAAGGAGGAGGATAAACAAACCTCCTTGGAGAACTTCGTTCAAAAGATGAAGAAAAACAGGGTACCGATAGAGGAGGGAGTATACCCTAGTATTTTGAAGGGAGTATCCGGCCTTAGGAAGAGAAGCAGAGGTAGAATCTATGTGGGAATTCCGGATCAACCTCAGGAGGCTATTCTGGTTATGCCCCATTGTCATTATGGTGATATTATGCCTGTTATATCGAAGGTTAAAGGGTTAATATTCTTATGGGGCTCACCATACGATCATCCGGCGATCATTGCCAGGGAGCTTGGAATTCCGGCCATGTATTATGTGGCAGGTGCCATGGATCTGTTAAAGACTGGGGATGAGGTAGAAATAGATGGCTACGAAGGATTAATTCATATTATATCGAGGGCGGAAGAAACAAAATCAGGGATTTCCTAGTAACATTATTTCAGCGTATCTACACTTGGTTCTTGCGGAATTGATTCGGTGAGATATATCTCATTTTCTTAAAAATTTTACTAAAATAATTACCACAGGAAAATCCGCATTTTATGGCAATCTCCTGAATGGATAGATCCGTATTCGTCAGCAAATTCATAGCATTTTGCATTCTTATATTGGTTAAATACTTACTGGGATTAATACCGGTTTCTTTTGTAAATTCCCTGGTAAAATGGCTTAAGGAAATACCTAATTTATCAGCTATCGCATTAATACTGTCAAGACTTGCGAAATCGTTCTCCATATATTCGATCGCAAGTCTTGTTTTTAGAGAATACTGCTCATGATTGTATGCAGCAGTCCTGCAAAGCAGCGAAAGAAAATGAAAAACGATTTCACTACCTTCAAAGGGATGAATCTTCCTACCGTTCCGAAGATCAAAATGCAGCTTCAGTAAATATTGAATGACTTCGCTGCTTCGTTCGAGCTTCATAATTTTTCCCGTCTTTTGAACAATCTTGTCAAAATAAGGTTTGACTGCAGTTCCTTCAAAGTGGATGTAAAGAAGCTGCCATCCTTCCACATCGAGGCCGTGAGGACAATAATACTTTTCATCATCCGGAACTTCTACAAAAAAAGCTTGACCCGTGTCGAGGCGATGAAGCTGATGATTTGTTTCAAAAAAACCATGTCCTTTCAGAGTATACTGAAATAGATATCCCTGCATGTTTCTGTCTGTATTGTCAAAATAATAATCAGGAGTGTTCCTGAATTCTATTCCCATATCCTTTAATTCAAAAGGGGGATCCGGAAATTCATCGAAGGATGCGAAGTAGTAGGTTTGAAATTCATAGCACATCAAAAAATCACCTCTTTTATCAAAATTCCATTCTTGAGTGTAGAAATAGTCTTGTATATACTGATATATTATAACATATTATTGGTTATGTTTATAATCAAAATTTAATTAAGCTTATTAACGAGAGCATATTGCAGGCTAATAGCTCAACTTAGCGGGAGGAAAAGAGAATATGAATAAGAATGCTTGTGCAATGACACCGCCGATGGGGTGGAACAGCTGGGACTGTTATGGAGCCTCTGTTACGGAGGAACACTTAAGAGGGAATGCAGAGTATATGGCAAAATATATGAAAGCCTTCGGATGGGAGTACATTGTATGTGATATTCAATGGTACGAGCCAAAGGCAAAATCTACGGAATATAATTATTTCTTTCCGTTAGAGATGGATGAATATTCACGGTTAATTCCTGCAGTCAACCGGTTTCCTTCTTCTGCCGGTGGATTAGGCTTCCGGCCTATCAGTGATTATGTGCATCAGCTTGGGTTGAAGTTCGGAATACATATTATGCGCGGAATTCCAAGACAGGCTGTACATGCGGCTACTCCGATTAAGGGAAGTAAGGCCACCGCTCGTGATATCGCGCAGAGCTTTTCCCTCTGCCCCTGGAATACCGATATGTATGGCGTGAACCCGGACGCAGAAGGAGCACAGGAGTATTATAATTCCATCTTTGAATTATATGCTCAGTGGGGAGTGGATTTTGTGAAAGTCGATGATATCTGTAATACGGAGTACAAACCCCATGATCCTTATTCGGCCAGAAGAGAAATCGAATTAATTCGGAATGCCATTGACCACTCTGGAAGGGAAATGGTATTAAGCTTATCACCGGGACCCGCTGTTCTTGCTGAGGCCGAACATCTTAGCAGTCATGCGAATATGTGGAGAATGACAGGAGATTTTTGGGACAATTGGAAGCAGCTAAATAAGATGTTTGACTACTGCAATGATTGGAGTCCATTTGTGAAAGAGGGCTGTTGGCCCGATTGTGATATGCTTCCTTTAGGGCATATCGGGATTAATACAAAAGGACACGACGATCAATCAAGGTATACCAATTTTACCAAGGATGAGCAGATTTCCATGATGACATTGTGGTGTATCTTCCGATCACCCTTAATGATGGGAGGAGAGCTAAGAGATAACGATGAATGGACGTTATCAATACTTACGAATCCACAGATACTGAGATTACTGAAATATTCCTATGGAGCAAAGCAGATCCTGCGTACGGAAGACACGGTAATCTGGGCAAGCAATGACGAAGACGGAAGTAAATATGTGGCCTTCTTTAATACCTCCTTCCATATAACACATCCGGAGATATCCTTTTTTAATCTGGGGCTGAACGGAAACTATCATGTAAATGATCTGTGGGAGGGGAAGGATCTGGGCCGCTATGTCGGAAGAATCGGAACAGATGTGAATATTCATGGTGCGAGGATCTTTAAACTGACCAAGATGAATGAGGAAAGTATATAATTCTTGATATGTTTATATCCGGAAGGGAGAGTTTAATATGAAATTTAGTAATGGTTGTTGGATGCAAAGAGAAGGAACTGAAGTGTTTTCTCCTGTAGAGGTATATTATACGAAGCAAGAGGAGAAGCAGGTTATTCTATGTGCTCCAACACATCGAATTGTTCACCGAGGCGATACGCTTGGTGGACCAAATCTGACGATACGAATTTCTGCACCGATGCCGGAGATCCTTCGGATCCGTTGTGATCATTATATGGGAGTGAACAAAAAATCACCGGAATTTGAGCTTGAGCTGGAAGAAGGAGAACACCTTGAAACCGAAGAGACAGAAGAGCTTCTGATTCTTCGCAGTGGGAATCTTCGTCTCGAGATTAATAAAACGAATTGGAAGATGACCTATTATCGTGGGACCGAGAAGATAACCGACAGTGGCTGGAGAGATCTTGCCTATGTCAAGACAGACTGGAGAGGTCTTGCTTATGATGACGGGAAAGAGCATGATACCTATATGAGAGAAAGATTATCGCTCTCAGTGGGCGAATTGATTTACGGTCTGGGGGAGCGGTTCACTCCCTTTGTCAAGAATGGCCAGAGCATTGACATCTGGAATGAAGACGGTGGAACCTCTACGGAGCAGTCATATAAGAATATACCCTTTTACCTTTCTAATCGTGGATATGGAGTATTTGTGAATCATCCGGAGAAAGTATCCTTCGAGGTAAGCTCCGAGATGGTGAAAAAGGTCCAATTTTCCGTTGTGGGAGAAGGTCTGGATTACTTTATTATCAATGGTCCAACCATGAAGGAAGTATTAATGCGTTACACGGATCTGACCGGAAAGCCTGCTTTACCTCCGGCCTGGACCTTCGGACTTTGGTTATCCACTTCCTTTACAACTAATTATGATGAAGAGACTGTCAATACTTTTGTAGATGGTATGCTAAGTCGAGGAATCCCATTGAAGGTATTTCATTTTGATTGCTTTTGGATGAAGGAATTTCACTGGAGTGACTTTACCTGGGATTCCAGAGTATTCCCGGATCCTGCAGGTATGCTCAAGCGACTGAAGGATAAGGGCTTGAAGATCTGTGTATGGATTAATAGCTATATCGGACAAGAGTCCAGCATGTTCTTAGAAGGTGTAGTGGGCGGTTATTTTGTGAAGCGACCGAACGGTGACGTATGGCAGTGGGACATGTGGCAGCCCGGAATGGCTATCGTTGACTTTACGAATCCTGAGGCTTGTAAGTGGTTTTCTGATAAATTGGAAGCTCTTCTTGATATGGGAGTTGATTGCTTTAAGACGGATTTTGGTGAGAGAATTCCGACCGATGTCGTATATTTTGATGGCTCTGACCCGATAAAGATGCATAATTATTATACCTACCTCTATAATAAAGTTGTGTTTGAGTTATTGCAGAAGAAGAGGGGGAGAGGCGAAGCAGTATTGTTTGCAAGAAGTGCAACTGCAGGTGGTCAGAAGTTCCCGGTGCACTGGGGTGGCGATTGCTGGTCCGATTATGAATCCATGGCAGAAAGTCTTCGTGGCGGATTGTCCTTAACAATGTCAGGCTTTGGCTTCTGGAGCCATGATATCGGCGGCTTTGAGAGTACCTCAACGCCGGACGTATATAAACGCTGGTGCGCTTTTGGATTATTATCCACTCATTCCAGACTTCATGGAAGCTCTTCCTACCGTGTACCGTGGGCTTATGATGAAGAAGCGGTGGACGTAGTTCGTTTCTTTACGAAGCTGAAGGCCTCCTTAATGCCATATCTCTATCGGAATGCGTTAAATACCTCTGAGTCCGGTGTGCCTTCCATGCGAAGTATGGTGATGGAATTTAACCAGGATCCGACCTGTGCCTATCTTGATAAACAATATATGCTGGGAGATAAGCTTCTGGTAGCTCCGATCTTCAATGATGAGGGAATGGCACATTATTATCTTCCCGAAGGTATTTGGACCAATTATTTTACCGGTGAGAAAAAGCAGGGGAATCGTTGGTATAAAGAATATCACGGATATCTTAGCGTTCCCCTTTATGTTCGTGAGAACAGTATCCTGGCAATTGGTGGGAAGGATGATGATGCGGTATACAATTACTGCGAAAATGTAACACTGAAGGTATATGAATTATTGGATCACTTTGCAACAACGACGGTAGTTTATACTCAGGAGACGAAGCTTGGACTCGAGGCGAGGGTTCTGAAGCAGGGAGATACGATCAGCATCGATGTGGATACCATTGAGAAGTATAGCATTGAGCTAATAAACTGTACCACGATTACCTCTGTGACAAACGGTAGCTTCGAAATCAAGGATAGTAACACAAGGATAACACCCAATCAAAAAGGAACGATCATCGTAAAGCTGGGAATGTAATTTTGTCACATACTCATTTAAACGATTGTGGTATAACATAATCATCCGATAAAGAATGAGGTGGAAAATATGTTTTCATTATTTCAAAGAAATGACGTTAATTCAATCCATGTGAGTGAGATTGATGATATTTTGCAGGATATTCATCTGATTGATATCAGGGAAGCGTATGAGTGCGCCCATGGCAGTATAAAGGGTGCCAGAAATATCCCTATGGGACAATTGTTATCTAGTCCGGAGAAATATCTGGATAAGAACATAAAATATCATATTATGTGCCAGTCCGGCGGTAGGAGTTCCAGTGCAGTATCTGCCTTGCTGAGAGCAGGATATGATGTTGTTAATGTCAAAGGTGGTATGGGAAGCTACTTTGGTAAAAACAGAAAGTAATGTGGTAGTTTATACAGACAGAAAAATGCCTTATCGATACGGTACACACCCTGATATAATTCATTTAAGGGGTACTGCCATATCGATAAGGCATTTTTATTCCTGGCAAGTGAATTGGTTACCAATTCATCTTGTTTATGATTTCTTGTGTTTAACCAGCTTTTCATAGGACAAGGCGAGGATCCAGGTAACGATCGGACTAAAGCTTACACCTAGTATCACAAAGAGAAGAATAAAGGTAATATCCATCTTTTTATGAAAGCCTCTCAGATTCTTTATTCCTACCATAAGAAAGGGTAGGAATATTCCATATAATAATACGGACCAAACGAGCGGAGGGAAGGATAGCAGAGCAATGGGGTAATAAGTAATACCCACAAGGATGCCGAGTGCTCCCATAAGAATCGAAGCTGGTCGTAAGGATCGTTTTACCATAAACAGAGGGATTAAGAAGCTTCTCCATAAAGCACCGGTTTGTGCACCGCCAAAGAAACCGCCAATCATGTTACGGAATGATGTGATGGTAAAGGAAGCGTTTAAATTAAGCTCCACTTTTTCTTCCTCCGTTTGACTGGTCTCCTGCATTGTAGTTATCGATACGGTATCGATCGCCCAGAGTATGATAACAAATATTGCAAAAGGTATTGTCTTTAAAATGGTAATCGGATCTAATCCAAAACCAATTTCCCACATGTTCCGCCACCAATAAGCGGGGCTTATTGGTGGAGAAATAGTGGTGGCGGGACTCTGTGGTGTGATACGAAGGCTTAAGGATAGTACTATTGCGATCGTAGCAGTCGCAGGTATCATCAACCACAGCTTGTTTTTGTTACGAAGGATGTAATATATCAAACTTAAGCCTGCTAATAATAAATAGAGATGTAATCTCTGATTGGAATAAAAGCGATCCAAATTCTTAAGTGCTAATAGGATGCCTGCTATTCCAAAGGTCAAGGTTAGACTGGTTTTACTTATACTACCGGAAAGAGCAAGCAGCTTTTCAAAAAGACCTGTCTTTATTGCCAATAGTCCGAACACACCAACGAAGATGCTTAACAGAAACGGATGCACCCCGAAGGCGGCCATAAACGGAACAAGAACAATAAATGGGGCTAATGTTCCGGAGGGAGCAATATTAGGAAAGAGCAATGCTGCTACTAACGTAATAACGCTGCCGATTAACATTTCCAGCCGAACATTTTCAAATACAAAATTCGGATTCGTTATCTGAAGTGATCCCGCCCATACCGCTGCAAAGGAACTGACCAGAGCAGTTTTTCCGATTAGCCCGGATAATGCAGGAACAAAATCGATTGGTTTTAAATGGATAGGAGAAATCAATCTTTTCTTCATAAACCTATTAGTATCTCATCGGGATTAAATCAATGTAATCCTGTAAAGGAGCGTCTCTTAACAGACATTCAATGATCTGCTTACCGAGCGGGTTAAGCTCCTCCGTATTGAATTTAACAGCTTCTCTCTTGAAGAAATCAATCAGCATAGCAGCACCTGCATCATAACCCTCGGTACCGAGCTTGGATTGTCTCTCCGGCTGAAGGAAGGATCTACGGATATATTGACCGTCAACCTTCAGAGATTCAAGACCATAGCCAAGGAGTGTACAGCGTGCTTCCTTTAATTGATCCATCTTAAATTTAGCACTACCACGTCTTGCGATATATTCTCTTGCAACCCATTGAGGATTGAAGCCTACTTTATATACACCGATGTGTTGGTTCGGGATTAATACGTATCTGGTACTGGTGGAGCTAAGAATCTGATCGAGTAGAAGATTAGCCTGCTTAACCAGCTTGCCGGTAGCAAAAGGCCAATAGGAGCCAACACCTTCACTGATCATACCGGTTCCGCCGACGATACTGGGATTATTATGACCTCTGGGTGCTACCAGACGCCACAACCAGGCAAGTGCCGGAGGAAGGATATGCAGCATTCCGATAATACCATAGGAGGGATTCTCCTTGGTAGAAGGAGGAGTGCGGACACCAAAGCTTCGTACGTCAACCTCAACAGGGTCGGACACGATATTGGGCACCAAACGTCTTGGCAGGATCGCTCTCGGATTCGGACAAGGCTTACCGTTGGAATCTAAGGTATGCTCCCAAACAAGGCAGGTTGCCTTCGGAACTCCTTGAATATTTAAGAAGAGCAGAGGCTCTTGTGGTTGTGTAAAGATCTTCTCGTATTGAGGAGAGGTACCATATTCTGTTACATGATCAAGTCTTAAGAACCAACCACTCTCTGCATCCTGTACCACTAATTTCTTACTGTCATTCTGCATCTTAGGATGACAGAGTGCCATATCGTCAGTTACAGGGCGAAGCTCACAGGTTTCATTTAATTCGAGATGGAACAATTCGCCGGTAACTAAATTCTCACCAATTACCAATCTGCCGTCAGCTGCTCTGTGAGGAGGCTCAATCATCTCTGATTTACCACCACCGGAAGCTCCCTCGTGCATAATGACAATCTCATTATCATAGGGGGTAATAACCTTAACGGTAGAAGCGTGGGCGGTAACCCATCCCTCTCTCTCTCCGATATTAAGCAGTACGCCGTAGATGCCCTTTTTTGCACTGGGGCCGGGATACAGATTATAGGAGAATACCTCGTGCACATCCTCCAGACGATTGTGTACAACAATTTGCTTTCCGCTAAAATGAGTGTGACGGAACGGAGGAGCGAGATATACGATCGCCTTCGGGACAAAATCATCCTGGATCTCATCAATACCTACAAAGCCTTGTAAGTCTGCAAGTGCACAAGCAAAGAAAGCAGCATTCGCCGGAGCAATTAATATTGCATCATAGCCATACTCATGACCGCCTGCTTTAAAAGGAAGTACAATAAGTTCCTGATTCTTCAACCATTCAAAGGTCTCATTACGCAGAGGCGCAAATTCTTTTTGATATAAATCTTTATATCTTGGCTTGTCAGTATCTAAATCATCACCGATGACGAGGCTGTCCGGATCACGGCGACGCATATAGTCCTCCATGTAGTTTACAGCCACACCGTTTTTGCAACGGGTAACATTTGCTTCTGTAAACTGACCTTTTCCTCGTACATCATAAATAACCTCAAAGCTATCTACCGGTTGATTACCAAAAGAGAGCTCAATTAATTCTGCTCTTGATTTCGGAAAATAAACCTTGCTGCTTCCGGTTATAATACTCTTAACTTCGTCCGATAACACAAATTTCTGCAGGTAATCCATCATACGTTACTCCATTTCTTGAATTTTATTCATTTATCATATGCAAACAGGGATATGGTTTCTTGTCCGATACCAACATTTGCTTTACTCACGGTATAAAAATAGAATACACCTAATAATATGGTTTTATACTATTAGGATCGGTGAAAGGTACTGTTGAATTACATTTTCCACCACATCTCGGTCTGTAGCTTTTCGTCCTTTGCGATAACCTCAGACACCATATCAGTTTTGAATTTCTCAAGCTTGGTACTTAACTCATCACAATGGATGGCTAGCATCTGAGCTGCCAGAATTCCGGCATTATCAGCACCATCAATCGCAACAGTCGCAACCGGAATACCTTTTGGCATCTGAACTGTTGAGAGAAGAGAATCAAGACCGTCCATTGTAGAGGATTTAATCGGAAGCCCGATTACCGGAAGTGTGGTATGAGCTGCAATAATTCCAGCTAGGTGAGCTGCTTTACCGGCGGCACAGATAATAACACCAAAGCCATTCGCTTTCGCTGAACTTGCAAAATCACAGGCAAGTGTGGGAGTACGATGTGCACTCATAACATGAACCTCGACTTCGATCCCGAAGCCTTTCAGGGAGTTAATAGCGCCTTTCACTACCGGCAAATCGCTATCACTGCCCATAAGAATTGCTACTTTTTTACTCATTTTTCGTTCTCCTTCTTTTATAGAGGTCCAATCACGGTTACCTCCTATTATACAAAAAAACCGATATCTTAGAATCATCCCAAGATATCGGCTTACTTACAACTTAACATAATAGAAAGCTACGCTTCTTGGCATATTACTTTACATAAGTTAATTTGTGTCGTCATCCGTAAATTTATTTAATAATTTCTTCAATGTTTTTGTCAGTAGTAATTACTATAATCTTCTCACCGGTCTTTGTACTGATGTCGGAATGGGTGCTGACGATGGCTACATTAATCACATCGGTAATTAATGTTTCCAGATATCCTCGCCCTCCTTCAAATAGGGTGGAACGAACTTTTTTAAATAATTCTACTCCCTGCGGATTATCGGTAAGCTTCTGTTCCGAAGGACTTAATACACCGGACAAACGGATGATGATCATATCATTAATTATGTAAGTTCTGATTAGCTTTGGTCCTCTACCCATATATTCCAGTTCGAACTTGCTGACTGCTTCAGAAATTTTTGCTTCTAACTGACCCTTGGTCATAGATATCACCTCTAAGTGTTTTAAATATACCGTATTTAACTACCAATGTCAACAAAAAATACTATAATTTTCGCATTAATGCATGAATATACATATTAATGTATAACTATCGTTTTAGAACAAATACTTAAATTTAATTGAAAAATAGGTCGAAAATAGTATAATGTATATATAAAAACTGAAATGTTTACTAATTATAAATTGAGTTTACTTAGGAGACAGCAGATGAAAATTAATAAGGAAAAAGCTTACTATATCCTACGCTGGGTGATTTTAGTCCTTGTAGGGCTATGCTTTATGATCTATATATGGACAATAGGAATCAATAATACGAAGGAGCAGGCAATCAAGCTTGCCAGAATTGTGGAGTCCGGTTTCCACAGTGAGGAAATATCAATGCTTGATGTTTCAACAAATGACCTGTATAAGAAAGAATATAAGGAGCTAAAGGCGAGTTTGACTCGATTTGCTGCCATTAATAAGGATATACGATTTGCCTACATATATAAGTTGAAGGATGGGAGAATTTATTTTATTGCTGACTCGGAGCAGGTATATTCCAAGGACTATTCACCTCCCGGACAGGAATATACCGAAGCCTTGAATATCTTTTATGAGGCTGCAAACGACAGTGGTAAGACCTTGATCGCTGATACAAAGGATCGTTGGGGAACCTTTGTCACTGTACTTGTACCGATTGATGATCCCAGAAGCGGTAAGACTACGGCAGTATTTGGGATGGATTATACACCGGCCCGTTGGTATAAGAATGCTTGTGATAATACAATACTGGCCGGTTTTGTTGTCCTATCCCTTCTATTACTGTTTCATGCCACCAATATTATTATGGGTAATAATAAGGAATTGCGTATGGAAAAAGAAAAGCTGGCACAGACCAATGACAGACTCCTTAACAGTGAGAGAAACAACGCATTATTGCTGGTGAATCTACCCGGGATGGCATACCGCTGCCGCTTTGATAAGAACTGGACGATGGAATACGTTTCGGACGGGTCAATCAACTTAACCGGATATACTCCGGAAGAACTGGAATATAATCGAACAATTGCCTTCAATGATTTGATCACAGACGATTATCGTGAGAAAGTCTGGAAACAATGGACAAGGATTATCACCGATAAAGTTCCCATTACCGGAGAGTATTCCATAAGGACAGCCACAGGGGAACTGAAGTGGGTCTATGAGAGTGGACAGGGTATCTATGATGAGTATGGAAGGATAGAATATGTAGAAGGTATTATCATTGATATTACGGATCGAAGGAAAAGAGAAAATGAGATAAATTATCTCAGTAATCATGATACCTTAACCGGATTATATAATCGAAGATTCTTTGAGGCAGAGAAATGGAGAGTTGATTCAGAGAAAATCTATCCGGTTTCCGTAATAATGGGTGATATAAACGGACTGAAATTAATCAACGATTCCTTCGGGCACTTGGAAGGGGATAAGCTGATCATAAGTATCGCAGGAATATTACAATCCAATTGCAGAGACACAGATATTCTGGCACGAACCGGAGGAGATGAATTCAGCATCATACTCTTACATTCTACGAATCAATATGCAGAAGAGCTAGTGAAGAAAATCGAAGCGGATTGTGATGCTCTGAAAAATACAACCTTGGGGGATGTTTACCGCTTAAGCATTTCCCTCGGCTATGCAACGAAAAAGAATGCTGAGGAGCCGATTGATCAGGCAATTAAGGAAGCCGAAGACAATATGTACCGACATAAAATGCTTCAAAGCAGAAGCCTGCATAGTTCCATTCTGGCATCGATGAAATCGACTCTTTTTGAAAAGAATAAAGAGACCGAGGAGCATGCGCAACGTTTGATCTATTACTCGAGGCTGATTGGTAAAAAGCTGCATCTAACAGATCAGCAATTGAATGAGTTGGAATTGTTATCGACCTTACATGATATCGGAAAGATTGGAATCAGCGATTTGATTTTAAATAAACCGGGAAGATTATCCGATGAAGAGTGGGTGGAAATGAAAAAGCATCCGGAGATCGGATATCGGATCGCTATGTCATCCAGCGAGTTGGCGCCGATTGCCGAGTATATACTGTATCATCACGAGAGATGGGACGGCAGCGGATATCCGCAAGGTCTGGGAGGAGAAGAAATACCGCTACTATCCAGAATTATCTCGGTAGCAGATGCTTATGACGCTATGACGGAAGATAGACCATATCGAAAAGCAATGTCGATGGAGGAAGCATGCGCTGAACTCTGTCGCAACTCCGGTACTCAATTCGATCCTAATATAGTCGAAGTCTTTTTGAAAGAAGTTAAAAAAGTATAAATTGTTAATAATTATGCATTATTTTAAATGTTAATTAATTACTACTTGACAAGAAGATTTGTCCATTGTTATAATTCGTTTAATAGAAAAAAGAAAACAAACCGATGAGCAAGAGAAGTAAGATTTATTGATTGTATACAGAGAGCCGCTAGTGGTGGGAATGCGGTTACAAAGATAATTCTGAATGGACTTGTGAGGGAGGCCCGAAATCACTGAGAGTAGGCGCTTACGGGAACCCTGTCCGTTATCAGTAGGGTGCATATGTTGGTATGCAGAATGAGAGGATGTATATTTTTAATACATCAAACCGGGTGGTACCGCAGAAGCATAAGCTTTTGTCCCTGTAAATTACAGGGATAAGAGCTTTTTTTATACCCATTTTTAATATTAACAAAATATACCAGATTTTTTATGGTGACAAATCAAATTTAAACTCAAAAAGAAAGGGTTTTCCAATCCGTCCGTCTGCGGATGAGTGGAAAAGAAGGTAATTGTCATGATAACACCGAGTTGTAATGAAATTGAAGCATTGGCGAAAGATTACAGCATCATTCCGATTTGTAAGGAAATCTATGCAGATATCATTACTCCGATTTCCTTGCTTCGTAAGATATCACAGATCAGTGATCAGTACTATCTTCTGGAAAGCATTGAAGGCGGAGAAAAATGGGGCCGTTATTCCTTCCTCGGTTTTCAACCAATCGTACATGTTACCTGTAAGAACAAAAGGGTGACCATTGAGGACGGAAGCAGCAGACAGATAGAAACGGAGAAGCCTTTTGATGTTTTGAGAGACTTATTGGAGCAATATAAAGCTCCTAAGCTTTCCGGAATGCCTCCATTTACCGGAGGTCTGGTTGGGTACTTCAGTTATGAGATGATCGGTTATGCTGAGCCGGTTCTGAAGCTGAAAAGCAGTGAATTTAATGATTTTGACTTGATGCTTTTTGATAAGGTAATTGCTTATGATCATTTGAAGCAGAAGATATGTATTGTTGTTAATATGAGAACGGATCGTGTTATGGAGAATTACGGAAAGGCGGTATCGGAGCTGGAGGTATTAAACCGCTTTATTACGGATCCAGCTTCTCTTCCTCCGATGACGGTGACCTCAAAACCGTTATTTCATTGTAATGTAACAAAGGATGAATATTGCCGGTTGGTAGAGAGAACGAAGGACTATATTGTAAATGGGGATATTTTTCAGGCTGTTATATCACGACGTTTTGAAACGGATTATAAAGATAGCTTACTGAATGCTTACCGGGTACTTCGAACGACGAATCCTTCTCCCTATATGGTATTTCTTCAGAATAAGGAGGTACAGTTAATTTCCACTTCTCCGGAGACATTGGTAAGGCTTAAAGAGGGTAAGCTATCCACTTTCCCCATTGCGGGCTCAAGACCCAGAGGCGTGGATGATGCACAGGATGATGCGTTAGAGAAAGAACTTCTTGATGATGAGAAGGAGCTTTCTGAGCATAATATGCTGGTGGATCTGGCAAGAAATGATCTTGGTAGAATATCGGATTACGGAACGGTAAAGGTAACCGATTATAAACGAATTCAGAAGTATTCAAGAATAATGCATATTACCTCAGAGGTAGAAAGCAATATTAAAAAGGAGAAAGATGCACTGGATGCGATCCAGGCTATCCTTCCTGCCGGTACCTTATCCGGAGCACCGAAGATCAGAGCCTGTGAGATCATCGAGGAGCTTGAGAAGGCCCCTAGGGGAATCTACGGAGGAGCAATCGGTTATATCGACTTCACCGGCAATATGGACACCTGCATTGCAATACGGATGGCTGTGAAAAAGAAGGATAAGGTATATGTACAGGCAGGTGGCGGGATTGTCGCAGACAGTATTCCGGAGAAGGAATATGAGGAGTCGGCCAATAAGGCAAAGGCAATCATAGAAGCAATTCAGAATTCTATTGAAGTAAATTGAAAGAGGAGTTGTATAAGAGCAAGGAGAGCTTGATCGGTAGAAAATAACATTACATGAAATGGAGGGGTATTATGATTTTATTAATCGATAATTATGATAGCTTTACTTATAATCTGGTACAGCTGGCCGGAAGCATCGGAGCGGATATAAAGGTCATCCGTAATGACGAGATGACAGTAGAACAGATCAGAGAACTGAATGTGACTCATATTATTTTATCACCTGGTCCGGGATATCCGAAGGATGCCGGGATTTGTGAAGAGGTAATCGCTACATTAAAGGGAGAAATACCGATTCTTGGTGTATGTCTGGGTCACCAGGCAATCTGTGAGGTGTTCGGTGCCGAGATTACCTTGGCGAAGCGTCTGATGCATGGAAAACAAAGTAATATTCATATCGCCAACGGAGCACGGGTATTTCATGGACTGCCACCGATCATACAAGCAGCCAGGTATCATTCTTTGATCGCCAGAAAAGATACCCTACCGGATGATTTATTGGTCATCGCAGAGGATGATGACGGTGAAGTCATGGCAATCAAGCATAGAAATTATGAAATCTATGGTTTGCAATTCCATCCGGAATCCATTCTTACCCCACAGGGTGAGATCATTATGAGAAATTTTATGAAGATAGGCGGTGAAGAACAATGATACAGCAAGCAATCTACAAAGCGTTAAATCGTGAGAACTTAACTCTGGAGGAAACAAAAGCGGTTATGGACGAAATCATGAGTGGCAATGCAACCAATGCGCAGATTGCCGGATTTGTGACCGCCATCCGTATGAAGGGTGAGACAATCGATGAAATCACAGCGTGTGCGATGATCATGAGGAAATACGGACTGAAGCTAAAGCATACCGGAGATGTTCTTGACATTGTCGGCACCGGAGGGGATGAAGCCTTTACCTTCAATATATCCACGATCTCTTCTCTGATTATCTCAGCCGCGGGAATTCCCGTAGCAAAGCATGGGAATCGAAGTGTATCCAGTAAATGCGGAAGTGCGGATGTCTTAGAAGCACTTGGGGTTAAGATCGATATTCCGGTAGAAAAGAGTGAAGCGATTCTGAAGGAGATCGGCATTTGCTTCTTATTTGCTCCGCTTTATCATTCCTCGATGAAATACGCAGCCCCGGTCAGACGTGAGCTGGGAGTACGAACCATCTTCAATATCCTTGGTCCCCTCTCCAGTCCTGCAGATGCTAATCTACAATTATTAGGAGTATATGATGAGAATTTGGTCGAGCCTATGGCAAGAGTATTGGCTAATCTGGGTGTGAAGAGAGCGATGGTTGTACACGGACATGATGGTCTTGATGAGGTATCATTAAGTGCCAAAACGACCGTGTGCGAGGTAAACAACGGTCAGGTAAACAGCTTCTTTTTAGATCCACACCAGTTTGGCTTCGAGTATTGTAAGCCTGAGGAGCTGGTTGGGGGTGACCCTGCTATGAATGCAGCGATTGCAATGGAAATATTATCGGGGGAACGATCGGTGAAGCGTGACATTGTTTTGTTGAACTCTGCGATCTGCCTCTACATGTCTTACAATAATATCACCCTTCGGGAATGTGTAAAGCTTGCTGCCCAGACTATTGACAGTGGCAAGGCAATGGAGCAATTGAAGCATTTTATACGCTTATCCAATGCCTAACGGTAGGGAAACGGAGGAAAATATATGATATTAGATACCATTGCAAAGGCAACCAGAGTGCGGGTAGAGAATGCAAAGCAAAAACTGTCTTTGTCCCAGTTAAAGGAGAAGATATACGAGGGAGAAGGAGTAAGAAGCTTTCATAACAGAAATGCATTTGCTTTTGAACGCTCTTTGAAAAAGAATGCCAGCCTATTGAGAAAAGGAAATACAATGTCATTTATCTGTGAAGTGAAGAAGGCATCTCCATCGAAGGGAGTGATTGCAGAGGATTTCCCGTATCTTCAGGTCGCTAAGGAATATATGGAGGCCGGGGCGGATGCGGTCTCCGTATTAACAGAACCGGATTTTTTTCAAGGAGAAGACCGATATTTAACTGAAATCAGTAAAGAGATATCGATACCGGTACTTCGTAAGGATTTTATAATTGATGAATACCAAATATATGAGGCCAGATTAATCGGAGCAGACGCTGTGTTATTGATATGCTCCTTGTTAGATACCGAGACAATACGTAAATATCTTAAGCTATGTAATGAGCTGGGCTTATCAGTACTGGTAGAAGCACACTCGGAACCGGAGGTATTCTCAGCAATCCGTGCAGGAGCCAGAGTAATTGGAGTAAACAACCGGAATCTGAATACCTTTGAAGTGGATATCACCAATAGCCTTAGTTTAAGAAGATTGGTTCCCGAGGATATCATTTTTGTAGCAGAGAGCGGTATTCGCAGCGCTGAGGATATCTCGATGTTATGTGAGGCAGGGGTCGATGCCGTTTTGATCGGTGAGACTTTAATGCGAAGTAAGAATAAGAAAGAAGAATTGGCAAAGCTCCGAAGCTATATCCAGATTTAATCATAGGTATAATAGAGCAATGAACCAATGGCAAGATTCGTCCGGGTGTGGTGATGGAATACATTCTCATGGAAGGGGGAAGTTAAAATGACTAAGATCAAAATCTGTGGTATATCCAGAAAGCAGGATATCTTGGCAGTTAATGAAGCAATGCCGGATTATATCGGCTTTGTATTTGCCAAGAGCAGAAGGCAGATCAGTGATGAGACTGCCGATGAGCTGAAAAGGCTGCTTTGTCCAAAAATATTATCCGTCGGAGTGTTCGTGAATGAGAATATAGAGCGAATCAATTCCTTGTGTGAAAGAGGAATTATTGATCTGGTACAGCTGCACGGTGATGAGACTATTTCTTATATTCTTCAGCTGAAAGACCGAATTACGAAACCGGTAATTAAGGCGGTACGGGTATCGGGAAGCGAAGTGTTGAACGATAGTATGACAATTCCATGTGACTATCTGCTCCTGGATACATATCATAAGGAGCACTACGGCGGTACCGGAGAACGCTTTGATTGGTCTGTAATCCCACAAATGAACAAGCCCTATTTCTTGGCCGGAGGCATCGACAGAGACAATGTTTTAGATGCGATCAACCATCAAAAGCCATACTGTGTGGATGTCAGCAGTGCGGTTGAGACGGAAGGCTTTAAGGATGAGTTTAAGATAAAGGAGCTTGTAAAGCTGGTAAGGCAGCACCAACAAATCTAGATGTAAGAAAGATATTAGTGTGCTGCTACCTAGTTAAGTATTAGCGGCAGAATGGAGGATTACTATGAAGGGAAGATTTGGAGTTCATGGAGGTCAATATATACCGGAGACATTGATGAACGCGGTCATTGAACTGGAAGAGGCGTATCGACATTATCAAGCGGATCCCGAGTTTAATCGAGAGCTGGATGATTTACTAAAGAATTATGCGGGCAGACCATCTTTACTATATTATGCAAGGAAAATGAGTGAGGATCTGGGTGGTGCTAAGATCTATCTGAAACGAGAAGATCTGAACCACACCGGATCCCATAAAATCAACAATGTATTAGGACAGGTGCTTCTGGCTAAGAAGATGGGTAAGACCAGAGTGATTGCGGAGACAGGTGCAGGACAACACGGTGTTGCAACCGCTACAGCGGCGGCACTCTTGGGTCTGGAGTGCGAGATATTCATGGGTAAAGAGGATACAGAGCGTCAGGCACTGAATGTATTTCGTATGGAATTATTGGGAGCAAAGGTTCATGCGGTTACCAGCGGGACACAGACTCTGAAGGATGCTGTAAATGAGACCCTTCGGGAATGGACCAAGAGAGTACAGGATACTCATTACGTTCTTGGTTCTGTTATGGGACCTCACCCATTTCCGACGATTGTACGTGATTTTCAGAGCATAATCGGGAAGGAGGTTAAGGAGCAGCTGATGCAATTGGAAGGGAAGCTTCCGGATGCTGTTCTGGCTTGTGTGGGTGGAGGAAGCAATGCGATGGGCTTGTTCTATGAATTTATCCGGGACGCCGGAGTTCGTCTGATCGGATGTGAAGCAGCGGGGCTGGGAGCGGATACGGATAAAACCGCAGCGACGATAACGACTGGTTCGATTGGTATCTTCCACGGGATGAAATCATATTTCTGTCAGGATGAATATGGTCAAATAGCACCGGTATATTCGATCTCTGCCGGTCTTGATTACCCGGGCATCGGACCCGAGCATGCCAACCTTCATGATACACATAGAGCGGAATATGTAGCGATTACCGATCGTGAAGCAGTGGATGCCTTTGAATACCTCTCAAGAACCGAGGGCATCATCCCGGCGATTGAAAGTGCTCATGCGGTTGCGTATGCAAGAAAGCTTGCGCCTAGCATGGGAAAAGATCAGATTCTTGTCATTAATCTATCCGGAAGAGGGGATAAAGATGTGGCAGCAATCGCAAGATACAGGGGGGTACAACTTTATGAATAGAATAGAGACAATTTTTAAAGATAATAAGGCCTTTATCCCGTTCGTGACTGCCGGTGATCCATCACTTGCTGTTACTAAGGAGCTAATTTTCTGTATGGAGAAGGCAGGAGCGGATCTGATTGAATTAGGAATCCCTTTCTCAGACCCGGTAGCAGAGGGTCCTGTGATTCAGGCGGCAGATGACAGAGCTTTATCGAATGGCGCAACAACGGATAAGATTTTCACAATGCTTGAGGAGCTACGTAAGGAAAGTGATGTGCCTCTGGCCTTTATGACCTATATTAATCCAATCTATACCTATGGTGTAGAACGCTTTATGCAACAATGCAGCAAGGTTCGTATTGATGCGATCATTGTACCGGATATGCCTTTTGAGGAGAAGAATGAGCTTAAGCCTTACAGTGATCAATATGGTATTACTTTAGTATCGATGATCGCACCGACATCAATGGATCGTATAGCAATGATCGCAAAAGAGGCGGAGGGCTTCCTTTACTGTGTATCCTCAATGGGGGTAACGGGAGTTAGAAATGATCTGGGATCTGATATTGTCTCGATGATTAAGCAGGCGAAGGTGAGTAAGGATATTCCCTGTGCTATCGGTTTTGGCATTTCAACGCCGGAACAAGCAAAAGGGATGGCAAGTCTTGCGGACGGGGTTATCGTTGGCAGCGCAATTGTTAAAATCATCAGTGAATATGGAGAAAACAGCCTTCCCTACGTGGAAGACTACGTGCGTAGAATGAAGGAGGCTTGTCTCTCATGTCAGTAAATGTAAATGACATATTACAAAAACTGAATGCAGGACAGGAATTGTCAGCAGCAGAAGCGTATGCTATGATATCAGCGATTCAGGCTGACCGTATGACCGATGTCCAAATTATGAGCTTCCAGGTAGCCTTATTAATGAAGGGTCCAACGATTAATGAAATATCAGCAATTGCCAAAGCAATGAGGGAATATTGTATTCAAGTAACGCCGAAGGTGGAAGGGGAGCTTATGGATACCTGCGGAACCGGAGGAGGCCGAAGTACCTTTAATATTTCTACTGCTGTTGCTTTTGTTGCTGCTGCAGCAGGGATTAAGGTAGCCAAGACAGGTAGCAGGGGAAGTATGAACCTGTCAGGAAGTGCAGATGTTCTTGAGGCACTTGGAGTGCAGATTCATCAAACACGCAGCGGAGTGGAGAAGATGATAGAGGAGGTTGGAATTGCCTTTCTTTATGCTCCTTTATTCCATCCGGTGATGCAGAAGATGATTCATCCGGAACAGGAGATCGGGATTAAGACGATATTTTATACCATTATCGGTCCATTGATTAATCCCGCAAAGGCAACCCGTCATGTCATGGGAGTATATAAACCGGAGCTCCTGGATAAGGTTAGTCAGGTAGCTCTTGATTTAAATTATACCCGAGCTTTGTTCGTGCATGGAGAAGATGGCATGGATGAAATTTCTTTATTGGGAAAAACCAGAATCAATGAACTAAAAAACGGATATATTACCAGCTACGACTTGATCCCCGAGGATCTGGGTTTCTCTCGCTGCAGACCGAATGATATCATTACCGGAACACCGGAAGCCAATGCGGTTATGATTAAGGATGTTTTCTCCGGTAAGAATAAAGGACCTCGCCGGCAGGCAGTACTTCTCAATGCAGCCGGTGCCCTTATGATGGGAGACAAGGCGGACAGCCTAAAACAAGGAGCTAAACTGGCTGCTGAGATAATCGACAGTGGTTTGGCTCAGAATAAGTTAAATGAGCTGATCGAAGCTTCTCATTCATATAAGTAGCTTTTCATAGGGATTTACAATACCACTATATAGCAAAAAAGGAACAGCAAAGCGCTCCATTGGGTGATATAATATACTTACCGTACGGGAGAAAGGAAGGGTAATCGAGTGAATTATCGTGATGACATAAGCCGCTGTATTGAATATATTGAAGAGCATATCAAAGAGAATATTACTGCTGTGGATATCGCGGAAAGGGCAGGATATTCGTTGTACCATTTTTGCAGGGTATTCAATATATGTATAGGGCAACCCTTAATGGAATACGTCCGAAGCAGGAGATTATCCCTGGCGCGCATGGATTTGCTGAAGGACACCAAAATTCTTACTGTTGCATTAGATTATGGCTTTGAGACTGCCAGTGGCTTTTCGAAAGCATTTCGAAATGAATTCGGTTATAGTCCGACCTGGTACATTGCAAGAATGAGGAATTATACTATGGTTGATCGATTTGCTAATATAGGAGGGTATTTAATGAAACCTGAAATTGTAACAAAGGAAGCCTTTAAAGTTGCCGGATATGGTATAAAAACGAATATCGCAAGCGGCTTTACCAAAGACATTGCTGCTTATTGGGAGAACTACGAGGGTGAGAATCTCGAAAGTAAGCTATATCTGCAGCTTAATCCGCCAAAGCACGGGGAAGTATGTATGTGTGTCCCTTCTGATGACAATGGTGATATGATATACTTACTGGGTGTGATTGTTGAGGATTTTACGAAGGTGACCGGTGATATGATAACTCTTGAGGTTCCGGAAGCGAATTATGCGGTATTTACTACTTTGCCGGTGGATACCAGTGACAAGAACAAAAACGGTGATTCTGAGTTTTCAGAAGCAATTAAAGCTACCTGGAAATATATTTTTGAAGAGTGGTTCCCGGGTAGTGGTTATTTTTACGCCGAAGGGAAATTAGACTTTGAATATTATGATGAGCGTTGTCATTCCAGATCGGATACGGTGATGGAAATCTATGTTCCGATCATCAAAAAAGAATTATAATACTAAAACAGTTCTTCTGACTTCATGAATAGTAATTCTGTGCAAGCCTGAAATTAAGAACCACGAATTTACCTTGCAACCACGAATTTAATGGGTGAATCACGAATTAACTATTTTTATTTTATAATTTTTTAAAAAGATGCTTGACATTGACGTAACGTAAAGGTGTAGACTCTGTTTGTAAGGAGGTTACAACATGGAATATACAGTGCAGAAATTAAGCCAAATGGCAGGAATCAGTACCAGAACGCTTCGGTATTATGATGAAATTGGTATCTTAAAGCCGGCAAGAATCAATTCATCCGGTTATCGAATCTATGGGCAGACGGAGGTTGATCGACTTCAGCAGATCATGCTGTATCGAGAAATGGGGGTAAATCTGGAGATTATACAGGATATCCTTAGTTCCAAGACCTTTGATGAGTTGGCAGCACTTAAGGATCATCTGGTGAAGCTCCTTGCACAGAGACAACAAATTGATATGCTGATTACCAATGTCGAGAAGACCATTGAAAGTCGGGAAGGAAGAAGAACAATGAAAGACAACGAAAAATTTGAAGGATTTAAAAAGAAATTAGTGGAAGATAACGAAAAGAAATACGGTCAGGAAATAAGAGAGAAGTATGGTGAAGAGGCTGTAAAAGCATCCAATGCGAAAATGATGAACATGACCGAGGCACAGTATGAGGAATTCGAGAAGCTGGGCCAGGAAGTACTGGATACACTGGAGATGGCATTTGCTACGGGCGATCCCGCCGGAGAGTTAGGTCAGAAAACAGCGGATTTACATCGCCAATGGTTAAGCTATACCTGGGGCAGCTATAGTAAAGAAGCACACGCCGGGTTAGCTCAGATGTACGTGGATGATGAGCGGTTTACTGCCTTCTATGATAAGAAGAAGCCTGGATTAGCAGTATTCCTTCGTGATGCAATTCACATTTATACAGGTAAATAACAGTATCCTCTTCTTCGTGTAAAGGAGGAAAGGGTATTAACAGAATCTCATGGTATTGATGAATAATGAATAATCGGTTAAGAAGAGGGCAATGATTTCCCGTCATATCATTTATGAGGGAGGTCATTGCTTCTCTTTATTAACACGTAAGCATATGTGAGATGTCTTAGTTTGTTCCGATTTATCGCGTGCTGATTAATGTGTGAACATTCTATTGTTTTTTCGGATGATTATTAGACAAAAAATGCTTATTTATTTTGTTATTAATTATACTTTTATCCCTGCAGTTATCTTGGTATAATAATGAAGATTGGGTAAAGATTAGTTTAAACACGCTATCTTTATGGTAAGCCGCCTTTGAGAGACTAGAACACATCAATACGATTATGGAGGATATATCATGTTAACCAGCCTTGCTTATATATTTCTATTAGGATTATTACTGGGATCCATATTTCAGAAATTAAAACTACCAAGTCTTCTGGGAATGTTGCTTACCGGAATGCTCCTAAGCCCTTATGCATTGAATCTACTGGATGATAAGATATTATCCATCTCAGGGGAGTTAAGACAACTGGCACTGGTAATCATTTTGACAAGAGCCGGATTATCTCTTGATCTATCGGATCTAAAAAAAGTCGGCAGACCGGCAATTCTGATGTGTTTTGTCCCGGCCTGTTTTGAGATGGCCGGAGTTATTATACTAGCACCCATTCTTCTTAAGGTATCAATACTGGAAGCGGCGATTATGGGGGCTGTTATAGCGGCGGTCTCTCCGGCTGTTATCGTACCGAGAATGATTAAGCTGATGGAAGAGGGTTATGGTACAAAAAACAGTATACCAAGCCTTATTCTGGCAGGAGCTTCCGTGGATGATGTTTTTGTTATCGTAGTTTTTACTGCTCTAACCTCACTTGCACTGGGGAAAGGGGTAGAAGCCTATGACTTTCTACGTATTCCGATCTCGATTCTGGTCGGTATTATGGTAGGAATCGTTATCGGTTATATCCTGTACCGATTTTTTCAAAGATTTCATCTTCGTGATTCCGCCAAAGTTATTATTTTACTTGGATTTAGTTTTTTATTAATAGAGTTTGAGAAGCGATTTGGTGATTTTATACCGATTTCGGGTCTGATTGCAATCATGAGTCTGGCAGCAACGTTGTATAAGACAAATGGGTTGTTAGCAAAGAGACTATCTGATAAATTCAACCGGCTTTGGGTAGCAGCAGAGATTCTGTTATTCGTACTGGTAGGAGCAACCGTTAACCTTCAATATGCTTTGACGGCTGGGTTGATATCACTAGTTGTTATTCTATTTGCTCTTTTGTTTCGTGTGGCGGGAGTCTATATCTGCCTGTTGAGAACAAAGCTGAAGAAAAAGGAGCGTTTTTTCTGCATGTTGGCATATACTCCGAAAGCAACCGTACAGGCTGCGATCGGCGCAATACCGTTATCTATGGGGTTAGCCTGTGGTGATAAAGTACTTACGGTAGCGGTGCTGTCAATCATCGTTACGGCTCCGTTCGGGGCCTTTCTGATCGACAAAACCTATCGCAGGTTACTTGACAGATAGAATAAAGAGGAGGATTTCACATGAAAGTTACGGTAATTAACGGAAATGCAAGACATGGAAGCACCTGGAATTGTAAAGAGTTGTATTGTAAAGAATTATCTCGTTATGAGGAATTGGAAATCACTGAATTTGTGATGCCCAAGGATGCCCCGGACTTATGTGTGGGTTGTTTCAACTGTTTCTTTAAGGGGGAGCAGAACTGTCCTCATAGTGGGCAGATAAGTCCGATTGTAGAAGCGCTTGAGGCGGCGGACCTGATTATTATGACATCACCGGTATATGCTATGGACATCACTGGCGGTTTGAAGGCTTTATTGGATCATTTATGTTTTCAATGGATGTCTCATCGGCCGAATGAGAAGATGTTTCATAAAGCAGCTCTGACCCTTGTTACGACTGCCGGTGCGGGATTGAAGCATACAACTAAGACGATGAAGAACAGCCTTTCCTTCTGGGGCGTGAAGAAGATTTATTCCTTCCAGAAAGCAGTTTCGGCCATGCGTTGGGAGGATGTTAAGCCCGACAAGAAACAAAAAATTGAAAAGGCAATAGCCAAACAGGCTAAAAAGATATATCGTACTGTACATAGCATTGAAGAAAAACCGTATCCCTTTATGAGAGGATTCCTATTTAAGATAATGTCCGGTATGCAGAAAGGTAATGATTGGAATCCCGTCGATCGAAGACATTGGGAAGAGAAGGGTTGGCTGAATGGAGTGAAGCCGTTCTGATTAGTCAAAAATAAGTAGATATGCTTAGTCATTAAGCATATCTACTATTGCTTTCACAGCTACGTCGGTCATAACATTATAATCAAGATATTCATGCTGATGATATACCATCTCATGAATGATGTTTTCTATGATGTCAATTATTAAGTGCGCCTTTTCAAAAGCATGAGTAGGTTTGATATCATACGCTACCATAAATTCAACGATCTGATTGGCGACACTGGCTTGAAAACGACAGAACAGTTCGCCAATTTCCTTGTCAGTATGGGAGAGAGCTTGCATCTCTTCATGAACATTCTTTGCCATGTTATGTGCCACGGTTAAATTCTTTATGATTTCTCTGATCACTCTTTCAATATCAAACGGTCTTTCTAACCCCTTTATTGCTTCGTACATTGGAGCGGTAATATTATTCTCATAGAGATCAATAACCTCCATAAAGATATCTTTTTTATCCTTAAAATAATTATATACGATTCCGGTGGATACTCCCGCAAGCTTGGCAATCTCAGCTGTATTGGTGTTATGATATCCCTTTTCGCAAAATAATTGATAGCCCGCGTCAATAATCTTTTTTCTTTTTTCGATCGAACGCTGCTGTTGTGGCTTTCGGATCTGTCCATTTCCCATCAAAAAACGCCTCCTTATACTTAATACTGATTATAATAATGAAAATCGATTTCGTCAACCTTAGATGGGTAAAATATGAAATAATATTCACATTGTTAGTTGAAACCATTATTGTCTGTACTGTGGCTGCTTACCTGACCTGTCGGAATGTACTTGATGATACTCCGGCAGTCTCAGACCGAAAACACCGAAAGGCATCAAAAAGGACAGCATTGCCTATTATATAAGAAGGCAGCTGCTGTCCGGTGTATACATCAATAAAAAATCTCTCAAGGAAAACAATAATATTTCCACGAAGTCTTAGGTTCTACGGTTTTGAAACAGTCCTTTTTTTATAACATATTATCCTTCGCCAGCTTTGCCTGATCGAATTTTTCACGACGAATATGGCAATAACCGCTTGGATTCTTATCCAGGTATTTCTGGTGATATTCCTCCGCAAGATAGTAATTACGAAGAGGTAATACCTCTATAGCAATTGGCTTCTCATAATGAGTCTGAAGCTCCTGAATGGAGGATTGAATGATCGGAAGATCCTGTTCCTCCACATAATAGATTCCGGTACGGTACTGAGTGCCGGTGTCTCCACCCTGACGATTGACCGAGGTGGGATCAATAACGTCATAATACAGAGTCAGGATGAATTCCAAACGTATTTGTTTCGGATCATAGAAGACGCGAACGGTCTCTGCATGCCCGGTATTGTTATGGCATACCTCCTGATACGTCGGATTCTCTGTGTTTCCGTTGGCATAACCGACATCCGTCTTAACAATTCCGTTAATATTCGCCAAGTATTTCTCGGTACCCCAGAAGCATCCGCCTGCTAGATAAATTTCTTTTAAATTATTTTCTGTCGACATATAAAATCTCCTTAAATGCCTTTTATCATTAGGCCATTTTATTTATTTTTCTCTAATTCTGCGGAACAACTTAATTATTTCATTAACTACCAGTGGAATCAATGAGAATCCGAGTACAAGACCCCAATCCTGAAGGGAAAGATTATGAACACCAAAAGCATTTGCTAGGATCGGGATTGAGATTACAACCAACTGCAATAATATCCCTACGATAATTGCACCAATCAAGAACTTATTTGTGAATAAGCCAATCTTGAAGATGGATTTCTTGGTGTTTCTCATGGACAAGGAGTAGAATAGCTGCGATGCTGCCAATACAACAAAGGCCATTGTTCGCGCATAGGTAAGACCTTCCTCCGGAACGGAACCGGAACCTAGAACATAACCATGCTCCCATAGACCATAGTAGAAGGCAATCAAGGTAAAGATACCAATCAGAGAGCCACCGATCACGGCTCTGACTCCGGCTCCTCTTGCAAAAAAGCTTTCCTTTGGATTTCTGGGTTGTTGCTTCATTACATCCTTATCACCGGGATCAATACCCAAAGCGATCGCAGGCAAGGAATCTGTGATTAGGTTCACCCAGAGGATCTGAGTGGCAATCAAAGGAACCGGCCAATTTAAGAGGATGGATATGAAGATCGCAATTACCTCGCCCAAGTTACAGGATAATAGGAAGATTACCGACTTTTTAATATTATTATAGATGTTTCTTCCTTCTTCAATAGCATGAACGATGGTGGTAAAGTTGTCATCTGTTAAAATCATATCACTGGCACCCTTTGCCACATCTGTTCCGGTAATACCCATGGCAACACCAATATCGGCGAACTTAAGGGATGGTGCATCATTTACTCCGTCACCGGTCATTGATACAATATTACCCTGAGCTTTGAAGGCTCTGACGATTTTCACCTTGTGTTCCGGTGAAACTCGTGCAAATACGCGGTAGTTATTTATATTAGCTGCAAAATCTTCATCGGAGATATTGTCAATCTCAGCTCCGGTTAGACTTTGCTCTATGGATTCGGCGATCCCTAATTCCTTCGCGATAGCTACGGCAGTATTTTTGTGATCTCCGGTGATCATAATCGGCCGGATCCCTGCTCGTTTTGCTTCCGTAATAGAATCCTTTACTTCAAGTCTCGGTGGATCAATCATACCAACCAGGCCGATGATGGTTAGATCCTTCTCCATTTCTTCGGGTGCAATAACCGAGGAGGTATCTTTATAAGCTACACCAAGTACACGAAGGGCATTGTCGGACATTTCTTCGGTAATTTTCAGATAATCCGCCTTTAATTCGGGAGTCAGAGGAACCACCTGTCCGCCGATGAGAGCATTCGAAGATATTTTTAAGATATTATCGATCGCGCCTTTGGTATGCACACGATAACCGGTACCCTCTGTATTCAAGGTTGACATCAGCTTGCGGTCGGAGTCAAAGGGATTCTCAGAAACACGCTTATGCTGATTATTCAAATTAGTGCGGCCTAAACCATATTTATCACCTAAGATGATTAGCGCAATTTCGGTAGGATCACCGGTACCCTGCCCATTCTCGTAAGTTGCATCAGAGCAGAGGACAAAGGAGCGAATTAATTCCTTCTCATCCGGAGTAGCAGTCAGATTCATCTCGGTCTGAGATACCTCAGTAAGCTTTCCGGAAGTGTATTGCTTGATGACGGTCATCTTGTTCTGCGTTAAGGTTCCGGTCTTATCAGAGCAGATAATGTTTACCGAACCTAATGTCTCAACAGCAGGAAGCTTCTTGACGATCGCGTTAATCTTGGACATTCTTGTAACACCGAGAGCAAGCACGATCGCAACAATCGCAGCCAGGCCTTCCGGAATTGCTGCAACGGCTAAGCTGATTGCGGTTAAGAACATCTCGAATAAATCCCGCTTTTGAATTAGTGCAATAACAAAGATTACAGCACAAATACCGATGGCTAAGAAACCAAGTATTCGACCAAGTTCGTCCAAACGTTTTTGCAGAGGAGTCATTTCTTCATTATCAGACTCAAGTATTTTTGCAATCATACCGATTTCGGTATCCATAGCAGTAGCAACAACAACACCTTCACCACGTCCGTAAGTAACGAGAGTGGAGAGAAAGGCCATATTTGCTTTATCACCTACCGGTGTCTTAGGATCCGCAAAAATAGAATTTGCATCTTTTGAGGTTGGAACGGATTCACCCGTCAGTGCAGATTCCTCAATTTGAAGATTGGCACTTTCAATCAAACGAAGATCGGCAGATACAAATCTTCCTGCATCCAGAATAATGATATCACCCGGTACAACCTCTTCTGAATTGATTTCTTTCATTACTCCGTCTCGTCTAACGACAGACTTCGGAGTTGTCATCTTCTGAAGTGCTTCCACAGCCTTTTCTGCCTTATACTCCTGTATAACTCCAATAACAGCGTTTAGGATTATTACCAGTAAGATAATTATGGAATCGGCGATTTCACCAATAATCAAGGTGATTACAGCGGCTGCCAACAGAACATAGATCAACATATCCTTTAACTGTGATAGGAACAGGGTAAGGATACTTTTTTTTGCTTTGCCCTTAAGTTTGTTCATACCATATTTTACCAAACGTGATTTAGCCTCTGCATCGGAGAGACCAACGGCAGGGTTAACGCCAAATTCCTTCAGCACTTCACTCTGTGATTTAGAAAACCACATATCAACACCTCTTTCATTTTTCTTGCTCTCATTATGGTTCCTAATAATAGTTTCTTTATGCTTTCAGCATGATCATTACGCTTAATTATAGCATGCAATACAATATTTGGCATTAGAAATTTATTAGAATCAATGTTTTAGGACACATTATATTTATGGTTCCATAATACCTAATGTTTGACACTAAAGGAATTGAATAGTAAAATATAGGAGTATTGTAACAGAAAGGACAGGTGTACTCAGTGGCCAATAACATCAGTGATATGTTGAAGGGATATGGTATGAGAGAAGGGATGGTCGATTATTTATCGTATGGAATTTTAATTCTAATCATCTTTCTATCTTGTATTATGGTTCATATAATCGTTAAAAATATTGTTTTAAAATTACTCGCGAAGCTCATCTATCGAAACAAGTATCAATGGGATAATATTCTTCTGGAACGCAAGGTATTCTCCAGAATGGGCAATGTGTTGCCGGGTATCATCGTTTATATGTTCGCACCTGCATTTGAGCTGTTTTCCTCCTATATCAGGAGGGGTTGTGCAATCTATATTTCGATTGTGGTACTTTTCATCATGAGCGCCTTATTGAATGCGATCGACGATATCTACCGTAATTATCCGATCTCTAAGGTAAGACCGATTAAGGGATTATTACAGGTCGTAAAAATAGTATTTTATATTGTTGTCGGTATCGTTGTACTGGGTATCACGTTGGATCAGAATCCACTACTTATGTTAGGTGGTATTGGTGCTTTGGCTGCTGTGTTTTCCTTTGTCTTCAAGGATTCAATTTTAGGCTTTATTGCCGGGATACAGTTGACCTCCAATGATATGCTTCGAATCGGTGATTGGATCGAAATGCCGAAATATGGTGCAGATGGTGACGTCGTCGATATAACCCTGAATACGGTTAAGGTTCAGAACTTCGATAAAACAATTGTTACACTTCCCGCTTATTCCCTGGTCTCGGATGCTTTTAAGAACTGGAGAGGAATGACGGAATTTGGTGGTCGTCGAATGAAGCGCTCCGTTATTATCGATGTGACCAGTATCCGCTTCTGTACTCCTGAGATGATTGAGAAATTTAAGAAGATAAATTATCTTAAGGATTACATCATAGAGATGGAGAATGAATTAAAGAGTTATAATAAAAAATATGGGGAGGGTGACGAACCGGATATCAACAAGAAAAGATTGACCAATATCGGAACCTTCCGGATCTACATTGAGAATTATCTTAGAGATAATCCCAGCCTTCATAAAGGCATGACACAATTGGTTCGTCAATTACCTCAGGGAGAGAACGGTCTTCCGCTTGAAATAATTGCTTTTACGGGTGAAACAAAATTCGAAATTTTTGAACGAATACAGTCCGATATCTTTGACCATATCTTTGCAGTAGCAGAAGAGTTCGAACTTCGCATCTTCCAGAGCCCAACCGGCTACGACATGCGCGAATAAGCAGATTAGTCCATAAAAAATAAGCATAGGGATCAAGCTCGCTTGAATCCCTATGCTTATTTTTATGGATAAGTGCAACGCGAGCGAGAATACGAAGTATTTGAGCTGCTAAGCTGCTTATTCGCGCATTATATATAAGCAACGCGAGCGAGAATACGAAGTATTTGAGCTGCTAAGCTGCTTATTCGCGAATTATATATATAAGCAACGCGAGCGAGAATACGAAGTATTCGAGCTGCTAAACTGCTTATTCGCGCATTAATGTGCTAAGCTCAAAAACAATGTTTTTTCGCTCGCGTTGCACTTATCCAAGCATTCAAGAACATTTCTTTAAGCAAGCTTAAAAAATGTTCTTTCCTACTTAGATTAATCTGCTTATTCGCGCACATAGAAGGAGCAGGAATAATTAAATTCCTGCTCCTTCTAACTGGTGTCTCAATTTTCTGTTTTAGTGCAAATATTCAATTCGATAGTGAGATCTTACTAGTAACAAATTATTATTATAACTGTCCAAAAGCTATCATCTCCCAACTCTACAAGAACACATTGCTGCTTATAATTCTGAGACTAAATTATAAGTGTCTATATTCTTTTTTTTAGATACGACTGATAACTTATTCGAATAAAGTCTAGATCATCATGCAAGTTAAGTTCATGCGTCGTATCTGATATTTATTATGTTCCAAAGAGAAAAATATATACGCATTTTAAAATTATTTTTTTAAAAAAATAAAAACTTATTTCGCGATAAAATGAAACTCATTGTTCATTGTATTCTATTGCGCTGTCTGGCGTCGTTTGATCACCTTAAGTCTTGTAAATTCCTCTCTTTCCTTCTCTTCCAGTGCATTCTGTATCTCCGTCACCAGAGTAGAGTAGTAGGGGATTGTGATGTTCTTTAACGCATTGGCACGTTTTTGTGTCTTATTGATATTGGTTGCCAGGCGGTAGGCAGAGTTTTCGATCATTGACAACCGAATCGTAAGATCCTTCACCTTTACGAACCGTTTTGTGGCCTCATCCAGAGAAAGCTTTGTCTGAAAAAAGGCATAAGTGGGTTTGCTGACGGAGCTGTCATACTCCACCAATGGTATCTCGGTTCCCATAATACTTCGCTGCTTAATTTCAATGGAGTCTTCTTCGGGAATCGTGTTGCTTAATTCCTGAACATTAACAATTCCCATCTCGATATTAGCCTGCTGAAGCGAGAGATAAGCAGAGGTAAAGGTTGAGTCGATTTCCCTCTGAATATCCTTTGCCTGATCGATCAATTCCATCAATTCACGCATTAAAATGTTACGCTTTTTATCCATTAATTCGTAACCCTGTTTCGCAAGTCGCAGAGAATTCTTGGCTAATATTAAGTTGCCCTTCGTAGGGAAGGTATTCGGATTCATGGGATCACCTCTATTCGTTTACAGCTTGCTTGTTCTTAAAATAGTTATCCAGAACCTTGGTATCAATACGGTCAAGCTCTTCTCTGGGAAGAATGGAAAGCAATTCCCAACCTTTATCCAGAGTTTGAAGGATGGTACGATCCTCTACCATTCCCTGCGCAATGAATTCCTGCTCCATTGCTGCACCGAATTTCAGATACAGCTTATCCAGTGTAGATAATTCATCTTCACCGATAACACTTGCTAACGCTCTTGCATCACCAACACGAGCATAAGAAGAGAAGAGCTGATTGGCAAGATCCTGGTGATCCTCTCGGGTATAGCCTTTACCGATACCATCCTTCATCAGACGGGAAAGAGAAGGAAGGATACTGATTGGAGGGTATACCGCTTTCTGATGGAGAGAGCGGTCAAGAACGATCTGTCCTTCTGTAATATAACCGGTCAAGTCGGGAATGGGATGCGTAATATCATCATTCGGCATTGTTAAAATCGGAATCTGTGTTACGGAACCTGGGCAACCATGTACAATTCCGGCTCTTTCATATAGAGTAGCCAATTCACTGTAAAGATATCCTGGGTAACCCTTTCTGCTGGGGATCTCACCCTTTGACGAGGATACCTCGCGCATGGCCTCGGCAAAGGACGTCATATCGGTCAGGATAACCAAGATATGCATTCCTTTTTCAAATGCAAGATATTCTGCAGCGGTTAATGCAACCTTTGGCGTAATCAGACGTTCCACTACCGGATCATTTGCCAGATTGAGATACATAACAACGTGGGAGCTGGCACCGCTTTCCTCGAAGGTTCTGCGGAAGAAATCCGCAACATCATGTTTTACACCCATAGCTGCGAATACGATAGCAAATTCACCCTCGGAATTCTCACCAAGAGAAGCTTGTTTTACTATCTGGGCAGCCAATTGATCGTGAGGAAGTCCGTTTCCTGAGAAGATTGGGAGCTTCTGGCCGCGGATCAGGGTGGTTAAACAATCAATCGCAGAGATACCGGTCTTTATATAATTTCTGGGATATTCTCTGGAGCAGGGATTCAAGGGCTGGCCATTGACATCACGCTTCGTCTCCGTAATGATATTGCCCAGACCGTCGATGGGCTGGCCGACACCGTTAAAAACTCGACCGAGAATCTCGGTAGAGAGTGCTACCTCCAGAGGGTGACCGGTTAATTTCGTGTGTGTGTTGAACAGGGACATATCATCAGTACCCTGAAACACCTGAATGACGGCTTTATCCTCATATAATTCAACAATTCTGCCTATTTTCTTTTTATTGCCTTCCACGGTCAGTTCTACGATTTCATCGAAGGAAGCTCCTCGAACACCTTCCAGAACGATCAGGGGGCCGTTAATCTGACTTAGTCCTAAATATTCTATTGACATAATCTATCCTCCTAATCGTGTTATGCGTTCTTCGCCATAATATGCTCATAGAACTCATCAATCATAGCCTTGTAATCATCAAATTTATTTAATTCATTGTTGGCAACATCATATTTGATGGAGATGATTTTATCAAAAACCGGGCTTTCCTTCAACAAAGACATCGGCATACTTCGGTCGATGAGTTGCCTGGACTTCTGATATAAATAGAGAATGATCTGCATCATTTTTAACTGCTTCGCCATAGGTACATAGGTGTCAGAAGGGTGGTAAGCATTCTGTTGAACGAAGCCAAGGCGAATGACCCTTGCAATCTCGAGAACCAGCTTCTGATCATCGGGAAGAACATCACTGCCGATTAGCTTAACAATTTCATTTAACTGACTTTCCTGTGTAAGGATACTCAGAATCTGGTTACGACACTCTATAAAATCTTCTCCGACATTTTTGGTATACCAAGGGGCCAAATCATTTACGTATTCACTGTAGCTGGTAAGCCACTGAATCGCGGGGAAATGTCTTGCATAGGCAAGTGACTTATCAAGAGCCCAGAAGCATCGTACAAAACGTTTTGTATTTTGAGTAACCGGCTCAGAGAAGTCGCCGCCCTGGGGAGATACAGCGCCGATAATGGAGACACTTCCTTCGGTCCAATTCAGATTCTGCATAAAGCCGGCACGTTCGTAAAACGCTGACAGACGAGAGGCCAGATAAGCTGGGAAGCCTTCTTCTGCGGGCATCTCTTCAAGTCGTCCGGATAATTCACGTAGAGCCTCGGCCCAGCGGGAAGTGGAGTCGGCCATGATTGCTACATGGTATCCCATATCTCTGTAATATTCCGCTAAGGTAATGCCGGTATAAATACTGGCTTCTCGAGCAGCAACCGGCATATTGGAAGTATTGGCGATCAGAGTGGTACGATCCAGTAATGGATTACCGGACTTGGGATCAACCAGCTTTGTGAAATCCTCTAAAACCTCAGTCATCTCGTTACCACGTTCACCACAACCGATGTAGACGATGATATCTGCATCACACCATTTTGCAAGCTGGTGCTGTGTCATCGTCTTTCCGGTACCAAAACCACCGGGGATAGCAGCAGTTCCTCCCTTTGAGATGGGGAACAGGGTATCCAGAATTCTCTGCCCGGTAACCAACGGGCGGTCGGAAGCATATCTCTTCGCAGTAGGACGAGGGATACGAATCGGCCATTTTTGGGTCAGGGAAAGTTCCCTTTCCTGACCTTTATTATCTATAATAGTTACAATCGTGTCCTTAATGGTATATTTCCCGTCCGGAACAACCTTCGTAACCGTACCGAAGACATCCGGAGGAACCATAGATTTGTGAATTACAGCCCTGGTCTCGGGAACTTCAGCGATTATTGTCCCACCATAGACCTTATCGCCGGGTTTCACTGTGACATGAACATCCCATAATTTTGTGGTATCCAGGGACTCTACACTGACACCTCTGGAAATAAATGCACCGGACTTGGCTGCAATTTCCTGAAGAGGACGTTCGATACCATCAAATATATTACTGATGATACCAGGAGCCAGTGTGACGGAAATAGCAGCACCCGTTGAAATAACTTCATCACCCGGTCTGAGTCCTGAGGTTTCTTCATATACCTGGATTGTGGTTCTTCCGGTGGTAAGACCAATTACCTCACCTACCAGATTATCTTTACCGACCAGAACCATTTCTCCCATTTTAAAGGCTTTGTTTTCACCCACATACACAATCGGACCGTTGATACCAAATATTCTACCTGTTACATTCATAAGGATGAACTCTCCCTTTCATAGTCTTAAAGAGTAAAGGAACTCTTTGCTTCGTCCAATTTCGTTAAAAATGAATTATCAATTAAAATACTACGGGAAGGTATTACAGCACGGCTTCCGCCGATAAAATCACGATCGCTTACATTAAGTGTAACACCTGTTTTCGCTTCCAGAGCTGATATTTTATCCGCATCTGTGGGATTAATATAAACCGTAATGGAATCTCCCTGAGCAAATTCTTTTGCCTTAATAATTTGAGAGGCTAATAATTCATCATATTCGGAGGTCTTCATAAAGCTCTCCAATTTCGATCTTACATCCTTGAACACTCGGTCAGAAATCTCAGCTGTTTTATCCAAAACCTTCCGCCTGATATCCATTGCTTCCGCAGATAATCTGCGATTGCGTTCCCGTATGATATTATCGGAGGCCATCCGGTAATTCGCATCTGCTTTACGTAGAGCGATTTCCTTGCGCTCATCAAAATTCTTCTGTAGTGTTTTCTTATATTCTTCTACAATTTCTATGTTCTGCTTTGTAGCGCTATCGATTACCGAAGAATAAAAATGGTCCAGTTTTTCATCAAGAGTCATAAAATCCTCCATTTCAACTTTTAGATAGTTTATGCCGGTGATCGGCACAAACATTATAATTTCAATCCAATGGCCTCATTCACATAGGAGGTGATAAAGTCCGGTTTTCGTCCGGTTCCGTGGCGATCGGGAATTTCCACGATTAACGGAATTCTTCTGTTCAGTTTTACGTCATTAATAATCTCCGGAAACTCATTGCTGAGCTTCTCCGTAATTAGAATAATGCCTATTGTCTTATCTGCAAGCACTTTATCCAATTCGAGCTTTAGCTCCGGCTTTGTATGAACTACAACACCGCTTACACCGGCTAGCTTCATGCCGGTATAAGTATCAATATTATCGCTGATAAGATACATACGCATAATAATTCCTCCAATTTAAACAGTTACGCCTATTGTAAATGATCTGCTTAACCAAGAATTGTGAAGGATACAATTAAGCCATAAAGTGCGATACCTTCTGCCAAAGCTACGAAGATTAGGGATTTACCCATGATGGAAGAGTCCTCACTGATTGCACCGAGAGCAGCAGAAGCAGCGGATGCAACGGCAATACCGCCGCCGATACAGGATAAACCGGTGGATAATGCTGCAGCAATGTATCTCCAGCCATCCGTACCAACCGCAGCAGCTGTTTCTTCCGCCGCGTAAGCATATCCGGAGAACATCATTACATTGGCGATAACCAAAACACCAAAAAACATAAATACATTAAATGCGAGTGTTGCCTTTAATCCGCCTTTACTTCTTTTGCTTGCTAAAAAAGCTCCAAAGGGAACAATGATACTTAAAATTAAAGCGAGAACGATAGTGATTTTTAAAGCCATGATAAAATTCCTCCTTAAAATTAAATAAATAGTTTATTGTGTAATATGTGTATTCCTCTTATTTTTTGCCTTTATATGGCTTAAACTCTTTTCCGGTACCTTTGTAGAACCGACTGAACATCTCATAATACTCAAGTCGAAGCACCTGTATACCTACAACTAAACCTTCCATTGCGGCAACGATAACATTTCCGAGGATCAGTGTAACAATATTCGGATCAGAGGTCTCTGCACCTGCCAAAAGCATTACCACACCCATCATAGCCGCATGACTCAGTGCAAAAGCGCCGATACGTAAAAAGGAAATGGTATTGGTCAAATAACTTAACAGCACTTCGAATAATTCAAAGGTTGACTCTACAAAAAACATTACCTTATGCTCCGGGAAGATATGTGATTTCTTCTCGATTAAGTGAGTTAACGGTTCTCTAAAGAAGATGAGCAGTAAAGGTATGATAAAGAAGATAATGAAAAAGATGATTGCGGGTAATGCATGACCGGTAAACACTAAAACGACACAAGCGATTAACATGCCGTAGAAGACCAGTCCGGCTACGCCGTTGGTATCAAATAACACCCGGCCCCAATCCCTTGCTTTAATACCGTTGATGATGTTGATCAGCATGGCAATTACAATCAAAAAGACTCCAAAGCCGACCGCTGTAATCAATACGGTCATCACGTTTTCTCTTGGCGAAAGCCAGAGGGGCTGTATCCAATCTTCAAATCCGAATACACTGCCGTATACAAAGCCGAAGACGGTAGAGAAAACACCGGCGAGTGCGATAATTGCTGCGAGATTCATCTTCATCAGCTTATAGATAAGAAGCCCGCCGATAATCAGGCAGACACCCTGACCAACATCTCCAAACATGATACCAAAAATGATGGAGTAGGTTATGGCTACAAATGAGGTTGGATCAATCTCATTGTATGCCGGTAAGCCATACATCTTTATGAACATCTCAAAGGGCTTGAAGAACCATAGGTTTTTGAGCTTGGTCGGTGGCTTTTTATCCTTATCAATCTGTCCGTCATCACAGACGCAGTAAACTAAGTTATCTTTTTCCGCTTCCTTCAGAAGAGCAACGGAATCCTTCTCTGTAATCCAGCCGCAGATGATATAAAAGACATCGTTTTTACCTTTGTCTCTGGTGCAGGCAGCCATTTTACGTACATCAAAATTCTTAGATAATACATTAACCGTATGATATGCAAGGATAAGATCCTCACCGATGCTGCTGAGTCGCTCTTTAATCTCTGCATATATGACATTCAGCTCATTATTCAGTTCATTGATTTTTGCTATGATAGAATTAAAGGATTCCTCCGGTGTTCCTTCATAGGCGTCCGGTAACTTCACTCGTTCAAAGTGAAGAGAAGCATAGATAGCATCAATTTTTACGGCTTCATTGGCAGGAACGAAATAGATACCCCAAACATAATCACGATCCCGCTCACACTCGTAAAATACCGTAGTTAGATTATCATATACATATTTTGAAAACCTTGTATAGAATTCGTGAGGAACCTTTCCAAAACGAAACTTGATGAATTTCAAATCCATTATCTTATGAATATCATAATCCAAATGGCGGAAATGCTCTATCTGTAACAATAACTCATTGCATTCATGCCTCTGGGCCTTTAAATCCCGTTTTTTTGTATTCAAGTCGGAGAGGATATCGTAAGCATCGTTGATCACCTTCGCCGCCAGTTCCGGAGACATCAGTTCGTCGGTTGTTACTGTGTTATGTTCAATGCGTTTTATCAGATCCTCCGCTTTTACGGTCAGCTCTTTGTATGGATTGTTTTCAACAAACGGTTTCAGACTATGGGAGGTGCTGAGCTCGGTGAGCGCATTCTCCAATTGAATGTCATATCTGGTCAGATATTTATTCACTACTCGGTCAAAATCTTCTTTTGGGCCGGTAATGCTTAAAAATCTCATTTTTTCAATCATATTTTCACACCTCCGGTTCTATAGTTGTATAATGTAATCAAGCTTCTTTTTGAGATCTAATTTATATCGAATACATTCTAGGGCAGAAGTTAACTGTCCGATTTCAATATCTTTTCGAAACAGATAATAGTTAACTGCCGTCATCGATGCGGGATATCGGGTGATGTTGAGCAGATATATCTTATTAATAATCCTTGCATATTCCAACTCCATCGACCCATCTTTTAAGTGTGAAACAAATGATTTATATTTTGTGGAGCTTAATATATTTAAAAATTCATCGATTGTTACGGACTGTACCAATCGGGATAACTGTGACACACCCAGTTTATAGTTCACCGGTATTAAATAAGTGAAAATCTGGGCGGCATTCATATCGTACATTTTCTTGGAGCGATAGATCCACATTATATTCAATAAATCGATTTCAGTACCCATTCTCTGAGTGAAGGCTTTTCGACTCTTTCCTTTTAGAATGGTATCCTTCAGCTTCCAGGATTTCGTGAAATAATAGATATCCAAAGACATCTCATAATCAAAGGAAGTCAAACCCGGTTTTGCATGAAGCTTAGCTAGCATATTATAGTATTCGGTCCCTTTCAGGTTTTGAATATATTCATCCATTGAGCGGGATAAGGAAAGAACGGCTACATTGATCGCGGAGTGCTTGCTAAAAAACGGGTGGAATACGGATAAATCATAGGCATTGTCTTCGCTGCTGTGAATTAATCGAATACAGTGCTTCAGAACATTAATTTCATATCGGAAGAATACTAATTCAAGATCTTGTCTTTGAGCGTCATTCGCAAATCGATATATCTTGGTATAGTCCATATACAGACTGTTAATTAAAACACGTTCTGCTTCCCCGCGATGTATTTCCCGCTCATCATATTTTTGAAAAAGCTCAGTATAACCGGGATGCTTTTTCAAATATGCAATAAAGTCGGCAACCGTATCGAGATTTGCAATCTTTTGATAATCATCATCAGAAATTAATTTGGGGTGCATCGCCTTTACCTTGGTATTAATACCACTATAGGATAGTGTAGAATCCATAACTTCCTCCATACAAAATCAAAATAGGCAGAAAACAGGCTACGATATATCATATCTGAATAATACATTGGAAAACCTTATTCACCAATGCATCATGGTTCTTATCATAATTCTGCTCAATATCACTCAGCTGCTTTTCACTGCTTTCAATTAATTGATGCTTTTCCTTTTCGATTTCATTTTCTGATTGAGTCATCAAGGTGTTTATTTTTGCATTGTTAGCTTCCGCAATTTCGGCTTCCATTTTCTCAATCAACTTCTCATTTTCTTCATATAACTCATTCTTTTCAAGATTGGCGCGTTCAATAATCTGATTCGCTTTTCGTTCTATATCAAATAAAAGACTAATAACTTTTTCCATAATTCCGACCTCCTATCGTTCGACAATTCTACATGATAATAATAACTCGATTTTCTATAAATGCAATAGTGAATATGTACAATTTGATGAATAAATATAACAATTATTGTGTGTTTTTTATCAAAAATGTGTTTCATAAGAAAACGATTAAGCATATAATTCAAAAAATACTTGCAAAATTATTCGAAAAGGTATAACATATGTTTAAGTAAATCAAGTCTTATTTGGAACAAAAAAGGAATTGATATCAAATATGATGTGTAAAGTATACAAAATGAAATCTGATTAACGTAACATGTTTATATAAAATGTATGCTATACATCAAGATTTCTTAATGAGAAATAAAAGAAAACGATTAAGCCATTACTTGAATTTATAAAGGAATAGGAGAATATATTGTGGTTTCAATCAAGGATGTATCAGCAAAATGCGGAGTATCGGTCGCAACCGTGAGTAAATCTCTGAATGATCATAGTGATATTTCGCAGGCTACCAAGGAACATGTCAGAAAAATAGCGAAAGAAATGGGCTACTTCCCGAATTCTTCCGCCAGAGCCTTAAAGACAAACCGTACATATAATTTAGGTGTGTTATTCGTGGACGAAGCACAAAGCGGCTTGACTCATGAATACTTTGCCAATGTATTGGACAGCTTCAAGGTTGAGGCAGAGAAATGCGGTTATGATATTACATTCATAAACAAATATACCGGACGCAAGAATATGACTTATTATGAACATAGTAAATACCGCGGTGTCGACGGAGTAGTGATAGCCTGTATCGATTTTACAGACCCGGATGTATTGGAGCTTATTGACGGAGAGCTGCCGGTGGTAACCATCGATCATGTGTTTAATAACCGTACAGCGATTGTTTCGGATAATATTAAGGGAATGAAAGATTTGATTTCCTATTTATATGAGAAGGGACATCGAAAGATTGCTTACATTCACGGTGCTGATTCCTCGGTTACCCGTAATCGTGTCGGAAGCTTTTATAAGACCATGGGTGAACTTGGAATAGAGGTTTCGGATGAATATGTTAAGAACGGTATTTACCATGATCCTGATACTACAGCTAAGCTTACCAAGGAACTGTTGGACCTGAAGGACAGACCAACCTGCATTATTTTTCCGGATGACTTTTCCTGTATCGGTGGTATTAATGCCATTAAGGATCAAGGGCTTTCGATACCGGAGGATATTTCAATTGCAGGATATGACGGAATTATGTTATCACAGGTACTCGATCCAAAATTAACTACATTGCAACAGGATACCAAAGCGTTGGGGAGAAATGCAGCACAGAAGTTAATTGCGTTAATTGAGAACCCGAAGGCTGCGATCGTTGAGAGAGTGGTTGTAGAAGGTAAAGTGCTTGCCGGAAGTTCCGTTGGCAGTCCAAAAGAGAGAAAATAGAAATATTCAGTGGGCTATGATCGGATTCATTTGTTGTATGAGGATGGGGAGATAATTATACGTTCAAATGAATATTTATAATCAGAGTTCATTGTAAAAGATGCTGCTTAGTAGCCGAACGGTGAATAAGCAATGGAAGTAACGGCAACATTTCTAAAATGTTACCGTCGGTAAGTGGGAGTATATTATATAAAAGACATTTCTTATCCTTGGTGGTTAACCAACGATGATGAAATGTCTTTTTGTATATACTAATTGTGGTCTGCCGGGATAATTTTAATTCGTTTAACCGGTTGTTTCTAATATATTGCATAGTATTTTTGTCTTAGAATAATAATAGAAGTGGCAATCTTTTATAATGTATGGTCAATTTGTACAGAATACAACTCGGTTTTTGAGATATGCTGTTGAATTAAGTAAACCTTTCGGTTATAATTACTATGTTATCCATAATTTTGATTCTGGAGGTGAGTAAATGGCACAAGATACAGTACAAGCTGTTCGCCAAGCAGAGTTAAACGCTGCGAACAAGGAGAAGGAGGCCCTTCTGAAAAAGGAGAGTATTCTGACCAATGCGCAGCATGAAGCGAAAGAAATCGTGGCTTTAAATTTAAAAGAAACACAGATGTTAACAGAGAAGAAATTAAAGGACGCCAATGAGAAAGGCGCAGAAAGATTGGAGGCTGCAAAGCGTAAGGCGGATCAGGAAGTACTTATATTGCAGGAAATGGTTAAAAGTAAAGAGCAGGCAGCGATTGACTTCATTATCTCCAGCCTCATTTAACAGACATCATGAATTGCAAACAACTAGTAAAGGAGGTGTTCGATTATGGCAGTGCTGCATATGCAGCGTATTCTAATTTGTGCATTGCGTAAGGATAGAAAAGCTATTCTTGAATTACTGCAACGTCGCGGTGTAATAGAAGTAAATGATGTGCTGACCGAGGACAGTATTTTTCACAGAACGGATAGTTCTATGATGAAAAACACGCTCACGAAAACAATTGTGTCAGCCAAAGAAGCAATTGGTATATTAGATGAATATAACGATGATAAAGCTTCTATGTTATCAATGCTGAATGGATTAAAGGTAGCATCCACCGAGGATTATGATTCATTCCGGGACAAATATCAGTCGAAAGTGAAGATCGTAAATCGGATCCTGGCCTTGTCGAAAGAAATAGCAGAGAATAAAGCGGAGATTCTTAAGCTTGAGACTCAGATAGAAATATTGACACCATGGGTAATGTTGGATATTCCGATGAATTTTGAGGGTACAAAGTACACCAAAAGCTTTATCGGAACTCTGCCGAAGACGTGGACACAAGAAGAGGTCTACGAAAAGCTGGCAGAATGCACACCTCTGAATGTCGAGATTATCAGTTCTTCCAAAGACCAGACCTGTATCTTTGTTCTATGTCAGAAGAGTGTAGCAGACAAAGTCTTTGAAGTGTTACGAAGCATTGAATTCGCATCACCCGGACTCGCGTCTGATCTCATTCCCTCCAAACAGCTGGAGAAGCTTGAGGCTGAGATCGCTACCGCTGAGGGGAATATTAATAAAGCTATCGAAGAAATCAAATCCTATCAGGAGCATAAGGAAGATCTACATTTCCTACAGGATTATGATACGATGCGTGAGGATAAGTATGAGGTTCTCGGCAGATTGCTTCAGTCAAAGAATGTATTTGTAATTACCGGTTATATTCCGGAAAAGGAGGTTGCATCCCTTACGGAGCAACTGAACAGTAATTATGAGGTTTCGATTGAAATCGAAGAACCGGACGAAGAAGAAGAGACCCCTGTTTTATTACAAAACAATGCGTTCTCCAGGCCGCTGGAGGGAATTGTAGCATCTTACAGTCCGCCTAAGAAAGGCGAAATCGATCCGACGACGATCATGTCCTTATTCTATTACCTGCTATTTGGTATTATGTTGTCCGATGCCGGATATGGCTTTCTGATGGCAGGACTTTGCGCCCTCGGGTTGATCAAATATGGTAAGAAGATGGAAGATTCCATGAAGAATACCTTACGTATGTATTTGTTCTGCGGAATTTCAACCGTGTTCTGGGGTGTCATGTTCGGAAGCTATTTCGGTGACGTTGTTGATGTCGTATCAGAGAATTATTTCGGACAGAAGGTTACGATTCCTGCTCTTTGGTTCCTTCCGATGAACGAGCCGATGAGAATGCTTACCTTTGCGATGGCACTCGGTATCATTCATCTGTTAACCGGCTTAGTAATAAAGCTTTATCAGTTAATGAAGGCGAAGGATTACAAATCAGTATTATATGATGTTGTATTCTGGCTGGTATTATTGATTAGCTGTGTCCTTTTATTATTATCCATGCCGATGATTACGAATCTATTGGGAGTAAGTATCACACTGCCTACAATTATTGTTAATGCATCAACTGTTCTGGCTATCGCAACTTCCGTAGGAATTATACTAACGAACGGTAGAGAATCCAGAAATCCTTTCAAAAGATTTTTGAAGGGCTTATATGCATTCTATGGTATTTCTGGTTATTTGAGTGATGTATTATCTTACTCAAGACTTCTTGCACTTGGTCTTGCTACCGGTGTTATCGGAATGGTTATTAACAAAATGGGCGCTATGGCAGGCAAAGGAATTGCCGGTCCAGTGATTTTTGCCATCATATTTGTATTCGGACATACTCTTAACCTGGCAATCAATGCTCTTGGAGCTTATGTTCATACAAATCGTCTGCAATATGTTGAGTTCTTTGGAAAGTTTTACGAGGGTGGCGGTAGAACCTTCAATCCATATAAGATGAAAACAAAATATTACAAGATTAAGGAGAAGATAAAAAATGAAAATTGATATGAACACGATGGGTATTGTATTTGCAGTATTAGGAGCAGTTTTCGCAGCATTATTATCAGGAATGGGTTCCGCAAAGGGCGTTGGACTTGCAGGCCAGGCTGCAGCAGGGGTTGTAACAGAGGATCCTAGTAAATTCGGTAAGGTACTTATTCTTCAGCTTCTTCCCGGTACACAAGGTATCTACGGATTATTGATTGCATTCGTTACTCTTTCTCAGATTGGTGTATTAGGCGGTAGCAGTGATATTGAACTTTGGAAGGGATTATTATATTTTGCAGCATGTCTTCCTATGGGCTTTGTAGGTTATTTTTCAGCAGTTGCACAGGCGAAGGCATCCGTAAGCAGTATTGGCATTATCGCAAAGAAGCCGGAGCAGTTCGGTAAAGCGATGATCTTCCCTGCGATGGTTGAGACCTATGCTATTTTAGCATTACTTATTTCCATTTTGGCAATCTTTGGAGTAGCCGGTTTATAATAAGAACAGTTAGGAGAGTTAACTATGACTGGATTAGAAAAGATACTGAAGGTGATCGAAGATGATGCCAATGCCCGTGCAGAGGAGATTATCAACATGGCCAACAAAGAGGCGAAAGAGATAATCGAAGCTGCCAAGCAGGAGGCAGATAAGAAATGTTCCGAGATGACCGTAAAATCCGATGCGGATGTTCAATCAGTTTTAAGCCGTGCGGAGTCTGCAGCAGCATTACAGGAGAAGAAAAAGATACTGGATGCGAAGCAGCAGATTATCAGTAATGTTATTACCAAGGCCAGAAATTCATTGTCTGGCTTATCGGACTCCGAATATATTGACATTATTCTTAAAATGGTTCATAAATATGCCCATAATAAAGAGGGAGAAATCCTCTTTTCCGGCACAGATAAGAAGCGATTACCTGCTGATATCGGCAGTAAGCTGGCAGGTGCACTGGCCGGTAAAACCGGAGCTGCACTTGTAGTTTCGGATACTACTGCAGCGATTGACGGAGGCTTCGTTCTGAAATATGGTGATATCGAAGAAAACTGCTCTTTTGATGCTCTATTTAGTTCAGCAAAAGAGGAACTCTCTGACCAAGTTAATGCCATTCTATTCGAATAATGATCTAGGAGAGGTGATGACATGATTGATAAGCAATACACCTATGCAGTTGCACGTATCCGCTCAAAAGAACTTATGTTGCTTAGTAAATCCGATGTCGAGCAGATCATGAGCTGTAAAAGCGAGAAGGAGTGTTTGCGACTACTTGTAGAAAAGGGCTGGGGTAAAACCGGTGATGAGACGGCGGAACAGCTATTGTCCTCAGAACGGCAAAAAACCTGGGAGCTTATGAAGGAATTAGTGGAGGATATGTCTGAATTTGATACCTTCCTCTATATCAATGACTTTCATAATCTGAAAGCAGCCATTAAGCAGGTTTACACCAACACATCCAGAAATGATATTTTTATATCACAAGGAACAATCAACCCGGAACTTATTTTAAATGCTGTAAGGGAACATAATTTTACTCTGCTTCCGGATTTTATGCAGAGCAGTGCAGAAGAGGCATATTATGTACAGCTTCACACCGGCGACGGTCAATTGTGTGATATTATCCTTGATAAAGCAGCTCTAGAAACAACCTATCAAAAGGGTAAGGAATCAGGAGTAGAGGTTCTGGCTGAATATGTAGAACTACTGGTTGCTGCAGCAGATATTAATATCGCAATTCGTAGCTGTCGAACCGGAAAAGATAAGAGCTTTCTGGAACGAGCACTGGTTAAATGCGACACCCTGAATATTCATTCTCTGATGAATGCAGTACTGGAAGGAGAAGAAGCGATTTACGAATATCTTTCTGTTACGGTTTATGCAGATGCGATACAGGCGATCAAAAAATCGCCGTCTGCCTTTGAATGCTGGTGTGATAACTTAGTCATATCCCATATTCAGACTCAAAAATATAACTCCTTTACCCTGTCACCCTTAGCTGCATATATTCTTGCCAAAGAGAATGAGATTAAAACGATAAGAATAGTGCTTTCGGGTAAGAGAAATGATATCTCAGATCTCTCTATCCGGGAAAGATTGAGGGAGATGTATGTATAAGGTAGCAGTACTTGGTGACCGTGACAGTATCTATGGATTTGCTGCGTTAGGTCTTGAAACATTTCCGGTAGAAGACCGGGAGGAAGCGGCTAAAGTACTCAAAACTCTTGCAGAAGGACAATATGCTGTAATCTATATTACGGAAGCCCTTCAAGCGGAGCTCGAGACAGAGATTGATCAATATATTATCAATTATCTACCCGCTATCATACCGATACCCGGAGTATCCGGTAATACCGGCAAAGGCATGAGAAATGTTAAAAAATCCGTGGAGCGAGCGGTTGGCTCTGATATTATATTCAACAATTAAGCATTTAAAACTATTGAGCTGCTTAACAGCAGCATGGAGGTTTTTATGAGTAAAGGCATAATAAAAAAGGTTGCCGGTCCGTTGGTTGTCGCAGAAGGAATGCGCGATGCCAATATGTTCGACGTGGTTCGTGTAAGCGATCAACGTCTGATCGGTGAAATCATTGAAATCCATGGTGACCAGGCATCCATTCAGGTATATGAGGAGACCTCAGGTCTGGGACCCGGAGAACCGGTTGAATCTACCGGAGCACCTCTGAGCGTAGAGCTCGGACCCGGACTCATCGGAAGTATCTTCGATGGTATACAGCGTCCGCTGGTGGATATCATGGAAGCAATCGGAACCAATTTAAAGAGAGGTGTTGAGATTCCTTCTTTAAATCGAGAGAAAAAATGGCATTTCGTTCCTACCGTAAAAGCGGGTGATGAAGTAGAAGCTGGTGATGTCATCGGTACCGTAGCTGAGACAGATATCGTTACCCAGAAGATAATGATGCCCTATGGCATGCAGGGAACGATCCAGTCCATTCATGAGGGTGACTACACAGTACAGGATACCGTTGCCGTATTGGTAAAAGCGGATGGTACAACAGAAAATGTAACACTGATGCAAAAATGGCCGGTTCGTAACGGCAGACCTTATAAGCAGAAGCTTTCTCCGGATAAGCCGCTGGTTACCGGTCAACGTGTTATTGATACCTTGTTCCCCATAGCCAAAGGTGGTGTTGCTGCAGTGCCGGGTCCTTTCGGAAGCGGTAAGACCGTTGTTCAGCATCAGCTGGCAAAATGGGCAGAAGCAGATATCGTAGTATACATCGGTTGTGGCGAGCGTGGTAATGAGATGACCGACGTACTTAATGAGTTCCCGGAATTAAAGGATCCTAAGACCGGAAAGTCCTTAATGGAACGTACCGTTCTGATTGCCAATACCTCCGATATGCCCGTTGCGGCACGTGAGGCTTCGATCTATGTAGGTATCACAATTGCAGAGTATTTCCGTGATATGGGCTACTCCGTAGCACTCATGGCTGACTCTACCTCCCGTTGGGCAGAGGCTCTTCGTGAAATGAGTGGTCGTCTTGAGGAAATGCCCGGTGAAGAAGGTTATCCGGCATATCTTGCCAGCCGTCTGGCGCAGTTTTATGAGAGAGCAGGTCGTGTCATTGCACTTGGTAAAGAAGGCAGAGAGGGAGCATTATCTGCGATCGGAGCAGTATCACCGCCCGGTGGTGATATCTCGGAACCCGTATCTCAGGCAACCCTACGTATCGTAAAGGTGTTCTGGGGACTGGATGCCAATCTTGCTTACCGCAGACACTTCCCGGCGATAAACTGGCTGACCAGTTATTCTCTCTATAACCTCGGAAAATGGTTCAACACCAATGTAAATGAAAAATGGGTTGATCTTAGAGCGAGATTAATGAAGATGTTAAACGATGAGGCTGAGCTTGAGGAAATCGTAAAGCTCGTCGGTATGGATGCTTTATCCGCACCGGACCGTCTGAAGTTAGAAGCAGCAAGATCCATCCGTGAGGATTATCTGCACCAGGATGCATTCCACGAAGTTGATACCTACACTGATCTTCATAAGCAATATCTGATGATGGAATTGGTATTGCATTATTATGACTTATCTCTGGAAGCACTTGGCAAGGGTGTATCGATTGATAACCTGGTTAAGCTTGCGGTAAGAGAGAATATCGGACGTTTTAAGTATGTAGCAAAGGATAAGCTGGACGCAGAATGTGAAGATATTCTTCAGAAGCTGGAGATCGAAATTAATCAATTAGTGAAGAAGAAGGAGGAAGCCTAATGCCCAAGGAATATAGAACCATACAAGAGGTAGCAGGTCCTCTTATGTTAGTACAAGGTGTAGAAAATGTAGCCTTTGACGAACTTGCTGAAATTGAACTTGCCAGTGGAGAAAAGCGCAGATGTAGAGTTCTCGAAATCGATGGCGGTAACGCTCTCGTTCAGTTGTTTGAAAGTAGTGCGGGTATTAACCTTGCAAGCAGTAAGGTACGCTTCTTAGGAAGAAGTATGGAGCTTGGTGTTAGTGAGGATATGCTCAGTCGTGTATTCGATGGTCTGGGTCGTCCCATTGATAACGGTCCTGAGATTCTCCCGGAGAAACGTATGGATATCAACGGTCTTCCGATGAATCCGGCTGCCAGAAACTATCCGCAGGAATTTATTCAGACCGGTGTTTCGGCAATTGACGGTCTGAATACTCTGGTACGTGGACAGAAGCTTCCGATCTTCTCAGCAAGTGGTCTGCCTCATGCAGAATTAGCAGCACAGATTGCCCGTCAGGCTAAGGTGCGTGGTACCACAGAGCCCTTCGCCGTAGTTTTTGCGGCAATGGGTATCACCTTCGAGGAAGCGAACTTCTTCACTGAGAGCTTCCGTGAGACCGGTGCGATTGATCGTACGGTAATGTTCGTTAACCTGGCAAATGACCCTGCGGTAGAGCGTATCTCCACACCTCGTATGGCATTGACCGCTGCGGAATATCTTGCGTTTGAAAAGGATATGCATGTACTTGTTATCCTTACCGATATTACCAATTATGCAGACTCTCTTCGTGAGGTATCTGCCGCTCGTAAAGAGGTTCCGGGACGTCGTGGTTATCCCGGTTACATGTATACCGACTTAGCATCCCTCTATGAGAGAGCCGGTCGTAAGAAGGGCAGGAACGGCAGTATTACCATGATCCCGATTCTGACCATGCCCGAGGATGATAAGACACATCCGATCCCTGACTTAACCGGTTATATTACCGAGGGTCAGATCATTCTGAGCCGTGATTTATATCGTCAGAGTATTCAGCCTCCGATCGATGTATTGCCTTCCCTTTCTCGTCTGAAGGATAAAGGTATCGGTGAAGGCAAGACCAGAAAGGATCACGCCAATACCATGAACCAGATCTTTGCCGCTTATGCAAGAGGTAAGGAAGCAAAAGAACTTATGGTAGTACTTGGTGAGGCAGCATTAACCGATATTGATAAGCTGTATGCGAAGTTCTCGGATGCATTTGAGAAAGAATATGTATCTCAGGGTTATCATACCAACCGCGATATTGAAGAAACATTGAATTTTGGCTGGAAGCTGTTATCGATTCTGCCAAGAACAGAGCTTAAGAGAATTAAGGACGAATTACTCGATCAGTATTACGGTAAAGTATAAGGGGGTGCTTAACTTTGGCTAAGGCACGTGTAAATCCGACACGAATGGAGCTAACGAAGCTGAAGAAAAAGCTGGCAACAGCAACCCGCGGACATAAGCTTTTAAAGGATAAGCGGGATGAGCTGATGCGGCAATTCCTCGATATGGTTCGGGAGAACAGAGCACTTCGTGAAAAAGTAGAAAAAGGTATTATGGCTGCTAACAAGAACTTTGTATTGGCACGTTCTGCGATGCCGGATGAGGTTCTGAATGTCGCTTTGATGGCACCGAAGCAGGAGGTGTTCTTGGAAGCCGGTAAACGTAATGTAATGAGTGTTGAGATTCCGCAGTTGGAATATCGTACAAAGACAGCGGATTTAAACGACATCTATCCTTACGGATTTGCGTTTACCTCCAGCGATCTGGACGATGCGGTAAAATCCTTACAGGATATCCTACCGGATATGCTTCGTTTGGCCGAGATCGAAAAATCCTGTCAGCTCATGGCGGCAGAAATTGAGAAGACCAGACGTCGCGTTAATGCGTTGGAGCATGTCATGATTCCGGAGCTTCGGGAAAATATTAAATACATTGTAATGAAACTGGATGAGAATGAGCGTAGTACCCAGGTCCGCCTCATGAAGGTGAAGGATATGATGCTCGAGCAGGCTCATCATTACAGTGAACGATATCAAAATCATTTCGAAGTTTAACAAACAGATATATTGTACACAAAAACCAAGGTACGTTTGATAAGGCCGGGGTTTATGTACAGAAAAACCAAGGTACGTTTGATTAGACCGAGGTTTTTGTACAGAAAAGAACAGGGATACCGTAACAATGTTTTTCGGATAAAGAACATCCGACAAAATGTTCGTAGTATTCAGACAGGAATGCGCTGTCTGTCTACCACGAAGCATTCTATGTCGGATATTCTCCATAACGAAAAACAGTTTTGTTATCGGTATCCCTGTTCTTTTCTGGGATATTCTTCGAAACAGATCAAACATACCTTGGTTTTTCTGGGATAAGAGATTGTAATATATTACAGTTATTTCATCTGATTTGAATTTTGGACGAGAAAGAAAAATGATTAGCTGTTATACTGAGCATCGGTAATTAAGGAATGGATATAATTATGATGATAAACTTTGTTCGACAAGGTTATTGATATGAGGCGAATATGTAATGTATAATATTACCATGCTTATGTTCTGGGTAGTTAATATTGTGCCTTAAATGTATCAGAATACTTCCACGTAATAATTCTAACTTATATAGGAGGGAATATGTATAAGTGTTCCAGGTGGTCTAAGGAAATCATTTCTTTGCAGAACGAAGAGGGTGTGTGGGGTTATTTTCATACATTAAGTGAGCCGAATAAGCACCCAATCACGACCGAACAAGCCTTACGTAGACTACAAATCTTAGGTTTTACGATGGAAGATACCTGTATACAAAAGGCTGTGCAATATATGCATGATTGCTTAGTTGGTAGAAAGGAAATGCCGGACAGACGCGAGAAAACTCACGATTGGGACATTTTTACGCAGCTAATGCTTTCTACTTGGATACGAAGGTTTACAAAGGATGATTTAGCTGCCAATGAAATAGCAAAAACATGGGCAAATATAATATCTTTTGCTTTTAAAAGTGGAAGGTATTCCCATCAGGATTATTTAGATGCATATAAGCGTATTTTCTCTAAAAATGCACAAGGCGGACGACTCATTGACTTTGTATCCTTTTATCAGGTGTCACTGATTGCAGATTGTCTCGATATAGAGACTGAGGGTGCAGTGTTTGATTATATCCTAAATCATGAAAATGGAATCTATTATATATACAATCAATCGATCTGCAAATTGCCTATTATTTTTGAAGCGAAGAATACCAGTCGATATATCGGAGCAATTGAATTATTATCAGAGTATAGGAATAATTTAGATAAATTGCATTTTGTAATCGATTGGTTAAATCAGTTTAAGGATCCGACAGATCAATGGGACATGGGTAGCAGTGTGAAGGATTTTATATCCTTTCCATTATCTGATTCCTGGCATAAAGAATCGAGAAGGAAGGATTGTACTTACCGAATAAATCGACTTATCGATAAAATTAACGTGGTTAAATAGACACGGTATGAATAAGTAATTATAATGCTGTAATGGGAGGGAAAATATGATTAAGAATATTGTATTTGATTATGGATATGTATTAGCTTATCCCAGGACAGGTAACTGGTTCCTTCCTCCCAGGACAAAGGAGATACTATCCAAGGGGGATCTGCTTAAAATAGTACTAAAAGCTCCTATCATCAAGGAGGCTTATCGTCACAGCCGTATTCATCTGGATGAGAATCATTTGCTATTTACAGAAGAGGAAGAGATTACGCAGTTTCATAACTTTTACAACGAATTCTTAACCTTGATGGGAATTAAGAAACAACGTGAGAGGAAGGCTCATGAACTTGCCAGAGATATTGTCTGTAATGATAATAAGGTGATTTTCTACGAGGATTCATTTCGTAGCATCCAGTTGCTGAAGACGGATTATAAAATCTATATATTATCGGATACCTGGCCCTCACTCCAAAGAGTCTTAAAGAATGCTCATATACTGGAACATCTCGAGGGGTTGATTATGTCCTGCGATTATGGAATATGTAAGGATAATATCGAGCTTTTTTATCATGCATCCGCAAAGCTTCGTATTGAACCGGAGGAAAGTGTATTTATTGATGATTCGGAAGGGAATCTGGCAAATGCAGTAAAAGCCGCTTTTCATCCGGTGCTTATGGATCGCAGAGGCAAGAAGAAGGAGAGCGTTTATCCAATAGCCAAAAATATGAACGAGGCTATTCAGATTATTCAGAAATACTCGGATCATAACAAGAGTATGGAATAAAGAACATCCTATACAGGTATACATTGGTTTCATCATTGGTATTCCTGATCGGTTGGTTCGGGTTGACACAATTTCGACTACATATTACAATGAAGTAGGATAATCCGTCTCCCGGTAGGATAGGAAAATACAGATTATCGTTATTACATCATAGATTTGGAGGTTCATCAAAATGAATGCTTCCTGCCATTGCGGGTTTTGTCATAATGATTTATGCGTGAAAAAGGTTCCCATCTTTTCATCCCTGAGTAGTGAAGAGGTTGGTAAAATATCAGATTTGATTACTCATAAGGAATATAAGAAAGGCGAGCTTCTGATGCATGACGGCGAGAGGTCAGAGAATATCGTTATCGTGCATGAGGGAAGTGCTAAAGCCTATAAATATACAACCGATGGAAGAGAACAGATATTATATGTATTTGCCGAAGGGGATTTTTTTGGAGAACAAAACCTGTTAACTAACCGTACGGCGACCTATTCCGTAGAGGCACTTCAGACGGTTAAGACCTGTATCTTATCAAAAAGTCAATTCCAGACCCTGTTATATCAATATCCGGATATTGCTGTTAAGATTATTGCTGAGCTTGGTGAGCGTATGGCACGATTGGAAAATGCAATGCAGGGTATGGGTGTTCGAAATGTAGATAATCGAATCGGTGGAATTTTACTGGAATTTGCGGCCAAATACGGTATTGAAGATAAAGAAGGTATCTTAATTCATCTACCGCTGAGCAGAGAAGGAATCGCGAATTATCTAGGAGTAGCCAGAGAGACGGTGAGCCGCAAATTAGGCCAGCTCGAGAATGAAGGTATCATCCGATCGGTTAATAACAAATCGATCTTAATTCTCGATAAGGAGGCCTTAGGTGCTTTAGCCGGCTCTTATTAAGAGATACATGCATACATTACAATAGATGTTATAAAAAATGTTAGCTTCGCGTACTTTTTATGAACCAAGTTTTAAATGCTCTGATCTTACGATGCGATCGGAGCTTTTTTTTAATGATTCACAAAATATCTGCGAAGCTGATATTTTTGAATCATTTATTATGTAATAAATCACTGTCAATGACAGTAATAGCGGCATTATCTGATTTAAATCGCTTCATATCCTCAAAGGGGGAATCCGTAAGGTAGCATTGAAGACACATGATTACTGCATTATGAGTCACAACGGCTACATCACAAGAATTATCACTCACGATAGTATGGATCGCGTTCATAGCTCGTTCTACAACCTCTTGATAGGATTCTCCCCGATGAGGCTTAGCATAACGACGGTTATGATGCCATTCCTCGTATTCTAGCGGGTACTGACCTTTCACTTCTGACCAGGAGAGTCCTTCCCAATGACCTAGGTTTACTTCTTGTAAACCATCGATGATAATCGGTTCCGTACCAAATGCTTGACCAACTATTGTAGCGGTTTGCTGAGCCCTTTTTTGGTGACTGGTATAGATCTTAGTAATCGTATTTGCTTCCTTTTGAAGCGTTTTGCTTAGGTTCTCGGCCTGCTGTAATCCCTTGGCATTTAATTCAATATCACAACTACCCTGTATCTTTCCTGCTTCATTCCAATCTGTTTGTCCATGTCGTATAAAATACAGCTTCATAGCGGTCTCCGTTTCTATTCTTGATGAGGCTTTTTACTGAAAAGTATCTCGCGAAAGGCTAGTGAAATAGAATGGTCTAATTTAATCCTTGCTCTACTTCGTGTTAATTCTATTTTATCTCTATTTATTCGATAACTCCATACTTTTTTATCAACTTTAAGCTTAAATTTCTTGATTCCAATCACAGATAGAAGCTATTACTTCAGTTATACTCAGGTCAGAAACAAGAAGTACGCACTTAATGCGTGGCATCGATAAACGAGTTATAGCGTATAGGCAGCAATTAATAAGTAGATTATTAGAAGGAGAGGTATTCTATATGAATATTCGAAATCAGGAAACAACCATTGGTGCGATTGTAGCAGAACTCCCGAAGGCTAGCGAATTATTTGGCAGGGTAGGAATTGATTTTTGCTGCGGTGGCCATAGAAGCTTAGCAGAGATTATTCAGCAGCAGGGATTGGACCCGGAAATGATTTATCAAGAGCTTCAGAACCTCAAAGAGGAGAGGGAGCAAGGTTATGCAGGAAATCAATTTACGGATATGAGTGTCGCGGTATTGACAGATTATATAGAGGATACTCATCATAGCTACCTCCGAGAGGCGCTTCCGGATATAGCGGATTTATTAGCAACCATATTACGTGTTCATGGAATGAAGCATAAGGAGCTTTTTGAGATATATAAGCTGTTTGGGACACTTAAGACTGATTTGGAACAGCATCTGTTAAAGGAAGAAGCGATGTTATTTCCGACTATGGAGGAGGGAGAAGGTAGAGAGGAGCAGATCAAGGAACTGGCGACTGAAATTATAAACGAACATGAAGGAGCCGGAGTGTTGTTAGCGAGATTACGAGTATTAACTAAGGACTATAGCATCCCTTCGGATACCTGCGGTACCTTCGCTAAGACCTACAAAATGCTTGAGGAGCTGGAGCAGGATCTTCATCAGCATATTCATTTGGAGAATAATATTCTTTTAAAGGATTATGATTATCGATCTGTGAAAACAACATGATACTTTCGTAAATTATGGCAATACTTTTACCAAATGATAATAGGAGGTAAAAGTGTCTATGGATCTTAAGAATAGTCAGACGAAGGATAATTTAATGAGGGCCTTTGCGGGTGAGAGTCAGGCAAGAAACAGATATACCTTTGCGGCGTCACAGGCGAAGAAGGAGCATCAACATGTCATTGAAGCTGTTTTTCGATTTACGGCAGACCAAGAGAAGGAGCATGCGGAGGTGTTCTACAATTTTCTGAAGGATGTAGCCGGTGAGAATATCAGTATTGAAGCCGGATATCCCGTAGATATTCACGATGATCTGGTTCAACTCCTGCAATCGGCCAAACACAATGAATATGAAGAATATGATCCGGTCTATAAGAAATTCGGTGACGTTGCAAAAGAAGAGGGCTTTTCCAAGATTGCTGCAGCCTTTCACATGATAGCCGGAATTGAGAAAACACATGGAGATCGATTCGCACGCTTTGCACAGCTTTTGGAAGATAAGAAGCTATATGTATCAGAGGTAGAGATTGGTTGGATGTGTTTGAACTGTGGTTATGTACATTGGGGAAAGGAAGCACCGAAGCAATGTCCTGCCTGCCAGCATGATCAGGGATATTTCATTCGTATTTCCATGGCTCCGTTTACAGAATAACCTGGTAGTCAGCAGATGAATGTGACGTTTTCTTACGGAACATTCATCTGTTTTCAGGTTAAAAATCATAACATGGAGCATGGAGGATCGATTTGGTAATATTCACTGATATGGTTGCTAATTATTGGTAATGTGGTTATCATAACTACATAAAATAGAAAAATATACTATGACATATTGACAACAAATCCTTATATACGATATAATTATCATAAGCCGGTGACGAAACCGGCATTAATAACTGCTAATACTTTGATTATCAAAATAAATTACATGTAGCACCGGAAACTTAGAACGGGCATTATTTGGAGGTAAAGTATATGAAGATGAAGCCATTAGTAATCGGAGATCTAATTGCAAGAATCCCAATCATTCAGGGAGGGATGGGAGTAGGAGTCAGTCGCTCCAGACTGGCAGGAGCTGTTGCGAAGGAGGGTGGCATCGGTATTCTTTCCACCGCTCAGATCGGTTACGATGAACCGGATTTTAACAAGCATCAAATTGAAAGTAACCTTGAGGCAATTAAGAAGCATCTTAAGCTTGCGAAGGAATGGGCGGAAGGCGGTATCGTTGGTGTCAATATTATGGTCGCGACAAAGCAATATGAACGTTATGTGAAAGCGGCCTGTGAAGGTGGTGCCGATGTTATTATATCCGGAGCGGGGTTACCGGTTTCACTTCCGGAATTAGTGCGAGGCTTTAAGACAAAAATAGCACCGATTGTGTCCAGTATTCGAGCTGCGTCTGTAATCCTGAAAATGTGGGATCGTAAATACCAGACAACTGCAGATTTTATCGTAATCGAGGGTCCTCTCGCAGGTGGTCATCTGGGTTTTACCAAAGAGCAATTAGATCATATCGAAGAGATGGATTATGATAACGAAATGAAGGGAATTATTGAATGTAAAAAGGAATATGAGGAAAAATACGGAAAGGATATTCCGGTTGTAATTGCAGGTGGTATCTATGATCAGGAGGATATCAAGCATGCACTTGAGCTGGGAGCGGACGGAGTTCAGATTGCAACCCGCTTTGTGGTTACCGAAGAATGTGATGCCAGTGAGGAGTATAAAAAAGCCTATCTTGCAGCCACACAGGAGGACGTCAAGATTGTAATCAGTCCGGTTGGAATGCCGGGAAGAGCGATTATGAATCCGTTTCTAAAGACCGTTGATCAGGGAAGGGTTGCTGTGACAAAGTGCTTCAATTGTCTGGAACATTGTAATCCGAAGGATACACCATATTGCATCACAAAAGCGTTAATCAATGCTGTGGAAGGGAATCTGAAGGAAGGACTAATTTTCTGCGGAGAGAATGTTCACCGATTAAAGGAAATGACCACAGTAAAAGCAATCTTCCAGGAACTGGTATTCTAAGAGATTACCATAATTTATTAATACTGAGATTGAAAAACAGTGATATACTATATCATTATATGGAAGAGGAATAGGCATAAAACAAAACAGGCCTATTCCTCTTTTTGTTCAGGACAGATGAAACCATTTATTATTTCATCTTGTCGTATGATTCATACAATCACGGTAATGATGTTTATGAAACAGAATTAACAAAGTTTGTAGAGCGAATGTTTGTTAGTATATCCGATCTTTTCACTTCATGGCATTCATTGAATAAGATAATGAATAATGATATAATAAAATTGATTTATCTTATATATAACATCAAGCAAAATAATTGCTTACAATTAAATTTACGTTTCTGTGATTCAAATCACAGAAAAAGTCAGTCATTTCCCATACACTTTGATACAAATAGTGAAATGCCATTAGAGAGGAAGATAGGTTATGAGTGAAAAAGTACTTCAATTATCCCAATCGGTTTATGAGCTTTGCAAGCAATATCCGGAGTTACCGCAGATTCTTCATGAGCTTGGTTTTACCGATATCACCAAACCGGGCATGTTAGCCAGTGTAGGTCGTTTTATGACCCTTCCGAAAGGGGCCATTGCAAAGAAGATGGATTTGGAAGTGATCAAACAACATTTGGAGAAAAATGGATTTGTAGTGAAAGACTAATTTGGACTCTGCCGGATCAATGGCATTTATTCAACAGATTATGGAGGTTAATAATATGAAAAGACAGATTGGCGTAATCGGTCTAGCCGTTATGGGTAAGAACTTAGCATTAAATATTGCCGAGAATGGTTTTCAGGTTGCTGTATATAACCGTTCCTCTTTAAAAACAAAGGAATTATTGAAGGAGTTGTCAGAAGAAGCGTTCAAAAGTAATCTGGAAGGCTTTTATACGCTTGAGGAATTCGTAGAGTCACTGGAATTACCACGTAAAATTATACTTATGGTTAAGGCGGGAGATGCGGTAGAGGATACGATACAGCAGCTGCTGCCTTTGTTGTCTAAAGATGACATTATTATGGATGGCGGAAATTCTTATTATCTTGACACGATTCGCAGAAGCAAGGAACTGGAACAGTCCGGGATTCATTATCTGGGTACCGGAATCTCGGGAGGAGAAGAAGGGGCAAGAAAAGGTCCTGCTATTATGCCAGGAGGTAAAAAGCACGCCTATGAGCTGATGGAACCTTTTTTGACCGCAATCTCTGCAAAGGTAGGGGAGGAACCCTGTAGTAATTACATCGGTGAAAATGGTGCTGGCCATTTTGTGAAAATGGTTCATAACGGAATTGAATATGCGGATATGCAACTGATTGGAGAAGCCTACCAGATTATGAAAAAGGTTCTGGGGTTGACACCCGAGGAATTATCTCAGGTATTTGCTGAATGGAACAAAGGAGAATTGAATAGTTATCTGATTGATATCACAGCAGATATCTTTCAAAAAAAGGATACTGCAACAGATGGTTATCTGGTGGATATGATACTCGATGTCGCCGGACAGAAGGGTACCGGCAAATGGACTGGACAGATATCCCTGGACTTAGGAGTTCCAACACCGACCATTACCTCCGCAGTATATGAACGTAGTCTGTCTGCGATGAAACAGGAGCGTGTCAACGCCTCGCAGAAACTTCTGGGACCGAGGACTACCGTCACAAAGTCAAAGGATTTTATTGAGGCAATCCGTCGAGCACTCTACGCAAGTAAAATCTGTGCGTATGCCCAGGGCTTTGGCTTAATGAGAGCTGCCTCCGAACAATATGGCTGGGATCTGCAATACGGAGAAATTGCTAAAATCTTTCGAGGCGGATGTATTATCCGTGCACAGTTCTTAAACCAAATCAGTAAGGCATATGATAAGAATCCGAAGCTGGTCAATCTTCTTATGGAGGATTATTTTTCAGACAGTATCAATCAATATCAGGAGGACTGGAGAGAGGTAATTATGACTGCCATCGCGAACGGTATCAGTGTTCCAGCTTTCTCCAGCAGCCTGGCTTACTACGACAGTTATCGCTCCAGTGAACTTCCGATGAATTTGCTTCAGGCACAGAGGGATTATTTCGGGGCACATACTTATGAGAGGGTCGACCGAGAGGGAACTTATCATTCATCCTGGCTATAAGGGCCTTTTATTCATAAATAATCAATAAGAACTTTGACAGAAATGGAGGTAATGAGAATGAATAATGGGAACAAAGAGAATAATATTTCTGCCATATTAGTTATTTTCGGCGGCACTGGCGATTTAACCCATCGCAAGCTGATGCCTGCTTTATATAATCTGGTTCAGGATAATCTTCTCCCCGAACATTTTACGGTTGTAAGTGTCGGCAGAAGAGATAAATCGGAGGAAGAATATCGGAAGGATATCTATGCTTCTGTCAAAAAACATTCCAGAAGTAAGATTGATGATACGGTATGGAAAAAACTTCAGGATAAGATTCATTACTATCAGTTTGACTTTACGAATCTGGAGGGCTTTTCCGAACTGAAAATTTATCTGGATCAACTGGACGGGACGGACGGTACAGAAGGAAACAGGGTGTTCTACCTGGCAGTAGCTCCCGAATATTTTGAGACCATCGTACAAGGCTTACAAAGCAGTAATATGGCTTCCAAGCCCGGTTCCTTCAGCCGCTTAATCATAGAGAAGCCCTTTGGTAAGGATCTAAAAACAGCCAGGAAGCTGAATAATAAGATCTTAGAAGTATTTCCGGAACGGGATATTTATCGGATCGATCATTATCTGGGCAAGGAAATGATTCAAAATATTATGGTGCTCAGATTCTGTAATTCCATCTTCGAGTCCATATGGAACAACAAATTCATTGATAACATTCAGATATCTCTGACGGAGAAGCTGGGGGTTGGAACTAGAGGCGGATATTATGAGCATTCCGGAGCCATGAGAGACATGATTCAAAATCATATCATTCAGATACTATCCCTGGTGGCGATGGAACCTCCGATCAATCTTAAGACCGATTCCATCCGTACTGAAAAGCAAAAGGTACTGGAAGCAATTGAAGAAATTACACCGGAGTTCCTTCGGGATAATGTTGTATTCGGCCAATATGGTCCAGGCTATATGGACGGTAGTCCGGTGGTTGGATACCGGGAAGAATTGAATGTACCGAAGGATTCCGGAACGGAGACCTTTGTAGCGCTTAAGCTTCATGTGAACAATTTTCGTTGGGCCGGAACACCTTTTTATATTCGTACCGGGAAACGGCTTGGAAAGAGCTCTGCTGAGATCGTAGTTCAATTCAAAGAGTTACCGAATGTATTATATTTTAAGGACAATGAGATACAAGAGCCTAATCTGCTGGTGTTACGAATTCAACCGAATGTAGGAGTCTTTTTTCAGTTTAATACAAAGGATTTCTCTTCGCATCATGGTATCGTACCTACACAGATGGATACCAGTTCCTTCCGACCCACACAAGGAAATACACCGGAAGCATACGAACGGCTCATTTATGATATCCTAAGAGGAGATGCTACTCTATTCTCCCGCTGGGATGAAGTAGAAGCAGCATGGACCGTCGCTGATCAATTAATTGAATATCGCGAATCGAAAAAGCATGTCTTCCCCAATTATGATGCGGGATCAATGGGACCGGTAAGAGCGTTTGAATTATTGGCCAGGGATGGACGAAAATGGTGGCATATTTAGGAGGTACTTTATGGATAAGAAAAACAGAAAAATTTATGATATTTCAATGCCGATCAGTGCAGATATGCCGGTCTATAAGGGCAAAGAAGAAAAGAGACCAATTCGTATCGTTGAGAGTGACCATTTGACCGGAAGTGTGTATGAGAGCAGTATCAAAATGAACCTTCATACCGGTACCCATCTGGATCGGTCACTTCACATGATACCGAATGGTGAGACCATGGATACCTTTCGTTTTGAGGAGCTGATTACCGAATGTGTCGTTCTGGATCTGACTGAGGTGAGCGATGCGGTAACGGCAGGTGATCTCATCAGTAAAGAGCTTCGATGGGGAGATTTCGTGCTTTTAAAAACCAGAAATTCCTTGGAGCCAATTCTGGAAGGTAATTTCGTATACTTAGAGAAAAGCGGTGCAAAATATCTGGCCGGGTTAAAGGTTCGAGGAGTAGGTATTGATGCTCTGGGGATTGAGAGAGGTCAACCGGGACACGAAACCCATCTTGCATTGATGGAGAATGGCGCTCATATCCTGGAAGGACTTCGTTTGACGGATGTCAAAGAGGGTAGATATGAGTTAGTGGCTCTTCCCCTGAATATTGCAGGAGCAGAAGCAGCACCGGTAAAGGCGATATTGATTGAGGATTTGGATTTGATTCAGGGTAAGGTCCAACCGGAAGATTAGTATCATAAAAAAGTTATGAAAATATTGTTATAATAAGAGTCATGTCAGAAGCAGTCAGTCGAATAGGAGGCTTTCACTGTTAAGACATGGCTCTTATGTTATAAAAGGCCCATAAATCAGCTCATTGCAGGTTTATTGTTTATTAGTATAGAGGCTGTTAAAATCATTCATAATAATTGAAGCAGAATGAAATAATAGGTTCTGAAAAGACTATTAAAATATACGCTTGTATATTTGGTAATTTAATGTTATATTTGAAAAGTTGTGCAATATAAAGAAAAGAATACTAATTATTACCAAACTTACACAAGAAACCAAAAGGAGAAGAAGCAATCCAATGAATAAGAGAAGGTACGGATTATTTACCGCAATTACCATGATTACGGGAATCGTAATCGGGTCAGGAATTTTTTTTAAGGCAGATAATGTGCTGGGTTACACGAACGGTAATGTATTACTGGGGATTATTATTTTCTTTGTCGCAGCAATTGCAATTGTTTTTGGATGTCTGGCTATATCCCAACTTGCTACCAGAACGGATAAGCCGGGTGGAGTCATCGCCTATACAGAGGAGTTTATCGGAATCGGGCCCTCCTGTGCGTTCGGCTGGTTCCAGACCTTTTTATATCTTCCGACACTTGCAGCGGTTGTAGCCTGGGTAACAGGTATTTATATCAGTCAGTTGTTCGGACTGGAATTTTCACTTGAGACTACGACATTAATCGGATTAGGAAGTTTGACCGCTTTATTTATTATTAATACGTTATCCGCTAAGCTTGGAGGTTATTTTCAGAATGCTTCTATGGTAATTAAATTGATTCCGTTGCTCTTGATTGCCATTGCAGGGTTATTCCTTGGCAAACCCGGAGAGCTGATTCGTGAATCTGCAACCGGTTTTTCTTCGGCTGCCTCAGGAGCAGGATGGATTGCTGCCTTTGCTCCGATTGCCTTTTCCTTCGATGGTTGGATTGTGGCAACTTCAATCTGCGGAGAAATCAAGAACAGTAAGCGAAATCTGCCCTTAGCATTAACGATTTCACCACTGGTTATCTTACTTGCATATATTATGTATTTTGTTGGTATTACCGCCTTACTCGGTCCACAGACTATTCTGGAGCAGGGGGATGGCTCTGCATTTTTGGCAGCAACCAAGCTCTTTGGTGATCTTGGAGCGAAGGTTATCTTAATCTTTGTTGTCATATCAGTGTTGGGTACGGTAAACGGCCTTACCTTGGGATTTATTAGAATGCCCTATTCCATGGCACTTCGTAATATGATACCGGGTAGTAATTGGCTTAAGAAGGAAAGCGAAGGCTTGAACGGAATGCCTTTTAATTCCGCTCTATTTGCATATGTATTATCCTTACTGTGGATGGCAATTCATTATATTACTCAGAAATTAGGCATGCAGGGTGATGTATCTGAGATTGCAATCGGGGTAAGCTACCTGAATTACATTGTACTTTACTTCGCAGTAATGAAGCTTGCGAAAAAAGGTGAGATAAAGGGTATAATTAAGGGCTATATTATCCCTATTCTTGCGACAATCGGATCGTTGGTGATTATATCCGGCAGCATCTCACATCCATTGTTCATTTATTATTTCCTTGTATGCTTTATGATCATTCTGGCTGGTTATGTGTATTACCGCATTAACAAGAGCAGAGTGTTATAAGCATCCGCCGAGTATATACAACGATATAAGATAGAAAATTATTACAAATTAATAAACGCAAAGAAGACGAATCGGAACCAAAGCTCTATGGATCCAATTCGTCTTTTTTTATGAATGACTCAGGCGAAGATAATGCACATTTTGTCGAATTATCGAGATTTTATAATGCAAATAATTCCATATTAGTATATAATTAGGAATAGAACAGCAGAAGTGAATGATAAACTAAGTTCCTGAGGATTTGTGATTGCTATCACATAGAAATTCCAATAATAACTATATATTATTCTTAAAGCAGTATAGGAAAGCATTATTGCAGGTAAAACTACCAATAAAATAGTAAGGAGGAATGTGTGATGAGTGAGTATATCAATAATAGGGAGTATCGTCAAAAGGTACTGAAAGAATTAATCATGGAGCTTCATAACGGCAAAAGTGTTGAAGAGGTGAAGGAGCGCTTCGGTCAATTAATTGAAGGGGTTTCTGCTACAGAGATATCTGCGATGGAGACGGCTTTAATCAGAGATGGCATGCCGGTTACGGAGGTTCAGAGATTATGTGATGTTCATGCCGCAGTTTTTAAGGGCTCCATAGAGGAGATTCATCGGCCGGAGAAGGAGGAGGATAATCCGGGACATCCGGTATTTACCTTTCGAGCGGAGAACAGAGCAATTGAGCGCTTACTTCGCAAGCAGATAAGACCGACTCTCGATGAATATTTGAAGGATAGTAATAATGCAAACCATAATAAACTAATTGAAGGCATGACGCAGCTTTTGGAGCTGGATAAGCATTATCTCCGAAAAGAGAATCTGCTGTTTCCTTACATGGAGAAATACGGAATTACAGCTCCTCCTAAGGTAATGTGGGGAGTGGATGATGAGATCCGTGCGGATATCAAGGAAGCATTTCGCTTGCTTCAGGAGAATAAAAGTGATAAGCAAAAGCTGGCAGAACAGCTGGAGGCGGCACTTGGCAGAGTGGAAGAGATGATCTTCAAAGAAGAAAATATTCTTTTCCCCATGGTGCTGGAGACCTTGTCCGAGGATGAATGGCTTAAGATTGCGAAGGAAAGTGCTGAATTAGGTTATTGTCTGTATGAGCCCAAGCAGGAGTGGAAGCCGGTGAAAGTAAATGTAGAGGAAAAGGTTCAACAGCAGGGAGAAGCACCGGCAGGTGATGGTTATATTAATTTTGAAACCGGATTGATGTCACAGATTGAGATTGAAGCAGTATTTAATACCTTACCGGTAGACATTACCTTTGTTGACAAGGATGGAGCGGTGAAATATTTTACACAGGGTAAGGAACGTATATTCCCCAGAACGAAGGCTGTCATCGGAAGACAGGTATCCAATTGTCACCCGCCGGCAAGTGTCCACATCGTTGAGGAGATTGTAGAAGATCTGAAGTCAGGTAAGAAGGATCATGAAGATTTCTGGATCCGGATGAGAGATAAATATGTTCATATTCGCTATTTTGCGGTTCGTGATAAGGAAGGTAACTTCCTGGGTGTACTTGAGTTTACGCAGGATATCGCGCCAATTAAAGCGCTTGAGGGTGAAAAGCGTCTTGTCTCAGAGGAATAAGATAAAGTACTATTTTGGTGGTGTTGAGAAACACCACCTTTTTTATGAAGAATTTCAATAAATTTATCCGTAAAATCTCTGTAAAAAGTAATAGTCCTTTAAAGATTAGGAAACACTGTATTATTGAAGAATTGTGAATCATGATAAGGAGGAACCAATATGATAATTAAACATAAGGACAAATTACAGGGTAAGAACAACGAACGACTGAATACGGCAAAGCCTACCAATAGCGAGGGAACCGCAGCCTGGCAGAATTCAGAAACAACCTATAAAGTAGATAATGTAAATAAACCATCCATCGAACGTGTCATCGATGCAAAGGACTGGGTAGATAACGGAAGTAAGTTATAAAATTTCGCGTATAGCGCAACTATGGAGGTAATTTATGGCTAAGATTCAAATGACAGTTGATGGTAATACTGCAGCAGCTTATGCCGCTTATGCTTTTACGGAGGTTGCTGCAATTTATCCCATTACACCTTCCTCCGGAATGGCTGAATCCACCGACGAATGGGCAGCAAAGGGACGGAAGAACATCTTTGGACAGGAGGTTAATGTCGTCGAGATGCAATCCGAGGCAGGAGCTTCCGGAGCATTTCACGGATCGCTGCAGGGTGGGGCATTAACGACCACCTTTACTGCATCACAGGGATTACTACTGATGATCCCCAATATGTATAAAACGGCAGGTGAACTGCTGCCGGGCGTAATTCATGTGAGTGCCAGAGCAATTGCTACCCATGCACTGAGTATCTTTGGTGACCACCAGGATGTTATGGCGACGAGACAGACCGGTTGTGCGATGTTAGCCTCCGGGTCTGTGCAAGAGGTTGTCGATCTGGCCCCTATTGCACATCTTTCAGCCATCAAAGGGAGATTACCCTTTGTACACTTTTTTGACGGATTTCGTACCTCCCATGAGGTGCAAAAGATTGAAGCACTGGAATATCGTGATTATGCTGAACTTTTAGATATGGAAGCGGTAAAAAGCTTTAGAGATCGAGCTCTATCACCAAATAGGCCGGTAGTACGAGGTACCGCACAGAATTCCGATATTTATTTCCAAGGCAGAGAAGCTTCTAATCCATTCTATCAGGATATCATTCCGATTGTGGAAGATTATCTGAAAAGAATGAGTGAATATACCGGTAGAAGATATGAGCTTTTTGATTATTATGGTGCTCCTGATGCAGAGTATGTGATCATAGCCATGGGTTCAGTGACACAGACCATAGAGCAAACCATTGATTATTATAATAACCAGGGTGAGAAATACGGTTTAGTTAAGGTACATTTGTACCGTCCGTTCTCGATGGAGCATTTTCTGAGATCGATGCCAGCTACTGTGAAAAAGATTGCGGTGCTTGATCGTACCAAGGAACCCGGTGCAGTGGGAGAACCGCTCTACCAGGATGTCTGCAGCTGCTATCATGGCAAGGAGAAGGTTCCGGTTATCATCGGTGGCCGTTACGGGCTCGGTTCCAAGGATACGAATCCAACGCATATCGCTGCGGTTTATCTGAATCTGAAGGATACAAAGCCAAAGAACTTCTTTACCATCGGTATTGACGATGATGTGACAAAGACGTCCCTTCCTCCTGTGAAAGAGCTTGTAGTGGAAGCAGAGAATATGACAGCCTGTCAGATCTGGGGTCTTGGTTCCGATGGTACCGTAGGTGCCAATAAGCAGGCAATTAAAATTATCGGTGAAAATTCTGATATGAATGTACAAGCTTATTTTGATTATGATTCTAAGAAATCAGGCGGTCTGACCGTATCTCATCTACGCTTTGGCAAGGATCCGATACGTTCCACGTATCTGGTGTCCCATGCTGATTATGTTGCTTGCCATAATCCGTCCTATGTAAATAAATATGATCTTCTCCAGAGTGTGAAACCAGGTGGTATCTTCGTACTGAACACCGGATGGGATGAGAAAGAGCTGGAAGAAAACCTACCGGATATCATGAAGAAGCAGCTAGCGGATAAGGAGGTAGAGTTCTACACCATCAATGCGGTTGGAATAGCAGAGGAGATCGGACTCGGAAACCGCATCAATATGATCATGCAAGGCGCATTTTTCAAATTGACAAAGATCTTAGATGAGGATTTATATGTCCGGGAACTAAAAGAAGGAATTCATAAACTATACGGTAAAAAGGGTGACAAGATTGTTAAGATGAACGAGGATGCTGTAGATCAGGGTATTAAGTCGGTTCATCATATCAAGATTCCGAAGACTTGGAAGGATATCAAAATCAATACTTCTACTAATGTAGAAGAACCGGAATTCATTCGAAATATTATGAGACCGATGTCTGAGATGAAAGGCGGGGATCTACCGGTTAGTGCATTTAACGGACGTGAGGACGGTACCTTTCCTGTCGGCACTACCGCTTATGAAAAGCGAGGTATTGCAGTAAACGTCCCGGAATGGATCGAGGAGCGCTGTATCCAATGTAATCAATGCGCTTATATCTGCCCTCATTCTGTCATCCGCCCCTTCCTTCTTGATGATGAGGAGTTGAAGAATGCACCGGAGACCTTTGTGACAAAGAAAGCATCAGGCCGTAATCTGGAGGGTTTTCATTATAAAATACAGATCAGCCCTATGGATTGTACCGGATGCGGAAACTGTGCCGATATCTGTCCGGCGAAAGGAAAGGCTCTGATTATGCAACCGATTGGAACGCAGCTTACCACCGAGCTTGAGAATTGGAGATTTGCAGTTGAAGAAGTCAGCTTTAAGGAGAATGTGGCTTATGGTCCTGCCTTTAAAGATAGTCAATTCAAAGCTCCTTTAATAGAATTCTCCGGTGCTTGTGCAGGCTGTGGTGAGACACCTTATATCAAGCTCATCACCCAGCTGTTCGGAGAACGTATGATGATATCCAACGCTACCGGCTGTTCTTCCATTTGGGCTGCCTCAGCTCCGAGTACGGCTTATACCGTAAACAGAGAAGGAAAAGGTCCCTCCTGGGCTAACTCTCTTTTTGAAGATAATGCGGAATTCGGATATGGTATGTATCTTGCGGTGAAACAGCTGCGCAATAAGCTGGAGCAAAATATGAGAATTCTTAATGATATGAATGTGGAAGAGAAGGTGAAGGAAGCTCTTCATGATTGGATCCATTATAAGGAGGATAGTAAAACCTCGGAGGAGGCTAGTCGCAAGGTGCTTGATGTACTAGAGCATTTTACTTCTACAGATGTAGAAACAATGCAACTGGTCAATGAAATCAAGGAAAATAAGGATTACCTCACCAAGCGATCCGTATGGTTGGTAGGCGGTGACGGCTGGGCATATGATATCGGTTATGGTGGTCTGGATCATGTCATGGCTTCCGGTGAAGATGTTAATGTTCTGGTATTTGATACGGAAGTATACTCCAATACCGGTGGTCAAGCTTCGAAATCCACTCCGACGGCAGCGATCGCTAAGTTTGCTGCATCCGGCAAGAAGCAGGGCAAGAAGGATCTTGGGCGGATGATGATGTCTTATGGGAATGTCTATGTAGCACAGGTCGGAATACACGCGGACAATACCCAGTTAATCAAAGCTCTGCGAGAGGCGGAGGAGCATCATGGACCTTCGCTCGTCATCGCCTATGCACCTTGTATCAACCATGGTATCAAGGAAGGCATGGGACGAAGCATGGCAACCATTAAGAAAGCAGTTCAATGCGGCTACTGGCATCTGTATCGGTATAATCCGGCTCTCAAGGAAGAGAGTAAGAATCCCTTTGTACTTGATTCCAAAGAACCCACCGAAAGCTTCCGGGAATTTATTTTAGGTCAGGTACGTTACAGCTCACTGGCAAAGGAGTTTCCTGAGAAAGCAGAAGAACTCTTCCGTCAAGCAGAAGCTTTATCAAGAGAACGGTATGCAATCTACAGGCAGATGGCAGATGCTGAACCGATCGGAATTAACATCGACTGGACCACAGTAGAATAACGAGGCTGTTTCAAACCAGATAATACTTCGGCTTTCGCCAATTGTATTTTAAGAAGAAAAGAACACACACTTCCCTCACACACAGGTTGCCGTACAGTTTACCGTTTTGTCTGTCATTATCAAACATATATGTTTGCTACTGACATACAAAATCAGTAAACAGTTCGTCAAACAGTGCATTTGCGCGAAAGTAAAGTGAGCATATTCAAGCTCGCTTGAACAGATGCGAACGCACTCGCGAACCGGATAATCTCTGTCAAGAGATTGTTTGGTATGGGAAGTATGTGTTCTTTTCTTCTTCCATTAAACACTTTTAAGCGAAAGCCCTCTTATTCCTTATTTGATCATCTCGTTATTATCTAGTAGAACTTCCTCGTTATTACTTCGCATATTTGGCTCATTTGGTAGGTTTCGATCAATATGGTTTTTTTATCCTGAAGAAATGGAAGTAGAAGCCAGGAGAACTATTATTTACATCGGGTTTTGCGATTTTATGTACTTATCAATTACTTTTTTTATGTTATAATGAATAGTGTCAGGTGATACATAATATGTGGTCGTATTCAAACTAGGAAGAAGGGTGGCGTTGCATGGTAGAACATTTGCTAAAGTCCAACACGAAGACTATTCGAACAGAGAATATTGAAGTAGTTTATAATCTTATTTTTAAAAATGCCCTTTATAGCATTGAATGCTATAAAGATGGTACTGATTTATCAAATCCGAATAACTATTGTATAGTTGAGGATATTACAGACGATGAAGGGGAAGCGGAGAGCTTTCTTCAATTGATGGCAAGAGGAAAAGTATTTCCTGTACATATGAATGATATGGCTATCGATTATTTTACGGAATAATTTGGTCAGATATCTATTGCCATTGTGTTATTTATGATTCATAGAAGAAAGCATCATGAACTTTTATGATGATACAAATGTAGCCTTACAAAAGAGACCGAAGGTAGTTATGCCGGAGGTTTTGGAGTACGTGACAAACATGGAGGCTGAAATGCAGACTTCATGTACTGTATCATGGACGTAAGATTATGACTACATAGATATGACTTAAAAAAGGGCTGATCTTAAAGCTTTTGTTTACGTTAAGTAACCGGAAGGCTAGAGGATAGCCTTTTTTTGATGTCAAAAAACAAGTGAGAATGAATAAATCTTACCTTATTTTGATAAAATAGTTAACATGCATCGCCATATAAGCAGAAAAGAGGGACAAAGCATGGAACAGAGGATTAATTCAACGATGATCAAGGAGCTGTTCGCCAAAAGCGCAGACATCGTTGTTCGACCAATTACATTAAATCAAAATGGACTTACCTTTTCTATCTTTTGTGTAGATGGTTTAATCAATACCGGTCTGGTAGATGAAGTGATACTAAATTCTTTGAACTCGGATCAGTACCTGGAGAAGTGTAAAACACAGCGCCAGCTTATGGATTATCTGCTGAGCGGAGGCTCCTATCATGTCTTTACCAAAGAGGAGAAAGAATATGACAAGCTGATCAAAATCGTCCTCAGCGGTGGTGTGGCATTCTTATTTGATGAGGAATCGAAGGCAATTATATACGATATTCGTATGTTTGAAAAACGATCCGTATCAGAACCTACAGAGGAAGCAGTTATTAAAGGAGCGAAGGATTCCTTTATCGAAGTAATGAGAATGAATACAGCCTTGATTCGCAGAAGGGTAAGGTCTGAACATCTTGTGGTGGAAGCACTGACTGTCGGGACACTTAGTAAGACGGATATGTCGTTGATTTATATCAGTGATATTGTTGATATGAATACCGTGAATAAGCTTAGAGATGTCATATCTGAAATTGAGATTGATAATTTGTCAACACCTGCCTTCATTGAAGAGTATCTGATTGAGAATAAGAAGAGTGTATTTCCGCAGATTATGTATAGTCAGCGTCCGGATCGTATTGCCGCCAATCTAACCGATGGCAGAATAGCGTTAGCCGTCGATGGCTTTCCCTTTGTATATCTGATTCCCTGTCAGCTTCCAATGCTGCTGCAATCACCAGAGGATTATGCAAATCATTTTTATGTCGGTTCCGCATTACGAATGCTTCGCTATGTTTCTATGCTGGTCACCATGTTTTTACCGGCTTTTTATATCGCAGCGACAACCTATCAGAATCAGATGCTCCCGGTACAGCTTGCCTTATCGACACAAGCGGCAAAACAGAACGTACCTTTTTCTTCTGCTACGGAAGTACTTGGTCTTTTACTGTGTTTTGAGATCTTGATCGAAGCCGGGCTAAGACTTCCCAAAACGGTCGGAACTGCAATGTCCATTCTTGGAGGTATTGTCGTTGGACAGGCTGCAGTTACAGCGAATATCCTATCACCGTTAGTGGTAGTCATCGTATCCCTGGCCGGTATTGCCGGCTTTATCGTTCCGAATCAAGACCTGAGCAGTGGAATACGAGTAGTAAGATTTGTCCTATCCGTAATTGCTGCGGTAGGAGGCTTCTTTGGTCTGGCTGTAGGGTTAATCATCCTTTTAACCCATCTCTGTAGTCTGGATAATTATGGTGTGGCATATTTATCCCCTTTTGTTGATGTAGACGAGAGTAATCATAAGGATACCCTATTCCGTTTTCCGATTAAATACTTTACAAAACGCCCGCAGAAAATCGTACCGGAAAATCGTATGAAGCAGAAGACCAGTACAGGGAAAGAATAATCCTATCACTTACTTGGAGGTATTATAATGAGACGTTTCATATTTCTTATCCTTCCCTTCCTATTGTGTGGTTGTACCCATGATATGAATCGGGAGGAAATCGATGAGATTGATCTGGTACTGGTTCTTGGGATTGATTATGCAGATGAGGAGTACAGTATAAGTGCTTTGTATTCAACCGGTGGAGGAGCGGATTCTGAGGCCGGAGCCGGATCCGGTGAAGAACAGGTTGCAAAAGGAAAGGGAAAGACTGCTTATGAAGCCCTGGAGGAGCTGAAGCAGAAGAATAAAAAGAATATCACCTTAGCGCAAGCCGGTTCCTTTTTGATCGGTGAGGAAGCAGCAAAACAAGGGATCGATAAGGCTCTGGATTTTCTGAAAAGAGACGAAACGATTAAAATGGAAGCCTTAGTATATATTATCAAAGAGAAAAAAGCTTCTGAGTTCATTGAAGAAGGAATTAAAAACAAACAGACCATTCATGAGGATCTGGAAGCGATGGAACAGAAGCAAAAGGAGCTTCTGACCAGAAATGATAATTCCTTTGTAAATATCTTAAATGATATGGAGCAAAAATATTCCAGCGTTCTTATTCCTTATTTGGTCGGAGAAAAGGCGGGTCTTTTGATTGAAGGCTATGCTGTTTTTGATGAACTTAAGCTGGTGGATTACCTGGACCGTGATACCTCGGATGGTGTGAATTTCATTCGTAATATTATGAGAAGTTTTCCGATTTATCTAAAGGACGAAGTAAGTCTGGGGGTGTCCTATACAAATACGAAATTAAAGACAGAGTTAGTGAATGATAAGATTACCATCACGATCAAGGTCGACTTTGAATCGATGCTGAAAGAAATAGTAACGGATAAAAATATCTTCACCCAGAGAGAGCTGCTTCGATTGACCAACGCTCAGAACGAGTATGTTCGGAGCATTTTAGAGAAGCCGGTGAATTATTCCAAGCAAAATGGGATGGATATTCTTAATCTGGCACGTATTGTTGAAAATCAAAACGTCAGTGGCTGGAAGGGAATTGAAGGGAACTGGGATGAGCTTCTGACAAGCATCGAGTATAAATATCAGATACGGTCACAAATAACGAAATCCTTTATACTAGGCAACAATAAAAACAACTGATACTTCAGTCATCATACTTTCTAAGAATAGCAACGGTATAAAAATGTACCTATGATGAAAAATATGCAGACAATGAGAAAGGCGAGGTACCATCATGATATATATATTTGGATTTACAATAATCTTTACCCTGATTCGCCAGAGAAAAAAACTACTGCAATCCAAGAAAAATCTGGTTCTTTATTTATTGTTGTCCATCATTGGAATGGCTATGGGTATCATTTATATGATTAATCCTTACCTGCCAAGTATCTCCTTGATGATGGAAAAATATATGGAATGAGGTGAGAGGCTTGAACCGTGAAGTAACCTTACGGCAAATAACATTCATGTATCTGTTCATCTCCATATCTACAGTTCTAAGGCAGGTTCCACAGGCGCTTGCCTTAGAAGCGGGCAGAAGCGGATACTTAAGCCCTATAATATCGATTGTAGCTACCGTACCTTTGACAGCCGTTATCATATTTTTATTAAAATCCTTTCCTGGTCTGAATTTCTATGAAATCATGATTCAGCTTATGGGTACATTTTTAGCAAAGATTATTATATTGTCCTATATTGTCTGGTTATTCCTGATCACCACGGCAAAGGTAACGATATACAGCTTGACGCTGGAATTCACATTAATGCCTAGAACCAGGTCGGATTTTTTTATGACGGTAATGATTATATTGGTCTTCTATGCATTGTTGAGAGGTATTAAGACAATCTTCCGATTTTCGGAACTGACACTGGGAACTATATTTATATTGTTTACTATTTTGTTTGTTTGCGCAGTGTCGAGACTCAGAACGGACTATCTGTTACCGGTTTCTACGGTCAATCTTGCGCAGACCGCAATAGCAGCAAAGCATGTGGTTGCAGTCGGAGGAAATATCATTATTGCTCTTTTTTTCGCCGATAAATTCGGAATTTCCATTACAAAATCCCAGTTTCATAAGCTATGGTTCGGCGTATTTGCATTTTCCTGTTTGGCTTTTATCCTGACCTTTTTTACCTTTGGTATATCCGGAACAAGTCTTACCGCTAATTTGCCTTTTCCCTTCTATATCACGGTCAAGAGTATATCCTTCTTCAATATTTTTGAACGCTTTGAGGTGCTGATTACCTTAATCTGCATTCTTTCCGACTATATTGCCATTGCTATCTTTGTCGTGCTGTTATTACGTTGTTTTGAATGGCTGTTTGGTCTGAAGGAGTGTGAGGTATTGTATCTGCCTTTGGCAATTATCATATTTTATTTAACCTACTTTTTGAGTAGCACTCAGTTTGAATTTAATTTCCTCTACAGAGTAATTCTAGTAAACTTAAATCTGATTTTTGAATATGCAATCCCGTTCCTTATGGCCTTTCTATGCCTTATTATGAGAAAAAGGATTAAAAGCAATATCAAGAAACAATACTAATGTAAATTATATAAAGCATAATTTACATTTCCAAGTTTGTGCCTGCGTCTTCCTCGGCACAAACTTATTCGAGGAGTAGGTTTTAATAAAATCCTTGTGAAGAATTTCGAAGTTTGCCCATTGGAGCAAACTCCTTATTCTTCCGGTGTGATGATGCGTCTTCCTCGGCACAAACTTATTCGAGGAGTAGGTATTAATAAAATCCTTGAGAAGAATTACGATAGGAATTTCTCAAAGGAAATTCCTATTGGTTGCCCATTGGAGCAAACTCCTTATTCATAAATCCTTATATCAAATTCGTCATCCTCATATTTATAGATGCTGTGATTGATATAGTGCTCTGCAATGGGATCGATGAATTTGTAAACACGGTGATACTCCTTGGTCTCCTGATCCTTTACCGTTTCACATCGATTTTGGTATAGGAATTGAATCAGGTCATAACAATCGATCCAGATCTCACTGTAGCTTTCCTTCTGTGATTCATCAAAAATCAACTGCAAGCCAAAATGAAGATGTGGGGTCCGGATGTTATTGGCATTCTCATTGCTACTGTAGCCGGTTCGTCCAAGATATCCGATGACATCACCGGCCTGGACGATACTACCCACCTCTAATTCCTTGTTGTATGGGAAATTCTTACGAAGATGCGCATAGTAATAATAACGCTTCTTATCAAAGCTTCGGATTCCGATACGCCAGCCTCCGTACTGGTTCCATCCGAGTGCTTCTACATAACCGGATTCCACCGCTACGATCGGTGTTCCGACCTGCCCCATCATATCATGTCCGAGGTGCTTTCTTCGAAAACCATAGCTGCGGGAAACACCAAAATCATCAAAATGACTGAAGGGATAATATTTGGCTACGGGAAGATAGGCCTTCAGACCATATCGTTCTTCCCAAACCTTGCCCCCGGGTGCAGTCTCGTCTGCTACTTCTACCTTATAGGTTCCGACCATTCCACCGAGAACTGCTTCGTAGGCTTCGTAATAATATTTATAATATTTCATGCCATCGGTCAATGATTCGATGGTTGCTTCTTTGCTCTTTAATTTCTCCGCAAGCTCATCCAAGTGCTTTTCTTTGTACCTTGAAAAATCACCGCCATACTTATTACCGAGAATCGCAAGAAGCTCAATCCAATGAAGGGGTATTTCCTCCTGCCTGGACTTGATGTCATATTCGTAGGCATCCTGCAAAGCCTTACAGGACACGTCAAAATTAACCCATTTTATATAATCCTTTCCATTTGCATCCGTTGATACAGAGATCGCGGACTCACGATCGGAATAATTGAAAAGATTTATAGAAATTATCACCAGAAAAACAATTATTTCTGTAAGAATAATATGCTTAGATTTAACCCTTCGGACCATGATATGTTTACTTCCTCATATTTCGCACTTGTAACATTTTATGTTGTCCGGTAGGTATCTATTCCTATTCAAAAATGTCTCTGGTCATTTTTCGATGGAACTTAAGGTAGACGTTTACTGAATTCTGGCTGTAATCAAAGGTTGCGAGTATTACCTCATGAATGTCCTTAATCCCTTTTTGTTGTAACTGATTTCGTAACCAGGACTCATTTTTGCCGGTGCTTTTCAGATTATCATAAAAGATCTTCCCGTCAATAATAACATTGGCCAGAGGCATATTCTGTGCCGGCGTAATATTTAAGTCAAGAGGAGTTACCGGTCTATGAACGGCTTTTGGCAGTATACTGACTGTTCCGTTTGATTCTAAGTATACCGTCTGGACCTCTTCTAAATTGAAATATCCCTCCAGACGACAGGCAGCCAACATTTCATCAATATCCAGTTTTGCTTTCAGCAGATTCTTCTCATAGATCTGGCCGTTCTGATACAGCAGAAGAGCATGTCCTTCAAAAAAACGACGAAGCTTAATGGATTTACAGGTTGAATAAGATATAATCATTGAAAGAACTGAAAATATCACCAAAGCAACGAAAGGCTTCCAGAAGCTTTCCGTTGACATGACAGCCATCTCACCGGCGATCGAGCCAATGGTGATACTGCTGACATAATCGAACATACTAAGCTGTGACATCTCTCTGTTTCCCATAATTTTTGTGAAAAAGAATAATGCGACCATAGTACCTAAAGCTGCCAATGCAATCTCTATATAATCCATAACTGTTACCTCCAAGACGATTTCATATCATTCAATAATTATCAAGTATTGATAGGATTGGTTGAAATGCTCGAAAATATAATCACAAAGATTTTATAATAAATTAAGAATTGCTGACTTGTATATCATGGTAACTAAGGATAAAATAGGGTTGCAAATCTGGAACAAGTTATCAATCGTTGAGTTATTATATAGATATATTATGTAGTTCGGATAAAAGATGGCGGAGGGTATCGATATGAAGGATTTTATTAAGTTGGAAAAGGTTCGTAAGACCTATCACATGGGTGAAGTATCCATTCATGCCCTGGATGGAATTGATTTTACGATTACAGAGGGTGAGTTTGTAATCATTGTCGGACCAAGTGGCGCTGGGAAAACCACGGTTTTGAACATCTTAGGAGGGATGGATACCTCCACCGAGGGAGCCGTATATGTGGCAGGGAATGACATTGCGGATTATTCAGAAAAGCAATTAACAAAATATCGCAGAGATGAGATTGGTTTCGTATTTCAGTTCTACAATCTGGTTCAGAATCTGACGGCGAAGGAGAACGTAGAGCTGGCTTCTCAAATCTGTAAAGAACCATTGGATGCAGAGCAGGTATTGCGTGAGGTTGGTCTCGAGGAACGCATTAATAATTTTCCGGCACAGCTTTCCGGCGGTGAACAGCAGCGTGTCGCGATAGCCAGAGCCTTGGCTAAGAATCCAAAGCTTCTGTTATGTGATGAGCCTACCGGTGCTCTGGATTATATGACGGGAAAGTCAATCCTGAAGCTTCTCCAGGATACTTGTAAGGAGCGTAACATGACAGTTATTGTTATCACGCATAATTCGGCATTGACCCCGATGGCGGATCGAGTCATCAAGATTAAAAATGGGAAAGCAACACAGGTAACGTTGAATGAACATCCGATGTCGGTTGATTCAATCGAATGGTAATGTAACGAAGAAAAGAATAATAGCATCCCTCACACACAGGTTGACTGACATCTTACTATTTTGTAAGCCATTATCAAACACAACTGTTTGTTTCTGACTTACAAAATCAGTAATCTGTCCGTCAAACAGTGCATTAGGGGATGCATATCATCCTTTTCTTCTGATTATAACAGCAACTTGTAGATATTTGGAGGGAATGTGATATGAGGAAAAGAGCATTACGCAAGGATTTTTATATGGAAATCAGGACCAGCCTGAATCGGTTTCTCTCCATTTTTTTAATTGTTGCATTAGGAGTAGCCTTTTTTGCAGGTCTTCGAGCCACGAATCCCGATATGAGATTAACCGCGGATCATTATTATGACATAAGCAACCTGATGGATATTCGTGTGCTCAGTACCTTAGGGCTTACGGACGATGATGTCTCGGCGATATCTGAGGTAGATGGAGTTAAAGAGGTTGAGCCAGCATATTCTACACATGTAGTGTGCGATGTAGGAGGAAATGAACTGGTCCTCGAAGTTCTGTCTGCTACGGAAAAAATAAATAAAATCATAGTTTCTGAAGGTCGAATGCCTCAAAATGAATCTGAAGTATTGGTGGATAATTTTTTCATAAGAAATACGGATTATAAAATCGGTGATAAGATTACGGTAACCTCCGGTACGGATCAGGATATCTCTGAGTCCTTAAAACATAATGAATTTACGATCGTTGGAGTAGGCTCTACCTCTTATTATCTGTCCTTCCAACGAGGAAGCTCCAGCATCGGCAGCGGAGACGTGAACAGCTTTGTGGTTATTCTCCCGGAGGTGTTCAAGCAGGAGGCTTATTCCACTGTATATGCAACAGTCACGAATGCCCTGGAGATGACAGTCTACACGGATGAGTATGATAATCATGTCGATCAGGTTCTTGATAATATTAAAGAAATAGCGGATGCAAGATGTATCCTTCGTTATGACGAACTCTATCAGCCTGCTTATGAAGATATATCAAAGGCGAAGGAAGAAGTTGCAGATGCGGTTCGAAAGCTTGATGATTCTAAGAAGGAGATTGCAGATGCCAGAGTAGAAATCAAGAAAAATAAAGAAAAGCTTGAAGCTTCCAAAAAGGAGCTTCAGGATTCTAAGAAAAAGCTTGCAGACTCAAAAAAAGAAATAAAGTCCTCAAAAGAAAAACTGGAAGCCTCAAAGGAGGAGCTTAAGAAGCAGAAGGAGACACTCACGAGAGCGAAAGCCTCTGCTGAGGAAGAATATAATGCGAATCGATTGAAGCTGTCTTATGCAGGACTTACCGAACCCGAGCTGACTGCGGCGATGGAACAGTTGGAGGGAGCATATCAGGGTGCTCTTGCCCAGTTTGCTCAGGCAGATACAAGGATAATCGCAGGTGAGAATGAGATCGCCATGGCTGAGGCTAAGCTGGTGAAAGGCGAGAAGGAGCTAGCCAAAGCAGAAGAAACAATTATCGATGGGGAGGCAAAAATAGCGGATGGCGAAAAAGAAATCTCTGAAGCGGAAGAGAAAATAAAGGACGGAGAGAATGAGATTGCAGAAGGTGAGATAAAAATCAAGGATGCGAAGGAAGAAATCGCAAACGGTGAGGCTGACCTTGCAAAGTTGGAAATTCCGTCCTGGTATGTGCTAGATCGAAGCAGTATAGCCGCCTATGTGGAGTTCGAACAAAATGCCGATCGTATCGGTGCAATCGGTGAGGTGTTTCCGGCGATTTTCTTTCTGGTGGCAGCCTTAATCAGCTTGACAACAATGACAAGAATGGTCGAGGAAGAGCGTATTGAGATCGGGACGCTAAAAGCTCTGGGTTATTCGAAGATGTCCATTGCAATGAAGTATATTTTATATGCTTTATTGGCAACCCTCGGAGGAAGCTTGTTCGGTGCAATGGTTGGCTTAAAGGTACTTCCGACCGTTATAATTACAGCCTATAAAATCATGTATAGTAATATTCCTGAGGTAATAACCCCCTTTAATGCCTATTATGCTGGACTTGCAACCGCACTAGCGGTTCTTTGTGTAGAGATAGCCACCTTCTTCTCCTGCTATAAGGAGCTGCATGCAAAGCCGGCTTATCTTATGAGACCACAGGCTCCCAAAGCAGGAAAAAGAGTGTTTCTGGAACGCCTTCCTATCCTGTGGAACAGAATGAATTTTACCTGGAAGGCTACAATTCGTAACCTATTGCGATACAAGAAGCGGTTCTTCATGACGATCTTTGGCATTGGAGGATGTATGGCTCTGTTGTTGGTTGGGTTTGGACTGAAGGATTCTATCTTTGTGATTTATACCAGACAGTTTGATGAGGTCATGATCTATGATGCTTCCATTTCCGTTGATAAAGAAGCCACGGAAGATGAAATTATTGCACTAGAGGAGGCGATAGGGAATAATGCTTTAATAACTGACTCCCTCAGGGTTGATACAGGGAATGTGGATATCAGCTTTAACGGTGAGTGTAAATCTCTTTCCCTGTATATTCCGGAGAATGTATCTGCATTTGAAGATTACATCGTCTTTCGTGAACGGGAAGGACATAAAAAATTGTTCTTGGATGACGAAGGGATTCTGATTACCGAACAGGTTGCCAAAAAACTCGGTGTAAAGCCCGGAGATCTACTTCAGTTTACGAAAGATGAGGAAGTGGTTCAAGTGAAGGTGTCCGGAATAACAGAAAATTATATGACTCATTATATCTATATGTCACCAAAGCTTTATGAGAAGCTATATGGAAATACACTTGATTATAATGAATATTTTCTGTTGATGCCGGGAGTGGATCAACAGGGAGAGCTTGAGATCGGTAACGCATTATTGGAACAGAAGGCAGCCGCCGGTGTATTTTATACTAGCTATTTTCAGGATCTTTTATCCAATGTCCTGGTCAGCTTGAACATCGTTGTGTGGGTATTGATTATCTCAGCAGGTGCCTTAGCCTTCGTCGTTCTCTACAACCTGAACAATATTAACATTAATGAACGGAGAAGAGAATTGGCGACCTTGAAGGTCCTGGGATTTTATAATAAAGAAACTGCAGCCTATGTATATCGCGAAAATACGATACTAACCCTGATCGGTGCATTAATGGGAACGATTTTCGGTATCTTCTTACATCGCTATGTAATAACAACGGTTGAGATTGATTTGGTGATGTTTGGCAGGAATATTGATCCAAGCAGCTTTGTATACAGTGTTCTGCTTACTCTATTTTTCTCGGCGTTTGTTAACTTTGTTATGTTTTTTAAGTTAAAGAGGATTGATATGGTAGAGTCGTTGAAGAGTATTGAATAGCGTTAAATACAAGGGAATAAGTAATAGATAACGGGGCGTTGCAAAACGTAAGTTCAATCTGAAGGAAAGGACAATATGTATCCCATACTGGATAATCTCTTACATGAGATTATCCAGTTCGCGTGCGCGTTCGCATATATACAAGCAAGCTTGTTAATGCTCACTTTGCA
>JAEZUM010000073.1 GCA_023421075.1 Bacillota bacterium
AATCCCATGCTCTTAGCGTCGGCAGCTTCAATTCCTTTGATTGGATTGCTCCAAATTAAAATTAATGACCACCAGAAGAAACCATAGGCTGTAAAGGCAGTAGCCCCAAAAGTGTTCCCTTTCTTAAATTCCATAATACCGGCGATGATCTGGGCTGCTCCGCCTAAAGCAAATCCCATTGCAATTATCATAATACTGAGGGGGATAAAGCCTGCGTTATGTATGTTTAGTAAGCAGGTGGTCATTCCGAAGCCTAATAGACCGAGTGGAGCAGGATTAGCGATGCTTGGCTTATCTGATTGAGTTGACATAGTAGTTGTAACATCCTTTCGATATCTTTAATTATGCTGAACGCACAAGGCATATCGTATCATTTTTATTGATTTAATTCAACATAAAATTTAATAAATATCAGAAAAAGGTCCACCCATCGGATGAACCTAAGTAAATCAAAGCTTTAACCATAATGCTGGACGAACACCGCCTAAACATTTACCATCACTAATGTTGCCTTTTAGTATATTATTTCCTTGGATACCAATATTACCATCGCCATGCACATACACGGTTTTTATATTAACGCGACCGGGTGATCGAAGCCACCACCATGTACTCCACGTATAACCCTCAAGTCGTGCAATTCGGTTACTGTTGTTCTCATCTTTTCTCTGAAACCAATATCTTTGATTTTTTCCCGGGTTATGTAATATTGAACTACTATCTCCGAAATACTTACAGGTTACTTCTTCAAGGCTTAACAAAAATATGCTATCCAACGTATCTGCACCGCCTTTTGTACCATACCACGGGTTGTCCGGATTTCTATTTGTTACCGGAATTATTCTTGATTGATCTGCTTCGTTGAAGCTGCTATAAAATTCATCGTTAAGGTATTTCCTTAACGAGCAGTCAGCCCAAGTTGTGTCTTTATAAGCGTCATGGTATGCACGTTGTTCAATAATATATTCTGTTATTATTAATGCAGCATTGTCTTGTATATCAAGCACTCGCCATTCATATTTATCAAATACGATTTTATCCCCTATCTGCATCTGTGCCTCCCTGTATATTACCGAAATTCATCTTTTAGTTTAATGGGAAAATATCGTTGCATTTGTTTATAGCCAAGTCCCTTTTCTATATCCCTATAAGTATTATCTCTTCCTTCTTCATATAAATAAGGCATATTGAACATAACATGGCTATCATTGTCGTACTCAAAATTTGTGTTTTCAATCCATCGAAGAACTTTATCTTCCACTTTGTTGATGCTCTCATTATCTTCGTCAATACTGACAGCCATAGCGTATAATCCACCTGGAAAATCGCACAAGTGAAAAGGACCTACATCGGCGTCGGTAACATCATCATGAACAGCGCATATCCACTCAGCATTGTCATTTTTAGAGAGCAAAAAATCAAAACAATCGAATATTACACTCTTGTATAAATGACTATACTGCCATAATTGATTCATATATCCGCCTTCTTTAAACATTTCTCCCCAGGGTTGGTCTCCGGTAGTAATTGCCTTAAAGCCGGGTATCCTGACAACCATTATATCCGGAATTTTTTTATCTAATTGTTCCGTAATTTCAATCAAACGGTTTATGTTGGAGGGTTTGCCAATGTAGTCAACGCTGATCAACTGTGTTTCCAGTTCTTTTGCTTTGTCGTACAGCAGTCTTATGTCGGAATTATTCGCAAAATCAACTCGTTCTATTTCATGAATGAAGTCCAGGACAATGTCCTTCAACTCATGTAGAAGGGCAACTTCATCGTCTATGTTTTGGACCTTCTTTTCTAGCACTTCCAGAACTATTTCAGAGCTGGACGTGTTGAAAATACGCTGAATATCCTTTATGCTAATGTTCAGCTTTCGCAAAATAAGTATTTGCTCTAGTCGCCTGACTGCATTTTCGTCATACATTCGGTATGCATAGTCATCACTTCGGGTGCTGTTTATCAGCCCCATGTCCTCATAATAACGTAGCGTGCGGGCTGTTATACTATACTTGCTGGATACATCTTTGATTTTTATTAGGTTTTCCATTTGTTTCGACCTCGCTTCCGGTGTTTGTGATGAGTCTAGTATAAAGGCTTCCCCAAAGGAAGAGTCAATGGGTAATGATGTTTTTTTATTAGCTTTTTATACTGTTACTGGAAAGGGCTTTTACCATGAACATTTCAAGCGGTTGTTCAAACCCCGGGATGTCAAGCACCAGACATCCGCAGTCTTTGTATCCAAGCTTACGATAAAAATGCTGTGCATTTTCATCAACTTGTGTTGACGTCATAACCATTTTATAACCCAGTCTAGCCATTTCATTTTCCCAAAACTCCATCGCCTGTCGACCATATCCTTTCTTGTGATATGAAAAATCAATATAAATCAATGTTAGGAAAGGCGTATTATCCCAAAACATATTAAAGCGGAATACCCCAATCGGTTTCTCGTCATCTAAAATTATGTATCCTCTTTTGTCTGCAACCTTTTTTTGAAATTCTGCTTCGGGTAGATGTCTGTCAAGCGTATACCAAAACTCTTTATCCACTTCCTCTATGTACCTAATTTGAAACATGTTCGTTCCCCCCTATTGCTAACATTCTAATCTATTCACTTTATTGCTAACAACATTCTATCATAAAAACAGGAATACAGATAATTGAAATTATAGAAATATATTACAATGAAATAGCGCTCTTAATATTTATCTATGACAGAGGAGCATACTCACATTATATATTGGAGTATGTAATACTAGGTTATGGTATCATCTATTAAGTCAGGTTGTACGTCTAGTAATCTATTCATTGAATGGGGAGAAATAGTTTAAAACTATGAAATCCGCCCTCTCCAGATTTGGTAATATGCTCTTCAAGCCATTGATGTTCGCCATAATTGTATTGTGGATTTTGCATTAACCAGTGATGTAGGGATCTCCATGCTTTATCAAGATTTGAGTTAGGGCCGTACGTAGCCTCAGCGGTAACATATAAACCACCTTCATAATCCTTAATAATTATGTTCCTATTTTGAGTTTCTGTTATTACACGTTCCGATATGTTAGTGAGCATTGCCCATGCTTCATATCCAAATTCATGGTCATTCATCGGAAAAGGATTAATAAACCCGAAATATCTTGTATTTGGTGGCAAATGAAGATTATGATCGATCATGAATTTTCCGAGCGTTAATGTTGCAGGCAATTTTTCAATTATACCAAATTGTTTTTGGTATTCATAAGACATTTGCCATCGGATCAGATTTCCCCAGGCCTTTGAAACCATTTTATCTTGTTCTTGTCGCATATTCTTTAATAATATATTGCCATTGTAGGAATGGTAAGAAGCTACCTTCATGGGTTGCAATCTCTCGATGGATATTGTAATTGGTATCAATTCTTTAGACAGGCAATCTGTTAAAGCGAAAGGCTTACATAAATCATCCAGCATTCCGATTTTTCGGTATTTCAGTGGAGAAATACCAAAGAATCCTGTAAAAGCTCGATTAAATGTCTGTTGAGAACTGAAATTGTAATCAAGCGCTATATCTACAATTTCTTTTTGGGTATTTATTAGTTCTTCAGCTGCACACGATAATTTACGCTTTCGAATGTAAGATGTAATAGGTTCACCTACGAAATCCATGAATATTCGATGAAAATGAGGATAAGAATAGAATGTGTTTTCAAGAACATCATCGATACATACTCTTTTGGTCAAATTGTCTTCAATATATGCAATACATTGTTCGATTCTTTTTACATAATCAATATTCATGTTGTTGCCTCCTTTTTATAATTAATTATAACCTCTATTATAAAAAATTCTTTGCTCAATCTATCTTGATTACAACGAATGCTCTGTGCAACAACACAAATAATTATTACCTAAAAACATATTTATCTTATTATACTTTTCTTAATATATTGAGTCAATCTGCACATCAAAATGGTTAAGATACATGCAATAACGTAATACTACACCTTTTATAACATGCCTTTTATAATAGGCATGATAATATTCAAGTGTAATTCAACTTATATTAAGCGAGAAAGTTTGGTAAGGTATTAATAGATAAACAATTGGAAAAGATAGTAGTATAAAACGTCTTTATAAAGGTGGTAGCATATGCTTGAGTTTTTCAAAGATTCTGCGATTGTTCTTGGGAGAATATTAACTATCTTACCCTTATTACTGTTTGTCACATTGTATATGGGAAAAAGAGCGATAGGTGAACTCCCTGTATTTGATTTTTTGATTATCGTTATTTTAGGAGCTGTAGTCGGTGCTGACATTGCTGATCCAGAGATTAAACATCTCCCTACCGCAGTTGCTATCATAAGTGTTGCCCTTCTCCAGAAGATTGTTGCTTACATTAAAATATCAAAACGTAAAATAGGACATCTTATTACTTTTGAACCAACGGTTATCATTCAAAACGGTAAGCTCCTTGACAAAAACCTTAAGAAAATTCGCTATTCAATTGATAATGTCCTTCAAATGCTAAGAGAAAAAGATATATTTGATATCAGTGAGATAGAAACAGCTATAATTGAAGCTAGCGGCAATATTAGTGTTTTAAAAAAACCGGAGAAAAGTTTAGTTACTAGAGAAGATTTGAATATCGCTATGAAAACATCAACAATTACTTACCCTATTATTATTGAAGGAAAAATCCATTCGCAAGTATTAAAATTTCTAAACCTTGATGAAACATGGCTTATTTTACAATTAAAAAACAGTAAGATTAATGATATTCAGAATGTTTTTTTTGCATCGATAAATCAAAATCATGAACTACAGGTTTCTTTAAAAAATGAAGACATTATAAAGGTTCCCATAATAAAACACTAAATTGTTATAACCAAAAATTTATTATAAGAGACTGCATTGACGCAACATAGTATCAATAACTGTAAATTGAACTGTAATGTAAAGGTTTGAAAGGAGAAAGCTTAATGATAGAATTTATTAAAGATTCATCCCTTGTCTTTTTCAGAATCTTAACTATTTTGCCTTTAGTTCTCTTTGTCACAATTTTTATGGGAAAACGTACTATTGGAGAAGTGCCGATCTTTGACTTTCTAGTTATTATCATTCTGGGTTCAGTAGTAGGTGCTGATATCGCAGAACCAAATATTAAACATATGCCAACGGCTGTCGCTATTGTAGGAATTGGATTATTGCAGAAAATTGTTTCATCCCTTAAAGTTTCTAATCGTAAATTTGGAAGACTTATTACTTTTGAACCAACTATTGTAATCCAAAATGGGAGGCTACTTAATAGCAATCTTAAAAAAATTAACTACACTATTGATAATATACTTCAACTACTTAGAGAAATAGATGTGTTTGATATAAATGAAGTAGAGACAGCCATCATAGAATCTACCGGTAATTTAAGTGTCTTGAAGAAACATAATAAAATTGCTGTTACCATGGAAGATATGGGAATTAATAAGAATATATCTAGCATTACCTTGCCGGTTATAATAGAAGGTAAACTTTATTATGATGTACTAACTTATTTTAAGTTGGACAATGCTTGGCTTATTAAACAACTAAATGATAAAAACATTAGTGATATAAAAGATATTTTCTTCGCATCCATTAATCATAATCACGAGCTTCAAATATCTTTAAAAAATGAAGAAGGAATACTTATTCCCATAATAAAACATTAATGACTTTATCCAATTGATTCTAATTTAACGGAAATACAGGCGATATGACATTCTGATAAGCTTTTTTCATGTTAAGCGCGAGACGGTGCACGAGGTCCACTGGATCTCGGTTCTGCACGGACCGGAGCGGAGCGGAGACATTCGAACTTCGAGTCCAGGATTGGACTCGAATAAAGTAAAAAAGGATATCCATTAGGATATCCTTTTTTACTTTATGACAGCGCGAGACGGGATTCGAACCCGCGACCCTCGCCTTGGCAAGGCGATACTCCACCACTGAGCCACTCGCGCATTTTCGCATCGCATTTATAACGTGTGCAAGAGATATGATACCTTATGACAGGGTTGTTTGTCAAGACTGAAATAATAATTTTTAGATGAATTTTCACTCAGCAGTTCCGTATGGAAACATCTCACCGGCAACATGTAGTTAGATGTCGATACATTCCGGATTTTTACATATATTGAAAAGAATTAATTGACATTTACTATTGTGGTGATAAAATATTCTTATTATGAAAAAATAAGAAGGGGTGAGGATAATCGGATCTGATTTTGATTTTACATCGTATATACACCTGGTTGACTTCTTGGGTGCTTGTTTTGGGGAAAATACGGAAGTCGTTCTTTATGATTTTAAAGATATCAACCACTCTGTGATTGCGATACATAACGGTCATATCAGCGGTAGAACGATCGGAGCTCCTTTAACAAATTTTGCATTGTCTAAATTAAAGGATAAAGGAAAAGAAGGTCCCCCCTACTATTTGAACTATTTGGGAATGTCCAAGAATACAACCTTAAAGTCTAACAGTTTCTTTATATTAGATAAGCATGGCAATCCACAGGGAATGTTAAGTATTAATATTGATGTGACAAAGTATCAGCAAGCGGCAGAGCTGCTTCAGAAGCTGGCCTTCCTCCCTTCGATGAAACCTGTGGAAAAGGATAATAATACCATAGAAGCCTTTCAATCTTCCCCGAGAGATTTAATTAATCAGATTATCAATGAGGTTACAAACTCCGGAGAGATATCAATCGAACGCTTAACCGTAGAAGAGAAGGTTGAAATCATTAAGCGTCTGAATACCGAGAAATTCTTCCTGATTAAGGGTGCAGTGAGTGAGGCGGCGGATGCCTTAGGCATATCAATCGCAACAGTATATCGCTATTTGAGTAAATTAAATAGATCGTAAATTTGGTAAGAAAGCTATAGTTGTGTGGCTGCTGTCGCACGATTATAGCTGTTTTTTTGTGTCAGGTTTGTAGAACCAAAAATTACATTATATATTTTGGATAGATATATTGACAAAATGAAAATTAAATTATACAATATCACTATGATAAAAAATTCTTATCACGATAAAAAAATATTGCCAGGAGGAGAATAATATGTCAAATGTAAAACATCCAGCAGAACCGTTCAAAATTAAAATGGTAGAACCTTTACATATCATTTCAGAAGACGATAGAAGAAAGGCTTTAGAAGAGGCTGGTTATAATCCCTTCTTATTAAAATCAAAGGACGTTTATATTGATCTTCTGACCGATAGCGGTACCGGTGCTATGAGTGATAATCAGTGGGCCGGATTAATGTTAGGTGATGAAGCATATGCAGGTAGCAAGAATTATTATAATATCTGTAATGCAGTAAAGGATATTTTTAATTACAATTATGTGGTTCCGACTCATCAGGGAAGAGGAGCAGAACAGGTATTATTCCCCTTATTATTATCGCAGGGACAATATGTTTGCAGTAACTTCCATTTCGATACCACAAAGGCTCACGTGGAGTTATCCGGTGCTAAGGCGAGAAACTTCTTAATTCCGGAAGCTACCGATACCGGTACTTATTATGATTTCAAGGGTAATTTTAATATACCTGCACTGGAAGCATTTATCGAAGAGGTTGGAGCAGAGAATGTAGCATTTTTCATCATGACAGTTACCAACAACTCTGCAGGTGGACAGCCGGTTTCCATGGCAAACATGAAGGAGTTAAAGAGAGTTGCTGATAAATATGGTAAGAGAATTGTAATCGACTCAGCACGTTTTGCCGAGAATGCCATGTTTATTAAGATGAGAGAAAAGGGTTATGAGAATACCTCCGTTAAAGATATTATCACAGAGATGTATTCCTATGCTGATGTATTAACAATGAGTGCAAAAAAAGATGCTATTGTTAATATGGGTGGTATGATTGCCATCAAAAATGATGAAGATATTTATAAAGGTGCACAAGCAAGATGTGTTCCGATGGAAGGCTTTGCAACCTATGGCGGATTATCCGGAAGAGACATGGAGGCATTAGCAAGAGGCCTTTATGAAGGTATTGACGAGGATTACCTTCAGTATCGTCTCGGACAGGTAAAATACCTGGGCGATCGCTTGATGGAGATCGGTGTTCCGATTCAATATCCGACCGGTGGTCATGCTGTCTTTGTTGATGCAAGAAAGATCCTTCCCAATATTCCGGGAGATCAGTTCCCTGCACAGGCACTATGTAACGCACTTTATCTGGCTTCCGGTGTACGTGCGGTTGAGATCGGTTCCTTCTTATTAGGAAGAAATCCTTTGACCGGAGTTCAGGAACCGGCACCGCTTGAATTGGTTCGTTTGACAATTCCCAGAAGAGTATATACTCAGAGCCATATGGACGAAATCGTAGAAGGTTTTAGAAAAGTTATGGAGCAGAAGGATAAGCTGGTTGGACTGACCTTTGACTATGAGCCTCCGGTATTAAGACACTTCCTTGCAAGATTAAGACCATTGGATAAATAAGCTTTAAACTAAATAGGACCGAATAATTTGCTCTCTTAGATCCCAATAGTATAATTCTTCTATTTCTGATTTAAGAGAGCATTTAAGTTTAATAACATTTCATAGCAATGCAAACTATATAGTATTGGGAGGTTAATCATGAGAGAAAATTGGCAAAGTAGAAAAGGGTTTATCTTTGCTGCTGCGGGAGCGGCGATCGGTTTGGGAAATCTATGGAGATTCCCCTTCCAGGCATACAAAAATGGTGGTGGTGCATTCCTTCTGCCGTATTTTGTAGCATTAATCACTTGTGCGATTCCGTTAATGATCATGGAATATGCATTCGGACGTAAGATTCGCGGCGGTTCCGTGAAAGCTTTTGCAAGTCTTAAAAAGAGATTAGAGGTTATAGGATGGGTTCAGGTAATGGTTCCCGTGGTGGTAATGACGTATTACTCGGCGATTATATCCATATCCTTGATTTTCATGGTTTATTCCTTAGGCCATGCCTTTGGCATTATCAACTGGTTGTCTGATCCGGGACCTATTATGGGAATGGTTACCGGTAGTGCGGAAAGTGCAATGGACTTAGGCGCAGGCATCAGTTTATATATTGTTATTGCAGTTATTTTTGTTTGGATTGCCAACTGGCTTATTGTTCGAAAAGGTATCTCAGGTGGTATTGAGAAAATGTCCAATATTTTTACACCGATGCTGATGATACTTATGCTTATATTCATGGTGAATGCAGTTCGCCTAAACGGAGCTACGATCGGTCTGGAAGCTTTATTTAAGCCGGATTTCTCTAAGATATTAGATCCCGGTATCTGGGTATCTGCTTATGCACAGGTATTTTTCTCCACAACCTTGGCGGTAGGTGTTATGATTGCATATGGCTCCTACCTGCATGAAAAGGCAGACGTTGTTAATAGTGCATTTATTACGGTTCTTGCGAATTCAAGCTTTGATCTGATTGCAGGTGTATTGGTATTCTCAACCTTAGGTTATCTTGTAAACAATATGGGTGTTGAGTTTACCTCCTTTGGTACCGGTGCAGGTGTGGCATTTATCGCCTTCCCGATTGCAATCTCTACCATGTCAAGCAATGTAGTGGTTCAAGGCCTATTAGGATTTTTGTTTTTCTTCTGTCTGTTTATTGCAGGTGTTTCCTCTAGTATCTCTATGTTGGAATCCTTTGCAACGGCAGCATTAGATAAATTTAATATTCCCAGAAAGAAATTAATCACGATTATATCAATCATTGGATTTATCGGAAGTGCATGCTTTGCAAGCTATGCCGGCTTTAATTTCATCCTTGATATTGTGGATGCTTATGTTGGAAATATTGTAATTGCCGGTCTTGGTTTGGTGGAAGTGGTTGCAATCAGTTACATCTACGGTACTAAGGAGCTTAGAGAAGAAGCAAATAAATACTCTGACTTCAAGGTAGGCAAATGGTGGGATTACTTATTAAGATATTTTACACCCCTGTTGCTTGGCGCTGTTGTAGTAACGAATATTGTTAACTTAATTACCGGATTAGGTAAGATGGAAGGCGTAGAGCTTGTGTCTAACATTATATTCGGATGGGGAACAGTAGCTATTATGATTGGTGCATCCATTATATTCTGCAAGAGAAAATGGTCTGTTAACGCTCAACAATAATCGGAGGGAAATTATATGTCTACAGGTGCTGTAATTATGATGTTAGTTGGTCTCGGAACAGTGTGGGGTGGTGCAATCGTAACCATTATCATTGCACTGGTTGTAGAGAAGAAAAATAAAAACAAGATGTAATAGTAACAAGATAAGTAAATGCAGCTGGTTAGTATAACTCTGTTACGCATTGTTTACAATAATTAGCTAACATATATGGGGTGGGAGAATTACAATTGTTATTCGTAATTCCCCACCTCTTTGACGGTATAAAATCGACTGCCACTGATTTTAATTCGAATTATTTTGTGGTAAGATAGTGTTAACAGTGTAAGGAGGTGTAGCTATGATAATTGAACAAATTAAATTACAGGAAGGAATATCGGACACTTCCTTAACAGCTTATCTTCAAGAACCGCCACTTTCGTCGATGGATTGGATGGAAAGACCGGCCGTAATCATTTGCCCGGGAGGAGCATATCTTGGTTATTCCGAGAAGGAAACAGAACCCGTGGCAATCAAATTCTTATCGGAAGGATATCAAGCCTTTGTTTTGAAGTATTCCATTGGTGATACTGCATACTTTCCGGCTCCATTCCTGGATGCTGCGAAAGCTGTTATGATGGTTAGGGAACATGCGAAGCAATGGGGAATACATCCGGATCGAATAAGCTTATGCGGTTTTTCAACCGGCGCTCATGTAGCAGCAACCTTAGGTGCAATGTGGCAGAAGGCAGAATTGGCAAAAGCCTTGAATGCGGATAATAATTGCTTCAAGCCCAATGCGTTGCTCCTTGGATACCCGGTTCTTGATCTATACCGGTTCGGAGAGAGTAACCGGGAGCATTCTCAGGAAATGAAGACCTTGATAGATATGATGTTTTCCTGTATCTTCGGCTCCGCTGATCCGGATAAATCGGATATGATGAAGTGGGATGTCGCAAGTAACATTACTTCTGTGTATCCTCCGACCTTTTTGTGGATAACTACAGAGGATTCCTTCGTCGATGTGGAACAAAGTATGGATTTTATAAAGCGTCTGGCTGCTTACAAGGTACCGTATGAATTTCATGTCTTCGAAAAGGGGTCCCACGGCTCCTCGATAGGTAGTTCCACGGCAGGCTTCTCGGAAGAAGCGATTAAGAAGCTTGGTAATTCTCCGCAGTGGGTTGCTCTCGCGATGCGTTGGCTGGATGGAAACAGGTAGCTTCTTATTTGCTTAAAATAATTTTATCCATAATTTCTCCATAATATCGTCGTTTTATGGACTATGAAAAACAAATGCCAGGGTGTAGTATTAAGGGGATGAAATTATTAGCCAAGTATCAGCAAGGAGGATATCATGCAGAAAAGTGATGGAATGAATTATGCGCCCCAGGGCAAACCTTCACCGGTGGTAGAGCCGGGCGAGTTTGCTTTCGCGGCGATTGCTCTTGATCATGGACATATTTATGGTATGTGTAACGGATTAACAGAAGCAGGAGCGGACTTAAAATGGGTCTATGATCCGGATCCGGCTAAGGTAAAGGCGTTTTGCGAGAAGTTCCCTCAGGTCAGAGTAGCTACCTGTGAGGAGGAAATATTACAGGACAGTGAGGTAAAGCTGGTAGCAGGTGCAGCCGTGACCTCCTTGCGATGTGATCTTGGCATGCGAGTCATGGATGCAGGCAAAGATTATTTTACGGATAAAGCACCGCTCACAACCCTGGAGCAGCTAGAGAGAGCCAAGGAGAAGGTAAGAACCACAGGTAAGAAATACATGGTATATTACAGTGAGCGACTTCATGTGGAAAGTGCTATCTATGCAGGCTATCTAATACGGGATGGTGCGATCGGTAAGGTGGTTCAGGTCATTGGGTTGGGACCACATCGATTAAATGCACCTTCAAGACCCGAATGGTTCTTCGAGAAGGATAAATACGGCGGGATACTCTGTGATATCGGAAGTCATCAGATCGAACAGTATCTCTTCTATGCAGATGTAAAGGATGGACAGGTGGTCAGAAGCCAGATCGGAAATTATAATAACCCGGCTTATCCGGAGTTGGATGATTTCGGTGATTGTACCATAGTAGGAGACAACGGAACCACGAACTATTTCAGAGTGGATTGGTTTACCCCGGACGGTCTTGGAACCTGGGGAGACGGAAGAACGATAATCTTAGGAACGGAAGGGTATATAGAGCTTAGAAAATACATTAATATTGGAACCTCCAAGGATTCAGACCATGTATTCTTAGCAAACGGCAAGGGCGAATATCACTTCGAAGTAAATGGCAAGGTGGGCTATCCTTACTTCGGACAACTGATATTAGATTGCATTAATCGTACGGAAAATGCCATGACACAGGAGCATGCCTTTAAGGCAGCAGAGCTCGGTGTTAAGGCTCAGATGCTGGCAGCAGAGTTGACCGGTAGATAGAAATAGAGATCATTAATGATAGTCATAATAATTATCTGTGATATTTTATATGACAAAATGTATATAGTCATGAAGAAAGATGGGTATATCTCCTGTGGTGAAGGAGGTATACCCATCTTTTATTGTGAGATTTATTATATTGCGAAAGCTTTTATCAATATAATATGTGAAATGCTCGTATCTCTTATTCTAACTCAACTAAGAAATCATAAGCCTTGGCATATCCATAAGCGGTGCTGTTCGGACTGCAGAAGATAGTCTGCTTACCTGAAGTCTCCCAACTATAGAACGCTTTTTTATCAAGCTTAGTGATAGAATCAGGAATGTGAATCTTAAGCATGATAGGATTCCAACCAAAGGAATAACTCTTGACTTCAGTCATGCCCCCCGATAACCAGACCTCCTCGAGATTCTGGCAGCTACTGAAGGCATAAGAATCGACGGAGGTTATAGAGTCCGGTAATAGTAAGGTTCTAAAGCCACAGCTTGCAAATGCACTCTTACCGATTGTCTCAAGGGATGCAGGGAAGTTCACTTCGGAAAGCTTGGAGCAATAAGCAAAGGCGGAGGCTTCGATGGTCTTTAATCGCTTCGGCAGATTGATCTCGGTAAGCTTACTGCAATCGTAGAAGGCATAACGTGCAATGGTTGTTATACTGTCTGGAAGAGTAATCTTAGTCAAGGTTCTGTTGCTCTTGAACACGGAAGGTGCAATATAGACAACTTCCTTCGGTATGGTAAGTTCACTGGCAGTACCGGTATATTTCACGAGGAAGCCATTATTGGTAATTACCATGCTATCAACTTCGTTTTCACGAATCCACACAGTACCTGTGAAGACATAGCTTCCAAGTGCCTCCAGCGAATCGGGAAGAGATACATCTGCTAGATAGGAGCAGCCGTAAAATACATTGTTACCAATCTCCGTTACACCTTCAGGAACGGTTACCTTCGTTAAACTACGACAGTCACGAAAGGCATTATCTTCGATTCTTCTGACAGACGAGGGGATCGTTAGTTCTGTTAATGAGGTACACCCACTGAATAAATAGCTTGTTATATAAGTAAGATTATCCGGCAATGTGATGCTCTTTAAGTTGACGCACTGAGCAAAAGCACCCACACCTACGATGTTGATTGAATCTGGGAGTATAATCTCGGTTAACTGATGACATTGTTGGAAAGCATAGCTTCCGATGTAAGCCAGCGTCTCCGGAAGTCGGATACCGGTAAGGCTTCGGCAAGCTTCGAAGGCACCATTACCGATCTTGGTTGTTTGGTCGGATAATGTGACATAGAGAAGCTTGGAACAATTGGCGAAGGTATAAGGTTCTATAGCCTTGATCTCTTCCGGTATTGTTATAGAGGTTAGGCCACTACAACCCTGGAATGCGCTATCTCCAAGGGTCCGGAGCTTCTCGGGAAGAGTGATCGCTGTTAATGAGCGGCATCCGGTAAAGGCATTGTTGCCGATGCTTGTTACAGAAGCAGGGATTGTTATCGTCTTTAAATTCTTGCAATTGGCAAAAAGGCCATCTTCAATCTTCTCTAATGTACTAGGAAGATTAATGCTTGTTATCGCAGAACAGGAAGAGAACGCAGAAGCGTCAATGCGGGTGACGGTTGAAGGAAGCTTGATGCTCTTCAGCTTTGAGCATCCGGATAACATACCCTCGGGGATTACTGTGAGACCGGCGGGGAGCTTAATACTTGTAAGCTTGGAGCATTCTGAAAATGCATACGGCTCAATCTCCGTTACAGAATCCGGTATCGTGAGGGAAGTCAGGCTGTTACAGAACTGAAAGGTCTCTCTCTGGATCTTGGTCAAGCTACCTGGAATAGTAACCTTATTTAGCTTATAGCAATAACGAAAGGCTTGCTTTCCTAAGGTGGTTAAACCATCCGGGAGGGTGAACTGGGTCAATCGTCCACAGTTTTCGAAGGCTCTTCTTGCAATGTAATACAAGGAGCTGTCCTCGGGAACAGTAACCGTCTTTAATTTCGAACACCAGCGAAAGGCTTCGATACTGATAAACTTTAAAGACTTCGGCAAAGTAAGCTTTGTTAAGGAACTACAGCTGGAAAATGCACTTTCGCCGATATAAGTTAAATTATCCGGTAAGGTTATGTTATTTAACTTATAAGCTCCGCTAAAAGCTTTATATGGGATACGTTTGATTCCGTTTGGAAGATTAATCTTTTGTAAGGAATAACAATTGGCAAAGGCTTCATCCTCAATCACAGTGACACTTGATGGTAATACAATCGTTGTTACAGTGTTGTTGTCATAGAAGGCACGCTTGCCGATGGTAGTAATACTGCTCGGAACATTGACTGTCTTGGCGGATCCGGTATAAGCCAGAAGTACACCGTCCTTGATCAGAAAATCACTTGTCGCTGCATTAACAGGCTTTACCACGAGTAAGCATAAAGTCAGAAAGAACAGTGCGCCAATAATTCTTTTTAATTTGATACTCATAAAACACCTCCGATTACTCGCTATGTACTTAAGTTTTCTATGCTTTCTTGTAAAAAAGAAACCACGAAATTGTGATCCCATTTACTTTTTTATTGTATTCCATTACGTGGCTTCCCACAAGTTAATTTTTCCTTAAGATTCCTTACAAAGAGAAAGGGCCTCTTGACAGAGACCCACTTCTACATGATTTTCGGTATTTTACAGTTTGTCCAGCTCCTCCTGCATGTAGAGAAGCAGTTGCTCCTTGGAGATTGCATTGTCATGCCCCTCAACGCAGGTATCAAACTCGGTATTCTTTATAAATTCAATGAAGCATAATAATTTATCCTTATCATAGAGTCCATGATTATGATAATGATCACCACCGGAAGCATCACCCAGAAAAATAATTCTCTCCTCAGGAATATAGACTACCACCGAATCCTCGGAATGTGGATTAACGATCGGAAACAATTCGCAAGTGATACCACCCAGATCAAGGATAAGCTTATGATCAAATATAATATCAGCAGTCTTAACGATGATGTCCTCCGTGTTAGGATATTCGATCCGGATATGTTTATCACAGAATTCGATCTCCTCACCGGTAATAAGTCTTTCACGCATCGAGGAAGTATCCCACCCCCACAAAGCAACCTTAGAAAGCTGCTCATTGGTCTGTCTACCGATAATCGATTTGGCCTTAATAGCATGTAACCCGAAGGTATGATCCCAGTGCCAATGGGTTATTGCAATGTAATCCGGATAAGAAAGGTTGAGCTCTTCAAGCTGGGATAGGAATAGCTTGGCATGCTTGTCTGAATTCCCTGCATCAACCATGAGGGAATAGCGATCACCTCGGATATAGCCAAGGTTTGGCCGGTCCGTCTCCTCGGTAAAGGGTAAATAATAGATACGGTCGGATAACTTATGAAGCAGATTTGTCACAGGATACACCTCCGGTTTCTTGATCGATATGGAAAATACCGATTTCTTTATAGTGATCGATCTTGTAATTTACGATACCAAGACTTTTCTTAAGAACCTCCATCTGATTCAATATCTCGGCTCTATGTTTCTCCAACACCACCTTACGCTCTTCGCAGGTATCCTCTCCCCGTAAGCATAGATTCATAAATTGCTTAATCTCCAGGATAGGCATACCGCTGTTCTTCAGACAGCAGATTAATCCTAGCCAATCAAGATCAGTATCACTAAAAGTGCGGATACCGCTTTTGGTCCGCTTTAAAGTCGGAAGCAGTCCCTCCTTGTCATAGTAGCGTAGCGCGGATGAAGTTAACCCCAGTCTCTCAGCGGCCTGTTGTATAGAGTAGGTCATTTATGTACCTCCTTATAATAATAAAATTGCGAATTTACTTGGTGAATCACGAATTAACTCTTGCAATCATGAATTTACTATAACATTTTACAATTACCCATTGACTTAAAGTTAACTTTAACACTTATAATGAAGTATGTCAATTATTAACTGATAGACAGATCAAATTAAAGGAGGATGAAATGATGATATTACAGGATACCTTTACACTGATGAACGGAGTTAAGATGCCAAAGCTAGGACTTGGAACCTGGCAGATACCCGAAGGGGAAGAAGCTTACAATTCAGTATTATGGGCCTTAAAGCATGGCTATAGACATATCGATACGGCGATGGCTTACGGCAACGAAGCCAGCGTAGGAAAGGCAATCAAGGCTTCGGGAATACCGAGGGAGGAAATCTTCGTGACAACGAAGCTGCCGGCGCAGTTCAAGGGTTATGATATCGCGCATGAGTGTTTTCAAAAGTCACTGACTGCGTTGGGGCTGGATTATATTGACCTCTATCTCATTCATGCACCTTGGCCTTGGGATAAGATCGGAATGGATTGTACGGAAGGGAATGTTGCCAGCTGGAAGGCATTTGAGGAGATCTATGACAGCGGTAAAGTGAAGGCAATCGGTATCTCCAATTTTGAACCGAAGCATATCGAACCGATTCTTGCAATGTGCAAATACGTCCCCATGGTGAATCAGATCCGTTTCCACATCGGGGACCGTCAGGAAGAGGTTGTGAATTACTGTGAGAAACATAATATTCTGATTACTGCATATTCACCCCTAGCAACCGGCAGAATTATCGGTGATAAAGCAATCGTAGATATGGCAACAAAGTATCAGGTTACACCGGCACAGCTGTGTATCCGTTACTGCCTTCAGAAGAACATGGTGGTTATACCAAAGTCCACGAAGGAGGAACGCATAATCTCCAATGTACAAGTGGAATTTGAGATTGGGAAGGAAGATATGAAGGCCCTGGATCTATTATAGAGTTATCCCCTACCTTAATCGATTAGATGAATACAGAGGGCGAGATGCAAAACTATTTTACACCGGTTTTGCATCTCGCCCTTAAATATAAAGCTACATTTTCAAGAAAGTATGAAAGAAGTCTCAACATTCTATTACAATCAGTGGAACCATCATCTCGGTTTCAGTTAATCCGGCATGCACACCTACGAAATTCTCAGCATGATTTCTAGAATAGAACAGTGTTACCTCGCCGATCGCAATCGCCAGGTAATCTCCTAGAAATTCTTCAAACCGGGGATGTGTATTGCCTCTACCGAACAACCTCTGATCGATTACCTCTTGCCTCGGCAGCAAGATATAGTCGCCTCCGAAGTGTCTTAAGAAGACAGTCTCGAACTCCATCATCCGATCCTCCTTCACATAGAAGGCCAAAGCTCTTGGCTCGATGGAGGGCATTTGTTTTAAGGTATCCACAATATCCGGATAATCACCTATGAATATATTCTTGCTGTTGATATGTCCGTGATCTGCAATTACGAATAGCAGAGTATCCTGAAGCTTATGGCTTAGTTCCTCCAGGTCAGTGTTGATTCGTTGTACCCAGACAGCGGCCTCTTCACTGGTAATCCCCTTTTCGTGCATGGAAGTGTCCGGTTCATTCCAATAGGTATAAAGATAATGGCGACCTTCTTCGTTACAGAGTGTTTCAACTGCCTCCAGAATATCTTCGTAGCTTTCTGTGTGATAAGTTCCGAAGTAGGATACCGCTTCTGCTCTGGCCGTAGAGCACTCATTTATTTTCTCAACCACATTCTTATATGGTAGATTTCGACTGGCTACATGATAATCTGCAACTGGCTCATCCTCATAATTAGTATTGATGAAGATATTAACATTGTCCTCTACCTCAGGAAAATAAAGACTCCAGCCCAACCATGCATGCTCAGAGGGAGCCAATCCGCTTTCCAGAGTGGTGGTTGCTGCTGTTGTGGTAGGAGGAAATACCGAGGTGATCTCCTGTATCATATGAGTTCGCAGGAAGCTGTCTGTAGGAAGAAGTGTCTCGAGATTACGACTACCCATAGCGTCGAAGACCATCATGACAACATTGCGATACTGCTTAGCCAGAATAGCATCTGCTGAAGCGAGAGTAGGATGGTCATTCTTAACACCAAAATCCTTCTCTATGGAATTAATCAGGTTCAATATACTGTTCTTATAATCCGGATATCTTAGCATTGCTTCACCTTCTTTGATTTAATTATTGTGTATTGCTCGATTGTTCTCGTATGTTACATAGATATGACTAATTCCAAAAAGAATGCCACAGAGGATCAGCAGCCAGTGTATTAGGAAGAGACCACTTATGATAAAGATAGCACCTGGCAGTATGGCAAGCAGGATCGGCAGAGCTGTACGAGGGGATCGGAAAAAACGATACCAATTTATCCAGTACATTAATAATAGCAGGGCGGTAAGAAACACCCATATTTTGAATGCCTTTAAGGAACGAAACCCGAATTCATATAATCCAATATTAAATACCATGAAAAACATAGAACCATATCGTCCAACCTGCTCCAATGTATTCATTACCTTATTACTATATTTATTCTGAAAGGATTTTATCTTAACCGCATACATGATATTGGGTAGAAGCATAAGGATGACGATGCAAAGCCTGAAGATACTAATATGGTTCATTACGAAACCTCCTAAAAACTATCATTATATCAATTGCTTCATATTACATTTCGTGTTTCTATGATTAGTGATGATACCAAAGCAGGACGGACGTATGTATGATTGATTTCTATTCTATCATATTTGGTTCACCTTGAGTAACAAATTATTCCATCAATTCTCTAAACGAGAAGTATGGATGTGATGAGTCGCTGGTTACTGAGAATTAATTCATCCTCCATTTTGAAAGGAAAATTACTAATTCATGAAAATATTTCTCTACATTAATCGTTCTTAAGGATGATACAACATAATACAGGAGCATTTCTTATAATTTGATGAAAGCTTCTAATGAAGGATTAAGTTGAATATAGGACAGGGATGGAATACAATGTCATATATTTACAAGGGAGAGGACGAGATTACATGAGATATTCAGAGATGGAACATATTGTGAAGGAACAGGTACTGGAAGGAACATATCAAGAAGTAATACCGCAGCATAATACGAAAGCGGATTCCTTTATAAATACAGTGACCTTTTATAAGGTCTTCTATATCTTTATCATCGGAAGTGTTTTCGGATGTTATATGGAACAGATACAGTACTATATTTTGCGAGGCATTTGGGAATGCCGTGCCGGTGTAGTATGGGGACCCTTTAGTGAAATATATGGGGTAGGTGCAGTAATTGTTTATCTGATCTACCGAAAAGCAAAGGATAGATCCCCGTTGACGATTTTTATGCTGTCCGCAGCCTGTGGATCAGCCTTCGAGTACATAGCCAGATTATTTCAGGAGATTGTATTTCATTCAATCACCTGGGATTATAGCAAGGAACCGCTTAATATTGGAGGAAGAACCAGCTTAAAGTATGCGATATACTGGGGCTTATTGGGATTGGTATTTATTAAAGTGGTTTTCCCGGTAGTGGATCGCAAGCTGATGAAGATTAAGGGGAAAATGGCTTTTGCCTTTACCTGGGTGCTGATCTTATTTATGTCGGCGAACTTAACTTTTTCCGCAGCGGCTGTTTATCGTTGGAGCGAACGCCTCCAGGGTGCTCCTTCCGATGGCTATGTGGAAGAATATATTGATACTCATTATGATGACGATTTGATGAAACAGCGATTTCCTCATATGAAATTCATGGAGGTCTCGGTGAATATCTCATGATTTAATGAAATATTCAATAATAATTTAAAGTTGGTTTAGTTCTATTTAAGAATTTCTGGAAGAAATATCCTTGATGGTTGCCAAATTGTAGAATATAATGGGCATAATAGTGAATGGAAAAGATTGAAAACGATTCACCTGTATACAGAAAGGATATAAAACGTTGAGGCGCAAAGAGAAGCTAAACTTTAAGAAGCTTGATTTTATCATAATCATTACGATGACGATACTGATTGCCATCGGTTTCTATTGTACCAGGCAGGCATTTGTCTTAAATGAGGATCAGAATGCCATAATAATAAAGCAAATGGCAGGAATCCTAATTGGTTATATCCTAATTGTTGTTATTATATTGATTGATTATCATATCATCTCGAATCTATCCTTTATTCTATACCTTGTTATGAATGCTATTTTAGCGGTTACCCTTGTGATGGGATCGAATCTAAATAATGTGAATCGATGGATTGTAATTATGGGAATACCGTTTCAGCCATCGGAATTAACAAAAGTTGTACTGATTGTGTTTCTGGCTTTTTTATGCAATAGCCTCCGGAATAAGATGGACAAATTGTATATCCTATTCATCTTGCTGGCAGTGGTGGCTATCCCGATGGCTTTAATTCTACTGGAACCCCATATGAGCTCTGCCTTGGCCATACTATTTGTTTTCTGCATTATGGTCTATTGTTCCGGTATCCGTTATAAGGTGATTGGAGCGGCATTTGCATTAATTCTGCCATTGGTAATCGGCCTGATTGTTGCAGTTGCAGTATTCGATCAGGAGCTTCCTTTTATTGAGAATTATCAGGTGAAACGAGTATTATCCTTTGTGTCGGATGATGAGAATGATGAGTTAACCGGTGATTATCAACAAAATCAATCCATCGGAGCGATCGGTTCCGGAGGTCTACAGGGCAAACTGATCTTCTCCGATGGTGATGTGGAACGAAATTATAGTGATATTTATGCAAAGGAAAGTGATTTTGTCTTTGCAATCATTGGAGAGGATTTTGGATTTATCGGGAGCTTTCTTATTATCATTCTTTATGCGATCTTAGTAATTCGATGTCTTATGATATCCCATCAGACTACGGACTATATCGGGAAACTAATATGCATGGGTGTCTCCGCTTACTTTATGTTTCAAATATTCATTAATATCGGAGTAGCAACGATGCTGATCCCCAATACGGGCTTGCCATTGCCGTTTATCAGCAATGGCCTAACCTCGTTGATCAGTTCGATGATTGCAGTTGGCCTGGTATTAAATATTGGAATGAGAAGAAATAGCAAGCGAGCGGATTAATTCCTTCGGTGTCCCGGTAAAGATAACCTCCCCACCCTTCTCGCCACCTTCCGGGCCGAGATCGATAATCCAATCGCTATTACGAATGAGTAATTGATTATGCTCAACTACAACGATCGTGTTACCGGCATCTACCATCCGGTTCAGCAGAACCAGGAAATGTTCAATGTCCTTCGGATGTAAGCCGGTGGTGGGTTCATCCATTAAGTAGAGATTTTTCTTACCTGAACCGCTGCCGATTAATTCTTTGGCGAGCTTTAGACGCTGCCCCTCGCCACCGGATAAGGTGGTAAGAGTCTGCCCAAGCTCCAGATACCCAAGTCCAACATCCAGAAGAAGCTTCAGTATACGATGGATTTTTGGTTGGTCAATGAAGAAATCGATAGCTTCCTCCACGGAGAGCATAAGAACCTCTTTGATGGAGTGGCCTTTATGCTTCACGGATAACACGGTATCATTAAACTGATGTCCGTTACAGACCGGGCATACTACTTCTATGTTAGAGAAGAACAGCATGTTACTGTCAACATAGCCAAGTCCTTCACAGTTCTCGCATCGACCTCCTGGTGTGTTGAAGGAAAAATGCTTTGCAGTCAGACCGGCATGCTTCGCAGCCTCGGTCTTCGCAAAAACAGTTCTGATTTCTGCATAAACCTCCGAATAGGTTGCTACATTGGAGCGTTTCATTTTCGTGATCGGAGACTGTTCAATGGTGATTATTTTATCAAACAGGTCGGTACCGATTATACGGTTCATCTGAGAATGTTGTTCGTTTCTGGCAAGTACCTCGAAGATAAGAGTGGACTTGCCGGAGCCGGATGGTCCGGTCACTGCAGTCAGGCATCCGATCGGGATGTCAACATTGATATTCCTCAGATTGAACATGTTTGCATTTTGTATGGATACCGATCCTTCTGCTTTTCTGAATTCTGATTTTCCCGGGTGGGTATGGCGAAGATAGCTTCCGGTCACTGAGGCCTCCTGAAGCTTGATATCCTCCAGTGTTCCGGTTGCAATGATCTCACCGCCGTATTTTCCGGATCCCGGTCCGATGTCCACAATATAATCTGCCTCTGCCATAACATCCTCATCATGTTCAATTACAAGGACAGAATTTCCTAGGTCCCGCAATCGTTGTAGAATGGTTATCAACCCTGCGGTATCCTTAGGATGTAATCCGACTGTCGGTTCATCCAGGATATATATAACACCGGACAGATCCGAATCCAGAAGGGCAGCCAGTCTGATCCGCTGCATTTCACCGCCGGAGAGAGTGATAATCTGACGATCAATGGAAAGATAACCAAGTCCAACGTTGATGACTCGGGTAAGCTTCGTGCTGATATCCAGTAGGTAGGCTTTCACCAGTTCGAAGTGCTCAGGGCTTAAGGATGCAGATAGCTCCTTCATCCATTGATTCAGTTTTTCAAAGGAAAACCCGGATAACTGGGGAAGACGAGTCCCATTCACCGTAATGTTACGACTTAATTCAGATAGTCTTTCTCCGCTGCAGTCCGTGCATTCCACTACGTCAAAGTAATCCTCCATCTTATTCGTATTGCCTTCCTTATCGGCTAATCGGCGCCATAATATGGGGAATACCCCTTCAAAATTACCGGAGGCTACGGTTTTAGGAGGCTTCTGATCAGGAAAGCTCTTCTTGATAAGATCACAATTAGTGCCCTCATATAGAATTGCCTTCTGCAGCTCACTGAACTCTTTGACCGGAGTATTGGCTGTGAAAGGAATACTATAATACCGGAAAGCTGCATAAATAACAGAAATCTCATAGGTTTTGTATTGGTTATCCCAAAAGCTGACGGCACCATCCTCCAGGGACAGCGATTCATTGATGATTTGTTCTTTTCTCAGGGAGTGAATCTTCCCAAGCCCCTCACAGGTAGGACAGGCACCTTCTCTGGTATTGAAGGAAAAATGCGTACGTGTGACCTTGTCCATCCTCTTACCGCATTCACTGCAATACATATAGACATAGAAATCATTATCTACCTTTTCTGTTTCCTCCTTACAATCTGCGGAGGAGATCACTTCGCCGCAATACGGACATTTTCTAAGACCCAGCTTCTCATATATCATTCGCAGGTCAGTATAGATATTGGTCATAGTTCCTACGGTTGAGCGGGGATTGGTGTTGGAGTATTTTTGAGTAATTGCGATCGCCGGTGAGGCACCTCGTATGCGATCCACCTTAGGTTTATGAATTCCCTGTAGGGTGATCGCCTCCAGATATTGTCTCTGACACTCATTGAACAGGACATCCAAGAGCAGAGTTGATTTTCCAGAGCCGGAAAGTCCGGTAAATACCACGAGCTTATTCTTGGGAATTTGGAGTGAAACATCCTTCAAATTACCTTCATAAGCTCTGATTATTTCGATGTTAGACATAACTTGCCTCCTTGCTGAATGCTTTCTCATATTCGTAAGATAATCGTCTTAACTAAGTTCCTACTTTTATTATATAACATTAACGCAATAGCGAAGAATATTCAAAGTAAATGCCTGTTTTTATTGTATTAACCTTAGACTAGTATTATAATGTTAAAATTACGAAAGGGGAGAGAAGTATGCTGATGCGTCCGATTGATATTGCCAGAAAATTAAAGGTAAGTACGACAATGCTCAGGCATTATGAAGAGTTTGGGATGATACCACCGGTGGAGCGTACTCCGAGCGGATATCGCATCTTTACCAAGGAGCATGTTGCTTATTTTATCTGTATCAGGGAGATGATGCAGGGCTTTACATTAATTGAGATCGCAGATATGCTAAGACCGGTGATGGAGCATAGAATTGATGAAGCTTTATGGATGGCGAACAAAGCACAGGTCACTCTTCATAATGACAAAATGATCTGCGAGAATATTAGAAAACGCTTCCTGCAAAAGGCTAAAAGGGCAACGGTAGACCGGGAGTTCACGATCGATGCCGTGAGTAAAGCTACCGGTGTTATACCGTCTACTATAAGATATTGGGATAACATTGGTTTGATTTCTGCAAACCGATGCTCCAGCAATAATTACAGGACCTTCACGCAGAAGAATATTGATGAAGTGTTGATGATACAAGCACTTAAGCTTGTTATGCGTGCATGTGGAGAGAAATATGCGGTAGAGCAAATTCGTAAAGAGATGGGACAGTTTGATTATAATAATTCGCAGACGATCTCCGCTATTGTTGCTAGCATCGAAAATCATTTATCAATATTAAACCGAACACAAATTCAAAGCATATCAGCACTATATAAGCTCTGTGTTCAAGTGGAGACAGGTCAATATGAGGAGCTATGAGACTATATGTGTAATATATAGAAATGTTACTAGCAGACATAGCCAATCAGTCCGGCAGAATAGTTCAGACCCGGAAAATTGCTTCTTAGGATTGGCTCTGCAACCTCAGAGAAGAAGCTTTCACATAATTCAATTCCTTTTATAAATTCACTCATAGTGACTCCTTATCTTGCATACCAAGGCTTTCTTGAAAGCTGAAGATCTAATGTATCATAAAGTGTAATCTGGTCGCCAAAGGTTACGATTGCATTCTCGATTTCTGCAAAAAACTTTCTTCTCTTATCATCCTCAATTGCGATGTGATCAGAATAGGTACCTAAGAGTGAAACATATTCTTTGGCGTTAAAGGTTCTAGTTCTGTGATACAAGTGATAAGTAATATCTTCAAATCCATATTTTTTACCGATGTCGGCACGGCTTTTGGCTTGCTCTTCACGGTATTCTTCTTCATGCAAGGAACCGGGCATATATCTCGAATATATCTCCTGCATAGCGATATGGAGGGCTTCCTTCTCCTTGTCCTTAAAAGGATGATTGGCAAACCGAGCAAACACGCCACCACTTTTTAGAAGCTCATAGACCTTGGTATAACCTTTTTCTTCGGGGATCCAATGGAATGCTGAGGCTGAGAAAATGAGATCATAGGAGTTAGGCGGACATTCATAATCCTGAAAGGCCATATTAACAATCTTAAAATTTTCAAAGTTTTTGAATTTTTGTCGTGTATACTCTGCCAGCTGATCACCTAACTCGATCGCAGTGAAGGAACAGTCTTTCTCAAGGATAGGAAGTGAGGCCTGCCCTGTTCCGATACCAATCTCCAGAACTTTACTCATGGGATTTATATCTTTATATGCAAAGATGTCTTGGTATAACTCCGGAACATATGTCGGACGCCATTTGTCATATTCCTTGCATACGGTGTTAAATGTCTTTTCTAAACCCGCTATAATAGCCATAAATCATTAACTCCCCAAATATTATTTTGTAATACATATCATCTCATCATAATTTAGAAATGCCAGATCATCGATTAACAGAGAATTGATATCAACCGTTTTAACGGTTTGCAGATCATTTGATTCGCTCCAGATAGTGCCAAACCTTATCGATGGCACTTGCTTTAAAAGCTTCGTAAACAGTGAATGTAAAGTCTGATACTCCTCCAACATTTCTGCGTTTGTGTCATTCTCGGTTCTTTCAATTACATCATCGATTGCATTTGATTCAATGGGGATGGTAATCATATTTGATTCCTCTGCTTCAAAATCCTCATCTAAATTCAATAATTCTTTTAAAGGGATACTATTAGAGGAGAGATTGTTATCTTCTCCATTCAAGCTATAGATTAGTGATTCCTGCAGCAAATCGTTGTCTTTTATGTAATTGTGATAGGCAGTGCGTATTTTCATAAATTCAGGTTGTTCTTCAACGAGCAGGAACATATTGCTTATTTCATCATGCATGAGCTCGAATTGATGTTCTGCTTCCTCGTCTTTGAATTGTTCATGTATGAACTGTGATTGATTTCTTTCGTAATCATAAATATGTTGATAAAAGGTATCTAGTTGATCGGAATATTCTGTACTGACTTGCTGAAAATCTTCTTTTTGCTGCTCGTATTCGGGTTGTTTCATCATAGTTCGAATCTGATAAAGACGATTCAGTTTCTCTTTTCTGGCTTCCTCTATCACCACTTGATACGCAATCCCTTTCTGAGAAGGGAAGGAACCCACAAGGGAGCCACAATTGCAATAGCCCTTTTGATAAGCCTTAAAGCCACAAAGATCATCATAAAACCTTTGATAACCCTCCTGAATCAGCTGCTTTTCGGCACATTCTTCTTTAATAAGAATTAAATTAAATCGACACATAGATACCTCCACCACAAGATATTTTATTGAATAATAAATGTAAATGATTACCGGCCACTATAATATAGATTATATGTTACCATAAAACTACAAACATTACCATATAATTACATATTAAATATCAAATTTTTACAAAGTCAGTTTTTAATCATAGTAAAGAATTAGTCGTACTGAATCAGACGGAGATATCACTTATAATCGGTATTGCAAATAGTCGATGAACTTTTTGGTTGCCAGGGAGAGGTTTTTCTTATCACGATAAGCAATCCCGATGGTTCGGTATGCCGGGACATTAAGCTCTTTCGATATGATTCGATAAGGAATTCGTCTTAGAATAAGTTCCGGTAAGATACTGATTCCAAGACCACTTTCCACCATGGACATGATCGCATAATCATCCCATGTGGTGAAATGTATCTTGGGGGTAATTTGATTATGCTCAAAAATAGCAGAGATTTCAGCATTTGCACCTTTTTCCAAAAGGATAAAGGGATCCTCACAGAGTGCAGAGACGGGAAAAAGTTCGCATTCAGCCATCGGGTGATCTTCCGGTAGAATCGCGAGCAGCTTATCCTGTTCCAGAAAAATAGTCTCCAGATCAGGACGAGTAGGTAATCTTAAAAATCCAAAGTCTACACGGCCATCCACAATCCAATCTTCAATCTCTTTGTAATCACCCAACAATAATTCATATTCAATATGTGGAAAGTCCTTTTGAAATACTTTAATAATTTTGGGAAGCCAATGTGTTGCGACACTGGAAAAGGTACCAATCCGAATCAAACCGGATTCAAGACCGTTCAATTCATCGATTTGCATCTGAAGCTTACCGAATTCAGTACATACATTTTTGGCATAGGGCAACAGCTTCAAGCCATCTGAGGTTAATCTGACACCGCTTCGATCACGTTCCAGGAGTGATATTTTCCATTCTTTTTCTAAGTCATTGATCATACGGCTGATTCCTGATTGAGAATAGGATAAAGCCTCAGCTGCTTTTGTAAAGCTTCCGTATTCCACTGTCTTTATAAATGCCTGATATTTTTGTATATTTCCATCCATTTTAGACCCTCACATTTGAAATAGTCATACAAAGCATGCGAAACATTCGCTTTTCGAATTTATACCTCTATGATACGATAGCTTAGTGGAAAAATCCAGAATTAAATATTAATTCTGGGTATTTCTTAGAATGAAAACATCAGGAGACAGTAAAATGAAAAAGGCATATTTAAAATATATAATCGCATTGCTTTTATTCGGAACAAATGGAATTGTGGCCAGCAATATATCGCTTTCAAGCTATGAAATAGTATACTTACGTACCATGATCGGTAGTTGTTTACTGATTCTTATTTTTGCGATTACCAAAGGGAAGCTCAGCATTTTTCAGAAGAAAATGCAATTACTATCGCTTGCAATATCAGGAATAGCTCTGGGAACTAGCTGGATCTTTCTTTATGAAGCGTATCAACAGATTGGAGTGAGCTTTGCTTCCTTAGCATATTATTGTGGACCGGTTATCGTAATGGTACTGGCTCCTATCTTATTTCATGAGAGATTAACACTATCAAAGGGTGTTGGCTTTATCACCGTATTGGCAGGAATATTTTTAGTCAACGGCGAGCTTGCTGGGACGGGTGCGAATCGCTGGGGAATATTTTGCGGGGCTATGTCAGCACTGTTATATGCAGTTATGGTTATTTTCAACAAGAAGGCAAAGGATATTACAGGACTTGAGAATTCTATGCTTCAGCTACTCTTCAGTTTCTTAACGGTTGCAGTATACGTAATCTTTAGGCAAGGCTTGACGATACATATCAATCGAGCGGATATCATACCAGTACTGATCCTAGGACTTCTGAATACAGGAGTTGGGTGTTATCTGTACTTTTCATCCATAGGGCGTCTGGGTGTACAGACAGTAGCGATCTGTGGCTATCTGGAACCGCTCTCCGCGGTAGTATTCTCAGTGCTATTCTTAAGGGAAGGAATGTCATTAGCACAAGTGATCGGAGCAACTCTGATTCTGGGGGGAGCGGTCTCCGGGGAGCTGTTTGAATTTGGAAATAGAAGAGTAAGGCTAAGGCCACAGAAAAATCAGATCTAAGTTATGATGGTTGCTTTATCATAATCTTGGGAATTATTACGCCGAAGTATAACCAAAATGTACAATCAAATAAATAGATCCTATAACGTGGACTGTTAGAAATCCATGTATAGGATCTATTTTTTTCATGACAATAGAAAGTTCGTATCGTGCCTTCTATCGATTATCTTATCTGCGTTCGATATAGGTGACAAATTCATTTGCATCAAAGAATAGTCTGGTATTACCATAGGTCATATGGTCAAGCGTTCGTTGATCCTGTTGATTGACATAAAACGTATCCGGAGTTCCCATCGCTTTAATCACTTCTTCCAGAGAGGATCCAAACTTTGCCTTTGGAGCGTTCTGTAATTTGACACCGATCGATAGGTTTAGTTTATTTTTGTTTTCCCATCCTACAAGCTTTTGGTATTCGTTAAAGGTTAATATTGTGTCACCATAGGTAAGGGTCGAGGGATAGGCTGAGTTATATGGACCGAGTCCGTCCGGAGTTCCGAAGGAATTTAATACATCGGTCAGGGAGGATCCGATTGTAATTGTCTTATTGGAAGGTTTGGTTGTACCGTATTTGACCTTTAGGCAGCCTTTGTTCTCCCAACCGATTACCTTTTTGTCCTCACTAAATATGATTAACGAGCCATCGTAATATTCGAGATAGTTCGTTTGGAAAATATATAGCTCTGTAGCAGCGCCATACAATTCAAACGAATACGGTGTTTTCATAACCTTAATTACCTCCTCGAAGGTTGATCCTAAGGTGAAGGTACCGGAGTTGGTTTCATTACCATCTGAAACCTTTAATCCCGGATATAAACTTGTCCAGCCGAAGACGACCCATTCTGTGTCGATTTCTTTCAAATAGAGGGCAGCAGTATTCCAATTCCTGGGCCAGGGTTCCTTTTCGTAATACATAACATAGAAATACATATCGTCATGCCTGATTTTACCCGTATAAGCTGGTTTGCCCAGTATTTTATATACATCGGATTTACTGGTTCCGAGGGTGACGAATTTTGGTGTAGAAGGGGTCTTCGCAATAGCATGTGCCGAATTGGATTTCTCACTGTATATTTTTTTGGATTTGTCTTTGTAATAGGCTTTGACATTATAATAATAGGTTTTGTCTTTCGTAACTGAGGTATCAAAATAATATGGAGTAGTTATGCTTTTATAGAATTTATAAGTACCGGTTTTGGAGGTAGAACGATAGACATCATAGCCTTCTGCACCTCGTACACCGACCCAGTGAAGCTTAATTTGATTTTTACTTGCAGAGGAGGCTGTAATCTTTGGAGCTGCTATCTTAGGCTTTGCACTGATTACTTCAGAATAGCCGCTTTTCGAAGTATTATTCGTTGCAAGTACTTTATAATAATAGGTTGTATTACGATCCAAATTATAATCTTCATAGAAGGTGTCATTCACATCTGTGATAAATTTAAAGCCGCTGTTCGGCTTTGTGGATCGATAGAGATTGTAACCTTTAGCGTATTTTACCGGTTTCCAGGTTACCATGATACGATCGATCGCTGAAGGGACCGCACTTAACGATTTTGGTGAGTAGGGTCTAACTGTCACAATGCATTTTGTTGACTTACTTCCTACAACCGCTGTGATCACTGCTGAACCAGGCTTAATTCCGGTAACAGATCCGTCTTGATCGACGGTAGCAACGAACGGATCGCTGCTGGACCAGAGAATCGTTCGATTTGCAGTCGTATTGGAAGGATAATACTGTAACGATAAGTTATCACTTTTTCCGGAGGACAGAGTTAACAGTCTTTGCTTCATGATAATACCTTCCAGTGCAATGTCTGTATCAGAGGAGTTCGAGCGATAGGTAAATGGGAGAAAATTTGTCTTACAGTAATAGGCTACATAAGTATCCTGATCGATTAACAAGGTTATGTTTGAACCATCAAAGACTCCACGCCCTATTGATTTCACACTTGCAGGCAGGTATAGGGAGTCTAGATTGGGGCAATTTTTAAAAGCTTCATTTCCAACGGTTGTTAATCCTTCGGGAATAATAACACTTTCCAGGCTGGTACATCCGTTAAAGGTACCACCACCGATTTCTTTAATATCTTTTGGAAGTCGAATACTTTTAATATTTGTGCACCCTTTGAATAGTGCAGGTCCGATTTGTTTCACCGTGTCGGGAATGTAGACTTCCGTTAATGAGGTATTTCCATAAAAAATATTATTAGTAAGATTCGTAATTGTCTCGGGAATATATACACTTGTGACATGTTTACTATTATTAAATAGTTGATTAATATAGGTTACCTGATAGATGCCGCCTTCATAAGTAACCTCAGCCGGAATATGTAGCTCGGGAGATAGATCCGGACCGGATTTCATATAGAGGACATCTACTGCTCCCTTTGTAGATTCTGTCGTTAGCTTCTTGATTTGATAGGTTATTATATTACCCATATATTCATATTTGAAAGAATCGTAGAGGCGAGGGGCTATCGTTGGTGAAATCTCCTGTGCGGAGGCTGATTTATCTTTTGATGTTAATGCAAATAAAATGATAATAAAATAGATAACGAACCTGAGTTTTTTCATTTAGAGCTCCATTCATGAAATAGTAATACAATTATGCTTTAGGGGATTACTTACAATCTAATCCTTCTTGATTTTATCACATATAATACAGGATTCCTAATGCCTAATTATGTTAAGTGTTTCAATTCCATACAAGGGGCTGAAGGGGCTATCAAAAACCCGGGTATTAAAAAGCAGGTATCTTTTGAAAGATACCTGCTTACCTTCTGTAATAATGCAAACACAGAATATTACATCCGATTGCATTATTCTTACTCAAAATAGAAGACCTCTTCGAAATTCTTATCTAGAGCAACGCAGATAAGCAGTGCTAATTTTGCGCTGGGACAAAATTGCAGGTTCTCTATAGAACTAATTGTTTGTCTTGAAACACCTACGATTTCCGCTAATTCACCCTGTGAGATTCTACGTTCTGCTCGCCACATTCTTATTTTATTATTTAGTATTAATTCATTTTCCATAGGGATCACCAGGTTTGCAGGATATAGCCAATAGTAAAGGCAATTGCCGCAATCATTCCGCAAACTGCCGATATTAAGGAATTTTTCGTCTTTAAATATCTATATTTATAGATATATCCGACGCCCAAATAACCCCAAAATACCGCAAGTAAATCGTCTGCAGGTAAGCCTTTTGCTAATTTATAGATGATTAAAGCAATGAAAAAAACACAAAGCCCGATTTCGCCGAACCTTCTTGCTTTCATTTCAATGTATTGCTCACCTTCGTCCTTATTATTGGATTCTTTATTTCGTTTTAAGATTTCATCCCGATCCATAATATTACCCTTCCTTCCATTATATGTATATCAATTGTAAGCCAAACCAATCAAAATGTCAAGTATGTAAGACATAAATATTTATATACTTGTCATTGAATGATAAGGCAAATTAAATATAGAGTAAATTGGAAAGCTAGAAGCAACTTACGTAACCAACTGAAGTTCGATCTTTTGACTTATATGATCGTAACGAACGGTGGCATAAACTTATGATAATTCTTCATTTTTATGCTTGTTTGGTTATATTGTGTTATGTTAACCAAGTATATGATATAATTAAGCGTAATGAGGAAGTGCAAATATAATTAAGCAATAAAACGAATTACGCTAACTATAATATTAATATAGATCTGCCTCCGGGTTAACGAAAGGAGAAGTATGATGTATCGATTAGTAATAATTGATGATGAAGAGAAGATTTTGGAAGGTATTTCGGAATTGTTTCCTTGGAATAATATTGGTTTTCAGGTAGTGGCTCGATTTATTGATGCAAAGAGTGCACTCGCTTATATTAAAAGTAATCCGGTGGATGTGGTAATGACAGACATCTCCATGCCTGAAATGAATGGGATCGAGCTGACCAAGGAGCTTAAGCAATTCCCGGATCTTAAAATTGTATTATTCAGTAGTTATAAGGATTATGACTATATGCGTGCCGCGATTCATTATGGAATCATTGATTATCTGCTTAAGCCGATTCGATATGACGAATTGGTTGCATGCTTTGATAAGATCAGAATTATACTGGATGAGAAGAATATCGTTGAGCCTGTAAAACCGAAAACCTACTATAACGAAATTATCACGCGAGTCGACGAATACTTAAATAATAATTACCAGAAGGCTTCTTTGGAAGGTGCTGCTGAGATCGTTGGGCTCAGTCCGAATTATCTGTCGAAGATATACAAAGAAAAATCCGGTTGCGGCTTTCTGGAGAGACTGAACCGGATTAAGATGGAAAAGGCCAGTGAGCTTTTAATGGATCCTAGCTATAAACATTATGAAATCGCATTTTATGTAGGATATGATAATCCAAAAAACTTTTCCAGGGCATTTAAGTCTTACTTTAATGTCAGTCCCATGGAGTATAGAAATGGTCTAAGAAAGGAGAGTAATTAATAAATGCTTCAGAAATTCTTTTTTAAACGTTTCCGTACCTTTGCATTGATTATGATTATTCCGCTTTTGATCATTTTTACAGTTATGGGCTATATTGCGATTAATGCTCAGCAGAATGAATTTAAGAAGATTGGTGAGAATACCTTAACCAGTATTAATGATAATATTGTCAATATCATTTACAGCTCCATTAACCAGCAGGATGTTGCGATGAGAAACGCCCAGTATATGATATCGATGAAGAAATTGATGAGTCATGATATCCTGGTGTTCAAGGATATCATTTTTATGGACTCCATTATAAACTACTTAACAAGTGCTCAAACCTCTTATCGTTATATTGATTCTATTTATATGTATATGGATGGACTGGACAATTTTCTTTCCTCATCCTCTGACGAGCTCGCCTCTTTTAAAACCTTCTATGATACAGAGTGGTTCGATCATTACAATAAAATCCCGAAGGATAGTAAACAATTTGTTGAAACAAGAGAACTGAAAAGAAATAGTTATGATAAAGCGAAAAAGGTAATTACCATCTATAAAAGGATGTCTTATGCAAATGGTGTTATCGTATTAAATGTAAAGTCCGGAAATTTTGGGGAGAGACTGAAAGATATGATCACTCCCGGTCAAAGCGTCTTCTTCCTGAATAAGCAAGGAGCAGTCTTATATGAAAGCAATAAAGAAACTGCATTAAATGTAAATTTTGAAAATAATTTTTTTGAAAAGATGGCTAAGGAGTATAACAAGGAAGGGAAATACAGCAAGAACCAAAAGTGGATGAAGTTCAATGATCAATATTATTTGGTTCATGTAATACCGGATGATCATAAGCAATCCTATCTGGTATCGATGATATCCATACATGCTTTTATGGAGAAATTGATGGATTTTATTAAGCTTGCAATCACTATTTTGTTGATCAATTTCCTGATTGTCATGCTGTTAGCCTGGATCACCACCAGAAGTGCATTTAAGCATATTACTTATTTGGTAGATGTATTTAGTGCTGCAGAAAGAGGAGAGGTAATCGGAGAGCCACAGCAGATCGTAAAGGATGAATATAATCTGATATTGAATAATATTCTGTTCCTGTTCATTAAGAATCATCAGATGCAGGCAAATCTAATGGAAAAGCAGCATCAAAATCAGATCTCTGAGCTTATGGCTCTACAGCTCCAGATCAATCCGCATTTTATTTTTAATACCCTGCAGACAATGGATCTGGAGGTGTTGAAGGAGCTTGGAGGGCAATCAACGCTGCATACTTTGATACAAGAGTTATCCAGTATCATGAAATATGCACTGACAAATCCTACTGAATTTGTGTCCCTCAAGGAAGAGCTCGATTATCTAAAGGCATATATAGAAATACAGGAAATTCGATTTAACAATAATATTGTTACTTACTATGAGATTGACGATTCTCTTCTGGAATTCAGTGTATTTCGCCTCATGCTCCAGCCGGTTATTGAAAATAGTGTTACTCATGGCATAAGGTCAAAGAGTGACAGATGTTGTATAAAAATCAAGGTGCATCGAAGAAGAAGTAACCTTTGCATTGATGTGATTGACAATGGATGCGGAATGACAAAACAAAATCTGCAGGAATTGAAGATGAAGATTAACGATTCCAATTCAAAGAATATTGGCCTGACCAACCTGAACCGTCGATTAATATTGAATTATGGAGAATGTAGCAGGCTTCAAATCCTAAGTAAAAAGGATATGGGAACGACCGTCAGCTTTAAGATTCCGATCGAAGAAACTCGAAAAATTTAAATAAAATTATGAAAGCAAAACCATTATAAATGCTTCAGATTTATTTATGCATACAAAAGATTAAAAATGATACGTTTGAAGAAAAACACAGTAAGATATGAATTCTTATGATAGGGTAAATACCTTTTTGCATGATGGTTAAAATGATAGAATTAACTCATTGAAGGAGTTGTTCCTATAAGGGATAAATGCCTGCAATAAATATAATTGGGAGGTTACACTTTATGAAAATGAAAAAGATTTTGGCGCTTCTTCTTGCTTCTATGATGATCTTATCATTGGCAGCATGCGGTAAGAACAATACGGACAAAGCGGATACAACTCCGGTCGCAGGTGATAAAGCCACCGAAGCACCGGCAGCCGAGACAAGTGATGAAAAAGAGCCGGTTTCCCTTCGTTTCTCCTGGTGGGGTGGAGATGCAAGACATGAGGCTACATTGGCTGTCATTGATGCTTTTGAAAAAGAGTATCCCTGGATAACCATTGAAGCGGAATATGGTGCGCAGGATGGTTACAATGATAAACTTATGACTCAATTCTCAGGCGGTACAGCACCCGATATTATTCAGCTTGAGACAGGTGCGGCACCGGAATATTATGCTCAGGGACAGTTATATAACCTCTCCGAGACAAATATTGATTTCTCTAACTTCGATCCTACCTTCTTAGTAGATAACGGACAATTTGGTTCAGGAAGCCAGTATGCAATCCCTATGGGTAAGGCTGGTACAGCAATTGTAGTGAATAAGGACCTTGCTGACAAGATTGGTATTGACTTTACACAACCCTATGACTGGAATCAGCTGATTGAATGGGGCAAAAAGGTTCAGGAATATGATCCTTCGCTCTACCTTATATCCGGAAATGAAGCTTATATGATGCCATTTGTGATTAGAGCGATGTCCAGACAGATCAATGGACTTCCGATCATCAATGATGCAGAGAACAAACTCAATATGACCGAGGCGCAGTTTACCCAGGTTCTTGAATTTGTAAAACAGCTATATGAGAATAATGTAGCAGTTCCGTTATCCTATATGGCTACATACGGTGTGAATAATCAGGATGATCCGAACTGGATTGCAGGGAAATATGTTGCATACGTTGGCTATACCTCCTCTGCAGCAGTAATGCAGGCGGCTAATCCTAGTCCCAATTATATCGCCGGACAGCTTCCTCTGCTTGCAGATCGAAAGAGCGATGGTTGGGTAAATGACTGTCCTCAGTATGTAGGTATCTATGCGAAGTCCGAACACCCGGAAGAGGCAGCGATGTTCTTAGACTACTTCTTCAACAATGAGAACTCCATGAAGACGCTTGGTACCGTTCGTTCCGTTCCTCCGACTGAGAAGGCACAGAAGCTTACCTTAGAAGCTGGAACCCTGAATCCTTTAACAAAAATGTCAGTTGATGTAAGTATGCAGTACAATGGTAAATCCGATTCCGGTAAGACGACCAGCGCTGAAGTGACCGCAATTCTTAGTGATGCATATGAGAACGTTGCTTTTGGTGAGAAGGAACCGGCGGAAGAGGCAAAAGAGATTGTAGAATTAATCAATGATTATTTAGCGGCACAATAACAGTTTACTTTAACTATATAATAATTCTTCTAGGAGAATGGGGTATCTCTTAAGTAGATATCCCATTTTTTAAACAAGCGAGGTGATAGGGAATGAAACGTTCTAAAATTGCGAAAAGAGGTCATAAGGCTTATATTTATATATTACCTTGGTTGATTGGTTTGGCGGTGTTACAATTATATCCCTTTATAGCATCATTATTTTATTCATTTACGAATTACAATGCCTTCGGGAAAATGGATTTTGTCGGTCTTGATAACTATATCAAATTATTTACGAAGGACAAAGAATTCTATAAGTCCCTGGGTGTGACGATTAAATACACTCTGTTAACCGTGCCGGGTAAGATTATCTTATCTTTGATTATTGCAGTTATGCTGAATAAGACCCGGAAAGGCATCGGAGCCCTGAGAACCGTATTTTACCTGCCTTCACTATTTGGTGGAAGTATTGCCGTTGCTTTGCTTTGGAGGCTGCTCTTCATGGATAACGGTTTCATTAATGCAATTCTACATATTTTTCGTATTAGCCCCATTTCTTGGCTCGGCGATCCTAAGGTTGCACTTGTTACACTTAGTTCCTTGGAAATTTGGCAATTCGGTTCCTCGATGGTAATGTTCCTGGCTGCACTAAAGCAGGTTCCGCAGTCCCTATATGAAGCAGCCGGAATAGACGGAGCGAACAAGGTGCAGGCATTCTTTAAGATAACATTTCCACAGATTACTCCGATTTTATTCTTTACTATCATTATGCAGACAATTAATGCTCTGCAGAACTTTACATCAGCATTTGTCATTACGAAGGGCGGACCGGTAAAATCAACTTATATGTTGGGGCTAAAGCTTTATAATGACGGTTTCGCTTATCATAAGATGGGCTATGCGAGTGCTTCGTCTTGGATTATCTTCCTTTTAATCCTAACGATCACGCTGATCCTGTTTGGAACGCAGAAGTATTGGGTGTTTTATGAGGATGAGGCCAAATAATTCCTTTTAATGGATTAAATATGCTGATGAAAGAAGGCTGAAATATATGAGTAAGAAGACAAAAAAGAATATACACGAGGCTTTTGTATATGCCCGTTTTATCATTTTAGGATTAATTATGGTCTATCCGTTGATTTGGATGTTTTTTGCAAGCTTTAAGTCCAATGATGAGATTTTTGGATCTCTTGCACTGCTTCCAAAGAGTTTTAGCATTCAACCATTTATTGACGGTTGGAAAAGTGTTGGGGGTATGACCTATGGCAAATTCTTCTTGAATACCTTTACCCTGGTAATGCCAACCACACTTTTCACGATCATTTCCAGTACGTTAGTGGCTTACGGCTTTACTCGATTTGTGTTTAAGGGGAAGAAGATGCTCTTCGCCATCTTGATTTCCACGCTGATGCTGCCGAATGCGGTAATCATCATTCCCAGATACACCATATTCAAAACCCTGGGAGCACTTGATTCCTACTGGCCGTTTTACTTATCAGCAATATTTGCCTGCTATCCGTTCTTTATCTATATGCTAATTCAGTTTATGCGTGGGCTGCCCGTTGAGCTTGATGAATCAGCTTATATGGATGGGTGCGGTACCTTCAAGGTGCTTTATAGAATCTTGCTGCCACTTCTAAAGCCGGCATTGTTCTCGGCAGCATTATTTCAATTTCTATGGACCTATAATGATTATTTTAATTCCTTGATTTACATCAATACTGTGAAGAAATTTACTGTTTCCTTAGCCCTTCGTCTCTCCATTGATGCGGAGACTGTGGTACAATGGAACCAGGTAATGGCAATGGCATGCGTAGCTGTCATTCCGGTGGTTATACTATTCTTCGTGGCTCAAAAGTACTTCGTAGAAGGTATATCGACAACAGGCCTTAAGGGCTAGTAAATTCAGGAAAACAATTTAATCAGAAGGAGATTATTCTATGTCTTATGCGACCAATCCGATTTTAAAAGGCTTCAATCCGGATCCCTCCATCCTCAGGGTAGGTGATGATTATTATATAGCAACCTCAACCTTTGAATGGTTTCCGGGAGTACAGATTCATCATTCGACGGATTTAATTCATTGGGAATTAATCTGTCATCCCCTGGATCGACTTTCTCAATTAAATATGATCGGAGAGCAGAGCTCCTGCGGTATCTGGGCTCCTTGCTTATCCTACAGTGATGGTCTGTTTTATCTGATCTATACCGATGTTAAGTCCTTTCTGGGGATGTTTAAGGATACCCATAATTATCTCGTTACGGCAACGGATATCATGGGGCCTTGGTCGGAACCGGTGTATTTGAATTCCAGCGGCTTTGATGCATCCCTGTTCCACGATGATAACGGGAAAAAATATCTTCTGAATATGCTGATGGATTATCGGAGCTGGCATACAAAATTCGGAGGCATTCTGTTACAGGAGTATTCAGAGGAAAAGAAGGCTTTGGTTGGGGAACCGATTAATATCTTCAAGGGGACTCAGCTCAGACTGACGGAAGGACCGCATATCTATAAGCATGACGGGTACTATTACCTGATGACTGCAGAAGGTGGTACCGGCTATGAGCATGCGGTTACCATGGCTAGGAGCAAGAAGATTGAAGGTCCCTATGAAGTGGATCCGCAAAACCCCATACTGACCTCCTATCATACCCCGGATAATCCCTTACAGAAGGCAGGGCATGCAAGTCTGACCGAGGGGCATAATGGGAGATGGTATCTGGCGCATCTATGCGGCAGACCGGTCGGCGAAGACCGTATGTGCATCCTGGGACGTGAAACGGCTATCGAAGAGGTCGTATGGAAGGATGGTTGGCTGCGTCTCGCAAATGGTGGTAATTCCCCTTGTGAATGTGTAGAGATCCATGGATCAGATGCAGATTCCACTACCCTGAAAGAATATTTACGGGAGGATTTCGACGGAGCTTCCTGGAGTATACATCTGCAGACGCTTAGAGTTCCTTTGGCAGAGCGGGCATCCTTAACAGAACGCCCCGGATATCTTCGCTTATATGGCAAGGAATCCTTTACCTCCTGCCATCACCAATCCCTATTGGCACACAGGCAGCAGAGCTTCTATGTGGAGGCTACCACCAAACTGGATTTTAAGCCGAAAAGCTTTCAGACTATGGCTGGTCTTGTCTACTACTATGATTCCCTTAGCTATTACTATTTATATATCACAGAGGATGAAGTGGCAGGAAGAGTGCTGAGTATAATATCCTGCGTCTTGGGGAAAGGTACCCATCCGATTGGCGTAGGTGTTTCATTGCCGACTGAGGGAGAAGTATATTTGAGGCTTACGACAGAAAAGGAAAAAGCATATTTCTCGTATTCCTTAGACAATAAGACTTATATACAGGTCGGAAAAGAGCTTGATGCAACTGTTCTGTCCGATGACTATTATGCAGCAACCGGTCATATTATGTTTACCGGTGCATTTCTCGGCATCTGCTGTCAGGATCTATCGGGACGGGGAGCATATGCTGACTTTGATTATTTTGAATATAAGGAACTATGATAGAGGAGGTTGATTATGAACTACAGCAAGGAATTAATTGAGGAGTTAAACCGGAAGGCAAGACAGCTTAGAAAAGATGTTGTAATCAGTATTGGTGTCGGTGTTGCGGGACATATCGGCGGATCGAATTCCGCAGCTGACCTTGTAACAGCGCTATATTTTCATAAAATGAAGCATGACCCTAAGAACCCCAAGCTTCCGGACAGAGATCGTTTTCTGTTAAGCAAGGGTCATGTTGCAATACTTCAATATGCAGCCTTAGCAGAAGCCGGATATTTTCCGGTGGAAGATCTCAAAAAGACGAAGGAAATAGGGTTCTATCTACAAGGGCATCCGGATGTGCTGAAGACACCCGGCATTGAGGCAGGAACAGGTTCCCTGGGACAGGGTTTATCCATCGGACTGGGGATGGCACTGGGATTGAAGCTGGATCAGATCGAGAGAAAGGTATATGTTCTGGTTGGTGACGGAGAAGCTGCTGAGGGACAGATATGGGAAGCCGCAATGGCTGCAAGCGCTTTTAAGGCAGATAATCTGGTTGCTATTATAGATCATAATAAGCTTCAGGCAAACGGAAGAATCGAAGATAGATTCAACAGTCTCCCGATGGTTTCGAAATGGGAGAGCTTTGGCTGGAATGTAATTGAGATTGACGGACATAACATGGAGGAAATTCTCTCCGCACTTGATGAAGCGGATACCGTAAAGGGCAAGCCTACGGTTATTGTGGCACATACGGTAAAGGGAAAAGGCGTAAGCTTTGCGGAAAATGTAGTTGGTTACCATAACGGAATGCTGACGCAGGAAACCTATGATCAGGCAATGAAAGAATTATCGTAAGCGGAGGAGAATAAAATGGCATATACAAATCAAAGAATGGCGTATGGCAATACGCTGGTAGAGTTAGGAAAAGAGGATAAAAGAATCGTTGTTCTCGATGCTGACCTTGGCGGTTCCACCATGGGCAAGCTATTTGAAGCAGCATATCCGGAGAGACATTTTGAGATGGGTATCGCGGAAGCCAATATGACTAGTGTAGCAGCCGGATTGGCACAGACCGGTAAAATTCCATTTACGAATTCCTTCGCTGTATTTGCCGGCGGCCGGGCTTATGATCAAATACGACAGACGATAGCCACCGGAAAGCTGAACGTAAAAATATGCGGCTCCTCCTCCGGTATGTCTGATTTCGGAGATGGTGCTACGCATCAGGCAGTGGAGGATATGGCAATCATGAGAGCGATCCCCTACATGACAGTAATCTGCCCGGCAGATGCGAATGAGACAGTACAGGCTGTGAAGGCAGTGATCGATATGCCAGGGCCCTGCTATATCCGACTAAACCGTAATGATTATGAGAATGTGACAGCAGAAGATCAGCCCTTTGTGATCGGTACACCGAGTGTACTGAAGGAAGGCAGTGATATCGTAGTATTTGCTACCGGTATCATGGTAGGAATGGCCTTAGAAGCAGCAGAGGAGTTAAAGGATCGAATTTCAGTAAGGGTTGTAAACGTAAGCACGATTAAGCCGATGAATAAGGAAGCAATCATACAACTGGTAAAAGACTGTAAGGCAGTTGTTACAGCTGAGGAACATAGTATTGTCGGTGGTCTGGGCAGTGCAATCTCTGAGGTGTTATGTAAGGAATGTAAACCCATTGAATTTGTCGGCGTCAATGATACCTTTGGAAGCAGCGGACATAATTATCAGGATGTATTGAACTATTATGGTCTTACGAAAGAAAGTATCAGGGATGCAATAGAGAAGATGAACAAATCGTTTTGAAAATAAAACGTTACCCTGAGTGGCATCAATATGCTGTAGTAGATTAGTTTGAGAATTTCTTCCCATGGGAAGAAGCTACGAGGTTCGCTTGTAGAGACAAACGCTTTATTCGAATGGATTTGTTCAGCAACGAAGATGCAGGATAGGTGTTGATGCAACCTGCTCAAGGGAGTGAAATGGAGGATAATATGAAGGTTGGATTTATTGGTCTTGGAATCATGGGAAAGCCCATGGCTAAGAATCTTATAAAAGCAGGATATGATCTGGTAGTATTTGATGTGATAAAGGAGAATGTGGAGGACCTGGTTCATGCAGGGGCGAAAGCTGCAGGGTCATCAAAAGAGGTGGCCAAAGAATGTAAACTAATCATTACCATGCTGCCGAACAGCCCTCATGTAAAGACGGTTATTCTGGGAGAAGACGGCGTATTGGAAGGTGCCACAGAGGGTACCATCCTTGTTGATATGAGCTCGATTGCACCGATTGCATCCCAGGAGCTTGAGAAGGCTTGCGCAACGAAGGGTGTTAAGATGATCGATGCGCCGGTATCCGGTGGAGAGCCGAAGGCAATCGAGGGGACCTTATCCATCATGGTAGGTGGAGATAAAGCGATATTTGATCAGGTATACGAGGTATTAATGGTAATGGGTGCGAGTGCGGTTCATTGCGGAGAGATCGGAGCCGGGAATACAACCAAGCTGGCGAATCAGGTAATCGTGGCATTGAATATCGCTGCCGTATCGGAAGCCTTCATGCTGAGTACCAAAGCAGGTGTAGACCCGATGAAGGTATTTGATGCAATCAAGGGTGGTCTTGCAGGCTCAACAGTCATGAATGCAAAGATACCGATGATAACGGAGGGTAATTTCAAACCTGGCTTTAAGATTGATTTACATATTAAAGATTTAAATAATGCGCTGGAAACCGGACATAGTGTAGGTGCACCGCTTCCCCTTACCGCTGCTGTGATGGAAATGCTGCAGATGCTACATGCTGATGGCTTCGGTCAGAACGACCACAGCGGAATAGCAATGTATTATGAGAAGTTGGCAGGAACGGAAATCCGAAAGTAAAGGAGACTTTAAATGTCAGAAAAATCATATATTGAGAATTTGTTCTCATTGGAAGGGAAGGTTGTCTTATTCACCGGAGCGGCAGGCGGGATCGGTAGTGAGCTTTGTGAAGGTCTTGCTAAGGCAGGTGCTACCGTTGCCTTATGTGATATTAATAAAGAACGGCTGGATGAGCTGAAGGATAAGATCGAGCAGGAAGGGGGCAAAGCCTCCTCTCATGTCTTAAATGTCTTAGAGAAAGACAATATCAATACCTGTGTGGATGAAGTGGGTTCTATGTATGGACATATTGATGTTCTGGTGAACTGTGCGGGAATTAATAAAAGGGAAGGGATTCTGGATGTAGAAGAGGAGACCTATGACCGTATCATGGATATTAATTTAAAAGGAGTATTCCTGGTATCCCAAGCAGTCGGACATTATATGAGAAAACAGAATTATGGAAGTATCATTAATATTGGCTCTCATAATACAGGCTGGGTTCTCGGCGGTTGCTCCGTCTACGCAGCGACCAAGAGTGGAATTGTAGCATTAACCAAGGCTCAGGCAGTGGAATGGGCGAAGTTCAATATCAGGGCAAATGCAATCAGTCCGGGTCATATTCAGACACCGCTTACCACCGTTACCTGGCAGCATCCGGAACGTTCTAAATATCTACTGGACCGAATTGCAATGAACCGTCCCGGTCAGCCGGAGGATATTGTAGGTGTATGTATTCTACTTGCCTCGGATGCTTCTGCCTATATCACCGGCTGTGAATATAGGGTAGACGGTGGATGTATTGCCGGTGGTCAACCCTGGCCTTATGATACGAAGTATTAATGCATCCATTGAAATAATTGAATCATAAAATTGAGCTGTAAGTTACGTGATTTTATAACAATTAGTATGCTTTTGAATACTCATAACAAAGCTGCCATGTTCGATACTAAGTTGACTTTTGTCAGACAGTATGGAATAGGGCAGCTTTCTTCCAAAACAAAAGAATATGGCATAATCAGAAATATGGATGGCTTCGAGTAATGAGGCAGTTAGCAGGAGGCGCTACGGATATTTAAGTTACCGAGCCTGGAGGCTATGAATCAACCGAAATACCTGAGCTGCTGAAGTTCTTAAATTATAACGAGCGGTGTCGTACTCCATGGCTTCTTCCACTGACATCGGAAGCTGAAGAATACTGAAATAAGCATCAATCCCTTCCTCATTGCATTTAGCAGCATCCTTCGTGGTGCCGCCTGCAAAGGCGATGACTTTCTTGCCATGTTTCTTGGCCAATTTGGCTACGCCGATCGGAGCTTTGCCCATAGCGGTCTGAAAATCAAGCTTTCCCTCTCCCGTAATCACAAAATCTGCATCTCTGATTTCCTCTTCCAATCTTGTTTCCTTCAAAATGATATTAATTCCCGATTCAAGATTACCATTAAGAAAGGTTAGAAAAGCATAACCAAGTCCGCCGGCTGCGCCGGTCCCGGGAACGTTGGAGGTATCTTTTCCCAGATCCTTCTTCACAACCTCAGCGAGATTACCTAGACCCTTATCGAGATATTCAACAATTTCCGGTGTTGCACCTTTTTGTGGACCGAACACATAAGAAGCTCCGTTTGGTCCGCAAAGTGGATTCGTTACATCACAGGCGATTTGAAAGGAACAATCCGTTAATTCTTGTAGGGCAGCTTCCGTGCGAATACCGGCGATTCGTATTAGTTCGCTGCCGCTGGATCCGATCGGCTTGCCTTCCTTGTCCAAGAACTCATAACCAAGGGCCTGAAGCATTCCGATTCCTCCATCATTCGTAGCACTTCCCCCTATCCCAATGATGAAATTTCGGCATCCTCGTAAGATTGCATCCTTAATCATCTCACCGACACCATAGGTGGTGGTATTAAGAGGATTTAAGCACTCCTTAGGAACTAATTTGATCCCTGCCGCTGCGGCCATTTCCAGGATGGCAGTCTTATTGTCATCAAGAATACCATATATGCATGACAATCTTTGACCTAAGGGGCCGGTGACCTCAATCTGTATTTCTCTGCCACCCATACCCGTTAGAAGAGCATCAACAGTTCCTTCCCCACCATCTGCCAGAGGTCTTACAACTACCTGTGCATCACATACACTCAGAATTCCATCTTTGATGCAAGTACCTGCTTCCATGGAAGACAAGCTTCCTTTTAATGAATCGATCGCAACTACAATCTTCATAGCTTCGTACATTTCCTTTCATTATGTTCAGAATAATACAAATTGAGCGTTCTTTATTCCTTATTATAAGGAAATGAAGATAACTGTTCGTTCTCAGATGATAAAACTGAATAAAGCATAACATAGGTATTTAAAATAGAAAAGGTTGATAGCTTACTACTTGTCATCATAAATTACTATATTAAATATCAAACCAATAGACAGTATTTTCATGATTTTTCTGAAATCCTAATTTCTCGGCCAGGTTCATAGAATTTTGGTTTGATTCAACACAATCCCACTGTGGGATATAATCGTTGTACAGACAATCCGTGATAAACTCTATCGCCATAGCATATGCCAAGCCCTGTCCTCTATGATTTTGTTCGGTTTCAATATCGATTGCAATCACATTTCGAAACGATGCCGTTCCAACGATTACGGAGACTATTCTATTTTCATAAAGAACACAATAGGCAATACTTTTATGTTCAAAATCTTTAAAGGAAGGCCAGGATTCCAATAAGCGCTTAGTTAAGAATTCCTTATTCTCATAATTTCCTTGGGATAGCATGTTCCAAAATATGCGATCTACCTTTTGGATTTGATATTCCTCTGGAAGTTCGGGCTTAATCTTGTTAGGAATAGTAGTAATCCGATAAGAGAATTCTTTCTCCGTCTGAATTTCTTTGTCCTTGAACATTTCCAGAATGTTTTCGCCTAGGGTATTGCTTTCGATGGAAAATTCAAAACAGCTATAACCATTCTTCTTAAGGTCATAAAACAGCTCCTTTTCCAGAAAATCTTTTAAATGAAGATATTCTCCCTCTGACAAATCTGTTCCAAGAAAAGCAAAGCTTCCAACGGCATAAGACTCTGCAATCGCGATATTCGGAGCGTTGGTATTATCTACCCATAGCTTCCCTTTGCATTCTTGACTTACAATACCGGAGAAGCTCGGAGATTGATCATAAAGTACCTTTTCTGTATTTTTTATAATCATATCTTTTGTTATTTGTATCATACGGGAACCTCAATTCTAATTATTAGATATTTTTTACCACGATGCCATCCTTCATTACAAAGTTAATATTTGATAACAGATAGGGCAATTCATAGGGATTACCTTTTACAGCGATTAGGTCCGCCATACAATTTTCTTCGATTTTACCGTAATTGTCTTTATCTATTATTTTAGCACCGCCTAAGGTTGCTGCATCAATGATTTGATTCATGGTGAGTCCGGCTTTGAGTAACAGTTCTATTTCCATAAACGGCATTCCGACCGGTGACCAGATTTCTTTTTCTTCAATAAAATCATTTCCTAATCCGATCGTACCACCCATATCAATAAACCTTTTTGTGTTATCCATAGCAGAGGATAAAAACGGAGCGCCCCACTTTGTTGTGATTTCGCCATATACGCATAGGGTCGGTGTCATATACACATTATTCTTCACCATATACTCCAGTGTTACATCCGGGATTTTATCAAGACAAGTATGCGCTGCTTCATCGATCCCCGCCTTTAATAATATTTCTAATTTATCCGATCGATTTACATGAGCGGATACTTTTTTGCCGAGCTTATGAGCTTCATCACATATAGCAGCTAATATATTGAATGGAAGCAGATTCAAGCTTTGAGTGTAAGCGTCATATCCTTCATCTAGCGAGATCTTGATATGGTCAACTCCTGCATCTACCTGCATCTTGACAGCATCTCGAGCCTCGGTTTCATTCGCGATTTCAATAGGGGCTACGCCACCTTGCCCATTGACGGCAGAAAGAAACTTACCGCATACGGCCAGACTAGGGAACATACAAGATTTCTTAATACTTTCTCTCCACATAACAGCATCCTGCGCGTTGTGTCTTGAAAGAATTCCTTCATCACGTAAATAGGTAATGCCGGACATAAGCCACTTTTTGAGCTTGTCGGTATTAAAGCCATCAAAACAGTCCATAAGGTGGACATGGGTATGAATAAACCCGGGCAACAATGTATAACCACTTAAATCATATTCCATGGCAGGTATATCAAGAGTTTCTCTGGATATCTTAAGGATTTTATTATCATCGGTTAAGATATGAACAGATACTCTATCTCCGTTACGATCAATGGTCGTTGCATTTTTAAGCAAGCATCTCATTTTTTATTTTCCTCTCTTTTATCTAGAGGGCTATCTCAACGTTAATTCTATAATTATTGGGAGACAGCACTCTTGATATAGGTTCCTTATTCACATATGAATTTAACATACTTGGGAGCAATTACATCGCTCTCGCCAGAGAAATTACAGCGATGCTGATTGGTAGTTTCCGTTGAAGCTTTTGGTAAGGGAACATAGACACTTCTGTTTACTCTGCTTACTTTTGTGGAGCTATCTAATTCTTCCTCGACAATGACATAAGAGGTCTCTCTGTTAACGCTAAATTCCTCCGGTGAGCCAGGCAGATATTCGGTAACTTTTATTAATTCGTCTTCCTCATTCATTTCTTTGATTATCGTCTTCGTCACTGTCTCAACGACCGCAACATTTACTTTATAACTATTTTTCACGGTCTTCGATGAGTCACCATGCTTTGTGGTAATCGCACTGTCTATGGTCTGAGAACAGACCGTACTAACCTCACCACGAAAGGAAGTACCCTGTGAATTGCCAAGAATCGTATAATAGCTTCCGTCACCGGTCAGATAGACAGGATTAAGATAGAACGCCTCCCGAAAGTTCTTACTGACATATAAGGTTGCTTCCGTTTTATTCTCCTCCGAAGTATCCGTGACATTAACAGCATAGTTAACATTGGTTAGTGCAGGGTCACACATTAGCGTGTTGTAGGATTGGCCGTTTGCATCCGTTGATATAAGATTTCCCATATAATATCCGCTGATGCCGTCAAAAACCACGTTATTCCCCTCTTCGTTGATCTTTCCCTCAAATCGGGTTTCAAATAAAGATTGACTGACCGATTCGTCCAGACTGATTTCGCCATTTTTGTCGATGGATATTGCTGCATTAAGGAGTGCGTCCTCCTTCACCGGTAGGTTACGATAACCTATCGTGACAAACACGCCACAGAGCTGATCCGTGGGCACAGCGGTATTGGTGGTAGGGATTGCCAGCTGACAGCCCGTCAGTAAAATGGTGCAAAGCAGTATTACTATAGTAGTGATTATCATTAATTTTCTTTTATTCTTCATCATCAACCTCCAAGATTCCATCGCAGGAAAGGATATCGCCAACATCGCATTGCAAATAGCAGCAGATTTTATTCAATGTGGAAAAACGGACACCTTTTGCCTTACCGCTTCGAAGAACAGATAGGTTGGCCTCGGTGATATCGACCAGCTTACATAATTCCTTTGAAGTCATATTCCTTTCCTTCAGTATATCTTCCAAATGTACTTTGATTGCCATATATTTAACTCCTATATAATCATGTTATTATCTTCGTATAAATCCATGGATTCCTTAAAATATCTTGATAAAATAACGGCCAGAAAGGCAATGACCAAGGGAAGGAGAGAAATATCTAAGGTATAATTTGTGTCATTCAGTTGGTTGGAAAAAAGAAACTGGAGTGCATTGGAGGCTATATTACACGCTACTGTAACATAAACCGTCTGTTTACTGATGATACTCAACTTCTTGGCTGCAAGGAATTCCTTCTCCTTCAAATGATCAGTAACCATGGCGAGGAGAAGGCCAACACCGGATATCAGGGTTAGGATTGTAAATAGGATGGGTAACGTCTCCAGAACATAGTCTATCAGCAGGTAATAAAGGTTAATGGATCCTCTGTTTTCTGAAAAATATATATCAATATTTTGAAAGAGCTTAAAGGAGATAAAGTAGCTAATCAAAAAGGTATAAATCCCGGAGAGTAGAACTAATAATCTGCTCAAATGGAAGCATAGCTGACCTAACTTATTCTCCATCGGACTGTCATTTAAATGAGAAATCATATTCAATATGAGATATGCAATCAGTAAGGTATAGAAGACAAAGGAGAACGATAGTTTTATCATCGGAATAAAGGTTGCATCAGACAAAATAGCGAAGGTATGATGAAGCATGAGCTGTGGATTAATAAACTCATACATCATGTAAAAGCTGTAAATGCTTATGATAGGCAGCAGTAGATCAGACTTATTTAACTTGTGTCGAACAGCTCTGATGGATAGTAACAGCAGTGGAGTCAGCGATAGAGCAATATACAGTAGAAGAGCAGTGATATTACCTGTAAATGAGCCTAAAGAAAGCCATCGAAGTCCCTTGCCGATCAGATCAAAGGGCATGGAAAGAATGAATAAGGGGTTGCTCAGACCTACACCATAGAACATGATAACTGCCAGGCAGATGGACAGTACACCTTCTATTACAAACGAAATCTCTAGTTTTCTAATCATATATACTCCTTATAATTATTGTTTTACGATAATTATAGTTATAAAATTATCGTTTGTCAATAATTATGTTAAAAATTAGAAAATAGTTAATGATCCAGTAATTGAAACTGAAAGGATAAGAAACTACATTTAACAGCAATAAAAATCCCCCAGAAGTCTTGAGAATCAAGAGTTCCGGGGGGACGGTAACTAGGTTAATGCTATAAGTTATAACAACCCAAAATGAGCGCTTTCGATAATTGATTTCATTTGACATAAGCAAAAAGGGTGTCCTGCGGGGTCAAACATAACTCTCCAATCATCGGAGAATTGCTCTGCTGCGAGGGTCGCACCACAATCGATGGCATGTTGCACTGCTTTTTCAACATCATTAACAGCGAAGTCCAAATGTGCCATCTGCTGTTGAGCACCGGGAGCTTCCGGCCATACAGGCGGTTTGTACTCAGGGTTTTGTTGAAACAAGATACTCGGATAGGAACCCTGATTGGTTCCGGGAGCATAGACACAGGCCCATCCTTCATCGAGAGACATTGACTCCCACTTGAGCAGCGCCGCATAAAATTTTGCTAAATCATGCGGGTCCTTGCAATCCAACGTAAATGTGTACATTTTAATTTTCAATTCATCCATATCACGAATACCTCCTTGTTTTTAGAAATAGCATACAATTTACCCTATTATACTTTTCCTAATTTAGGAAGTCAATTGAAATAGCATTGAAAGGCTCTTCCCATAAATTCAGATGCGCCAGCACCATATATTCTATCATTCGCCTCTATTAATGTTGTATCGTGAAGATACCCATCAATAACCATATTCCAATAATTTTCTCCCATATTCATGCTGGATATTACTTCGTCACCCATCATGATCAGTTCTTGTACCATAACCTGGATTTCTTTGGAAGAAACATCCTTCGTAATATCTGCAACAAGTTGGGCAGTTAACATCTTATTTCTTTCCAAATAATTGTTTTTCTCGGTGAGGCTCTGAAATCTCTCTATATTTTCTGAGAAATGACCCATATTCTCCTTCATTGCTTCAGTGTACTTTTCGATACTACCGTATTGCTTAATAGCAACTTTTGCCACTTCCGATTCATTATCTTTTATTTGATTTACAAATTTATCATAAGCTTCTACACTACCCCAGTGTTTAATCACTTCCTCAGTATGCTCGGCTTTAAACTGATCTAAGACCTGTAAATACTCACTCATATCAAACTCTTTAAAACTCATACACGACTCTCCTTTTTCCAACTTCTCCAATAAGTTGAGTAATCCATCCAATCGATCACGCTTTACACGAATTAACTCTTTCTGCTTTGTAAATGCTTTTAGTTTGTCAAAGTTCGGATTTGCCATAATTTCTTTGATATCCTTTAATGGGAAATCCAATTCTTTGAAAAATAGTACCTGTTGTAATATTTTTAGAGATTCATCGTCATACAAGCGATAACCGGAAGCAGTTACTTCGGTAGGTTTAAATACCCCTATTTCATCATAATATTGTAAAGTTCTGCAACTGATTCCGGTTAGCTCTGCAACTTGTTTTACCGTTCTCATAACAATCATCTCCCTACTTTAAATAGGATAATATAACACTGTATCTGCCGGCTGCGATTAAGTGTTTCTTACCTCTGAAATTATACTACACTATCACGGAACGTGAGAGTCAATAATAATTTTTAACCTCGACATTGAAACTCGACGTGTGAGTCTCCATTATTTGTTTCACCCGTTGCATCTCCCGATATATCACAGTATTTATTAATACACTTTTCAGAACCAAAACCTAAGCAGCTTATGTCCTCAATAGAAAGAATAATATTTCTATCCTTGTATTCTTGTATGACATGCTTACGCATAAAATTTGCATCGCCCAGTGTTGCTGATAAAATTTTGCAATTTGCACATATCACGTATTTATGAAAGGCTGTAGAATCTAATAATCCATTTTCAGCTAATTCCTTTATAAAAGAATAAAATAAAAGAATTGGTAATGGTTTGATTTTTAGCACGTTCGAATATACTTCGGAAAGATTATCACTTAATTTTATTAAGCTTAAGATTATCTGTGAGAATTCATATGAGTATTTTTCTGTCAATTGCTTAGCTTCAATTCGATAATCTAATGTTTTATCATCAAAAAACCCTTTTTTAATTAGTGAGTCGTAAATTTCTTTATGTTCCGAATAATATGAATCTCCAAAATATTCGATGTGTCTTGGCGCAGGTAAAAACGCAACGATTTTTTCAACATCGCTTAATTCTTCAATCGTACATTTTATTCCGGCTTTTCGGTATTCAGATGGTGCCATGCCATATTCTTGTAAGAATGCTCTAGTATATGCTTCATTACTCCCATAACCATTATCAACAGCAATATCAAGAATACGATTTTGTCTTAAAAGTAATGGTATACTTAATTCTAAACGGCGTTTCTTTATGTAGTTATATGGTGTATATCCTAGTATCTGTTTAAATTTATCTATGTAATATGAAACAGACATATCAGCGATTATACTACATTGCTCAATTGTTATTTCCGATGCTATATTTTTATTGATATATTCAATGGATTTAAATATGTTGACTAAAGCGCTCATGAAACACCTCCTTATTAGGACATTATAACAAAATATTATTAAGTAATCTTGATTAAAATTAAGAAAACACAATTTATATTAATTAAAATCTTATATACCCCGTTATTCCATATAACCATATACACAATATAAAATCGTGTGTATTATTAACACTATCATTTTAAGAATCTCGGCGTGTGAGCCTCATTTCTTGTTCTTGCTAATGCTCGGTCTGTGAGAGTTAGAATTCTATTTCGACAGAATAAAAAGTAGACCATCTTATGATCTACTTTTTTATTAAGCGCGGAGCGGAGAAGCACGAGGTCCAGTGTACCGGATCGTAGACATTCAAACATATCCCCGCACACAAATACTTATAAAAAGGAGGTTTACGGCTTCAGTTATTTATCTACGCACATACTTGCACACAAGAAGTATGTGTTTTGTTATATATGGTAATATGATTTCACATGTGCCATTATATGTCCGATGTTTCCTTCCCCTGCAAAACGTTTCATATCGAAAAAATCTTCATTTAAATCTATCCATATTAATTCATTTTCGTCGCCGTGAACAAAAAAATCCTTATTTAAAACACCAAAATAGACTTCAAGTCTTATATCAAAGAGATAATAATTGAAATCCATTAAATAGTGTAATTTGATATCATTCTCAGTTATTGATGTTTCTTCGAATAACTCCCTATGCGCAGCGTTAAATGAAGCTTCGTGCGGTTCGATTTTTCCCCCAACTAAGTTTAGCAATCCCTGATAAGGATTATTTCTACGCTTGCACATTAATAATTTGTTTTTCATATTATTTAAGACAGCTATAACATTCACATTATCTTTCATTGGTATTCCTCCATTGTATTGATCACAAATAGAATCCAAATTTCGAATATTGCACTTCCAACACATCTAATATTAATAAACAGGGTGAAGTTTCAAGTATTGATATAATCAAAGGATTTTCATTTGGTGCTTGATAAAGAATACTTGCTGTAATTTCATATTCTCAATAAGTTTTTGAGCGGTAAAATAATCGGAGAGTAAGTCTTTTTCTTCGTGAGCATCAGAACCGATCGTTACAAATTTACCGCCACACTGCTTATATATATTCAATATTTCTTTTCCAGGCATAGGTTCCGTAATACCCTTTCTTAAGGATGATGTATTAATTTCTAAAACGATATTCTTGCCTATCATTGTATCAAATATTTCGCATAATAAATTTGGTTCATAAATGGTTTCCATATAATATCGTTTTGGGAAATCAATATGTCCAAGACAGTCAAATCCTCCTGCTTTAACTGCTTCTAACACTTCATCCCAATACATTTCATAAAATTCATTCGCTGAATATTTGTCTCTGACTTCTTTGTTGGGAAACATATCTTTGACCCAATGAATACTTCCTATTATGTAATCATAAGGATATTCTTTCAAAGTATTTAATTGGTTTTTATATAAGTGTGGTTCTGAGAATTCAATGCCAGATAAGATGGATAAAGCTTTATGATTGCTATACTTTTTTCTTATTATACTAAATTCTTCAAAGAATTTATCACTAGAATAATAACCACACCCGTAATCATTCTTATTAAAATCTACATGGTCTGTAAAACATATATAACTGCAATTTTTCTCAAGTGCCTTTTTCGCATATTGCTCCATCTCAGCCTCTGAATCACATGAAAACTTAGTATGTACATGTAAATCTGCAATCATATATCTTCCTCCATCTATTTACTTATTTACCTATGTCTATATGTCATAATTGACTTAGTTACTAAGAACCTAACTTATTATATCATCCTTTGTTATTTCTGCCAACTTATACCAATTATGCAATGGTCAAAGATGAACTTTTAAGTAACTGAGACTAAATGGGGACAGCGCGAGACGGTGCACGAGGTCCAGTGGACCCCGGTTCTGCACGGACCGGAGCGGAGACATTCGAACCCGCGACTCCTCGCAACGTCTTTGCTACGCAAAGC